>NZ_JBIUWB010000001.1:0-910666 GCF_044743255.1 Glutamicibacter sp. NPDC087673
GGCATCGTGGAGGAAATAGACCACGTCAAGCAATACGCCCGCGGCGGCAAGAGCACCGTCTTCAACGGCGATGGCCGATGCGCTACTTGCAACAAAGCCAAGGAAGCCGCCGGCTGGTACGAATACACGACCTACGGCAACGGCCACACCATCATGATCTGCCCCGGCTCGGCGATGTCCTACAAGTCCACCGCCCCACCAGCCACGGGCTACGCGCACAAGCCGTTCCCACAATTGAGACGCGACTCGAAATGGATACAGCAACTCAAGGAACGGCTGAAGCCCCCACCCGACCAACCGGATCCATGAGCCGCGAGGTAAACCGATCGTTTGCACCGCTCGCCGCTATTACGCAACCACGCATCACCCCGTCCCACCCCTGCTTGGCGCGCTAATCCAAACCGCCCGGCATGCATCCGCCACGCAACACTTCGATTTTCGTGCACCGCGCAAGCAGGCACCTCGTTACCGCACTGGCCTGGCACCCCTTCTTGCCGCTCATCGTGCAGATGCTAAACCCGCGAGATGCGCCACGACCACCATGCGAAGTTTTTCACCATGAGGCTTGACTGTGACGTGAGCCACTGAAATGATTCAGTGCAACACTGTTGCGCTTCTTGCAACCGTATTCCGATACCGAATCTTTCCCGCCTGCGGCATTACTTGCCCCACGGGTCCAGGAGAATTCCATGCACTCAGTATTCATAGACGAACTCGATGCCCAGACTTACGCCGAGAACGTAGCGCGTACCGGATCCACCATTATCATCCCGGCCGGAGCGACCGAACAGCACGGATCTCACATGCCACTGGGCGTAGATGCCATGCTCTCGCGTTCCATCGCAGAAGCCGTCGCGCAACGCACAGGTGCTTTGGTTGCGCCGGCGTTGAGCTACGGGTACAAATCCCAGCCCCGCTCCGGCGGCGGCAACCACCGCAAAGGCACCACCAGCCTCGGCGGCACTTCGCTTAGCTTGATGATTGAGGACGTAGTTGCATCCTTCATGTCCCAGGGCTTCGATAATGTTGTCGTCCTCAACGGGCATTTCGAGAACTACCAGTTCATCTACGAAGGATTGGACAACGCAGTAGCCAAGTGCCGAGCCGCCGGCGCGGCGTCGCGCGCCATCCTGCTGTCTTACTGGGACTTTGTCGATGAGGAAACCTTGGCCAAGGTCTTCCCCGACGGCTTCCTCGGCTGGGACATCGAGCACGGAGGCATCCTCGAAACTTCCTTGATGCTCCTGCTCCACCCGCACCTGGTAAACATGGATCGGGTTGTCGACCACCCGCCCGCTAAGCTCGCGCCCTATGACATCTTCCCGGAGGATCCGTCACGCACCCCGGACAGCGGTTGCCTCTCTTCTGCGAAGGGCGCCACGGCAGATCGCGGCCAGCTGCTATTCGAAACCGTCACAAACCAAGTTGCCGATGCACTCAAAGGCGAGCTGCTGCTGGGCAACATCAGCATCGAGGTGAAATAGCATGTCTGTGGATAGCTCGACATCCCAAGACAGGAAAAAGTCCGCGAAAGCACCCCGGACCCCTGAAGGCACTAAGAAGCAAGTTGAGGTACCACGTTTCATGGGGCGGCACATACCTCCCATGGATCGACTGCTCATTCGCGTAATCCCCCCAGTACTGATCATCGCCGTGATGATTTGGGTCCTGTCCAATCCAGAAGCCGCCTCAGCCGCGATTTCCGAAATGCGCACTTTCGTCACCGGAAAATTCACCTGGCTCTTCATCTTGTATTCAGTATTCACAGTGGTGGTGTGCATTTGGCTCTCCATGAGCCGAGTAGGCAAGATCCGTCTCGGTGGCCCGAATGCCAAACCGCAGCACAGCAAATTCGCATGGTATTCCATGCTGTTCGCTTGCGGCCAAGGCATCGGCTTGATCTTCTGGTCAGTTGCCGAACCAATTATGCTTCGCGATGAAAACCCCGTGATCCCAGCAGGGCCAAACGGTGGCGGCGAAGAAGGGGCCATTGTTTGGACCTACTTCCACTGGGGCTTGACCGCCTGGGCAATGTATTGCGCCGTTGCAGTGTGCTTGGCCTACTCGCATCACAACCTCGGCAAGACATTGACTTTTCGCGAGGCTACCGTCGATATCCTGCCCCGCTGGTCGCGACGCGGAGCCGGTGTCATCGTTGAGCTCCTGGCAATTATCGCGACCGTACTCGGCCTGGCTACCTCTTTCGGATTCGCAGCCATGCAGTTCTCCTCCGGCCTGACTTCCTTCACTGGATTAACCGCCAGCCCAATGATGTGGTTCATGGTCATTCTGATCTTCGCCGGCATCACCTCAATTTCGGCTATCGTCGGCATCAGCAAGGGTATGGCACGCATCAGCGGATTGAACTCGATCCTCAGTATCGTGCTGATCGCAGCGGTGCTGATTTTCGGCCCATCGCTGTACATCATCTCGAATCTGTCCCAGACCTTTGGCAGCTTCTTCACGAACTTTGCCAATATGAGCCTGTGGACCGATTCAGGATTGGCCACCACCACCCTGGATTCATGGCAGGACAGCTGGAATGGCTGGTGGACGGTCTTCATATGGTGCTGGGTTATTGCCTTCTCCCCATTTGTGGCCGGATTCATTGCCCGCATTTCGCGTGGCCGTACCATCCGCGAATTCGTTCTCGGCGTGACCATAATTCCTTCATTGATCGTGATGGTTTGGGTTGCAGTGATCGGCTCCGCAGCCCTCTACTACGATGACCAGACTAATCGTGGCATCAGCAGTGCAGTCGCCGAGGACACTTCCTCCGGCTTGTTCGTCATGCTTGACTCCGTGCCTGTCGTTGGCACGGTCTTGCTAGTTGTTTCCACCATCCTGGTGGCCACCTACTACGTGACATCCTTGGACTCTGGCATTTACGCACTCAGTGAATTCGTCTCCGCCCCGGGCAAATCCGGTCCAGTCTTCCGTGTAGTCCTCGTGCTGTCTGTCGCAACGGTGACCACCGTGCTGCTGACCATGGGCGGAACCGCGGTGGTCGATACGGTCCAAACTGGCACCATTATCGGCGCCTTCCCCTTCTCCTTCGTGATCATTTTGATGATCATCAATTTGATCCGGAGGCTGCTCAAACGAGACAAGGCGATCAAGCAGCTGGAAAAGGACATCAACAACCCCGACCCGAATCTGGTCTTCGTAGCCGACCCCGATGGCGGCGGAGCGATCCTCAAGGAAGACCCAGGACAGGACCCACAGAATTAAGCAGTAGAACCCGCATTGGCATGAAGGCCGCGATGCTCGCCATGATGAGCTTCGCGGCCTCCTGCATTACCTCGTGGTTTTCATATTCATGCAGGACAATTCCGATCTTGTGCACTGCAGAAAAAGTTTTCACAATCGCCCTTGACAGTGACGCAGGGCACACATAATCTAAATGCAACGGCGTTGCAGTGAGCGCAACACGTACTTCTTCTCCGGCGATTCCCATGAATCCTCGCAATCCATCTGATTGGGCCGGCCTCCCTTGACAGTTGATTTCCCACAAGGAGCCAAAACCATGACTACCGCCAATATCGCCACCAATGTTTCCGAACTGGCCCGACTGAAGACCCTGCACAACGGCGCCAAGGAGCAGCTGACCTTCTCGGATGCCGAGTTCGAGCGCCGCCTGGCCGGCCTGCGCCAGATCATGGCCACGAAGTCGCTGGACGCAGTCATCCTGACCAGCTACCACGGCATCAAGTACTACTCGGACTTCCTGTACACCACCTTCGGCCGCAACTACGCGCTGGTGGTCACCGCCGACAACTCCACCACCGTCACCGCGAACATCGATGCCGGCATGCCATGGCGCACCAGCTACGGCGACAACATCGTGTACACCGACTGGAAGCGCGACAACTTCTTCTACGGCCTGCAGGAAGCACTTAAGCGCGACGGCGTGAAGGCAACCCGGATCGGCGTGGAAGACGACTTCCTGCCGGGCCGCACCCGCCAGCAGATCGCCGACACCTTCGACGGCGCAACCCTGGTGGATGTCTCGCAGGACGCCATGCGCCAGCGCATGATCAAGTCCGCCGAGGAAATCGAGGTCATCAAGCACGGTGCACGCATCGGCGACCTGGGCGGCGAAGCCATCAAGGCAGCGATCCGCGAAGGCATCAGCGAATACGAGGTCGCACTGATCGGCACCGAGGCGATGGTGCACGAGATTGCCAAGACTTTCCCGCACCGCGAAGTGCGCGATACGTGGGTCTGGTTCCAATCGGGCATCAACACCGATGGCGCCCACAACTGGGCCACCACCCGCAAGCTGGAGCGCGGGGACATCCTCTCGCTGAACTGTTTCCCGATGACCTCCGGCTACTACACCGCTCTGGAGCGCACCTTGTTCCTCGGCGAGCCGGATGCCCGCAGCCTGGAACTGTGGAACGTCAACGTCGAGGTCCACAAGCGTGGACTGGAGCTCATCAAGCCCGGAGCGGTCTGCAAGGACATCGCAGCGGAGCTGAACGAAATCTACATCTCCCACGGACTGCTCCCGAACCGCACCTTCGGCTATGGCCACTCCTTCGGCGTGCTCTCGCACTACTATGGCCGCGAAGCTGGTCTGGAACTGCGCGAGGACATCGAGACTGTTCTGGAGCCGGGCATGGTCGTTTCGATGGAGCCAATGATCACCGTCGCTGATGGCGAGCCAGGTGCCGGCGGCTACCGCGAGCACGACATTCTGGTCATCGGCGAGGACGGCGGCGTCGAGAACATCACCAAATTCGGCTTCGGCCCACAAAACAACATCATCGATGCCTAGGGGCAACTGATAACCGTGGGGCGGGGCCCGAGCCCCGCCCCACGGCTGCTTTAGCCATCTGGGGCGCAGCAAGCAGGGGGCTGTGCCTAGAACCGAAGACCACGCACCGGTCTGCCGGAACACTTCATCATTCCAGCGGCAAAGAAGCCAGCACTGGCCAAAGCCGTTGCCCTCCAGAGGCGGTTTCACCCCATGAACCATTCCAGCAACTCCCCACTGCAAGCTCCCACCGGAACCACGGCCGCAGCGGCCACCGGCGTGCCCCAGTCCCGCACCATTGACGCGAAGACCCGCCGCAAGGTGATCGCTGCCAGCTTCATCGGCAACTTCGTGGAATGGTTCGACTACGCGGCCTACGGCTACTTCGCCGTCACCATCGCCGCCGTATTCTTCCCCAGCGACGACCCCCAAGCTGGTCTGCTGATGACCTTCGGGGTATTCGCCATCTCCTTCCTGGTCCGTCCTGTCGGCGGGTTCATATGGGGGCATCTGGGCGACAAGATCGGCCGGCGTGAAGCCCTGTCGTGGTCGATCCTGCTGATGACCGGTGCAACCTTCTGCATAGCGCTGCTCCCCGGCTACGCATCCATCGGTTTTGGCGCGCCCCTGCTGCTCCTGGCCCTGCGTCTGGTCCAGGGCTTCTCTGCCGCCGGCGAGTATGCCGGCGCCTCCGCCTTCCTGGTCGAGTACGCGCCGGCCAACCGGCGCGGCCTGTACGCGGCAGTGGTTCCGGCGAGCACTGCCACCGGCCTGCTCTTCGGCTCACTGATGGCCGCCGGGCTGACCGGGTTGCTGTCAACCGGGGATCTGGAGTCCTGGGGATGGCGCATACCGTTCTTGCTAGCTGCGCCCATGGGGCTGATTGGCCGCTATATCCGCACCAAGCTGGAGGATTCGCCAGCTTTCCTTGAAGCATCCGAGCCCTCCACTCCTGAGGGATCCCCAGTCGGATCGTTGCTGAAGAACCACTGGCGCCAGCTGGTCCAGGCTGCGGGTGCGGTGCTGCTGAACGCCGTGGGCTTCTATGTAATCCTTTCCTACATGCCGACCTATCTATCCGAAGAGCTCGGACTGGACGCCACCCGTTCCTACCTGGCAACGACAGTTGCACTGTTGACCTACGTCGGATTCATCTTTGTCACCGGCATGCTTTCGGATCGCTTCGGCCGCAAGCGTGTCTTGATCAGCGCATCGATTCTGTTCATCCTGTTCACCGTTCCTGCATTCATGGCCTTGGAATCGGGAAACTTCTTGGTTATCGTCCTGGTCCAGGTCCTGCTCGGCGCGATGCTCACGCTCAACGACGGCACCCTTCCGAGCTACCTCGCGGAAATGTTCCCCACCAAGGTCCGCTATTCCGGCTTCGCGGTGTCGTTCAACCTCTCAAATGCATTGTTTGGCGGAACGGCGCCATTCGTGGCCACATTGCTCATTGCCACCAGCGGCAATGTCCTTGCCCCCGGCTGGTACTTGATGGGCGCAGCGGTGATTTCGCTGGTGGCGGTGGCCTGCTCGGTCGAAACCAGCCGCAAACCACTGGTTTGAGCCGTAGGATAGTAGCAACTCAGGAGGGGAAATGACTGAAATTCGCAGTGAAACCCGAGGCACCTCGGTGATCGTCAACGTGCTCGATGTGCTCCGTTGCTTCACCGTTGAGCGCCCGGTAGTGGGCGTCACCGAAATCGCGGAGCAGGTCGGCCTCCACAAATCGAGCGTCTCGCGCATTCTGGCCACCCTTGAGCAGGAACGCGTTGTGGATCGCGACGCGGAAACCCGCAAGTACCGCTTGGGTGTCGGCCTGATTGCCATTGCCGGACCATTGCTTGCCAACCTGGACGTGCGGCAGGTGGCTTACCCCATTCTGGAAGATCTGCGTGAAGCTACCGGCGAGACCGCTGTACTGAACATCTGGGACGGCAGCGAGTCGATTTCGGTAGAACAGCTGCCTTCAACCCATCTGGTCAAGCACACTTCGGTCATGGGGTCGCGGTACCGTTCGGGGCTGAGCGCTACCGTCCAGGTATTCCTCGCCAATGAGGATCCAGCACGCCGCGCGGAGCTGATCTCCAACGGAGAGATCGATCTTGCCGGCACGGCCCCCGCCGAATACCAGGCACGCCTGGATCTTGTACGCGAGCGGGGCTACGCGGTCAACTACGGCGAGACCTCCGCCGAGGAGGTCGGAGTGGCCGCAGGAATTCTCGATCACCGCGGTGAACTCGTCGCCTGCGCCATGACCGCCGCTCCGTTCTACCGCATCGGCGCCGATGAGCTGGAGCAGCTCTGCTCCAGCACCCGCACCGCAGCAAGGCGAATCAGCACCAGGCTGGGATACCAGGCGGAGGGATAGCCATGGATCCGTTTGAAGCGCGCGATGCCCATGCCTTCGACTACGGTATGCACGAAGGGTCAGCCATGAAGGTCAGCCACCACTTCGCCGGGCATACCGGGATGCCGGTAGCCATCCAGACCTGGGTGATAGAACCAGGCGGCTTCGAGGGCTTCCATCGCCACGAGGGCCAGGGAGCTTTGCAGGAGTTCTACCAGGTGATCGAGGGCCGGGCGCGGATGCGGGTCGGCGAGCGCGTATACGAGCTCGGTCCCGGTGACAGCGTATTGGCCGATGCAGGGGTGGACCACGACCTGCGAAATACCGGCGGCACTGGCCTGCGCGTGCTCACGGTTTAGGTCCCGCCACGCAAAGCCGACTTCTCAGCCTTCGGCTCGCAGCAGATTACCCAGCGCGGTCAACCAGGCGGCCTGGCTTAGCTGGGAGTTTGCCCGAGGGCCTTTTGCCACCCCTCGCCCCGGTGCTGAAGTGGTTCCATGGATTACAACATCGGCTATTTCGTCGGTTCGCTCGCCACGAACTCCATCAACCGCGTCCTGTCCAAGGCCCTGATAGCCCTGGCACCTGAAAACCTCAGTTTCACGGAAATCCCGATCAGCGATCTGCCCTTGTATAGCGCTGACTACGATGATAATTATCCCGAAGCCGGGACCGCGCTAAAGACCGCCATCGAGGCCTCGGACGGCCTGCTATTCATCAGCCCGGAGTACAACCGTTCAATTCCCGGTGCGCTGAAAAATGCCATCGACTGGGGTTCGCGGCCCTGGGGCACCAACTCCTTCGCCCGCAAGCCCACCGGCCTGCTCGGCGCTTCGGTCGGAGCCATCGGTACCGCGGTCATGCAGTCCAGCATGCGCAGCGTCCTCAGCTTCCTGGATGCCCCGCAGCTGAACTCCCCCGAGGTCTACCTGCAGTACCGTCCCGAAGACTTCGGCGAGGACGGGAGCATCAGCAACCCGGACACCCAGAAGTTCCTGGCCCACTACATGGGCGAATACGCGGCGTTCGTTGAGCGTGTGCTCGATGCGACAGCTGCGGGTCATATCGGAGACGAAGGAATGTAGCCGCCTCCAACGTCCACTAGCCGCGCGAGTACTCGGCAAGACAGACTCCGGAGGCAAAAGTCTGCATGTTCTCCAGCCTCCAGCGATCCGGGGCATACCCCGTGTCCCCGAAGAGCCTGATACCCGACCCGAACATCACCGGCTGCACTTTCAGGGCCAACCTGTCGATGTCCGGCCGGAGTCTGGCGGCCAATTGCCCTCCGCCGCACAGCCAGATGCCGTCACCCGGTTGGGATTTGAGTTCCCCGATGACCTCTCGCGGATCCGCGCTGGTGAACTGCACCTCTTGGCTTCCTGGAGGTGCAGAGTGCTCGCGCGTGAAAACCATCTGCCTCAGATGCGAGTAAGGGCTGGGCAGTGCTGGCAAGCCGACAGCGTAGGTATTCCAGCCCATCAGCACCGTATCGAAAGGGCACCCCTCGATAGGCAGTCCAGCCGACTCTGCCAGCTGGGTCGGCGCGGTGCCGCGGTAGCGGTCCCAGATGGGCGCCGCATGGTCACCAGCCACCGCGAAAGCATCGAATTCACCGTTAGGACCGGCAATGTACCCGTCCAAGCTCACTGCAACGAAGTAGGTTAGTTCTCTCATTGATTCTCCCTTGGTTCGAAGACGGGATCGTCTGGGAAATTGAGCCAACCCTACAGCATGGCCTGTTGGGAACTTGGGAGAATGCGAAAAAGCCGGGAAACATCATTTCTGATGTTTCCCGGCTTGTTTCCATTTGGTGGAGGTAAGGGGATTCGAACCCCTGACCTTCTGCATGCCATGCAGACGCGCTACCAACTGCGCCATACCCCCAAATGAGGTGGTTTTCCGCGGTTTGAACAACCGCTGAACCGAGATAAAACTCTACCGGAGCACTGCCGAAAACGCCAAATCGGCCATTCGAGACGCTGGTCACACTCTGCTATTCACACGGTGCTCCCCAAGTGGAAGAATATGGGTCGGGACCTGCCGGCCCCACCCACTCCTTCGAAAGGCGCAATCCCATGACCATCGGACTGACCCCATACCTGCGTTTCGCCGGAGACGCCAAGGAAGCAATGGAGTTCTACCACCAGGTACTCGGTGGCGAGCTTTCCATGATGACCTTCCAAGAAGGCATGAATGACAACAATCCGGCCGTTGCCGACCAGATTATGCACTCCTCGCTATTCGTTGAACGCGGCCTGCACTTCATGGCCTCGGACACCCCGCCCGAAATGGACGTGCGGGGCAATGGCGTGATCGCGCTCAGCAGCGACGGGACGGCCGGAGCCGACGCGGAGACCCTGACCCGGTGGTGGGAAGGGTTGGGCGAAGGCGGCCAGATCAACATGCCATTGGAGCGGGCCCCGTGGGGCGACTCCTTCGGCGAGCTGCGCGACAAGTTCGGTGTGGTCTGGATGTTCAACATCACCGCGGTGGCAAGCTAGCCGAAGCAGCTAGTGGGTGCGCGCCTGCTCGCGGGCTTCCAAAGCTTCGCGGCCTACGAGCAGGCCCACCTTCTTCGCGCGGATCTGGGTTATCCACGCGATCAGCAGGCCCAAAGCGGCCAGTCCAGCGCCGACCACAGATGGGGCGCGGAATCCGTAACCGGCGGCAATCACCGCGGCACCCAGGGCGGCGCCCAGCGCGTTGGCAACATTCAGCGCGGAGTGGTTCAGCGAAGCAGCCAGCGACTGCGCATGCGGGGCCGAATCCATCAGCAGCGTCTGCAACGCAGGGATCAGCAGGGAACCCACCGCGCCCATCACGAAGACCATGATCATCGTCGGAACCACCCAGCTGGTCACGGCCGCGAAAATCAGCATGGTGGCGATCATGAAAACGGAAGAAAGCTTGATCGCGCCGAAGATCGACCAGTCGGCAAGCCTGCCACCGGCCAGCGAACCAACGACCATGCCTACGCCATAGAGCGCCAAAGCCAACGGCACCAGCTCAATTGGCAGTCCTGCTTCTTCGGTCAGCGTGGGCGAAATGTAGGAGTACACCGCGAAGAATCCGCCGAAGCCGACAATGCCGGTGAGCATCGCCAGCCACACCTGGGCACTCTTCAAGGCGGTCAGCTCGCGGCGGATGCTCGCCCCGGCATCGGTCTTGCGCCATGGGACGAACAAGCTAATCAGCACAGCGGTCAACACGCCGATCGCAGTGACGACCAGGAACATCGAACGCCAGCCGTATTCCTGGCCGAGCCGGGTCACCAACGGGACACCGGCAACGTTGGCCACCGAGAGCCCGAGCATCACCCAGGCAATGGCGCGTCCGCGCATCGTGGCCGGAACCAGGCTGCCGGCAAGCACACCGGCCAGTCCGAAGTAGGCCCCATGCGGCAGGCCTGCAAGGAAGCGGGTCACCAGCATGGTGTTGTAGTCCGGAGCGAAGAATGAGGAGAGGTTGGCGAGCGTGAAGAAGAGAATCAGCAGCTGCACCGCACGCTTGCGCGGGATCTTGGCAGCCAGCGCAGTGAGCACCGGGGCGCCCACCACCACGCCGATTGCGTAGGCGCTGATCATCAGGCCCATCTGCGCATAGCCCACTTCCAGATCAGCGGCACCTTCCTGGAGCAAGCCCATCATGGCAAACTCAGTGACACCGATGCCGACGCCGCCCATGGCCAAGGCAACAATTGCCAGCAGTAGTTTTCCGCCAGATACATAGGCAGTCATTCAATTTCTCAATTCATGGCAGGGTCTTGGGAAGCGGCTCCCTCGGCGCTCTTATCCATCGTAGTGACTGCATCGGGCGACAGTGGCAATCCCCGAGCGGAAAATTACGAATCCCACAGTATTTTGTGCCACTGTATTAAGTCCTATGCCTCATTCATCGCACCATCGCCTGTCGGCCTCGCGAATAATCGCGAGGTTCTTCTTTGTCATGCTCTGTCTCGCGCTGGCCGGGCTAATGGTGTTCCACCAGCAGATCCCCGATGTCCTGGGTCTCGGATTGATCGTCGATAACCTGGCCCCGTGGATGGGCCTCGGAATTCCAGTGCTCTTGCTGATGGCCTTGGTGGTGCGCGGACGCATCAGCTTCATCGGCCTGCTCGTACCGGTCGTTGTTTGGGCTGTGCTCTTCGGGCCGGCGTTCCTGCCTTCGGACCGGCGCGCACCAGAAGCTTCCCTGCTGGTTGCCACGCAAAACGTCCACGAGTCTGCGGGCGTGCAAGCCGCCCGCGAATTGGCAGCCAACGGCGCGCAGGTCATCACCCTGCAGGAAATCGGTGAAGGCCAAGAGCCGGAAATCACCGCCGAGCTCGCCCAATCCCATCCTTACAGCTACATGGTCAGCACCGTAGGCGTGTGGAGCGCCTATCCGCTGAAGAATCCAGAGCCCCTGGATCTGGGGCTGGGTTGGGACCGCGCGTTGCGGGTGGACGTGGCCAGCGAAAAAGGGGATGTCCGCCTGTACGCTGTGCATGCGGCGTCGGCCAGGCCTACCGGCCATCACGAGCGGGACATGATGCTTGCTTCCTTGGCCGGCTACCTCGCCGATGACGATTCTGCGAAGATCGTTGCCGCCGGAGACTTCAACGCCACCAGCTCCGACCGCCACTTCGCGCCGGTCGCTAACCAGCTGGAGGAAGCCCACTACAGCGACTGGGGCTTGGCCCTGACCTGGCCGCGGTCCCTGTTCCCGATGCTCGGCATCGATCATGTGATGCTGCGCGGCGTCGAATCAGCAGGCCTGGAGCGGCTGGAAATCGCCGATTCCGATCATTACGCGCTCGCTGCCACGATCGATCTGGGGAACTAGTTCGCTTCCAGCCCGGTCTGGCGCAGCGTGATGTTAATGCGTCCGCCGCCAAGGCCCAGGCCTGCAGGCGCGGTCCCGGCATGGATCTTGCTCACCCCGTGATAGGCGAAGCGTGAGGGGCCGTCGAAGACGAACAGGTCCCCCGAAGCCAGCCGGATCTCTTGCCATGGCCGGTTGCGGTTCTCGGTATTGCCCAGGCGGAATGTTGCCGAATCGCCGATGGACAGCGAAACCACTGGGGCGTTGATGCGTTCTTGCGCATCCTGGTGCATGCCCATGGCGGCCTGCTCGTCGTAGTAGTTCACGATAGCCGCATCGGGCTGGTAGTCCTGCGCGCGCTGCAGGTCACCAGTAGCTTCTGCGACCGCTTGCTTGCCCAAGCGGACCAGCCAGTCTTCCATGGGCGCCACTGATTGCCCGTCCAGGTCGTCAGCGGTCTTGGAGTAGCGGTTCGGGCTCCAATGCCATCCCAGGCACAAGCTCTGCACGCTCATCGGATGGCCGTTGACGGCTGTGCGGTGCGGCGGAACAGGCCCGCTGCCCCATTCGAAGAAGCGCCGGACGATCCACTGCTGCGCGGGCGCGTCCAGCCACCCCGGCAAGTGCCAGGCTCCTGGGCGCAAGGCTCCCCCGCTACGGGGCAGTGCACTGTCGTCGAACAGGGATTCCATGTTCCCAGCGTGCCCGTTGCAGGCAGAACTCGGCAAGTCTCCCGCGTATTCGCTCACTGAACTTTGCAGGATCAGCCAGGCCGGTGCCTCGCAACAATATTTACATTAGAGACTTTGTGTTTCGTCTTACCCTCGCGAACATTTCGAAAAGGTTAACCTTTACTCGAATTATTGCGCTTGAAACATTTGCGATACCTCCGGGAAAACCTGGGCGCCTAAGCTGGGTGCATCCACTAGTTCAAGGAGAATCCCATGTCACCCCTAGAAACTCGAGCAGAATCAAGGAAACCATGATTGGCATCGACCTCGAACTGCGCGGATGCACTGTGCTGATCGCTGGAAGTAAATCCGGGAGCAAAAATACTGCGCTGCGCTTCCGGGTGGAGGGCGCCACGGTGCTCACCGCCGACGGGCCCTTCCAGGCAATACAGTTGCTGGAACAAGCCGGCCTGCTGGTGATCTGCGATGCCGAACCGCTGCGCTTCGCCTCGGTGGTGCAGGCCGCGCGCATTCCCGTCATGCACCTTGGACCAGCGACCCGGGCCGGATCCATCACCCTGCTCGGTGGCGGCCCCGGCGCATTGGACCTGCTGACCCTGCGCGGCGTGCGGGCCCTGGCCGAAGCAGAAGTCGTCTTCGCCGACAGGCTCGGTCCCGCAGCGCACCTGCCCGCTCTCGCACCGCAAGCTCAAATCGTGGACGTCGGCAAGCTTCCCGGACACCACAAGCTCACCCAACGGGATATCGAAGCCCTGATGATCGAAGCGGCCCGCGGTGGCGCTGCCGTAGTCCGGCTCAAGGGCGGAAATCCCTTCGTCTTCGGCCGCGGCTTCGAAGAAATCGCGGCCGCTACCGCTGCGGGCATCCCGATCAGCGTCATCCCGGGACTGAGCTCGTGCATCACCGTGCCGGCAGCAGCCGGCATCCCGGTCACCGCCCGCGGGGTGAACACCATGTTCACCGTGGTATCGGCCCACGACCCACTCAGCGATGCGCAGCTTGACCATCTGGCCAAGCTGGGCGGAAGCATCGTGATCCTGATGGGCATGGGCACCATCGAGCAGACCGTCGCCGGGTTGCACCGGGTCGGCATGGACCCGCAAATGCCATGCGCCATCGTCGAATCCGGCACCACCGACATCCAGCGCACCAGCTGCACCCGGCTAGCCCGTCTCGCCGAAACAGCCCGCGGCCATTCCAACCCTGCAGTCATTGTCATAGGTGAAGTCGCTGGGCTGCCGGCCACCCTGGTGAACGCGGCAGCGCAAGAAGAGCCGGCCACGCTGGCAGCGCAATTGGAAGTGGCCTGATGAGCAGCCCCAAACCCTTGGCCGGCTTCCGGCTGGCCGTCACCAGCGACCGCCGTTCCGCAGAACTCATCGAGGCCTTCGAACGCCGCGGCGCCGAGGTGACCCATACTCCGCTGCTCCAGCTCGCCCCGCTGGACGATGAGCAGCAACTGATCGCGCAAACGCAAAAGCTGATTGAGGTCCGTCCGCAGGTAGCCGTCATTACAACCGCCTACGGACTGCGCCGCTGGGTTGATACCTCCGAGGCTGCCGGCATTGGCGACGAGCTGCTGGCAGCGCTCGGGCAGGCGCAGCTCTACGTCCGCGGGGCCAAAGCCCATGGCGCCGTCAAGGCGCTGGGCCTGGAACCGGCCGCCGTGGCCAAGGACGGGCGCAGCGCCTCCATGCTGGAACTGCTGGAGGGCAAGCTCCAGGGCGCCACCGTCGCCTTGCAGCTTCATGCCGATTCCGACCATGGAATGCCCCAGAGCCTGCGCGAGCTGGGCGCTCGCCGGGTGCTGAAGGTGGAGCCCTACCGCTGGCAGGACACCAGCAGCGATAGCGGGATTTCTGCTTTGGTGGAGGGCCTGTGCGCCGCCCACTTCGACGCGGTGACCTTCACCAGCGCGCCAAGCGTGCACGCGCTGTTCGCCGCTGCCAAGGCGCGCAATCGCTTGCCCGCACTGCTGCGCTCACTGGCCGAGCGCGTCGCAGTGGCCACCGTTGGACCGGTGACTGCTGCCCCGCTGATCGAGGCGGGCATCTGCCCGCTGGTTCCCGAGCGCCATCGCATGGGTGCGATGATCGGCCAGCTCGTGGAGCATCTAGCCTCGCTGGGCACGTTGCAGGCGCAAACAGTCCACGGCCAGGTGCAGCTGCGCGGTCGCACCCTCTCAGTCCAGGACGAAAACTGCGAATTGACTCCCGGGCAGGCCGAATTGGTGCGCGCGCTGATCGAGGCGGGCGGCAGCGTCCTCTCCCGCGACGAGCTGGGGGCCGCACTTCCGGAAGCCAGTTCCAAGCATGCCTTGGATATGACATTGAGCCGGCTGCGCAAGGCGTTGCCGCAACCGGAAATCATCGCCACGGTCATCAAACGTGGGTACAGGCTGAACGTATGATCTCCCCGATGGGCTTTTTCCCTCCGGGTTACGTAGGATCGATGTCATGGTTAATATTCAGGTTGCCGGTGAAGCCCTAGTCGATATCGTCGATGGTGTGGCGCATCCCGGCGGTTCCCCGATGAATGTTGCTGTTGGACTGGGCCGATTGGGCCACGAAGTCCTGCTCCAGACGGACATCGGCGATGACGAGCATGGTCGGCTGATCGCCGAACATGTGGCGGCCTCAGGCGTTCAGCTCGCAGCCGGATCACACACCGATGCGCAGACTTCCAGCGCCACCGTCGTGCTGGACGAGTCCGGAGATGCCAACTACGAGTTCCAGCTGAACTGCAAATTGCAGAGCATGGCTTCGACCCAAGCCACCTTGTTCCATTCAGGATCCGTTGCAGCATTCCAGGGTCCGAGTGCCGCTCGAATCCATGAGGCTTTCGAGGCTTCCCCACCGGGCCAGATCCTGAGCTTCGATCCGAACCTGCGTCCGGAGCTGGTCGAGGACCGGGCAGAATCGGTCAAGCAGATCGAGAAGCTGGCCGGGCTGGCGGATATCGTCAAGCTCAGTGACGAAGACGCCCTGTGGCTCTATCCGGGATGGGACACCAATCGCATCCTGGAGCACTTCTTGGAGCGCGGGGCATCGCTAGCGATCATCACCTTCGGCGCACGCGGAGCCGAGGCCCGGACCAGGCAAAGCGAGGTCATGGTTCCCTCGATTTCGGTGCGTACCGTAGATACGGTCGGCGCCGGTGATGCGTTCATGGCCGGGCTGCTCCACGCCATCTTGGACAGCTCGCTGGCCAAGTCCCTTCGCGATGGCACGCAGCTGGACAGCGTCGAGCTGGAGAAGGTCATGCAGATCGCTTCGGTGTGCGCGGGAATCACCGTGTCGCGCGCCGGGGCGAATCCTCCAACCCTTGACGAGCTGAATCATTTCCTCAGTTCCACGACGCGCTAGACCTTTCATTTCTGGCCGATAGTCGCTGGGATCTCCGCCTGGAATGGCGCTGATCCCAGCGACTATTTATTTCATTCGTTGTGGGTGACTAGCATTATCCGCCGGCAGCCAGCCCAGCAGCCTGGACTATCGAAGGAAACCGCTGACCAGGTTGCTAGAGTTCCTTGCAGAGCACTATGCACGATTCATTGAGGAGGCCCCATGGGCAGCAAGGTTCCAGCGGCCGATAACACCTTGCGGATCCTCAGGTTGCTGGCCAGCAGGAAGACCCCGACTCCGGCGGCAATGATCGCCACGTTGCTGGAGCTTCCTCGATCCAGTGTCTACCAGCTGCTGAACGTGATGCTGGAGCACGGATTCATCACCCACTATCCAGAGGACAAATCCTATGGTCTGGGTGTCTCCGCTTTTGAGCTTTCCAGCGCCTATACCCGCCAGGAACCGCTGGCACGGCTGGGTGCCCCGCTGATTGCCCAGCTGGTCGACAAGGTCGGGGAAAGCGCCCACCTGGCCGTGCTGCATGGTTCCGATGTTCTCTACATTGTCGAAGAACGCGCCAAGGGCCGGCCATCCTTGGTCACCGACGTGGGTGTTCGCCTGCCTTCGCACCTGACCGCATCCGGCAGGGCAATTCTCGCCGCGCTGCCCAAATCCCAGGTGCGTGCGCTCTACCCCGGTGCTGCCAGCTTCACGGAGCGAGTGGCCGAGTCATCGATCTCCAGCTACTCGCAGTTGCGCCGCGAGCTGGACCAGAGCACGCAGCGCGGCTATGCCGTAGAGCGCGGGGATGTCACCCCGGATTTCCACTCGCTCGCGGTAGAAATCCGGGATTCCAGCGATTGGCCGGTGGCCGCCGTTGCTGTCACCTTCCTGGCCGATCGTGTCCCCGAAGAGCAGTGGGAGACTCTCCTGCTGCAGATCCGCGCCACCGCTTCGGTGATTACCTCGCGGGTGCAGGGCAAGCGTCCTTCCTAGCCAGGTGCTACTGGTTCGAGAATGCCGCGTCGAAGGACGCTTCGGGGCGCTTGAACAGGAGGCTGCGGATGTAGCCCACAGCTTCCTTCGCACCGTGCAAGCGGTCCATTCCCGCGTCTTCCCATTCAATGGAGATGGGGCCCTTGTACCCGTGGAACTCCAGTGCGCGGAAGGCATCTTCCCAGTTGATGTCGCCGTGGCCGGTGGAGACGAAGTCCCAGCGCCGGCGGGGATCGCCCCATGGGAGATGGGAACCCAGGATGCCATTGCGCCCGTTGGGATGATGCATCCGGGTGTCCTTGCAATCCACGTGGTAGATGCGGTCGGCGAAGTCGGTGATGAATGCGACCGGGTCGATGCCCTGCCAGAACATATGGCTGGGATCCCAGTTCAGCCCGAACGCTTCGCGGTGGCCGATTGCTTCCATGGTGCGCACGGTAGTCCAGTGATCGTAGGCGATCTCGGATGGGTGCACCTCCAGGGCGAACTTCACTCCCTGCTCATCGAATTCGTCCATGATCGGATTCCAGCGATCCGCGAAGTCCTCGTAGCCTGCATCGATGACCTCGCCCGGAACCGGCGGGAACATGGCGACGTACTGCCAGATCTTCGAGCCGGTAAAGCCAACCACTACATCGGCACCGAGCTTGCGGGCGACGCGGGCCGAGCGCTTCATGTCCTCGGCGGCCCGCCGGCGGACGCCTTCCCCATCTCCATCGCCCCAGACATAGTCGCGCAGGATGGCCTGGTGGCGGAAGTCGATGGGATCATCGCAGACTGCTTGGCCGCCCAGGTGGTTGGAGATCGCCCAGGCTTTCAGCCCGTACTTGTCCAGGATTTCCAGCCGCGACTGGAGGTAGGCCGGATCCTCGTCGGCACGCTTGAGGTCCAGGTGGTCACCGCTGGCTGCGATTTCCAATCCGTCATAACCCCATTCGGAAGCCAGCCGGGCGACTTCTTCGAAGGGCATATCAGCCCACTGGCCGGTGAAAAGCGTCACTGGATGCGTCGCGTTCATGGTGGTTTCTCCTCTAGTCATCGGTGTCGATCCAGTCCCCGGAATCAGCCGATTCCAGAACGGCATCGGTCAAACGGCAGGCGCGGGCGCCATCGGCAAAAGTTGGAAGCCCATCGGGTGCTTCGCCACGGATCGCCGCGTAGGTGTCGGCCACGAAAGCGGCGAAAGCATCAAGGTAGCCCATCGGGTGTCCTGCGGGTACCACCGACAAGCGTGCGGCGTCGGGACTGAGATCAGCGGCCTGGCGGGACAGGATCGAGGACATGTCGGGTTTGCCGATCCACAGTTCTTCCGGCTTTTCCTGCTTGAATTCCAACGCCGACCGGTCTCCGGACATCTCGATGGTCAAGGCGTTCTTCCGGCCTGCGTTGACCTGTGACACCATCAGCGTGCCGATGGCTCCCGAAGCCATCTGCACAATCAAGGCGGCAGCATCCTCGGTATCGACGTCCACGGCGCCCCGCTGCTTATGGGCAATGGAGGTGGTCGCGTTCAGCCGAACGATCCGCTCTCCCGCAATGAATTCCAGCAGATCCACCAGATGCGAACCGATGTCCGCGAAGGCCCGCGAAGGCCCGCCTTTGGCTGGTTCTACCCGCCAGTTGCTGTCGCTGATCGTATGCATCCAGTCTTGCAGGTACTGGCCACGCACGGTCAGCAGCCGGCCAAGTTTCCCTTCCTGCACGTGGGCCCGGGCCTGCCGCACCATGGGGTGGTAGCGGTAGACGAACGGCACCGAAGCCACGGCCCGGGAACGCGATGCCAGCAAGGCCAGCTCGCCGGCTTCCCGGGCGCTGGTCGCCAGCGGCTTCTCGCAAACAACGGACAGGCCAGCTGCCAGTGCGGAGGCTGCCTGCTCGGCATGCAACGCATTGGGCGAGGTGACATGCACGGCGTCGCATTGGGCGAGCAGCGCTTCGACGCTGCCGAAACCGGGCACGCCCAGGGCGGCTGACGCTTGGCGGGTGGATTGCTCGCCGTTGGACCGCACCCCGATGAGCTGGGCGCCTGCCCGGCGGATCGCATCGGCGTGGGTCCGGGCCATGAAGCCGCCGCCGATGACGCCGACCTTCAGTTCCTGCATGGCCGGTGCAGCCTGCTGGCTGTTCAACTGGGACATGTAATTCCTTGTCTTTTCTTACTTGACCGCGCCGGAGGACAAGCCTGCGACCAGGTGCCGTTGCGCGAAGAGGAAACCGACCAGCACCGGAATCGATACCACCACCGAGGCGGCCATCATCTGGTTCCAGTACACATCGGTCTGCGAAGCGTAGGCCTGCAAGCCGATGGACAGCGTCCTGGTGTCCGAATTGGTGAGCACACTGGCGAAGAGCACTTCGCTCCAGGAAGTGATGAAACAGTAGACCGACACCGCGATGATCCCCGGGCGTGCTACCGGCAAGACCACCTTGAGCAGTGCGCCGAGCCGGCCAAGTCCATCGACCATGGCCGCCTCTTCCAGTTCCTTGGGCATGGCGGCAAAGAAGCCGGTGAGCATCCAGATGGAGAATGGCAGGGAGAACGTCATGTAGGTGACGATCAGCCCCAGGTAGGTTCCGTTCAGCTGCAGTCCCACGGCACGCTCCAGCTGGGTGAAGATCAAGAAGAGCGGCAGCAGGAACAGGATGCCGGGGAACATCTGGGTGGAGAGCACGATCAGCCGGAAGGACCGTGCCCCGCGGAAGTCGAAGCGCGAGAGCGCATAGGCGGCCAGGATCGCGATGGAAACCGAGAGGATGGTGGCGCTGATGGTCACGATCAACGAGTTGGCGAAGTACTTGCCCAGCGGCACCGTGGTCCAGATATCCAGGTACGGGGCCAGCGTGATTTCCGAGGGAATCCACTCGAAGGCGCCGCGCACATCCTTGAGGGGCTTGATGGAGGTCGTGAGCACCACGTAGAGCGGCAGCACGATGATCAGGGTGATGAAGGCTAGTCCGAAAACTCGCAGGATGCGGAAGCCGCGGGTCTCAATCATCGATGCTCTTTCCCTTCGGCATGACAAGTCGGATGTAGAACGCTGAGACGATCAGCAGGGCAATCAGCAGGACGACGCTCAAGGCGCCACCCACGCCGAAGTTCCAGTTGTTGAAGGACTGCTGGTAGATCAACGGGGAAATCAGGGTTGCTTCTTCCGGGGACACCGGGCCGAAGAGCAGGTAGGGGATGTCGAACTGGTTGAACACCCACAGTCCCAGCATCAAAAGCAGCACCACGTTGGCGTGCTTGATCATTGGCAGGGTGATCCTGGTGAACTGCTTCCACAGGCTGGCTCCATCCAGGGAAGCGGCTTCATAGACTTCGTTCGGGATGGATTGCAGGGCGGCCAGCAGCATCAGGAAAGCGAAAGGCCAGAATTGCCAGACGGCGACAACCACCATGACAAAGAAGGAATTCCCGCCCAATAGCCAGAACGGCCCTTCCTCCAGGATCCCGAGGTCTTCGACCAGGAAGCGGTTGACCATGCCATCGCGCTGGTTGAACATGAACGCCCAGGCGATGGTGGTGACGTAGCTTGGCAGTGCGTAGGGCACCAGGAACAGGGTGCGGAAGAATCCGTTGCTGCGGAATTTGGATGCCAGCAAGACCGCGGCGAAGATGCCAAGGCTCCAGGCGATTGCCACTACCAGGAAGGTGAACAGGAAGGTGCGCCCGAGGGCGTCGAAGAATTGGGAACCGATCGGACCGTTGGGGTCCAGCGCGGTGTTGAAGTTCTGCAGTCCCACGAACGGGGCCTTGACCCAGTTGGCAATGGAGAACTGGGTCAGCGAGAGGAAGGCGATCCATACGCCGAGCAGCATCGGGATGATGTGGATCAGCAGTTCCAGGAATGCTGCGGGCGCTGAGAGCGCATAGGGGAAAAACCGGTCGCGCTTGATTGAACTGCGCTTGATCGCCCTTGAAGCGTCGCGGGGCTTGAGCGGTTCGCTGATTCGAGGCGGTGTCTGGGCTGGCGCCGACATTCGGTCTCCTTTCATGAAAACGAATTTGGGTGCTGCAACTGGCCGCGGGGGCGCAAGGAGGTCCGCTCCCGCGGCCAGTGCAACGTGTCGGGCCGCTAGCTAGCCGGCATCTGCTTCTGCGCGTCTTCCAATGCCTTGCGGACATCGGCCTCGGTGATTTTTTCGCCCTGGGCAATCCTGGCGAATTGCTTGGCGATGGCCTCGCCTACGAGGGATTCCATCTGCCCTTCGGTGGGGAACAGCGGCATCGGGGCAGCGTTATTGGCCAGGATCTCCTTCTTGGCCTGCTGCTCGGGGGTGTCGAAGGCCGGGTCGTCGAAAGCTTCGGTGACCGATGGCAGCGAGGTGTACTTGGCGTTCAGCTTCTTCTGCTCATCGACGCTGAGCAGGTGGTTCACGAATTCAAGGGCGGCATCCTTGTTATCCGAGTTCTCGAAGACGCTCACGTTGATGCCGGCAACCAGCGACTGGGTGGCTTCCAGCCCGGTGGCATCGGCGTTCTTCAGCGGGATGGGCGCCATGGCGTAGTCCTCGAAGTCAGCGGCATTGAAGGACTTGCCCGGGGCCTGGTCGAAGAACATGGCGGCGTTGCCGTCCATGATTTCCCCTGGCAGCACCGAACCGTCATTGATCTCGGCGTTGGACTTGGAGACCACGCCGTCCTCGCCCATCAGCTGGATCCAGTCGTTGACGCCGCTGACGACGCCATCATTGGTGAAGTCCGGCTTGCCGTCCGTGGTGTACAGCTCGCCGCCGTTCTGCATGCCCAGGATGAATGCGGAGTGGGCATTATTGGCGGTACGCTGTCCGGCCAAGGTGAAGCCGTACTGGTCGACCTTGCCGTCGTCGTCGGTATCCTTGGTCAGCTTCTTGGCGGTGGCCAAGAATTCATCCCAGGTCTTCGGAGCCTGCTTGATGCCGGCTTCCTCGAACATCTTGGTGTTGTAGTACAGGCCGTAGGCCATGGAATACAACGGCAGCGAGGTTGGGGCCTGGCCCTCGGCGCCGCCGGTGGCCAGGGCTGCCGGCACGAACTTCTCGGCTCCGCCTATGGCCTCCAGCGCCTCGCCTTCAAAGGGGACGAAGGCGCCGCTGGCCTGCAAGGTGGTGGCCCAGGTGTTGCCGATGTTCAGCACGTCCGGCCCTTCGCCGCTGGAGACGGCGGTGAGGATGCGGTTGTACAGGTCGGCCCAGGGGACGACTTCCAGCTCGACCTCGATGCCGGTTTCCTCGGTGAACCGCTTGATGGATTCGCCCAGGATCTCCTCGTCCTGGGTGACCGAGCTGCCCTGGTTCGAAGCCCAGTAGGTGATGGTCCCGCCGGCTTCTTCCGAGCCGGAGCCGGAAGCCGAGCCGGAACAGGCGGCCAGGCCGCTGAGCGACAACGCTGCGATGGAGGTAATCGCCGTGAAGCGCCCCAGCTTGCTCTTGAAATGTGGTGCAGACATGTTTATTCCTTTTCAGGTGCGGGTGATGCTGTCAAGGGGTGGTGCTTCAGGCAAGGATGCCGGGAGCCGAAGGATCCCAGGCTGGGTCCAGCAGCGCGATGGGCTCGACCGTCGAGGCCACGTCGATGAATGCTCCCGATTCCATTGCTTCCGCGGCGCAGACCATGATGTCCAGGACGTGGAACGCCAGTTCGCCGGGCACGCGTTCCTTGCGTCCCTCGCGGATGGCTTGGGCGAGTTCGGCAACGCCGGTGCCGCGCCCGTAGGTGGAACCTTCGGCGGTGACAACGCTCGGCTCCTGGTCCTCCAGGTGCAGGATGGTGTCTCCGGTGAATTCGTTCGGATCCGGCAACTGCGCGGTGCCTTCCGTTCCGGAGATCTCCACGAACCCTGCACGCTTGAGCTTGGAGTCGAAGCTGAAGATGCACTGCGCACTGGCCCCGGACTCGAAGGAGAGCAGCGCTCCGACGTGGGTTGGGACCTCGACCGGGAAGCTGGTTCCGGCCTTGGGGCCTGCACCGATGACCCGCTGCGCGCGGGCCTGCGAACCCAGGGCGGCAACCTTGGCTACCGGGCCGAAGACCCGCACCAGGGTGGTCAGGTAGTAGGGCCCGAGGTCGAAGAGCGGTCCCGCGCCGTGGGCGAAGAGGAATTCCGGGCTGTGGTGCCAGGATTCCGGGCCGGGGCCCTGGAAGATGGCCAGGCCCGAAAGCGGGGTGCCGATGGCGCCTGCTTCAATCTGCCGCAGGCCGGTCTGCAGGCCCGCACCCAGGATGGTATCCGGGGCCACGGCGACGCGGACTCCTGCTGCCTTGGCGGCTTCGACCAGCTGCCGTCCGGATTCGCGGTCCAGCGCGTAGGGCTTCTCGCCCCAGACGTGCTTGCCGGCGGCCACCGCCTGCAGGGCTACCTCGACATGAACTGCCGGGATCGTCAGGTTCACGACGATCTGGATGTCTTCGCGGGCCAGCAATTCAGCGTAGGTTCCCGAGGCTTCCACGGACCATTTGCGCGCTTGGCTTGCTGCGCGCTCGGTATCCAGGTCGGCGATGAACCGCACGGCGAGGTCCGGGAATGCGGTGAGGTTCTCCAGGTACTGGTCGCTGATGGTGCCGGCTCCGACAATGCCCACGCCCATGGGCTGATTCTGAAATTCCATAGTCCCTAGTTCTTTTCTGCTACGAGGTAGGCGCGGCTTTCGGACACGGCCTGGAAGATATCGCCTGCGAAGTCATCGAGTTCCACCACATGCAGCATGCCGCTGGTGGCGTCGACGATCTGGTCGATCGGCATGGATCCGCTGCCCACCGGCACCTGTTCCTTGTGGTTCTTGGACTTCGGCCCGTCCTTGATGTGCAGGGCCACGACGCGGGGAGCCAGCGCTTCAAGCAGCTGGAGCACATCGGCGCCGCCCACGGCAACCCAGTAGGTGTCCACTTCCAGGACGACTTCCGGGTCCAGCAGGCTAGCCAGGTATTCCAGGGCCGTCTTGGAATTGATCTTGCTGGAGATCTCCCAGTCGTGGTTGTGGTAGCCGACCCTGATGCCGTATTCGGCCCCGCGCCGGGAGGCGGCGTTGAGCTTCTGCGCGATGGCACCGATGGACTCGGCATCCTGCCACTGCTCCGCCGGGATGAACGGATCGATGACGGTGCTGATGCCGAGTTTGCCGGCCGCGGCGAAGACCTCGTCGTAGTCCGAGGAGAGCAGCGGTGCGTGCGCCGTTGGCGCGCTGAGTTCGTTCTCGGCCAGCGCCTGGGCATACTCGTCAGCGCGGGCCACGAAGTTGTACGGCTCGACTTGCGTGTAGCCGATGCCAGCTACGCGTTCGAGCGTCGCGGCCAGGTTCTCTGCGATGTGCTCGCGCAGCGTGTACAGCTGGATTGATAGGTCGTGGGCAGGCAAAGGCGTCTCCTGAAAGAAGTGGTGGGTGCGATCCAGATGCTCATGACTTGCATCACACCTTGAGACTAGTTTTACTTTTGTCGATAGTCAATAGAAGTATGTCGACATTCCCATAAAGTGTTTCGGCTTCGCGTCCATTGCTGTGTTTTACTGGGTTCATGGCCAATCCTTCGAGCCCCCAAAGCATGCAATTCGCCCGCGGCGCCAGTGGGGCAGGCGACGTCTTGCAACTGTTCATGGACGGTGCCGCGCACAGCCGCACGGACCTTGCCGCCCTGACCGGCATGGCTCGCTCCACCCTGCAAGAGCGCCTCGACGTGCTCATCCAGCTGGGCCTGGTTGGCACCATCGCGGATGGCGCGTCCACCGGAGGCCGCCCTCCCCAGCGGCTTGCCCTGCTCCCCGATGCCCGCCTGGTGCTGGCCGTCGATCTGGGAGCCAGCCACCTGCGCGTTGCGCTGACCGACCTGGCCCCCACTCCCCTGGTGCAATCCCAGGCTCCCATTTCCTTCGCCGACGGCCCGGTGGCGATCTTGCAGACCGCGATGGATCTGGCCGATGGCTTGCTCGATTCGCTGGGCCGCACCCGTGACGATGTCATTGCCATAGGCATGGGAGTGCCAGGGCCGGTGAATTTCGAGACCGGCCGTCCCGCCAATCCGCCCATCATGCCCGGATGGGACGACTTCGACATCCCCGCTTGGTTCCAGCAGCAGCTGGACGCCTTGGTAGTCGTGGACAATGACGTCAACCTCATGGCCATTGGCGAGAAGGACCAGCTGGAGACCGGCAGCGAGGACTTCATTTTCGTCAAGCTGGCCACCGGCATCGGCTCGGGCATCATTTCCGGAGGACTGCTGCAACGCGGAGCGCAGGGTACAGCCGGCGATATCGGGCACGTGCGCATCCGCCGCGGCGATGGCATCTACTGCCATTGCGGCAATGAAGGCTGCCTGGAAGCCGTAGCCGCCGGACCCAAAATTGCCACCGCATTGCGGGCGCAGGGCATCGAAGCGCACAGCAACACCGATGTGGTCGCCCTGGTGAACTCGGGGAACATCCAAGCGATCCATGCAGTGCGCCAAGCCGGCCGCGATTTGGGCGAGGTATTGGCTGCCAGCGTGAGCTTGCTGAACCCGTCGCTGATCGTGGTCGGCGGACGGATCTCCGCCGCCGGAGAGCACCTGCTGGCAGGCATCCGCGAGGTGGTCTACCAGCGCGGAGCGCCGCTGTCCACCCAGCACCTGCAGATCCGCACCTCGCGCAGCTGGGAAGTTGGAGCCCTGCGCGGAGCCAGCATGATCGCCATCAGCCAGGCCCTGAGCCCGGAGGCCATCGAACGCAGCGCGCTGGCGCTGATCCCCGCCACCTAGGAGCTGGAGGCAACCGGAAATTCCTCCGATTCTGAAATACCGGACAGCTCTGCCTATTCCCCGGTACCCAAGCCATGGCCGATAGCCAATGATGGAATCAGTTAGCTACGTTACATCGTAAGGAATTGCCATGAGCCACGAACCACGTGTTGTCCGCGCCCCGCGCGGTACCGAACTGACCGCCAAGTCCTGGGCCTCCGAAGCCCCATTGCGCATGCTGATGAACAACTTGGATCCGGAAGTTGCCGAACGCCCCGAGGATCTCGTGGTCTACGGCGGCACCGGCAAGGCAGCCCGCTCATGGGAGGCATTCGATGCGATCGTCCAGACGCTCAAGGACCTGGAAGAGAACGAGACGCTGCTGGTGCAGTCCGGCAAGCCGGTCGGCGTCTTCAAGACCAACAAGTGGGCACCACGGGTGCTGATTGCCAACTCCAACCTCGTTGGCGACTGGGCCAATTGGGAGCACTTCCGCAAGCTCGAAGCCGAAGGCCTGATGATGTACGGCCAGATGACCGCCGGTTCGTGGATCTACATCGGCACCCAGGGCATCTTGCAGGGCACCTACGAAACCTTCGCCGCGATCGCCGAGAAGCGCTTCAAGGGCTCGCTGGCCGGAACCCTGACCTTGACCGGTGGCTGCGGCGGCATGGGCGGCGCCCAGCCGCTGGCCGTGACCCTCAACGGCGGTGCCGTGCTGATCGTTGACGTGGATGAAACCCGACTGCGCCGCCGTGCCTCCAAGCGCTACCTCGATGAGGTCGAGCTGGATCTGGACAAGGCGCTGGGCAAAGTCCTGGCAGCCAAGTCCGAAGGCCGCCCGCTGTCGGTGGGCTACGTCGGCAACGCCGCCGAGGTCTTCCCGGCGCTGCTCAAGCGCCACGAAGCTGGAGAATTCTCCTTCGACATCGTCACCGACCAGACCAGTGCCCACGATCCGCTCAGCTACCTGCCGGTGGAATACACCATGGACCAATGGCACGCCGAAGCCGAAGCCGATCCGGCCGGCTTCACCAAGAAAGCCCAGGCCGCCATGGCCGCGCAGGTCGAGGCGATGGTGGGATTCCAGGACGCCGGCGCGGAGGTCTTCGACTACGGCAACTCGATCCGCGACGAGGCACGCAAGGGCGGTTTCACCCGCGCCTTCGAATTCCCGGGCTTCGTCCCGGCCTACATCCGTCCGCTGTTCTGCGAAGGCCTGGGCCCGTTCCGCTGGGTAGCGCTGTCCGGGGATCCCGAGGACATCAAGGTCACCGACCAGGCGCTGAAGGACCTGTTCCCGGAAAACCAGCACCTGCATCGCTGGCTGGATGCCGCACAGAAGCACGTGGAGTTCGAGGGCCTGCCGGCGCGCATCTGCTGGCTGGGCTACGGCGAGCGCCACAAGGCCGGCTTGCTGTTCAACCAGCTGGTCGCCGAAGGCAAGGTCTCTGCACCTATCGTGATCGGCCGCGACCATCTGGATTCGGGTTCGGTAGCTTCGCCGTACCGCGAGACCGAGGCCATGAAGGATGGCACCGATGCCGTGGCCGACTGGCCGCTGCTGAACGCCTTGACCGCAACCAGTTCGGGTGCCACCTGGGTTTCGATCCACCATGGCGGTGGCGTGGGCATGGGCCGTTCCATCCACGCCGGCCAGGTCTCCTTGGCTGACGGCAGCGAAATGGCCGCCGCGAAGCTGGAGGCACTGCTGACCAATGACCCGGGCATGGGCGTCATCCGCCACGTCGATGCCGGATACGAACGCGCCGCCGAAGTTGCCGCTGAGCGCGGCGTGCGCATCCCGATGGCCGCACAGGAGAAGTAGGACGCGCACATAGCCTGAGGCACCACTGTTTGTGGTGCCTCAGGCTATTTATTCAATTCCAGGACCGCGCGGCCCGGTTTACGGCTTGCGGGTTTCCGCGCTGATAAACCAGGCTTGCTGCTCCAGATCCGCAATGTACTGGTGCAGGATATCGGCGGTGGTCGGATCCGCTTCATCCACCGGGTCATGGACCTCTCGCATGACTCCCACAGTGGTCTGCAGTGCCTTGACTACCATGTCCACGGCATTGGTGGTCAGGATTTCGGTATTCACGGGTTGTTCCAGCTTCGTGTACTTCGTGACCGTTGCTGCCAGCCCGTCCGGAGTGGCATGCAAAGCTCGCATCCGCTCGGCGATTTCATCCGAGCCGCGGCGCGCGATGTCAACGATTTCGTCGAGGTTCTGGTGCAGGTCGCGGAAGTTGGGACCAACGACGTTCCAGTGGATTTGCTTGCCTACCAATTGCAGGTCCAGCAGCTGGATCAGCACGGTCTGCAAGGACTCGCGCAGCACTTCGGGAGCCACGAACCCGTTTTCTGCGTTTTCGCGATCAGTTTTCTTTGCTGGAGTCTTCTTCGAATTAGCCAATGCTTCTCCTTACGTTGTCATGGACGCTTGGGGCAAGACCTTTCTCGGTGTCCCAGTCTGGACACTATCGATTTACCGGGCGGATTCCGACCGGATGGACAATTCTTTCGGAGAACGTTCAGCTTTCTCTTCGCGCCTGTTGAGCAATTCCAGAAGCCGCCATGGCAGCTGCGGAAAATCCTCCTTGTCCCTCGGGTTACCGGGAATGGCGATTCCTTTAGCACGCAGTAGTGAATATTGGCCGAAGTCTCCGAACACCATGGGTAGTGGCTTAACTGCGGGTTTCCAGCGGCTCTGAGCTTCCCCGAAATCCTTGAACCGGGTTTTTTCTACGCATATCGTAGGGCAAGTCAGGAACCACCGACCCACGGAGGACAGCATGTCTGAGCAGGATGCAAACGAGCAGTTCGGGAACTTCGACAACAACGAATCTGAAGGCTTCGAAAGCCAGTCCAATTCAGATTTCGGATCAAATGACAATGGCGGATTCGAAAGCCAGCAGTCAGAACAGCAGTCCTACGGCGGCGGCGAGAGCCAGCAGTCCTACGGCAATGACAGCCAGTCCGGACAGCAGTCGGAACAGCAGTCCTACGGCGGTGGCGAAAGCCAGCAGTCCTACGGCGGTGGCGAAAGCCAGTAGTCCTACGGCGGCGGTGAAGGCCAGCAGTCGGAGCAGCAATCCTACGGCGATAGCAACGAATCCGGTGAGGAATCGTTTGGCGGCGAAAGCCAGGCCGGACAGCAGTCCGATGGCCAATCGTATGGAAACGATGAAAGCCAGTTTGGTTCCGAAGAGCGGAATGAAGGATTCTAGGAACCAAATAGCCCGGTAGGTTCGCCTGCCGGCTCAAATCGTGCCCCTTCTCCCCCTGGGCACTAGTAGTCGCTTCACTGCTTGCACTGGGCATGAGGTGAAGCGATTGCTTTTGTCCCCGCATGGAATCGTCAGTAAATTGCATGGTTGCGTGCTCCCGGGCACGAGAAGTCATTCGTTCCTGAGCCGTTCGCGTTGGTCATTTATCGTCATTCAACGCAGAATGTATCTATACCGCGTGTCCAAATGCGCTGGCCGGTTCGATTGACAGGATGGTTATGTTCTCGAAAATTACCAAACGCTTCGCTGGGCCGCTGGCGGTTGGAATCCTTGCAGTCGCACTGGCAGGTTGCGTGAGCATCCAACCCTCCAGCGAAGAGACAAGCGCACCAGCAGAAGAAAGCATGGCACCGGAGAACGCCGGGCCTATCGAAGGCAGCGTCACCCCAAGCTCCAAAGCCCCAGAAGGCGCTTCTACTGGTACTCCCAATGTTCCGAAGGCACCTGCGGACAGCACCTTCCAGTCCGTCTATGATTTCCTCGATGCGCAAGCGACCGAAATCAGGTGCACGGGCGGCATGGATATCTCTGAAATGGGTCAAATGCTGAAGCTCATCGGCGATTGCCAGAACGTCACCATCTCTGGTTCCGGAAACATGATCGTCGCTCCGCACATCAAGAATCTTGAGCTGGACGGCAGCGGTAATATCGCAGCGGTCAAGAACATCAAGCACGTAACCTTTAGCGGCATCGGCAATTCGGCCGCATCCCTTAACGAGAACGCCAAGGTCACGGACAACGGCTCGTCCAACAAATTTGGCGAGGAAGCCTTCGAAGGCATCACCTTCTGAAACTGGAACCCTTCGAACGGACTTCCAATTGGCATGCCAATTGGAAGTCCGTTCTTTTCTCCCTCCAAGGCACTGTCTGGCATTTCGGACAGATGACTCGAATATCAGTGCCGCGCAAACTCGTTCTGCCGAACAATGGAGATTAGAGACCTCATTGCAGCGTAGAGAACGGATTGAAAATCATGGCTACTTCCCCGCACGTAACCCTGGACCTAGCTGGCGCCACCGCCGATGACGTGATTGCGGTAGCCCGGCACAACGCGCAGATTAGCCTCGCGCCTCAGGTTCTTGAAGAACTGGCAGCAGTCCGCGCACACATTGATGCCCTGGCTTCAGCCGACACCCCGGTCTATGGCATTTCCACCGGGTTCGGCGCCCTGGCAACGCGCCACATCGCTCCCGAGGACCGCGCTAAACTGCAGCGTTCGCTGATCCGCTCGCATGCAGCCGGCATGGGCGACCCAGTTGAGCGCGAAGTGGTGCGCGCGCTGATGTTCCTGCGCGCCAAGACCCTGGCCTCGGGCCGCACCGGCGTGCGCCCGGTAGTGCTGGAAACCATGGTTGGACTGCTTAATGCCGGCATCACCCCGGTGGTGCGTGAGTACGGTTCGCTGGGTTGCTCAGGAGACCTTGCTCCGCTCTCCCACTGCGCACTGGTCTTGATGGGCGAAGGCGAGGCCACTGACCGCGAAGGCGTGAAGCGCCCAGTGCCGGAGCTCTTTGCTGAAGCAGGACTGGAACCTGTCGAACTGGCGGAGAAGGAAGGCCTGGCGCTGGTCAACGGCACCGACGGCATGCTCGGCCAGTTGCTGATGGCACTGGCAGACCTGGAAGAGCTCGCAGACATTGCCGATGCCACCGCGGCCATGAGCGTCGAAGCCCAGCTGGGCACCGACCAGGTCTTCCGTGCTGAACTGCACGAACCGCTGCGCCCGCATCCGGGCCAGGGCCGCAGTGCTGCGAACATGTTCAGCTTCCTTTTGGGCTCCCCCATTGTCGCTTCGCACCGCGAAGGCGACGGCCGCGTGCAGGATGCCTACTCGCTGCGCTGCTCCCCGCAGGTTACCGGCGCAGTGCGCGACACCATCGCCCATGCCCGCCTGGTCGCCACCCGCGAATTGGCGGCAGCCATCGATAACCCTGTCGTGCTGCCATCGGGTGAAGTCACTTCCAACGGCAACTTCCACGGTGCTCCCGTGGCGTACGTCTTGGACTTCTTGGCCATTGCCGTAGCTGACCTGGGATCCATTGCAGAGCGCCGGACCGATCGCATGCTCGACCCGGCTCGTTCCCGCGATCTGCCAGCGTTCCTTGCCGATGACCCGGGCGTGGATTCGGGCATGATGATCGCCCAGTACACGCAGGCCGGACTGGTCGCGGAGAACAAGCGTCTGGCCGTACCGGCCAGCGTGGATTCCATCCCATCATCAGCGATGCAGGAAGACCACGTTTCCCTGGGTTGGCACGCGGCGCGCAAATTGCGCACCTCGGTCGCCAACCTGCGCCGCATCCTGGCAATTGAAATGCTGATTGCCGGCCGAGCCCTGGATCTGCGCCAGCCATTGCAGCCTGGCCCGGCTACCGGCGCCGTATTGGAGCTGCTGCGCACCAAGGTCGCAGGTCCGGGCGAGGACCGTTTCCTCTCTGCCGAGCTGGAAGCTGCTTGCCAGTTGCTGGCCTCCGGTGAAGTGCATCGCGTGCTGGAAACCCATCTGCCAAAGTAGCCGTTCGCGGCCAACTGTGTGGGGTGCCGGACAATGCCCGGGCATCTGCGCGCAAGAGGCGTAAGCTTGGATACCGGGAAACCACTTACCTCGCGTGAAAGAATCGTCTAATGCAACGCACCATGTTCAAGTCCAAGATCCACCGGGCAACTGTCACCCAGGCAGACCTGCACTACGTAGGCTCGGTCACCGTTGACTCCGAGCTGCTCGAAGCCTCGGATATCCTGCCCGGCGAACTGGTCAGCATCGTAGACATCACCAACGGCGCCCGCCTGGAAACCTACACCATCGCCGGCGAGCCGGGCAGCGGGGTCATCGGCATCAATGGTGCGGCAGCGCATCTGGTGCACCCCGGGGACCTGGTCATCCTGATCAGCTATGCGCAGATGGAAGACGCCGAGGCTCGTGGCTATGTGCCGAGCGTGGTGCATGTGGATGCCGATAACAAGATCATCCACCTCGGCGATGATCCTGCCGAAGCGGTGGCCGACGGGGTGCAGACCCCGCCGCACGCACTGCTGAACAGCAAGTAGTCCAGCTTCACAAGGCCAGCCGGCGCGCAAGGTATTGCGCGGTTCTGCTGGCCTTGTCTTGCGCCACCGCCGTTGGGGTCCCCTCGGCAACGATGCGCCCGCCGCCATCCCCGCCGACCGGCCCCAAATCGATCACCCAGTCGCTTGCGGCAACCACATCCATCTGGTGTTCCACCACGATGACGGTGTTGTCCTGGTCGACCAGCTGCTGCAGCTGCGATACCAGCAGCTGCACGTCGGCAGGGTGCAGTCCGGTGGTGGGCTCATCGAGAAGATAGAGCGTGTGCCCGCGGCGCTGGCGCTGGAGTTCGGTGGCCAGCTTGATGCGCTGGGCTTCGCCGCCGGACATTTCGGTAGCTGGCTGGCCCAGCTGCAGATACCCCAGTCCGACTTCGCGCAGGGTCGCCAGGGCCCGTGCCGCGGAAGGGATTCCGGAGAGGAATTCTTCGGCTTGGCTGACGTCCAGTTCCAGGATCTGGGCAATGTTCTTGCCCTGGTATTCGACGTCCAGGGTCTGCTGGTTGTACCGGGTTCCGCGGCATTCGGGACATGGCCCGTAGGTCCCTGGCAAGAAGAGCAGCTCGATTTCCAGGTAGCCTTCGCCCTGGCAGTTCTCGCACCGCCCGCCGGCAACGTTGAAGGAGAAGCGTCCGGCACTGTAGCCGCGTTGCCTGGACAGCGGCAGCTCGGAGAAAGCCTTGCGGACCGCATCGAACAAGCCCGTGTAGGTTGCGACATTGGATCTGGGTGTGCGCCCGATGGGCTTCTGGTCCATCAGCACTACGCGGCTTAGCTGATCTGCGCCGGTGACCTCGGCGGTCACCGCGCGGTCCGCCGCCGCCTCCGGATCCTCCGGCCCGGCAAGCACCGGGCCGCCCGCAGCCTGGGCCAGGGCACCGCAGACCAGGCTGGACTTGCCCGATCCCGACACGCCGGTGACCGAACAGACGACCCCCAGCGGGAACGCGGCGTCCACGTCGTCCAGGTTGTGCAGGTTCACCCCGCGCAGCTGCACCCATCCTTGGGCTTCGCGCGGCTCGCGGCGCGGTGCAGGCCCGGGATCGAGGAAGCGCCGGGTCACGGATCCCTCAATTCCGGACAGCCCGGAAACTTCTCCGCTGTAGAGCACCTGCCCGCCGTTGCTGCCCGCGCCCGGGCCGACATCGACAATCCATTGCGCACGGCTGACCACATCCATGTTGTGCTCCACCACGAACACCGAGTTGCCTTCGGCCTTGAGTGCATCGAGCACCTCGATCAGCGGCTGCACATCGGCCGGGTGCAGTCCGGCCGATGGCTCATCGAGCACGTAGATGACGCCGAACAGTCCCGCGCGCAGCTGGGTGGCGATGCGCAGGCGCTGCATTTCCCCCGGCGACAGCGTCGGGGTGGCGCGGTCCAGGCTCAGGTATCCCAGCCCGAGCTCGACCAGCACCTGGATTCGGCCCAGCAGGTCGGCGCTGATGATGCTCGCGACTTCAGCCTGCGCCTCAGCCTGGGCATCAGCCGCGAAGGGGCGCAAGAGCTCGGCCAGGGAGCTGAGCGGCTTGCCGTTGAATTCCGCGATATCCAGGCCGTCGAATGTGACCTGGAGCGCATCGGGGCGCAATCCCGTCCCCGAGCACGCCGGGCAATCCTGCGAATGCATGAAAGCCAGCGCCTTGGACCGCAGGTTCTCGCTCTTCGAGGTCGCAACCGTGTGCCGGACGTAGCGTTCGGCACTCCAGAACCGGCCCTTGTACGGTTTGGCCACGCGATCCCGTTCCGGGGTGACTTCCACGACTGGCTGGTCTTCGGTGAACAGCAGCCACTTCCGTGTTTCCGCGGGCAGCTGCTGGAACGGAACGTCGATGTCGTAGCCCAGGTGCGTGGTGATGTCCCGCAGGTTCTTGCCCTGCCAGGCGCCGGGCCAAGCCGCAATCGCGCCGTCCCTGATGCTCAGGGAGGAATCCGGGACCAGCGATTCCTCGCTGACCGAATGCACCGTTCCCGCACCGTGGCATTGCGCGCAGGCGCCGGCCGCGGTGTTGGTGGAAAAGGCATCCGAATCCAGCCTCGCCGCACCCTGGGGGTAGGTTCCAGCGCGGGAGAACAGCATGCGCACGGAGTTGGAGAGCGTAGTCAGGGTCCCGACGGTGGAACGGGAACTGGCAGCACCACGCCGTTGCTGCAGGGCCACGGCCGGTGGCAGCCCGGAGATGAATTCCACCTTGGGAGTGTGCCCCTGGGCGATCAGCCGCCGCGCGTAGGGAGCCACCGATTCCAGGAATCGGCGCTGGGATTCAGCGAAGATGGTTCCGAAGGCCAGGGAAGATTTCCCGGAACCGGAGACCCCGGTGAAGGCGACAATGGAATCGCGCGGAATGCGCACTTCGACATTGTCCAGGTTGTTCTCGTTGGCACCCCGCACATGGATGAAGCCGTCATGGTCGGCAGGTGCCCGGAAGGATGCAAAGCTCTTCATCTTTCCCACACTATGCGCCTGCACGGGGCGAACTCAATTCGCACCTCGCGCGCTCACCCTTCGGATTGGCAGGCCGCGTCGGGGCAGCCTTGCCAGGTCTTCGAGAAGTATCCGACGATATCGGTACTGTGTTCCCACGGGTAGATTTCATCGACCTTCCCGTGGATACGCATCGCCGCCTGCTCCACGGCCAGGTGGAAGAACCGGCAGACCTGTGAGTAGTGCCAGAGATCTGCAATCAGCTCGGCCAGCTGTCCATGGGCCAGCGGCCGGCCGGGTCCAAGTCCGGCTGCCGCCATAGCCTGGAGCACGATATCCTCCGTGAGTTCATGGCCTTTGCCGCAATCGCACCAGGCCAGGCCCTGGCTGGGCATCGACCACACATCAATGCTGCTCCCGGCGGCGCCATCAGGTTCCATCTGCTCCTCCATCGTCGAATTCTGCTGGGCTCCCGAATGTACCGGCCGCGACCTACAGTTTGGCCCGGCGGGCCGGCAGGCTCTTGCCTGCACCGGCATTGCTTGGCATAGTCGTTTGAGCCGGCGGGGTTCAACCAGCTGGCGGATTGAGGCCGAGGAGAACAGTGATGATCAAGCGTTCCCACCCCGATACCAGCGATGGCGCACCACACCGGCAGTGGAACGAGCTGCTGCAGGAAATGCGGGTGATGCAAACTGGTGTGCAGATCCTGGCTGCTTTCCTGGTGGTCCTGCCCTTCCAGGCGAGGTTCGAGATGCTCAGCCGAACCGACGAGGTGGTCTACATCATCTTGCTGGTGGCGGCCACAGTGCTGATTCTGCTGCTGATCACCCCCGTGGCCGTGCACCGGTATCTCTTCGGGCAGCGGCTCAAGGAGCAGACGGTCAGCTTGGGGCACGCCATCGTGAAGATCGTGGGCATCGGCGTGGGCCTGCTGGTCTCGGGTTGCGTCTGGTTTGTGCTGCAGGTGCTCTTCGGCTGGCAAATCGGGGCCTGGATCGGAGGGCCGCTGATCCTGGTGGCCTTGTTCCTGCTGGTGGCGCTGCCGCGAATCCTGATCCGGGTTGGACCAGAGAACGGCTCGGGGCACTAGGCTTCGGGCCGGCTAGGCCAACTTGTCGACGCGGCGCAATATCAGCCGCATCGGCGCATGCCTGAGGGCTCGCGGCAGCAGCCGCGTGGCGGCCCTGGCGACGGCGATGACGCGGGCGTTGCGGCTCGCGGCTTTCCCGGTAAGGCGATAACCGAAGCCCTCGCGCACCGGGGCCGGAAGCTGGGCGATGGTCACGTCGCGCATCAGCGGCATGCCGATCCGGACCCACCATGGGGCATTGCGTGCTTCGAAAAGTTCGCGGGCCAGCGCCCTGGTCCGGTCGGTGACTTCCAGCTCCGCTTGATTCTGCGCAAAGTACTGCTCGAAGCCGCCGAGGTCCTGCGGCCAGTAGTCGACCGGCATCTGCAAGGCCTCACCGAGCCGCGCGTACTGCAGGTAGAGCTCTTCCTGGTCGGCCTTGTTTTCATCCAGGATCTGGCCGGCAATTACGCGGGCCGAATCATAGAGCGTGGCCGCCACCCACAACTGCAGCCTGGGATCCAGCGCAGAATACGCGGGCCTGCCCTCGTCACGCGTTGCGCGAATGGGCTGGTGCGCCGCGTCCACATGGGCGATGATCTTGCGCTGCTGTTCTGCTGTGCCATTGCTCAATGCATAGATATAGCCGAGGGTATGAATCAGCCGGCTGAGCGGGTTGGCGGCGAAATCAGAGTGCTCGGCAATGGCCCGGCCAATCTGCGGGTGGGCCAGTTGAAGCAAGATGGCGCGGCCCGCGCCGAGCAGGAGCCCGGCTTCCGGCGCGATGCGGGAGAAGGGCTCGCTGTTCTCTGCGGCCAGGTTCCTTTGCGTCATGACCCCCATTCTAGGCAGTCGGCTAGCCCAAGGTCATTGGCGCCGATGGCTGCAGGAAGTTTCTCAGGATTCTTGCGTCGCAGCCTTCTTCAGCAGGACAACGACGGAAGCTGCGGCCATGAACACGGTTCCCGCGATCACCGCAATGCTCTGGGGCGCTTGGCCCGGGTCGCTGGACAACGCCGGCACGGTGAGAATCAGGACGGCCGCCCCCAGCACCATGAGGGCAAAAGCTGCATAGAACATCTTCTTCATTGCCGGTCTCCTTGCGTCTCTCCTCGGGTAGCGCGCTGCCGCGAAACAGCTGCGGCATCCGTTCCCTAGAATGCTACCCCGCAGTGCAGGATCGCGTTGGCGTAGGGGGTAGCTTCCCCCGTGCGCACGATGACCTTGGCCTGGGGCAGTTGGGCTTTCAGCTCTTCGTGGGAGATGAAGTCCGGGTCCAAGCCCTTGGCCAGGCACAGTTCCTGGACCGGGCCGTTCTCGGCTTCGGCCGCCAGGGTGCTGTTCTCGATCACCAGGTTCCGGGCCAGGACCTCGAGCACCTGATCGAAGCTGGGCAGCCCCTGCACCAAGGCCAGATCGATGACCAGTGGGCCTTCGGGCAGCGGCAGGCCGCAGTCCGCTATCACCACGGTGTCGGTATGCCCGCACTTGGCCAGGGCGGCCAGCAGCGGGGCGTTGAGAATTTCGGATTTCAGCACAGCGGCTTCCTCAGGTCTTGCTCGAAAAGGGGTCTCAGAGGTTCTGCAGGGAACGCGGGTAGGAAGCCTGGGCGCCGTGCGCCTGCACCGTCAGCGCGGCGAACTTGCCGGCGAATTCTGCGGCCTGCGCCAGGTCATCGCCCTTGGCCAGGCGGGCAGCCACCGCACCGGTGAATGCGTCGCCGGCACCGGTGGTGTCCACGGCCTTGACCTTCACGGCGGGCAGCGCGCGAACCTGGACCCCGCCGTTCTCCCCTGGGAAACGGTCGGCAACCAGGCAGCCATTGGCGCCGAGGGTGATGACCACGCTGGCGATGCCCTGGTCGACCAGCATCCCGGCCAGGCGCTCGTACTTGCCGTCGAACTGGCGAGCCGGGTGCGGGTTCAGCTGCTGGAGCACGGCTTCGGCCTCATGCTCGTTGACCACCAGCGGGTTGGCCTTGAGCAGGTACTCGCGGTCCAGTTCGATCACCGGCGCCAGGTTGAGCACGATGCGCTGTGTGGCAGCATCCATGGCGGCCTTGATGCCCGAGGCAGGAATCTCGCCCTGCAGCACCAGGATGCCCTCGATGCCCCCGGCGCCCTGCACAGCCTCGCCGGAGACGGTCGAGTTGGCCCCGGAGACCACGGCAATGGAGTTCTCTGCGCCACGGTCCACCTGGATGATGGCTACGCCGGTCGGCTCGCTGGCGCGGGCCACGCGATCGAGCTTCACGCCGGCTTCCTCGAGCTGGCCCAGCGCGATTTCGGCGTGCGAGTCGTTGCCGACGGCGCCGATGAATTCCGTGGCGGCACCGGCCAGCGCGGCGGCCAGCGCCTGGTTGGCGCCCTTGCCGCCGGGCGAGAGCTGGTAGGAATCTGCCAGCACGGTTTCGCCCGGGCCGGGAAGGCGGGCCATCAGCGCAGTGATGTCCACGTTGCTAGAGCCCACAATGGTGACCTGGATGTCCTGCTGCATGCTATGTCCTCTGGTTCTCTCCACCCGGCGGCCGATGGGCGCCGGTGCACTGCTTGATTGCCGCTAAGGGCAGATTACTCGCCTGCGTAGTCGGCGACGTTCTTCTCATCCACCGTGTCAACGGCGACCTGCACGTTGGCTTCGACTTCTTCGCCCTTGATGGCCTTGGCCAGGATCTGCACCGACTGCTTGCCCAGCTCGGCCGGGTTCTGGGCGATGGTGGCAACCAGGGTGCCATCCTGGACTGCCTTGAAGCCGTCGTCGGTGCCGTCGAAGCCGACTACCAACACGTCCTTGCCGGCCTTGTCGCCCAGTGCCTGGATGGCGCCCAGGGCCATTTCGTCGTTCATCGCCAGCACGCCAGCGGCATCCGGGTTGGCCTGCATCAGGTTGGTGACCACGTCCAGTGCTTCGGCTCGGTCGAAGTTGGCGGTCTGCGAGGAGACGACCTCGATGTCCTTGAACTCGGCCAGGCCCTTATCGAAGCCTTCGCCGCGCTCGTTGGTTGCCGAGGCGCCTGGAACACCTTCCAGCACGATGATCTTGCCCTTGCCGCCCAGCGCCTCGCCCAGCGCCTTGGCAGCCTGCTCGCCGCCGGCAACGTTATCCGAAGCCACGAAGGAAGCGATCTTGGTCTCGCCCACCGCACGGTCAACCGCAACGATCGGCAGGCCGGCCTCGGCCACCGGGTTCAGGCCGGCTTCAGCAGTTTCGGTATCCACGGCGTTGATGATCAGGCCGGCCGAGCCGTTGGTTGCCGCGGTGGCCAGCTGGTTGGCCTGGGTTGCGGAGTCGTTCTGCGCGTCGACGACGGACAGGTCGATGCCCTGCGCTTCGGCCTCGGCCTGGGCGCCGTCACGCAGGTCGACGAAGAAGGGGTTGTTCAGGGTGGACACTGCCAAGGTGGCCGAGCCGGCCTCTGCTTCGGTGCCGCGGTTGCAGGCGGCCAGGCCGGCCACCAGGGCCAGTCCGACGCTGACGGCTGCGGTCTTGCGGATGATGTTCTTCATGGGGTTCTCCTTTGAACTTTTCTTGAATTGCTGGGTACGGAGGGAAAATCTAGTGCTTGACGTTCTTGCGGCGCAGCACGTCGAAGCCCACGGCGATCGCAATCACGGCGCCGATGACTACCTGCTGCCAGAAGGCGGAAACCGAAAGCAGGTTCAGCCCGTTGCGGATCACGGCCAGCACCAGGGCGCCGATCAGGGTGCCGGAGATGCGTCCCACGCCGCCGGAGAGCGATGCGCCGCCGATGACCACGGCCGCGATGGCATCCAGCTCGTAGCCCGAAGCCAGGGTCGGCTGGGCCGAGTCCAGGCGCCCGGCCAGGATCATGCCGGACAGGGCCGCGAAGACGCCGGAGATGATGAAGACGGTGACCAGCACGCGCTTGACCGGGATGCCCGACAGGCGCGCGGCTTCGGTGTTGCCGCCCACGGCGAAGGCGTTCTTGCCGATGACGGTGCGGTTGAGCACGAAGGCGGCAAGCAGGCCGGAGACGACCAGGATCAGGATCGGCACCGGGATCGGGCCCATGTCATCGCCCAGCCAGGACACCGAGGAGCTGGTGGAGATCGGCCGGCCATCGGAGATCACCAGGGTCAGCCCGCGCACCACGGTGAGCATCGCCAGCGAGGCGATGAAGGTGGGCAGCTTGCCGTAGGCGCTCATCGCACCGGTGACCCAGCCGCACAGTGCACCGACGGCCAGGCCGATCGGGATGGACAGGCCATCGGGCAGGCCGGCGGTGGTGATGGCATAGGAGGAGCCCATGGCCGAGAGCGCCGCGACCGAGCCGACCGAGAGGTCGATGCCGGCGGCGACGATCACGAAGGTCATGCCGAAGGCCATCACCGCGATGGTGGAGACCTGGATGCCGATGTTCATCAGGTTCGGTCCGGTCAGGAAGCGCGGGGTGGCGATGAACAGGGCCAGGCAAAGAATGACCAGGCCAACCAGGGCTCCGTTGTTGGCAAGGAATGCCTTGAAATCAAAGCCCTTCTTCGGGGCAGTAGCTACGCTGCTCATTACTTGGTTCCCATTTCTTCTTCGCGGTGCACATTGCTGACGGCCAGGGACATGATGGCGTCCTGGGTGGCTTGTTCGGTGGCCAGTTCCCCGGCGATGCGTCCCTGGCTCATGACCAGGACGCGGTCGGACATGCCCAGCACTTCGGGCAGTTCGCTGGAGGCCATCAACACGCAGCCTCCGGAGGCGGTGATCTCATTGATCAGTTCGTAGATTTCGACCTTCGCTCCCACGTCCACGCCGCGGGTCGGCTCATCGAGCAGCAGCACCTTGGCCCCGGCGGTGAACCAGCGGCCGAACACGGCCTTCTGCTGGTTTCCGCCCGAGAGCGAGCGGATGGGCGCATCGATGCTGCCCATGCGGATGCGCAGGCGTTCGGCGACCTGCTGCGCGCGGTCCTTCTGGCCCTTGCGGTCCACCAGTCCGTTCTTGGCGGTGGCGGCCATGGTGGCGTAGCCGATGTTCTCGGCCACCGAGGCATCCAGCACCAGGCCCTGGGTCTTGCGGTCCTCGGGAACGTGCCCGATCCCAGCGCGGGTAGCTGCAGCGACGTCGAAGCTGGCCAGCTTCTTGCCGTTGACCGCCACGACGCCGCTGGCGTACTTGTCGGCTCCGGCGATGGCGCGGATCAGCTCGGTGCGCCCGGCACCCATCAGGCCGGCCAGGGCAACCACTTCGCCGGGGCGGACTTCCAGCGAGATGTCCTTGAGCATGCCCTCGCACAGGTTCTGCACGCTCAGCAACGGCTTCTGGCCTGGCTCGGTGGCTACGCGCGGGAACTGGGCGTCGATATCGCGGCCGACCATGAGCCGGACCAGCTCGTTCTCCTCGGTGTCCGCCGGCACGGTGGCAATGAATTTGCCATCGCGCAGCACGTTCACGAAGTCGCCGATTTCGGCAATCTCATCGAGGTGGTGGCTGATGAACACCATGCCCACCCCTTGTTGCTTCAAGGTGGCGACCACCGAGAACAGGTGCGCGATTTCGGCCTTGGTCAATGCCGCGGTGGGCTCATCGAGGATCAGCACGCGGGCGTCCAGGCTCAGCGCCTTGGCGATCTCCACCAATTGCTGCTGGGCCAGGCCCAGCTGGCCCACCGGCGTATCGACATCCAGCGCCAGTCCGAGCTTGTCCATCGCTTCGCGGGCGATCTGGCGCATGGCGCGGCGGTTGATGATGCCGAATTTGCGCGGCACGCGGCCCAGGGTGATGTTCTCGGCAATGGTCATCGATGGCACCAGGTTCAGTTCCTGGTGGATAGTGGCGATGCCCAATGCCTCGGAAGCCTTGGTGTTGGGAATCTTCACGGCCTTGCCGTCCACCATGATCCGGCCGGCGTCCGGCTCGTGCACGCCGGCGATCATCTTGATCAGCGTCGACTTGCCTGCGCCGTTCTCGCCGAGCAGCACCGAGACCTTGCCGGCATGCACCTCGACGGTGACCTCGTCGATCACCTGTACCGGGCCGAAGGACTTGCAGACCTTGTCCAGGACCAGCAGAGCGTCATTACTCATTTTCGTTCCTTCCATCCTCGCCTATGCGCCGGTGGCGGGTTGCGTTGGGGCCAGCGACTCACGCGCGGTGAATCGGCTGATGAATTCTTGGGGCTCGGGGCTCTTGCCCGCCATGACGTCCTGGAGCGCGGTGACCGCGGCGCGGCCCATGCTGGTCAGGTCGTGGCTGATCGTGGCGATCGGCGGATCGTGCATGAGCATTGCGTCCACCTCGTCGAAAGTGATCACCGAGAGCTGCTTCCCGATCCGGATGCCGGCTTCGCGCCACACGGTCAGTGCGCCGATGGCCATTGGCGCATCGGCGATGACCACCGCGGTGGGCTGCAGTTCATGGCCCAGCAGCCAGCGGGCGCCTTCGGCACCCGAGGCGGCGCGGAAGTCGCCGGCAAAGTGCAGGGCAGGATCGGTATCCAGGCCGTTGGCTGCCATCGCCGAGTCGAAGGCGCTGTGGCGTTCGCGGGCGGTGGAAGCGTGGTCCGGGCCGCCCAAGAAAGCGATCTTGGCGTGGCCCAAGGCCTTCAGCCGCGCGATGGCTTCTTCCAGGGCGCCGGTGCTGGAGGCGGTGATGGATGGGATGCGAAGCTCGGGCAGGGTGCGGTCGACGAAAACCAGCGGCGTGCCCGAGGCAATGATGCGCTGCATCATCTGGCTTGGCCGGTCGGCGTCTTCATCAAGGCCCTGGGGAACGAGAATCAATCCGTCAACGCGGCGCGAAAGCATCGCGGCGAGGAACTGGTCCTGCTGTTCGGTGTCCTCGTTGGCATTGCCGATGAAGGTCATCATTCCCGCGGCGTGGGCCTGCTGCTCGACGGCATGCGCGAGATCGGAGAAGTAGGGGTTGCGCACATCGGATATCAGCAGCGCGATGGTGTCGGTTTTGGTGGAGCGCAGGGAGCGGGCCTGGGCATTGGGCACGAAACCCAAATCCTTGGCGACAGCTTCCACTTTTTCGCGGGAAGCGGCCGAAGTGGCGGGGTGGCCGGATAGAACGCGCGAGGCAGTCGCGGAAGATACTCCGGCTGCAAGTGCCACATCCTTGATGGTGACAGCGTTCATGTCGATAAGCCCCTTTGCTTACGTGTAATCGATTCCATGGAATCGATTACACAGTTTTCCGCACAAAGAAATTTAAGTCAATACGCTGCCCCTGGGCCTCGGATAATCCTTATCCGTGGAGCAGAATTTTTAGGCTCGTGACTAGCCGCTTTCAGTTGTCAGCGGTCTCCAGCCCGAATTGCCCAATAATCAAAGTCACCTCGCGACCAGCTGGCCCGATGGTCGCTAAGATGGTGCTTGTGTCGGTCAACCAGCTTTCAGATAGCGCCCAGAACTATCTCAAGATCATCTTCGGTCTCAACGAGTGGTCGAGCGATCCGGTAACCGCCAGCATCATCGCCAGCAAATCAGGCATGAAGCTCTCCACGGTTTCCGGCGCCCTGGGCAAATTGCGCCAGCAGGGCCTGCTCGACCATGCGCCCTATGGCGCCGTAACGCTGACCGAACTGGGACGCGAGTATGCGGTGACCATGGTGCGCCGCCATCGCCTGATCGAAACTTTCCTGGTGCAGATGCTGGGCTACCGCTGGGACCAGGTGCATGACGAGGCCGAGAGCCTGGAGCATGCGGTATCCGATTTCATGATCGAGCGCATCGACAGCTTGCTGGAGCACCCCACCCGCGACCCGCATGGCGACCCCATCCCGACGGCCGAAGGCCGCATTTCCATCCCGCAGGCGTTCAACCTGAGCGAAGCCAGCGATGACGCCCAGGTGGTTGTCGAACGCATCGCCGATGACGATTCGCAGCTGCTGCAGTATTTCTCCGATCATCGGATCGTTGTCGGCGCGCAACTGCGCATTACCGCTGGCGAGCAATTCTCCGAGACAGTGAATGTCCAGGTCTGCTCAACTGGCGAAACCCTGCGCTTGGGTTCGCGTGCAGCCGCGGCCGCATGGGTCTCCCTTCTCCCCTGAATAGCCTTTCCAGGTCCTGGTCAACGGCAAGCGGAAGGCCCGTGGCATCGACGCGTCCCTGCACCCAGGGTGCTGATTGTCCGGCCAATAGTCTAAAGTGATGATCAACCAGGGATACTGCAATGTACAAGTTTTACATGGGGGTACATTGCAGCATTCTTGGCGAACTCCTGCGCTCACACCCTCTTGAAAGACATCACCTTGCCAAGAAAACTCATTGCTGCGCTCTGCGCTGCAGTTTTAGTGCTCGCTGGATGCAGCGCACCGGCAGAACCTTCGGCACTTACCGGGATGGATCCCGCACCGGTTGAAGACCTGCTGGCAACAGATCGGCCATTGCTGGTTGAACGGGCTGCCACCAGCAGCAAGAAGGTCCTTCCCGGGGCGAAGCTCAAGGGCCCCAAGGCCACCGCAATGCTCAAGACCCTGCCGGTAAAGGGCAAGGCGGCCGCCACTGGGTACAACCGGAACAAGAAGTTCGGCAATGGGTGGAAGGACTTCGACAAGGACAAATGCGATGAACGCCAAGACACCTTGTCCCGGGACATGTCCAAGGTGAAGTTCAAGGACCGCAAGAAGTGCACCCTAGCTTCGGGCACGTTGCATGACAGCTACACCGGCAAGAGGATCAACTGGAAGGTCAAGTCAGGCAGCGTCGACATTGACCACGTGGTTTCCCTGAAGAACGCGTGGATCTCCGGCGGCCAGAAGCTTTCCCAGGCCCAGCGCCAGGCTCTGGCTAACGACCCGCTGAATTTGATGGCCGCTGATGCCTCTGCCAATCGCCAAAAGGGCGATAAGAACACAGCTGAATGGCTCCCCAAGAACAAGTCCTTCCGATGCCAGTACGTAGCCACCCAGATCAGCGTCAAGAAGAAGTACGCGCTGTCGGTCACCAAAGCCGAAAAGCAGGCCATGGCCAAAGTGCTCAAGAGCTGCCGCAACCAGAAGACCGCGAAAGTCACCACGATCAAGCCTGCCGGTTCCAAGCCCAAGGCATCACCGAAGAAGGACGTGCACAAGGCTCCTTCCGTGGTCAAGGGCACCGTGCATCCGGGCGCTTACTGCAAGCAGGCAGACAAGGGAAAGCGCGGCAAGTCCAAGGCCGGCAAGCTCTACACCTGCAAGACCGACGCCAAGGGCAAACTGCGCTGGCGCGCCTAATGCCGCTTGCAGGTCCCGATCGAGCCAACTGATTCAGCTGCCCATCCGGGCGCAGCGCAGGGCAGCGCCCTTCCAGTTAGCAGGGTGGTCGGGTGGAGGTTCAAGCCATGCGCCGGATCGCCCGGATCCGGATCCAGCCATGAATCGAGAGGACCTGCCGCAGCGTTGCCGGCCATGGGAAGTACGCTGATTCGCTGATGCGTGCATCCATTGCCCATCAGCTGTCGCCGGCGAGCGCACGTCTCACACGCCATTTTCCTTTCAGCTGCGGGAAACTTGCCACCGCCTTCTACGTGTTCGCCGCAAGCGCCTTGCGCCGCCCCTTGCTGGCCAGCCGGGTGGCAATGAGTCCTTGCTTCGGACTGAACAGATAGGCAATTCCAAAAATCGCCGCCTGGGCCAGAACCACCATTCCGCCGGTTGATGCATCGAGGTAATAGCTCATGTAGACACCCAGGATTCCTGCACAGGCTGCGAGGATCGGTGCGATCAGGAGCATCTTCCCGAATCGATCGGTCAACAGGTAGGCCGTGGCGCCGGGGATGATCAGCATGGCAACTACCAGGATGACGCCCACCGCCTGCAAAGCCACAACAGAGGTCATGGCCAATAGCCCCAGGAGCACCGCGCCGATGATCCGCGGGCTCATCCCCAAGGCATGTGCGTGCGTTTGGTCAAAGGCATAGAGGGTGAAGTCCTTGCGCTTGAGAATCAGGATGGCGAAGGTGATCGCGCCAAGCACCAGGACCTGCCACAGGTCATTGGCCGAGACGCCCAGCAAATTGCCGAAGATGATGTGGTTTAGATCCACATGGCTCGGCGTGACCGAGACCAGCACCAGCCCGATGGAGAAGAGCGTGGTGAAGACGATGCCAATGGCAGCATCTTCCTTGAGCTTGGTGGTGTCGCGGACTCCCCCGATCAGGGCCACCGCGAGGAATCCGAAGACCAGGGCACCCAGGGCAAAGGGAGCACCCACGATGTAGGCCAGCACGACTCCGGGCAAGACCGCATGCGAGACTGCATCGCCCATCAGCGACCAGCCAATGAGGACCAGCCAGCAGGACAGGACCGCGCACAGTACGGCGGCGATGATCGTAACCAGCAGGGCGCGCACCATGAAGGTGTAGCCCAGCGGCTCAGCTAGCAATTCAATGAGGTTCATTCCCCGCCTCGCTTCATGGGATCCAGCCCGAAGGCCAGGGCCAGGTTTTCTGCCTGCAGCACGAGATCCGGATGGCCATGCATCAGCACCTTGCGCATCAGGAGCACCGCTTCATCGGCAAGTTCCGGAAGCGCGTGCAGGTCGTGGGTGGAAATCAGCACGCTGCCGCCTTCATAAGCAACTTCGCGCAACAGCTTGGTGATCGTTGCTTCGCTGCGTTTATCCACGCCTGCGAAAGGCTCATCGAGCAGCATGATATTGGCGCCCTGGGCAATGCATCGGGCGACGAAGGCACGCTTTTTCTGGCCTCCGGAGAGCTGGCCGATTTGCCGGTTGGCAAAACTGGCCAGCTCCACCCGTTCGAGGGCTTCATCCACGGCGGCGTGGTCCCTCTTCCTGGCTCTCCTGGTCCATCCCATTTGCCCGTAGCGCCCGGTCATCACCACTTCACGCACCGAGATCGGGAAGTTCCAATCCACGGCTTCGCTTTGCGGCACGTAGGCAAGCTGCCCGCTTTTCCGAGCTTGCAGCGGGTCGGTGCCGTTGATGCGCACGCTGCCGGTGTCGGGCTTGATCTGCCCCATGATGGTTTTGAACAGCGTGGATTTGCCCGAGCCGTTCATCCCGACCAGGCCGCAGACCCGACCGCGGCCCAACTGCAAGGAGGCATGGTCCAGGGCCAGCACGGGGCCGTAGTGGACGGTCGCGGCCGAGACATCAATTGCGAGGGCATCGCTGGGCTTCGCGTTCATGGTGTTCCGCCTTTCAAGGCACGGGCGATGGTTCTGGTGTCATGCGAGATCAGGTCCAGGTAGCTGGGTACCGGACCGCCAGGCTCGGAGAGCGAGTCCACATAGAGCGTTCCGCCATAGGAGGCATCGGTGGATTCGACGACTCGTTGCATGGCCGCATCGGAGACCGTGGATTCGCAGAAGACCGCAGGAACATCGTTTTCCCTGACATAGTCAATCGCCGCGGCGACCTTGCGCGGCGTAGCCTGCGATTCCGCGTTGACGGCCCAGAGATACTTTTCGGCCATGGCGGTATCCCGGGCCAGATAACTGAAGGCCCCTTCGCAGGTAACCAGTACCCGCTGGCGTTCGGGGATCTCTGCCAGTGCCGCTTCGAGCTCGTCGTGGACCTTTTGCAGTTCGGCTTGGTAGGCCTTGGCGTTGTCCCGGTAGTCGCGCGCATGGGCCGGGTCCAGTTCGGTAAATGCATCTGCCATGCGGTCCACGTAGATTTTCACGTTCAATGGGCTCATCCACGCATGCGGATTGGGCTTTCCCGCACCTTCTTCTTGGACGATATCGATGGCCTCGATCCCCTGGCTGACGGTGGCATGCGGAGCGTCGTTGCCTTCGACGAATTGCTGGAACCAGGCTTCGAGGTTCAGACCGTTATCGAGAATCAGGTCCGCATGCGATGCCCGGCGCAGATCATCAGGGGTAGGTTCGTAACCGTGGATCTCCGCACCAAGACGGGTAATTGATTCAACGCGCAGGTGATCGCCTGCGACATTCTGGGCGATGTCCTGCAGGACCGTGAAGGTTGTCAGCACCACCGGCCGGTGGTCTTGGCTGTCGGCGGGCACGGCACTTTGGCTACCGCCGCATCCAGCGAGCGCGAACAGGCATGCCAAGCCAGCGGCTAGCCAGCCTGCGCGTTGCCCCGCACGTGATCGGGGCTTGAGGGTTCGCACCATTGCACACCATTCCAAATCTCGCCATGACGATTAGTTCGTCCCCCTCAATCATAATGTTTGAGGGGTCGAACATTGCAAGTTCGCGTCGGCAGATTTCGGTGCGGCCTCCTGCTTCAGACCCCCAGCAGGGTATTGACCAGCCTGGCTGCGGTGCGGGCCGTTCTTCCGTCAATATCCAATGATGGATTCAATTCGACAACATCGACCAGCGCCAGCTTGTCACTGCGCGCCAGCATCGCGCAGACCCCGTGGATTACTTCCAGCGGCACCCCGAATCCGGCAGGGGCGCTAACCCCGGGGGCGACCGAGGCAGGAAGCACATCCAGGTCAATGGTCAGGTACAGCTTGTCTACGCTCTCCATGAAGTCGGCAACGAAGGCCAGGACGGAAGGCAGCTGCCCGGCAGTGCACTGCTCGTCAAGCAGGTAGCGCACTTCCAGGGCGCGGGCCTGCTCGAAGAGGACCCGGGTATTGTTCGGTTTGCTGATGCCCACCACGGCATAGTTGAAATCTTGTCCCGCCGCCTGCAGGTCCTTGGCAATATCCAGGAAAGGAGTGCCGCTGCTCCGCCGCGGAGCACTGCGCAGATCGAAATGCGCATCCAGATTCAAGATGCCCAGCCGAGTTCCAGGCTCTTGGCTGCAATGCCGGAAAAGGCCGTTGAACGAACCGTAAGCCGTTTCATGGCCGCCGCCGAGCACGACTGGAAGCATCCCTCCTCCGAGCAAAGCGCTCACCGACTGCGCCAGCCGCTCCTGCCCTGATTCAAGCTCATCGCCAGATACTGCGACATCACCAGCATCAATCAGGAGCCGTGGCTCGTGGATAGCAAGGGAACCCAAGGCGGCACGCAGCGCCTGTGGTCCTTGCGCCGCCCCGGCCCGGCCCTCGTTGCGCAGCACGCCGGCATCCGAAGCGAAACCGAGCAGCGCTGCCGGTCCCCGCCCGCTGGACTGGTCGTCAGCCTTGCGGTTGATTTGCTGATGCCATCTCAGGTGCTGCTCGCCGGCACCGTCATTGCGCCCGCTCCACGTAGCCGCTGCCCGGTCAACAGCCAATTCCGGCTTAAAATTCTCCATGGTTCCAGCTGACCAGAGACACCGCGAGTACGCTATGCCCCCTGCGCATCTTCGTCTGAAACACCAGACAGCAGCAGATTAGCGGGTTCGCAGCGCCCCGTAGTCCAGCGGACCTCCCGTGGCCGAGTTGCCGTAGACCTCCACATGGATGTGATCCATATGCATCGTGGTGTCATTCCAATTGCCGGTGAACTGGTTTCCGTACTTTCCAGATCCGGAATACGGCGTCCAGCCTGTCGTGGGAAGCCAAATCCGGTCTTGCCAGATCAGGTAATAGATACCCAGCTGGCTGCGGTTATCCAGCAGGAACTGGGCCAGCTTCTTGCCCTGGGCAACCCGCTGCCTGTTCTTGTAGTCGCGAATCATCAGGTCCACGGCCTTCCCGGAGCTGTGCCCGGCAGAGCCGCTTCGAATGGTATGAATGGCGCTGATAGTATCGCCGGTCTTCCCCTGCAACGCAGCGATGACGCGCTGCGCATCGGGTTGCAACGTTCCCGGCTCATTTTTGGAAAGGTAGTTTTCCTTGACCCAGCCGGTGGCCTGGGGAGCGGCGACTTGCGCCCATCCGGAATCGCTGCGCAGGTAGGCGACTTTCTGCCCCGCTGGCAGCACGGCTTTGCTCTGGTGGCTGATTCCCGCGCCGGCGCGGAGGTTCACGTTGGTTGTGGTCCAGCGGTATTCGGCTTTCGGTGCCGGTGCCGGTCGCGGCGCCTGCGGTTTGCTAGTAGCAAGATAGCCATTGCTGATCCATCCGGTGCCCTGCGTTGAGGCAACTCGCGTCCAGCCATTGGCCGTTCCCAGGACGCTGACCTGCTGGCCCTTGGAGATGACCGCCAGTGATTTATGGCCGGTGGAGTACCCGGAGCGCAGGTGCACATTAGCCGTCGTCCAGCGCTTGGCCTGCTTCAGCGGCGTGTAGGCCTTGGCCACCAGTACGCTTGATGGAACCCATCCCATCGTCTTGGAAGTCTTCACTCGCGCCCAGCCATTCGACGTGCCGTGCAGGGTGAGCTTGGACCCCGCTGGCACGGTCCCCAGGGACTTGGCAGAGCCCGAAGCGCCGACGCGCAGGGCGGTATTAGCCAGGATCCAGCGAGCCGATGGGTTGGCGGGCTTGTAGGCGGTGCTGGACAGGCTAGTGCTAGGCACCCAGCCGGTGCCGCGCTGGGACTTGATCTGGGACCAGGAACCTCGGGTTGCGTACAAGCCGACTTTTTCACCCGGCGCAAGGCTTCCAAGGGACGGAGATGAGCTGCGATTGGACTGGCGCAGGACGCTGCTGCTGATCAGCCAACGGTTCCCGATCGTTTTCCGGGTTGCTGCCGGTTGCGACGACAGCTGCTTGGCCGGCAGCCAGCCGCGTTTTCCGGCAGAAATGGCATAGGTCCACGAGCCTGACGTGCGCAGCCACTCGACTTTGGCTCCAGCTGGAACACCCGCAACGCGTGCCGCTTTGGCAGAGGCGGACTTGCGCAGCACTTGCGCGGTTTTCGCATACCGGTACACCGGCGCGGGCATTGCGGTAGACAGCTGGCTGGTGGGCACGAAACCGGTGATCTTGCCGATTCTGATCCGGCTCCAGGAACCGGTTGCGCCCAGGCGCTGGACCTCGGCTTTGCGCATGGCCCCGGTCAAGGCCGCGGATGCCGCCGATGCCTTCTTGCGCACCGGCTGGTAGGAAATCAGATAGCGCACGGCTGAGGTCTCGGGCTTTGCCGGCGCCAGCGCTTTCGGCGTTGCCAGGTACTTGGCCGAGACCCAGCCGGTCTTCTTCATGTAGCTCGCTTGCACCCAGCCCGATGAACCCTTGGACGCGAGGAGCTTGGCACCTTTGGGAATGACTAGCAGCGACGCGGATCGGGCCGATGGCGACTTGCGCAAATTCAGGTTGGTGGTGGTCTGCTTGGCAATTGCCGGAGGAGCGGCAGCGAGTTGCGCCAGGCCGGCTGGAGCCTGCGTTGAGGCGCTGGCGCCAGCTGCGGTCCCGAAGGACAGCATCAGGACCAGCAGCAGGCCCAGTACACGTTTAGAGAATTTCAATGTCAGTGCTTTCGAGCAAGGGCATATTGCCGTTTCCTGCGGCCCACGGAAGTGCACAGCGATCCGCTGTGGTGACAATTGCTGTTACCGCCAAGGAAATCATGACACAGGTATGGCGGTTTCACCGCGCTTGGATTCTAAGGTTCTAGCGTGCCTCGGAAATGACGAAAGCGGTGACGGATCCGGGTTCGATTTCAGTTCGCCCGGCATCCTGGATGACAGGTCCAGCGGCCTGCCGCGACAAGCGGTCGAATTCCCTGCGCGGCAGGTGCTTGATGCCCACCGGAGCATGGGCGTGGAGCCACGCTTCGACCTCTTCCGCTGGGGATTCTGTCAGCCAGGCGAACAGCGCGTGTGCTGCCTGCGCCGCGGCCTTGCCTGTGGACATGTCCAAGGATTTGTTCAGTACGATGCTGATCTGCGCATCCAGGACTTCCTCCGCTTTTGGAAGCTGCGTGCCGGAGACCTGCAACTTGGCAATCAGCTTCGGCAAGTCAGCGGCCGGCAATGGAGGCAAGCCAACGGCTCGGGCCTTGCCCACTTCACTGACCATTTGCTCAGGGAACATCTCCAGCACCTTGGCGAACATCTTGGGATTAGCCCGGCGTACCGATTTGGCGTAGGCCTGTGAAGCCCACTGCTGCCAATCCGGGTTCTGCGGATCTTGCAGATAGGCAATCACGGCTGCTCGTGCCACCGCTGACAGGCCCTCGTCCTCGCTCGACGGATCCTCCTTGTCGATTCGCAGGATGATGGGCTGGACCAGTTCTCCGGGGTCGCGATCGCGCAGTTCAGTCATAGTCTTATTCTATGGCGAGTGGTGGTCCTGAAATACTAGGAGCGGACTAGCAGTGCCCCGACTGGCGAAGCCGATTGCTCCCCGGCTTCCACCGCGTGCACAGCGCGGCATTGCGCCATGTTCCAATGCTTGGCTTACTGCTGGCCTATGGGCCCGAGCACTTGTGCTTCGGGGAACGGCAAGCTGACCAGCAAGCTGATTCCAATCACCTCCGCGAACACCACCGTTTCGCCAGTGGGCGTGCAGTTCATCGAGCCCACGGTACGTACCGATGGGCTGGGCGCCGTGCTGCTCGATGAGGCTGTCGGCAAATCGTGGTGGACCCTGCTGTTCCGGGCAACGATCCAGCGGAGATCCTGCCGGCGCGCACTCTTGCCAACTACGAGGAGCTGGGCGCGCCTGGTGCCGTTGTCCTAGAAATCCATTACGGATGGCCCGCAAGCCTTTGATGCTGTCTTGGCAGCAATGAACTTCCAGGGTGCAGTTCGCGTCGTTGCGGATATTTGGCCAGCACCGGCTAACTAGCGGCTTGGACTCTTGCCTAGCGCCGCCGCACCTTGCGAACAATCAGCAAGATGACACTGGTAAGCATGGCCGTCGCCAAGCTGACCAGCAGCGGAGTCTGCCACGGAATTTCCAGGACACTTCCGGTGAATTGTTCCCAGAAGGAGCCGACGGTCTTCCAGCCAGTGGTCTTCGATCCAATAACTCTGGCCGCGCTTTCCACGACTGCCGGCATCATCCATTGGATAGCCAATGCGAAAACCCACATCAGCAGGTTCATGATCCTCGAGAACCCGACGAATCCCAAGATGAGGCCGAGGATCAGCGGCCCGGAATACCAAAGGTAAACGTAGTACGACTGGGCGCCCGCAACGAGCGATGCGATGATCTGCAGCCAATAGCTCACGCCTACAGTGAGCGTTGCATAGAAGAGCACCGCTATGGGCAGCCGCAATTTAGTGGCCAGGAAATACCAGGCTTGGCTGACCAGCAGCAGGCCACCGAAAACCCAAAGATGGCGAATCGAAGCTGGGGAGAGTTCCCCGTCCAAGAGCCCCGGTTCGAATGCTTGGAGTCCTTGGAACCCCAGGCCCAAGAGTCCCAGGACCATGCCCACGGCAGTCACGATGGCAAAGCCGGTGCGACTATATCCAATGCGTCGGGCAAACCAGCAGCCCCAGAGGGTGATCACGGAGAAAACCACCAGTAGCCCTTGGGCGTCGTCGCTGGCATGCGGGAGAATTGAGAGGTCTTCCTGACCGATCCATAACCACGGCAACACCGCGATCGCAGTGATCAGCAATCCGGCGACCAATTGCATCCACCAGTTTTGCCAGACGCGCCTCATTGAACCCACTCTTACTCCTCGGTGTCCCTACGCGCTCATTGTTCCAGAGCCAGAGCGAAGCATCGCGAATGCCGGCAGGCGTTTCCTCCAACTCGCTCGGAGCTTGTGATTCGAATGTGAGTGATTTTGGCAGAAATGCCAGATGGCCCGTGGGCATTCCACCCAACTGGAATGCCCGCGAGCCATCTGGACTATGTCTTCTACCTTGCCTTGGCGTGGGTGGCCAGGGCTCCTTGATCCCGTAAATGCAGATGGTTTACGTCATCAGGCGGTCCTCGTTGATTTCGGCGGTAACCTGTTCAACTTCATCTACCAACAGTGAACTACACATAGATCACACTGTGCAACAAGCGTGCTAACAATTAGTCAATATGATCAATCGGACAAGGAATATCTCGTTATTATTCACCATTTTGTCGTGAGATCTGAATCACAAATTTTTGATCAGGAAATGCGGCTGGGACTATTGACCTTGACGTTGCGTCAACCATTAGCGTGGTAGCCATGAAGGATTCAACTAGCCACGAGCCGGCAGTTCACCACTCGATTGCGCATGTCTCAAAATCCGCTGGCATCAGCAGCCGTACCTTGCGGCACTACGACCAGATCGGCTTGCTGAAACCTGACTACCTGTCCGCCAACGGCTACCGGTTCTACACCGACGGGCAGCTGGTCCGGCTCCAGCAGATTCTCCTGCTCAAGCAGCTGGGCATCAAGCTGGAGACCATCGCTGAAATCCTGGACGAGCAACGCGATGAACTGGTCGCGCTGAGCACCCACAAGGAACAGCTCCATAGGCAGCGTGCGGCGCTGGACCGGCAGATCGCTGCCTTGGAGCACAGCATTTCAACACTAACGACAGGAGGAAACATGGAACCGGAAAAGAGCTTTGACGGCTTCAACGAGCAGTACAAGCAAGAGGTTGCCGAACGCTGGGGCGCCGACGCGTATGAAGCATCGAATCGCTGGTGGCGTTCCAAAACCGGGGACCAGCAAAACGCATTCATGGAAGAGGTGAAGATGCTCAATCAGGATTGGATCGTGGCGGGGAAGAATTCCGTCCCAGCGGACAGCTTCGAAGCCCAGGAATTAGCGGCTCGACATGTGCGCTGGCTCCAGAGCGCCAAGGGCACCCCGGTTGATTCCGGCGATCCGGCACAGCACAAGGCATATATCTGCAATCTCGGCGAGATGTATGTCGCTGATCCGCGGTTTGCAAAGAACTACCGCGGATACGCGGAGCTGGTTCGCGACGCATTGCGGATCTTTGCAGAACGGGCTATCGAGCTGGACTAGGCTGTGGCTGTTCCCTATGGACTCGGGAACAGCCAAGGGCACCGCATTCAGCTCTGGGATTCGTTCGCGATATCGTCGCGGGCCTGCGCATAGCGTTCTTGGATATAGTTCTCCAGTGCAACGCGTTCCACGCGCCACATGCCCCGCCCGCCAATTTGGATGGCCGGCAGCTCGCCGCTTTTCACCAAAGCGCGGACCTGGGGCAGCTTCACATTCAGTTCCTCTGCCACGTCTTCCAACCGCAAAAACCTCATATCAACAGGTTACTGTGATTAGCGCCCATTTGATCTCAGCCTGGTTATTTTGTGGATAAAAGATGGCTTCTCGCCCGAGCATTCGCCCTGTTGACCCCAGTAGCCGACTTGCACGCAATAATATCGGCCAATCCGCGCAACACATTTGGGATTCACTGGTCATATTGACTAAAATCTAGGTTGGTACTTATGCACGCGCAACACAACCTGTCTCAGGAGACCACCACATGAATTCGGATACGTATCAGCTCGATGAAACCGACCGGCGTATCCTTCTGGCACTCGATGCGGATCCGCGTGTGCCGATCATGATGCTGGCGCAGCAGCTGGGCCTGGCCCGCGGCACCGTGCAGACTCGTTTGGAACGCTTGGCCCATTCAGGTGCGTTGCGCCCGAACACCGCGCGAATCCTCCCTGCGTCCATGGGCCGTGGCGTCAGCGCTTTCGTTAGCGCTGAATTGAACCAGGCCAGCTTGAATGAGGCCATCGCCGCACTGCGCCAGATTCCCGAGGTTCTGGAATGCGTCGCGCCGGCGGGAGACACGGACCTGTTGATTCGTGTGGCCGCGACTGACCCGGATGACCTGTACCGGGTCAGTGAAGAGATCCGCCTCTGCCCGGGCATAACCCGCACTTCCACCTCGATGATCCTGCGCGATGTCATCCCATTCCGCACTACCGAGCTGCTCAAGAAGCTGAGCCAGGACTAGCTCCCAGTATGTTGGAGTCCAATGCGTAAACGCCGTTGCCGGCACCGCAAGGTGGCCGGCAGCGGCGTTTGGCATTATGGCCTGTTTGGAACTTCTTCGAGAATGGCAGCGGGCAGATACTTGGCCGAGCGGTACACCTGCATCATGGATAGCAGGCAGAGCACGGCAAGCAGGCCAATGAATAGAGCAGGATGAGCGACCGTGCGCCACAGTGCAAAGAATGTCGGGAAGCTGAACCCGATGAAACAGCACATGTAGAACCGGCCGGTCAATTTGCCGACGTCGGCGCCGCCGGCAAGATCCAATACCTGGCTTAGCCCGGCAACCAGCAAAATGCCATTGGCCGAACCGGCTATGGCGAATGCGATAATTCCCAAGAATTCTGAGCCGCTCAGCGACACTGCGATCATCATGAGCAGTGCAGCCAGCGAGGTAGCCAGTCCAGCCATGAGCAGCTTGATCTTGCCCAAGTCATTGAATCTCTTGACGAATGGCTGGATCAAGGTGCCCATGCCCATGGTGACCGCGACTGCCAAGGTGGTGTAGAACAGGCTGGATTCACCGGCGCCGTTGCTCAGCGCCGGAACCACGGCAAACCCTGTTGCCGCCATGCCAAAGACCCATGGGGCTGCGGGCAAGACGATGCGGTAGAACCGCTGGAGGTTTGCCGGAGTCGTCACGTCGGCCTCCAGATGATGCCCTGCCCGGTCAGTGACTCGGTCTTCTCGGGTGAAGAACATCAACAGCAACCAGGAAAGCGCCGCGGCGGCATGGACGATGTATGCCAGTTCCGGGCTGCCGCTGGTCCCGACAATTGCCCCTGAAATGACCGGTCCCAGCGCGAAGCCCAAGGACGTGCACAGCGCGGCACGAGTCGCGCCGGCAGCTCCCGGGCTAAGCAGCTTCACCCAGCTGGTGACGGCAACCATGGCCAGGCCCATGCCCAAGCCGGTCAGGATGCGTCCCGCATAGAGACCGGACTCGTGAACCGATCCGAAGATGAGCCCGAGGGATCCCAGAATGGAGCAGGCCAGGGCAAGCAGCGAAAATGGCTTGCGCCCGAACTTGTCCGCCAGCGGTCCGCCGAAAGCCAACGCCGGGATCATGCCCGCCAGGTAGCTGCCCATGACCAGCATGGCCTCGAACTCACTGAGCTCGCGGAATTGCTGGTACCAATTGATCAGCGATACGTATTGGTTGGCACACCAACCAGTGAGCACAAGGCATACGCCCGGAAGCCACCACGGAGTTGCCTTTCGGGTGGTCATGCGAACAGTGATTTCTACCGCTCCAACTCGTGGAACAGTTCACGGACGCGATCAGCAATTTCATCGCGGATCATGTTCATTCGTTCGGCACCGGTGATGCCGTCTTCACTGGGTTCGTAGGTGACCCAGCGTTCGGTCTTGATGGACGGATCGAATTGCGGATTCGCATCGGAGCCAAGGATTACCACGCGGTCAACTTGCTCGACGACGCGAGGGTCGATGGCCTTGGGCGTGCCCTGCAACATGTCCGCGCCGGCCTGCGAGAGCGATTCAACCGCTTCGTGGTTGATGCCTGAACCTGGGTTGGTTCCAGCCGAGTAGCTGGTAACTTTCCCTTCAGAAATGTAGTCCATCAATGCGGCCGCCATTTGCGATTTGCCTGCATTGCGGGAGCAGATGAAAAGTACCGAGTTAGCCATGAACCTATTGAACCATTTGCGCGCCGGTTAGGGGCCTTTGGACGAGAAGGTTGCGAAGCAGGAAAAGACCTGCCCTTGGCGAAAGCAAACAGCACTCCCGCTATAGCTAAAAGTGGCGGATTTGGCTACGGTTGGAAATACTCAGCCCAAGGCAATAGGAGAAAACGTTGCTTGCTCTACATAAGAAGATGATTGTATCCGGCGTCGTCATCGTGTTGGCAGGCGTTCTCATCAGCAGCATCTTGCCAGTCCTGGCGATGTGGAGCTTCGAATCCGGTTTTGGAAGCAGCCCTTTGGGCAGCGCGCCGCTGGCTTTCCTTAATTCATTGATCCAGAGCGCGCTCATCCCCTTCGGCGCCGTGCTGGCCGCCATCGGCGTGGCCAAGCACATGACCCGGGCCGACGCCGCCGACTAGCGGCAAGATAGCTCCTGCGGCGGCGGCACCGAACACGAAGGACCACCCGCGATTCGTTCGCGAGTGGTCCTTCTGGTTCGTTGCGCCGGTCCTACTTCAGCAGCTTGTAGGTCTTGATGGTTTCTCCCTTGAAGAACGCCGGGTGGCGCACCCGCATCCACAGCATGATGCCAACGCCCAGCAGCAGCACGCCGACCCCGAGGATGAACACCATGCCCACTCCCCCGATATTGGAGCCCGAACCGTAGTCCGGATTCATGGATTCGATGGCGGTGGCAAAGAACATCACCAGCAAAACGACGCCACCTGCCAACGGCGCCAAGAACTTGCAGAAGAAGTTCCTGGCATTGGCGAACAGTTCCCCGCGGAAGTACCAGACGCAGGCCAAGGCGGTCAGCCCGTAGTAGAAGCAGATCATCAGGCCCAGCGCCGTGATCGTGTCCCACAATGCGTTCTCCGAGAGCAGCCTGGTGACCACGTAGAACACGGCAGCGGCAGCAGCGGAGGCGAAAGTCGCCACCGACGGGGACATGAAGCGCGCGGAGATCTTCGCGAAGCTGGAGGGCAGCGCCTTGTAGTAGCCCATGGCCAGCAAGGTGCGTGCCGGCGAAACCATGGTGGATTGCAGCGAGGCCGCGGAGGAGGACAAGATGGCCAAGGACATCAGCATCGCCAGCGGGCCCATGACCGGACCGGAAAGCACCGCGAAAATTGATTCCTGGTTCTCCGGGTTGCCTGCGCCCAGGCCCGTGGTGCCCACCCCGGCCCAGTAGATCACCCCGAGGGATACGGCCAGGTACAACGCGATGATCACCAGCACCGTCCAGGTGGCACCGCGTCCGGGGACCTTCTTCGGATCGGTGGTTTCCTCGTTCATGGTCAGGGTGACATCCCAGCCCCAGAAAACGAAGATGGACAGCGAGATGCCCGCGGCGAAGGCCGAGAAGGTATCGATGCCGGCCGGATTGAACATCTGCCAGGTGATGGGTGTCGGATCATTGGGCTGGCTGGATGTCAGGGCCATGACCGCGAAGAGCAGCAGCACCGCCACCTGGAACCCGACCAGCACGTACTGGAAGACCTTCGTGGCGTTCATGCCCCGGTAGGAGATCCAGGCGGCCACCGCAATGAACACCAGCGTGGTGGGGATGTTGACCCACAGGTTGCCGGTCAGCTCCGCAATCCATGGCTGGCCGGTGAGCTGGGCAATCAGGATATAGAAGAAGTCCACGGCCACTGCCGCCAGGTTGGAGAGCACAATCACCGTCGCAGCGATCAGGCCCCAGCCTCCCATCCAGCCGATCATCGGGCCGAAGGCACGCGTCGCCCAGGTGAAGGAGGTGCCCGAATCGGGCATGGCGCTGTTCAGCTCGCGGTAGCCCAAGGCCACCAGCAGCATCGGCAGGAATCCGGCCAGCAGGATCGCAGGCAGGCTGGTGCCGACTTCGGCCACCGTGGCGCCGAGGCCTGCGGTGAGGGTGTAGGCCGGGGCGATGCAGGAGATGCCGATAACGACAAGCCCCAGAACGCCAACGGTGCCCTTGGACAGTCCTTTTTCGTGCAGTCCGCTCTCGGAGCGTGCAGGCGGCGATGCCTGCCTCAGGTCGTGCGACATGGTGGTTACCTTAAACAATTAGCGAGGTGTGAGTGCGTCGGCCAGAAGTACCGAGCCACCTTCCGTCAGGGGTCAGATGGGCACCGTCCGCGTGCTTCGCGACGGCAAGTGCCCGGGGAACAAGGATCGTGCAAGAATGACGCGCTGCCTTCTAGCTGGCAGCCTCGAGGGTCGGGATGACGCCCATCGGGACGTTGAGCTGGCCCAGGATCCGCTGGGCCTTGGGGCCGATGAACAATCGGCGCGGGGCGGCCAGCCGGGCCGATCCCAGCAGTGCCAGGTCCCCGTCCTGCCAGGACAGCTGGGCGGCCGCTTCGTCCAGGCCGCGCCCGGAGACCACCTCGACTACCGCCTCCAGGCCCAGGGAACCGGTCAGTTCCTGCAGGTAGCTGCGGGTTTGGGCCAGATGGTCATCCAGCTCCAGCCGGGGGTCGGCCAGATCCATATGGGAGACCAGCGTGGCCACGCGCAGCGGCAGTCCGCAGGCGGCGGCGATCCGCGCCGAGAGGCCGATGACTTCCCGTGCCCCCGGGCGGTCCCCCACGAATGCGGTCAGCCTGGTGATCTTCCCGCCGGCTGCGCGCAGCGTGGCCAAGGAGGCCGGCGAGGACATGAACACGGCCATCGGCGAGGAATGCAGCAGCGCATTGGCGATCGCCCCGGGACTGAAGAATCCGGCGCGGTGGCGCTTGCGGCCGCCCAGCACGATCCCGTGCGCCCCGAATTCCTCGCCCAGGCCGATGAGCCCCTCGGCCACCGAGGGCACGGAACGGGCTACCACCGAGGTGGCGATTCCTTCCGGCACCAGGGCCAGGGCCTGCGCCGCCCAGCGGTCCACCTGGTCGGAGAGGATGGAGGAGAACCCATGGTCCCCGCCGGGGTAGACCGCGTTGAACGGGGTGGCGGCAGGCAGCACGATGGCGACCCGCAAGGACGCGTCGCGGGTACCGGCCACCAGGGCGCTGGCCAGTTCGATGGCTTCGGCACCGCGCTGGTCCGCGGTGTAACCTACGAGCAATTTCATGGTCTAGGCACTGGCCTTTCCCTTGGACGGGGTCAGCGTGGCAACGCCATCGTAGCTCTGGTCGTAGGCGGTGCCATCCAGTGCGGCGATGATGCGCGCGGCCGAGCGGCGGCCCATGCGCACCGCGCCGTCCACGTGCTGGAAGCCTTCGCCGGCCAGATCCGAGGAGGAGAAGTAGATCGGTCCGACATTCTCGTTCTGCGACGGGCCGAAGCGGTGCAGCCCGCCCAGGTCGTAGCTGGTGGCGTAGGCGCCGCGGGTCCATTCCTCGGCGGCGAAGTCCGAGAGGTAGAAGACCTTGGGATCCAGTGCCTTCTCGCCCAGGTAGCCGGCCATGGCCTTGAGGATCACCGCGCGGCGCTGTTCCTCGTCCAGTTCCCACATGGCGTCGGCCTTCAGATCCGAGATGAAGCCGACCAGTGTGCCGGTTTCCTCCCCGGCATAGGTGTTGTCGTAGAGCTCCTGGACCAGGCTGCTCGGGCCGAAGCAGGTGCCCGACAGGCCCTCTTCGCGCCAGAACGGGGTGTCGTAGACGGCGTGGACCTTGATGACCAGGCCCATGGACTGGTGCTGGTGGGTGATCTGCTGCTTGCGCGGCAGCGCCGGGACGTAGGAAATGCGCGAGTACAGGTTCGGCGGTACCGCCAGCACGGCCTTCTTCGCCGAGACGGTCACGGTGCTCCCGTGGGCCACCACCCCGCCATCGAACCATTCGAGCTTGAGCACGGGGTTGTCCAGGAAGACGGTCTGCTGGCCCAGCTTCTCGGCCAGCGTCTTGGATACGCCCTGCATGGTGCCCACGATGCGCCGGTCCAGGATGAAGTCCTCGTCCACCAGGTTGTCGAAGGAGCCGGCCGAGGACGCCATGAGCACCGCCTGCAGCGCGGAGAAGGTGTGCGCCGGCTTGGTCAGCATGCCCCCGGCGATGAACAGGCCCACGTTGTTGCAGGCCAGCTCGTCGGCACAGTGCTGGCGCAGGAAGTGGTGGAAGGAGATCTGGTCCAGCTCCTGGGCCTGAGGGTGCTCCCACGGCTTGTCCGGGTCCATTTCGGCGGCCAGCTGGTTCATGAGTTCTACCAGCTTGTCCATTTCGGCCACGGTGCTGGCGGCCACCGGGAAGTCCTCGCCCTCATAGGCGATCCGCTCGCCTTCCCCGGTGAGGTAGACGCTCTTGCCCGCCTTGTAGCGTTCGAAGGTCTCGATGCCAAGTTCATTGATCAGCGAGTAGAGGCCGGTCTGGTCGGGGCTGATCCACTGGCCGCCGATCTCGATGGTCGCGCCGTCCATGACGTCGGTCCAGGTGCGCCCGCCGACGCGGTCGCGGGCTTCGAGCACCGCGACGGACTTGCCGGCCTTGCTCAGCTCATAGGCTGCTGTCAGTCCCGATGGCCCTGCACCGATGACGACGACGTCGCGTTCCAGATGTTGCATGATCGACTCCCTTGCACATTTAAATGAATAAGGTTCATTTACCTGTCATATAGCATAGGGTACGAAGATCCAGTTGTGAAGCACCCCACGTCAGGAAGAGGTCCGCATGAGTGAAACGGAAGCCAGGCGAGCCGGGCGCCCGCGCAAGGCGGTGCTGAATCGGGAGCGCATTACCGAGCACGCGCTGGAACTTGTTTCCGGGGACGGCTACGAGTCCCTGACCATGCAGCGGCTGGCAAAATCCCTGGGCGTCTCTCCATCGGCCCTCTACAACCACGTCGATTCCAAGCACGACCTCCTGCAGTGGATCCAGGAACTGGTCATGGCCGATATAGACACCTCGGTATTCGACCAAGCCGATACCAAGCAGGCTTTGCTTCAATGGGCTACGAGCTACCGGAACGTCTTCGCGCGGCACATTCCCCTGATTCCGGTCATCGCGGTACTGCCCGTCTCCGATTCGCCGCGCACCTTGGGAATGTACGAGCGCGTTGCCGAAGCGCTGGCAGACTTCGGCATGGCAGAGAACGAGATTGTTCCGACGATTGTCGCACTGGAATCATTCATCTTCGGCTCGGCCATGGATACGGCCGCTCCGCATGACATTTTCGACACCAGCAATCACCAGGATCTCACTCCGCATTTCACCCAGGCTGTGGCCGCGCAACGCCGATCAGAGCTTGATACCAGCGACGATTCGTTCCAGCGCGGGTTGTCGGCTCTCGTTGCCGGCTTGCTGGCGAACGGAAGCTGAGCATGGGCTATCCGGAGCAGCGGCCGCCGAAGAAGGGGCTTAGCGCCAAGCAATGGGCAGCTATTGCTCTGGTGATCCTCGCGGTGGTCTTCATGCTGCAGAACCTGGCCTTCGTCCGCGTTGAATTCTTCTTGATCCATTCCACGGCTCCGCTGTGGCTTGTCCTGCTCGTTACCCTGGCCGCGGGGTATGCCATCGGGTGGTTCTCCAGACGGCGAGGCTAGTCGTCGAGGATTGCCCACTCCCCTACCTGCTCGTTATCCGAGTCGTAGACATCTTCCTGGGCGCCGGCAACGATCGGATACATCGTGATGCTCGTCGACCAGTCGCGCAGAATCTTCTGCAGCTCCTCCAATGGCTTGAGCTGCATGTTCTCGGTATCGAAGTTAACTTCCAAAACAAAACGCATGGCCTGCTCCCGTCCTTCCCGTTGCCGCCATCCTATGCCCGCCGGGCAAGAAATACGAGACTTGCCGCAAGCCCGGCCTCGGAGTAAGCATCTGGTCCGGAAACAGGAAAACGGGATCCCGAGTTGCCTCGGAATCCCGTTTTCCTGGAAATGCTTGCGAGAGCTACTGGCTTGCGCCCATGTAGCTCAGCGACTGGAGAGCTTCATTGCCGCCGACCTTGTACAAAGCCAAGACCAGGCCGCCGAAGACGATGCCCATGATGGCAGAAAAGCCGAGCGAGATCTTGACCAGCGAACGAACTTCGCCGCGGCTGACCTCGGCTTCATCGTTGAGGTAGCGAGCCGCGCCCTGGGTGAAGCTGGCTGCCGGGGTCAATGCGGGAACCGGTGCCGTGAGCAGGTTCGAGGCCGTATCGGTGGCTCCACCGCGCAGATGGGCAACAGTGGTGCGGTTCTTCCGATCCTGGCGGAGCTTGACGATGTTGGCGCCGTGGCGTGCCAAGAGGATGTCTTCACCGAGTGGGATCGAGGCCATTGTTGTTGCTCCTAAAGAATTAACGCTGCTGCATTTCCAGTCATATCCATCATTTCCGACCATTTATCTATTGAGAAGTGGTTTGTTCAGAACCCCACATGCCCCTGTGATGCAATCCGCATGATTCAGGGGTTAAATCGGCTTTTCTGGTGACCGGGGACATAGTTTCCCGGAATTGCGCGAGGTTAATTACCTGCCTGCATTCCGCTGGCACTTGCCGTTTATTCCCGACGCCATTTCCCGGTTCATCAGCTTTGGATAAAGACGGGGCCAGCGGCCGCCCAAGGGCCCTTGACGCGGCTGAGCCCCAGTCCGGAAATGGACTGGGGCTCAGCATCGTCAGCGCATGGGTGCAAACCCTATGCGGTCTTCAGGTCCTGCCCATCCTGCTTGCGCTGGCGCTTTGCCGCGCGGATCTGCAGTACCAGATCGTGGTTCGACAGGTCTTCCGGCGAGGCAACGCCGCGCTTCCGGGCCTTGGCAACCAGGGCCTGGCGGATTTCTGCCTGGTGGGTGCGCTTGTACCGGATCACCAGCACAACGGTTGCGATGGCCAGAACAATCAAGGTCACCAGTGCGGTGACAACAGTTGCGTCAAAATGCATTATCTTCTCGACCTCCCCATTCTTTCAGTCGCAGCTGCGGTGGGGTCCGTTGCTTGTCTGGAGAACCGATCCCCAGCTGCCAACGGGCCGCAGCCATGCCAAGAGAAGAACATCAAGTTTAGCATGTTTCTTCGACCAACGCAGGGCTGCGGGTTGTTCCTGCGAACATGGGCGAGATGGAAATCGGTCAAGAATGGGGCCTAGTACTCTCCGCTGCCGTGGCCGTGTTCGAATACCAGGGAGGTTTGGGTGGTGGCCACGGCCGGATTGGCCGAGAGGTTATCGAGCACGAACTGGCGCACATCCGAAGAATTGCGCACCGCTACGTGCAGGACGAAGTCGTCAGCGCCGCCCAGGAAGAACAGCTGTCGCACCCCCGGTTTGCTGCGCATGTCAGTAGCGAAGTTCGACATCAGGTGACGGGCTCCGGGACGGATTTTCACGAAGATCAGCGCTTCGAGCTCCCGGCCCAGAACCTGCGGATCCACTTCGATGGTGAAGCGCGAAATCACTCCCGAATCGCGCAAGGCATTCAACCGCGCCAGGCAGGTGGACGGTGCTATGCCCAGCTCCTCTGCCAGGGAGTTGTTGGTCCGCCGGGAGTTCTTCGTCAGCAACGCCAGCAGTTTGCGGTCTATGCCATCAAGCTGCGTTGCACGGCTCTCCCGCCCGGATTCGTTCATCGACATTCAGCCGCACCTGCTCCTCATTATCGCGGTTCGCTGGATTCATCATACGGCCCGGTTGGCGTCCCCTTGGCGTTTTTCCGCCACCAGTTCCCGGTGCCGCACCGTTTCCGTTCCGCTCGGTGCGCGACGCTGGGGAATGCTTCGTCCAGGACCTACGGAACGCTCTTGATCTGGCGTACCAGCACGGCGCCGAGGAGGCTGATCACCACAGAGCACAGGAACAGGGTCGGGTAGCCGCCGAACCAGCTCACCGCCAGCCAGGCGATCAGCGGGGCGACCACCTGCGGCAGCGAGTTGGCAATGTTGATCATGCCCAGGTCCTTGCCGCGCGAATCGGCGTTCGGCAATACCTGGGTCAGCAGCGCAAAGTCCACCGCCAGGTAGGCGCCGAAGCCGATGCCCAGGAGCACTGCGGCGACAATGGCGGTGGCGAAGGACGTTGCCGTCGCCAGCACGCCGGCCGCGGCGGCAACGATGACCGAAGAGATGATGACGTACTTCTTGCGCTTGCCGTCCTTGTCCGAGAGCTTGCCGGAGATCACCGAAGAGAAGATCACGCAGAAGGCGTAGATCGCGGTCAGCACCAGCACTCCCTGGGCCGGTTCTGGATGCTTGATGGCATCTTGCAGGAAGAACAGCAGGTAGACCAGGCACAGCTGGCAACCGAGATACAGCAAGAAGCGGGTCAGCCAGGCCCATCCGAAGTCGGCATGCTTGACCGGGTTGATCCAGAAGCTGCGCACGAATTCCAGCGGCTTGACAGGCTCCAGTGCTCCCTTGGGCAGCGGAACATCCTGGCGCATCAGCACGAACGGAATGGAGCAAATGGCCACGGCGGTAGCGACGATGGCGTAGCCGAAGACCAGATTGCTCGCAGCGACCATGCCGATCACGGCACCGATCAGCGAACCGCAGGTTTGGCCCAAGGCCACCAGCCCGCCAACCATGCCGCGCTGCTCTACCGGCACCTTGTCCGGGATGGCCGCGAAGATCGCAGCCAGCGCGGCGTTGCCGGCAGCTTGCATCAGCGCCCAGCCGATGACCAGCGTGCTCACGGTTTGCGAGGTCGACATCAGCAGCAGGGCCAGCGCAGCGCAGATAGTTCCAAAGAACACCCACGGGATGCGGCGCCCGAATTTCGATGTGCTGCGGTCGCTGAGCGCGCCGAACAGCGGGTTGGCTACCAGCGAGACGGCCGCGCCGACGCCGGTGACCAGCGAGAGAATCGCGTTCTTCTGGCTGGCATCCAGTTGTTCGGCGTGCAATCCGAGCAGCACCTGGATCGGTGCGAAGAAGCCGACATTGATACCGATATGGACAATGACAACCGCAGCGATCCAGCCAGGGCCAACCCGTTTGGTGGGCGTCTGCAGGGCCGCGGGAACCTTCAGTGGTTCGGCTGCATTCATAAGTTTCTTACCGGCCTAACTCGCGCGGACCCGTCAGGGGGTCCTTCAATTGTTCAATGCTTGGGGTGGCTGATTTCGCAATGAGCCGTCTCACGGCCTTGGCCATCAGGCCGCCATCGATCATCGAGGCGGACACCAATGAGCCCTTGGCGTCGAGCCCGAAGACCGTCTGGATCTTGCCTCGCCGGTTCAGGCGCGTCACGGTGCTGGCGGCCTGGCTGAAGTCGCCCACGGTTTCCACGTGCATTTCGTGGCGGTCGCTCCAGAACCATGGCACCGAACGCTTCGGTGCGGCTGTGCCCATGATGGTTGCCGCCGCTTGGGCGGCATCTTCCATGGCAGCTTCCCAGTGCACCGCACGGGGCTGGTTTTCCTCCCGGGCGACGTCGCCGATAGCCAGCACCTGGGGGCAGCTGGCAGAACGCTGCTGCGCGTCGACCACGATCCCGTCGTCGACTTCCAGGCCCAGCTGCTCGGCGAGCGCAGTTTCGGGTTCGACGCCGATGGCTGCCACGATCAGCTCCGCATCATGGCGCTGGCCATTGGCCATTGCATAGTTGGGGCCGAGCTCGGTCACCGCACCGGTCAAGGTGGCAATGCCGTGGTTGGCATGATCCGCGTGCAGCTGTTCGGCAAGTTCTTGGCCCAGCACGTGGGCCAGAGGTGCGTCGGAGCTGGAAATCAAGGTGACTTGCGCCCCGGACATCCTGGCGGTGGACGCGAACTCGGCCCCTACCAGCCCCGCTCCGATGACAAGCACCCGCTGGCCGAACATCCCCGATTCCAGGACGTCGGATATGCGGGCGGCGTCAGCTGCGCTGTGCAGGCTGAGCGCATGGTGCCCACCGGGAACATCCAATGCCTTGGGCGTGGTGCCGGTAGCCAGCACAACCCAGTCGTCAGCGGATTGCGGCAGTTGCAGGCTTTGGACATCTTCCTGGATCAGGCCGACGCCATGGTGCTGGTACCAGGACACCGGTGCGAACGGTTCAACCTGCAGGGACTTGCTCAGCGGCGGACGATCATAGGGCAGGCCCTGGGCATCGCTGATCTTGATGGATCCGGCGTACTGCTGCTGCACCAGGTGCCGGGCCAGTGCATACCCCGCGACCCCGCCTCCGATGATGTGCACGGAAGGCATTTAGATTTCAAGCTCCAAGAAGCCGTCCACGACGTCCACCTTGTAGGTCCGGGCGTCCACGGTGGCTGGCATGCATTGCACCTTGCCGGTTTTCAGGTCGAAGGTCGAGGAGTGGATGGGGCATTCGATGCTGCAGTCTTCGAGCCAGCCGTCGGAAAGCGAAGCGACCTCGTGGGTGCATTCATCCTGCAGCGCGTAGAAGTTGCCGTCTTCGGCGTGGAAGATCGCGATGTCTTCGCTTGCGCCGCTGTCTTTGGCTTCAACCAGCAGCGATTCGCCTTCGGGGACAAGATCTACGGGACCGACTCGGAAACTCACGATGACTCCTTAATAATCACGACGTTCTCCACTAATCTTGTCACCTATTGATTGCCTGCGCCTATTTGATGGCCAGTTATCACCGCTGCCCACGTCTTATGGCTGGGCGCGAAAGCGCGATACGAGGCCTTGCAAGGCGTGGTCCGCTGGCAGGAGGGCCAATGCACGGGCTCCGTCCAGCCCATTTCCCGGCGAATCCTGGACTTGCGCGGCAGGGACCAGCAGGTGCAGCTCCCGCACGAAGCTGCTTCTGGCGAATTCGCCGGCGAGCACTCCCCCGATGGCTGCGACCGGAATCGCTCCGGCCTGTTGTTCCAGCCTCGCGCGGCGCAATGCCGTTGCTGCGGAGCTGGCCAGTTCTGCACCGGCGAGCGCGCAGATCCGCGCCGCCATTTCATCGGTCGCGGCCAACTGGGCAACCCTCTGCGCAAAGGAGGCGACGATGGCCACCCTGTCCGGCATCGCTTGCAAGTCAATATACGCTTCGGAGAGATCGGGCCAGCGCTTCGCGAGTTCCCCGGTCAGCGCGGTAGCTGGCCCGCGGCCGTCAAAGCCGCGCATGGCCGCGTTCATTGCCTTCTGGCCAATCCAATAGCCGCTGCCGGCATCACCCATGATGTGGCCCCATCCATCAACTCGGGCCACCGAGCAGGGGCCTACCGCCAAGGTGACGACACCGGTACCGGCTGCAACGACAGCGCCGTGGCGTTCTCCCAGCGCTCCGAGATAGCTGGTCACCGAATCGTGGGCCAGCGCAATATGGGAAATAGCGCTGGATCCGATGAGGTCGTAGAGCTGCCGTGCATCATGTTCGGCTTTCACCAGGCCTGTGGTGCCTACGCTCACGGTGCTGCACTCCCATCCGGCGGCAGCGGCAGCTTGGTTAATGGCGCGTGCCAGTTGGGGCAGGACGGGTTCATGGGTTTGCACACCGGGAAGCGCTAATTCTGCAGTTTCGCCATCCTGCTCGAATCTCAGCTTGATTCCGGTCTGCCCGCCGTCTACTGCCAAAAGTCCAGATGCCATTTTTCCATTCCTCTTGCACTTAGTTTTCAGGATACTTTGTGCTCCCCGCATTGGCCGCAGAGCTGGCGGGGTTCGACCTGCAATCCGCAGGTGCCGCAAACCGATCACCGGCAAGGTCGAGCCAGCAGCTTTGCGGCCCAGAACTGCGGGCACCGCGGTGTGGTTGCCTCTGGCAATGGATGGAAGAAAGCAGGAACCCAATGGCAATTCACCTCTCGGGGGATTCCAGCTGATTGGCAGCACCCTTCCGATAGGCCATGCTCTGGAAAGTTCAACGGCCGCTGGCGACTCGCATCCCGGTTACTGGTGCACTCGCGACTCGTCGCACGCAAATGGCTGGAGAGGCTTGCTTGGGCGCAGATCACGACCGAACAAGGTTATGAGGCATCTGGAAGCCCTGGTTCAAACCGCAGCCCTGTACGGCACGCGCCGTGGCGAATTCAAGGATTGCACCGCGCAGAGAGTTGAAGGAGGAGCAGAATGAACTTTCCCTCGAACGCGCAAAGGCCGTTGCAATCCCCGGGATCCAGGGATTGCAACGACCGCAAGAACGATGGTTGATTCTCGTTCAGCTATTGGGCTACCGCAGTTTCGATTTCCTTGAAGGCATTCTGCGCCGCGTCGCTTACGCTCTGGCGCTCGAAGAACACTTCCATTTCATAACGGTAGAGGACATCCTGAACCGCACTGAACCCCATTGGCGGGATTGGTTCCGTGCTCTGAAGTTCGGGTTTCAAGCTCGTCACGAATTCTGCAGAAGAAGCTTCGATTGAATCCAATTTTGAGACGACTTGTTCCCGCACTTCGGTGTTCGAAGGTAACCCGCGGTCCATCTGGTTCAGCGCGCCAGCTTCTTGCGAATTCACCATGAAGTCAACAAATCTCTTGACCTCTTCCGGGTGTTCGGTGCGAGCATACCCCGACATCATCATTGACGACTTGTGCCAAAGACCATTGTCCTCAGCCTTGCCGGTGTGGCTTGGCAGTCGCAGCGGAACCAAGTCCGAACCAACCGCTGTGGAAAGGCCTCCCAACTGGTTGCTCCACCACATGCCGAAGGCTGCCACTCCCGTGCCTGTCATAGAACGGTCTGGACCTGCATTCTGGTTTTCCGCCAGGACCGAGGCCTTTGGATAAGAACCGTTATCCATCAAGTCCTTGTGGTGCTGGAAGTACTTGGCCAGATCGTCAGGCGAGAATCCGAGTGATCCATCCGAGCTCGTCAGATTCTTCTTGTCTTGACGCAACCAGGTCTGCAACCCGGCCGGTTCGTTCGGGGCTTCGGCTCCATATTTGCCGTCGAGCTTCTGGCTCACCGTCTCGGTGATCGTCCGGTAGTCATCCCACGTCCAGGTCTTGTCATCTGGAACTTCCAGGCCAGCTTCGGCTAAGACTTGTGGATTGGCGGTCAATGTGAAGGAATTGATTCCGGTGGTAATGCCGACAAGGCCGGCATCGGTTGTACCGTTTTGAACGGCAACGTCTTCGAACTTGGAAACATCTACGCCTTCGAGGTCCAGCAATGCGCCGCGGTCCGCGTATTCGCGAAGGTACTTGTCGTCCATCTGGATAATGTCCGGAGCATCGTTGGAGGCAACCTGTGTTGCGAGCTTGTCCCAGTAGCCGCTCCAGTCGGAGTACTCGCCTTGGACATCGATGTCCGGGTTGGCCGCTTCGAAAGCCTCAATAATTTCATTGGTTGCCTGGGCCCGCGAATCCGAGCCCCACCATGAGAAACGAAGCTGGATCTTCCCGTCCTCACCGTCGGCAGCGCTGCTACCGCCACAGCCAGTGAGGGCCAGAGCGGCTACCGCCACAACTGCAACTGATTTGCTTAGCCGCAGACCGAATTTCCGTCCAGTTTTTCTCGTGCATACCTGCTGAGTCATGAAAATCTTCCTTGGGTGGGGTGGTGATGCGAGGCCATCCTGCAAGCAACACCTGGTTTTTCATTGTGGAAAGCGCTTGCCAAACAATCTAGGTGTGATTGCGGTCACTGGTCAAGGGGTTTCGGGAATCAAGTCAGTTAGTTTTCGCATGGCACGATTCCCAATGAACATCACTACTGGCCGTCAGCCAGCTGCGTGGACTCGCGCAGGACCGGCACACCGGAAACCACAATCTTCCGCAGTTCGCCGTGGTTCAGCGCCATCTCACCAGCCCATTTTCCGATTTCTTCCAGAGGAAGTCGAGCAGTGCTGACCGTGGGCGTAATGTCGATAAGGGTCGGGATGTCATCGAATCCCACCACAGCGATATCTTCGGGAATACGCAAGCGGTTTTCGCGAATCGCCCGAATGGCACCCAGGGCCATGACATCCGAAACGCAGAATACGCACACCCGATGGACACCGCCTGCCGACTTCTGCTGCTTGAGGTAGTCGCTCATTGCAACATAGGCCCCCTCGCGCGAGAAGGGACCGCTGATAACTTCCTCTGCATCCAGGCCACTGCGCTTCAGCTTCTCCAGGAACCCGTTGGAACGGTCCCTCGATGTCAGCAGATTCGCTTCCCCTGCCAATACGACAAACCTGCGGTGGCCGGCACTGATCAGCTCGGCCGCCAGATGCTCGGCAGTTACTTCGTTGTCGATTTGTATGCCACCCATATCGGTCATAGGCTGGCCGATAATCATGACCTGGCCACCGTTTTCCTGATAATTCTCGATCAGTTTCAGCAACTGCCCATTCTCGCCCAAACTGCGCGATCCCGACAGGATGATAGCGTCCGTCCGTTGCGACATGAATGCCTGAACGGCTTCGATTTCCCGCTCGGGATCGTACTCCGTGCTGGCCAAAAGCAGCTGGACACCGCTATCACCAAGAGAGCGCTGCACTCCCCGGGCGATGGTAGAGAAGTAGGGGTCGGCTATGTCCCTGACCACCAAGCCGATCAGCTTCGTGGTGGATCTGGCAAGCGCTTGCGCTTGGGCATTGGGGAAGTAACCGAGCTTTTCAGCCGCAGCACGCACTTTATCCGAGATTTCCACAGCCGGCTTGCGTGCTGACCCATTGAGCACTCGCGAAGCGGTCGCCAGGGAAACCCCGGCTTCATTAGCCACATCAGTTAGTCGAACAGCCATCTGAAATCCTTATCATTCTCTGCAACCTGGCACAAGCTTATCTTTCGCGAACGTGATGGTTGACACTCCAATTACACCTCACTATCGTGGAAAGCGCATTCCCATTCTATTCCCTTACGCATTCCCCGTTTCGAGGAGACCCCAGTGACAGAAACAAAAGTTCTACGCATCGCCATGAACGGCATCACCGGCCGCATGGGATACCGCCAGCACTTGCTGCGTTCAATCCTTCCTATCCGAGACCAGGGAGGAATCACTCTCGGGGACGGTTCGAAGCTGACCGTTGAACCGATCCTCGTTGGACGTAACGAAGCGAAGCTGCGCGAACTTGCGCAGAAGCACCAGGTTGAGCACTACAGCACCGATCTTGACTCCCTGATTGATGACCCGAGTGTCGACATCATTTTCGACGCGTCCATGACTTCCTTGCGTTACGAAACGCTGTCGAAAGCCATCGGGGCAGGCAAGCATATCTTCACCGAGAAACCGACCGCTGAAACCCTCGAAGAGGCCGTTGATCTCGCCCGCCAGGCACAGGCCAAGGGAATTACCGCCGGCGTCGTGCACGACAAGCTCTACTTGCCCGGCCTGGTGAAGTTACGCCGCTTGGTCGACGAAGGCTTCTTCGGACGCATTCTCTCAATGCGCGGCGAGTTCGGCTACTGGGTATTCGAGGGAGACATCCAGGAAGCGCAGCGGCCTTCCTGGAACTACCGTCTTGCGGATGGCGGATCGATGACCACCGACATGTACTGCCACTGGAACTACGTCCTTGAAGGAATCATCGGCAAGGTCAAGTCGGTCACCTCGACCACGGCAACCCACATCCCTACCCGCTGGGACGAACGAGGCGAAGCCTACGAAGCCACCGCAGATGATGCGGCCTACGGCATCTTCGAACTCGAAACTCCTTCCGGCGATGCAGTAATTGCGCAGATCAACTCCTCGTGGGCAGTGCGCGTCTACCGCGATGAACTGGTGGAATTCCAGATCGACGGCACCCACGGTTCCGCCGTCGCGGGATTGAACAAGTGCGTTGCCCAGCAACGCGCCCACACTCCGAAGCCTGTTTGGAACCCCGATTTGCCAGTCACTGAGTCGTTCCGCGACCAGTGGATGGAAGTTCCCGCCAATGCCGACCTGGATAACGGCTTCAAGCTGCAGTGGGAAGATTTCTTGGCCGACGTCGCAGCGGGACGCGAACACCAGTATGGCTTGCTTTCGGCAGCTCGCGGTGTCCAGCTGGCGGCTTTGGGATTGCAGTCAGCCGCCGAACGACGCACCCTCGATATCCCGGAGATCACGCTATGAGCTACGCATCCTTGCCCGAATTGACACTCATTGACGAAAACGGGCAGAACTTTTCCTATCGGTTGAAAGGCCCCGGAGAATTCCAGCGGCCGTCTGCCCCGCTTTCCTCGCGCAAGGCCTATGCTGCAGCCCATGTCATCCCCCTCATGGGAGCAGACAATACGCCTGGCGCACCGGCAAGCATCGATTGGGATGCGACGCTGGCCTACCGGCACGAGCTATGGTCCTACGGGCTGGGTGTCGCCGATGCGATGGATACGGCGCAGCGAGGCATGGGGCTGGACTACGCGGCTACCTGCGAGTTGATCAGGCGATCGGCGATCGAAGCGGCCGGGGTTCTCCAGAAGAACAGCTACCCGGCCTTGGCTGGGCTCACCGTCAGGGATATTCTCGCCTGCGGTGTCGGCACGGACCAGCTGTCGGCAGACACTGTCCAGCCGGGCCAGCTGGCTGAAGTCACCAACGCTTATTTGGAGATGCTGCGCCTTGTTGAAGGTTCAGGTTCGAAGGCGATCTTGATGTGCTCCCGGGCCCTGGTCAAGGCTGCGCGCACCTCGCAGGATTATCTGGACGTGTATGCGACTTTGCTCGATGCTGCCAAGCAGCCAGTGATCCTGCATTGGCTTGGCGACATGTTCGATCCACAGTTGAGCGGCTACTGGGGAACACAGGATTTGGCAGAAGCCACCGGGGTTTTCCAGTCCATTCTGGAGCAGCACGCGTCGAAAATCGACGGCGTCAAAGTCTCTTTGCTCAATGCCGAGCATGAGAAGCAGCTTCGTGCCGCATTGCCAGCTGGAGTGCGCCTCTACACTGGCGACGATTTCAACTATCCCGAGCTGATTCACGGTGACGGGCAACTGCATTCCGATGCGTTGCTGGGAATTTTCGCCGCCATCTATCCCGCTGCGTCAACGGCCTTGCAGGCTTTCGATGCAGGCGACGCAGAACGCGGCCGGAAGATCCTGGACTCCACCAGAGAGCTGGGATTGCATATTTTCAGCGCCCCAACGTTCTACTACAAGACCGGGATTGCCTTCCTTTCGTGGCTCAATGGGCACCAAAGCGGTTTCCAGATGATCGGCGGGCTGCACGCCGGACGTTCCCTGCCGCATTTGGTGCGCACATTCGTTCTCGCTGATGGCGCTGGCCTGTTGCAAAACCCGGATCTGGCTGCTGAGCGAATGGAACAGCTCCTGGCAATTTCTGGAATCAAAACTACAACTTCGTCCCTGACAGGTGTGTCATGACATTCGAACTATCGCTTAATACCGGCACTACCCCGAATCTCAGCCTCCACGAAGCCGCCGAAGCTGCAGCGCAGGCGGGCCTGAGCCATATTGGTCCGTGGCGGCATTTGCTTGCCGAGGCCGGTGGCGCTGGGCCAGCAGCCCAGATCATCGCTGGGGCAGGGCTCAAAGCCAGCACCTTGTGCCGTGGCGGCTTTCTCACTGCACCTTCGGCCGAAGCCCAAGCTGCCGCGCTGGCATCGAACCGGCAGGCCATCGAGGAAGCTGCCGTCATCGGCGCCAATGAATTGATCATGGTCGTGGGCGGCTTGCCGTCGGCCGCGCATATTCTGGGCGGCACCGGGGATCCAGCAGACAAGAACATTGTCGCGGCTCGCGATCGCGTCGCGCGCGGCTTGGAAGAGCTGGTTCCCATCGCCCTGGAACACGGCGTTCGGCTGGTGCTAGAACCGTTGCATCCAATGTATGCCGCCGACCGAGCGGTGCTTTCCACACTCGGACAGGCCCTGGACTTGGCCAGTCCTTATCCAACCAAGGCCGTAGGCGTTGTTGTTGACACCTTCCATGTGTTCTGGGATCCGCAATTGCAGCAGCAGATCCAGCGGGCAGGCCTTGAGCATCGCCTGGCCAGCTACCAGATCTGTGATTTCAATCTGCCGATTGCCAGCAATGCACTGCAATCCAGAGGCATGATGGGCGACGGCCATATCGATTTCTCGGCGATTTCCCGATGGGTGTCACAGGCCGGATACCGAGGTCCAGTTGAAGTCGAGATCTTCAATGACGAGATCAACCAGCAGGATTCCGCGCTGACCTTGGCAACCATGTCCCAGCGCTACGAAACTCTCGTACTGCCCCACCTTGAGCAAGCTGCGGGCGTTCAGCCGGCCAGCGCATTAAACTGATCTGAATTCGAATATCTCTGAAGGAACACGATGAATCAGCAAGCCACCGCAGCGGGATCTGGAACGACTAGTGCCCTGGCAGCGCCAACTGCTCCTGCGGTGGTGCTGATTGGTCTGAACGGATTCGGACGCCAGCATCTGGCAAATATCCATCGACTCGCAGCCGAGGAGAAAATCACGTTCCTTGCCGGCATCGATCCGGTCGATCCCGGGAAAGAGATTCGCGGCAAGGACACGCACGTGTTCGCCGACTTTGATGCTTTCCTCAGCTCCGGATTAACCCCGGACATCATCATTATTTCAACGCCGATCAGTACGCATGCCGACCTGGCGATGAGGGCCTTGCGTACGGGTGCAGATCTCTACCTCGAAAAACCGCCGACAGCGACCCTGGATCAGTATTCACGCCTGCTGCAAGCCGCGGCCGATGCTGGCGCCCACGTGCAGGTAGGGTTCCAGGCCCTTGGCTCGACAGCCTTGAAAACCATAGATGGGTTCTTCGCCGATAACGCAAAGAACTCTCCCATCGGGGCCCTTCGTGCGGTGGGTGCCAGTGGAAATTGGCTCCGCACCACGGGCTACTATGAACGTTCGCCTTGGGCAGGACATCGGAAACTCGACGGCGTCGAGATTGCCGACGGTGTAGTGACCAATCCCCTGGCCCACGCGGTCGCCAGCGCCTTGCACATCGCCGGAGCGCGCAAAGCCCAGGATGTCGCCCATCTGGCCACCGAGCTGTATCACGCCCACAGCATCGAAGCAGACGATACCTCCGTGGTGCGCGTGCAAACGAGCACCGGAATCCCCGTCATTGCCGCGCTGACCGTTTGCGCCAGTGAACAGCAGGATCCATGGATCACCATCTATGGCACCGAAGGCACCGCAACCTTGTACTACACCCGTGATGAGCTGCTGGTTCGACCCAACCCGGACTTGGGGCTTCCAGAATCTTCTGAAGTTTTCGGACGAGTCAACCTTCTCGAGAACCTCGTCGAGGTGCGCAACGGCAGCGAAACCGAACTCTTGAGCTCTTTGGCGTCGGCCGGTGCTTTCATGCGCGTCCTCGAGCAGATACGGACCTCGGATACTCCAACTCAGATCGCGGAAGAGCAGGTTATCCCTGCAGGGGATGGAGCAGATTTCCACCCAGTGATACCGAACATCGAACGATTCATCGACCGGGCGGTGGCGGCGCAGTCCAGTTTCTCTTCGCTCGGAGCGCCTTGGGCCTTGCCAGCGAAAACCAGTGGCTCGTTGTCGCTGATCCATCCCGCAACGGGGAAGCAGCGCACCCTTGCGGAGTTGCGGACGGGAGAAGATATTTCCCGCACCAATTCACCGCGTCCTTTCTTGGATAACCTGAAGACTTTCAACGGAGTTGTGGTCAGTGAGCAGCAACCGCTTGACCACACCTGGCATCTAGGTGTCGGGGTTGCATTGCAAGATGTGAACGGGACCAATTTCTGGGGTGGGCGCACCTACACCCGCGACGCCTCACGCTACATATGGCGTGCGGACCATGGACATATCCGTACAGCGTCCAATGCGTTCGCCCGCAATGGCAGCGCTTTGGATTCGCAGCTTGAATGGGTCAGCCACGAACAGGAAATCCTGCTCGATGAGCACCGTTCAATTGAGCTCAATGCATTTGAGGACCACGAAAGCGCCATCACTGGCTGGAGCCTGGATTTCAGTTTCAGGCTCTCGGCGCGCGAACGCCAAGTGTCGCTTGGCTCTCCGGGTACCAACGGCCGTCACAACGGCGGCTACGGAGGTTTCTTCTGGCGTCTGCCGCCAATCGCTGATCCACAGATTTTTACCCCATCGGCTACCGGGGAATCGCAAGTCCACGGTGTGCACAGTCCATGGCTCGCCTTCAGTGCCACGTTCTCTTCGGACTCGGTGGGTTTGGCTGATCTTGCTGAAGGACACGGGGATGCCACCATCATTTTCTGCAGTGAGCATGATGACCCATGGTTTGTTCGCAGTTCTGGATATCCGGGTGTCGGCAGTTCGCTGGCCTGGTCTACACCGGTTGTGCTGGACCCTCAGGAAGCGATAACCCGCCAAGTTCGAGTACTCGTGGTTGATGGGAGGGTCCCGGTGCAGACCGTGGCCCTGCTAGCCCGAAAATACGGTTCAGGTTCCAAGGAAGGCTGATTGTGCCCACCACCGCCACTCATGAATACGCAAAGAAGCATGCCCAACTGGTCGAGCTCATCAGAAGCCGCGATGGGCAGTATCTGCTTCTCTCAACCCCCGCTTCGCTTGCCTGGCTCTTGGGCGGTGCCCGCACGCACGTATCTCTTGCGGCACCACCCATTGCCAGGGTTCTGGTTCATGCCCAGGGGTGCGAGCTTGCCACGTCCGTGAGCGAAGCTGCACGGATCCAGCGAGAAGAGCTCGGCAACGTGGAACAAGTTTCGGTGCATGTCACCGCCTGGTACCAGGATCTCGACAATGTCCGAGAATGGTTTCCAGCGGCGAGCGGACAAAAGATCCTCAGCGAGCGGGAAATCGAGTCCGATTTGCGAGCTCTTCGCTCAGCACTCAATGAAACTGAGATTAATAGGTATCGCGCTCTTTGCCGCGACACGGCTGCGCTCATGACCCAAGTGCTGTCGGCCGCCCGTAGCGATGATTCCGAGTTCGACGTGGCAGCCAAGCTGACAGCTGGAGCCGTCGTCCAAGGAGGCGAAGTGCTCGTTGCCTTGGTCAGCGGCGATTCACGTGCCGCAGCCCGGCACCCCCTGCCCACCGCGGCCCCGCTCGGAGGCAAAGCCATGGCAGTGCTGTGCGTAAGACGTCATGGGCTCATTGCCAACATCACCAGGTGGGTGCGATTCGGTGCGCCGACGCCTCAGGAACTCTCTGGAGAAGACGACATCCTGGCTGTCGAGGCAGATATCCTTGCGGCAATTCGCCCTGGCGGCGTTCTCGGTGAATTATTGCCCGTCATCCAGGAATCCTACCCGGAGCATGGTTTCGATGCCGGGGAATGGTCGTTGCATCATCAAGGCGGCATTGCCGGCTACAACGGACGAGATCCCCGGCTCACCCCAGGAGCAACTGATCTCTTCCAGTTGAACCAGGCTTTTGCGTTCAATCCCAGTGCAGCACGCGATGGTCTGGCGTTCAAAGTTGAGGACACCATGCTGCTGACCGAGTCCGGGGATTTTGAGGTTCTCACCTTCGATCCGCTCTGGCCCTCAAACCTGGTTAACGGTTTGCCACGGCCAGCAGTACTTCAACGCTAAGCACACCCTAAACAATTATTGGCTGGGAAATCCTTTTGAGGTTTCCCAGCCAATAATTTTATGTACCGATGCCTTTTATACGGTGGCCTTCAATTCCGAGCGCCAGCTGCGTTTCGGTTCCCAGCCAAGGACATCTCGCGCTTTCTGGATACTGAAGGCAGGGCTATCCGTGGTGAGTCCCGCTGCGACGTCCTCGAGCTCCGGATAAATCTCTGGGATCAGCTCTGCGAGCGGACGCGTTGCCATGGCATCCTTTGCACCAACGAAGAACACCGAGCCATTCTCTACGCGGTCAAACCGTTCAAGCAGTACCAGCAGGAAATCTGCCACGTCCCGCGCATCAACGTAATTGAATAGCGCAGGCGCTGACAAGCGAGGATCTTGTAGGCGCTCAGCAACAGTGTGTCCCTGCTGCGTTGGAGCGCCGGCCCACTCTTCCTCTGCGATCACATAGCAGGGCCTGAAGGAAGCGAACTTCACCGAACTTGCCGGTCCCATTTTCGCTGCGAACATGGCGGCAATCTGCTCGGCTACGAATTTGGAAAGCCCATAAGCATGCCATGGCTTGGGAACTTCGTTTTCATCAAGAGGCAGCTTCTCCGGCACCCATCCGCCCGGAGAACCATAGCCCATTATTGATGGGCTGGAGGCCAGCACGACCCTGGTAGCACCGGCCTCCACTGCCGCCGAGGTGACGTTATGGGCAATGGTCGCGTTCGTGTGCAGAAGCACCTCTTCCGGGGCCATGAAAGGAACAGCCATTGCCGCGAGGGACACCACCGCTTGCGGAGCAAGCTGCTCGAATAGCGCATGCGTAGCCTTCGCATCTATCAGATCGATGCAGTGATACTCCACGCCATCGAGAGGTTCTTCCGGAATCTGCCTGTCAAGAGAGATCACTTCATGCCCTGCGTGAGAAAACCCCGCGAGCACGGCACGGCCTAAACGCCCTGCTCCCCCGGTGATGACGACTTTTTCACCCATGGCTCCGTTTACACCTTGGCCTTCGGTTGAAACGAAATGTCCACGCCCAGGCCAGCACTCCCGACGTCCACGAGCTGCCTGGTTTCCAGCGATTGATTTCCGCAAATCCCGACAGCAATGGCGCGCACACCGTCGATGAATCCGGCTTGCCGCGCATATCCATCCTCGTTGGCTCCGCGGAAGAGCTCTTCGAGCAGGAGCTTGTCGCCGCCACCATGCGATCCATTCGAGTTTTCGATCTGAATCTCCACTGCTTCTTCCCAATGCCGCTGCAAAAGCAATCTCTCGCCTTTCGACCTGGCATTGCCGCTCTGGCCATCATTGCTATATGAAGGATCCACCGGATGCCCGCCGGCCGCGGGCAGTACTGCTGCCCGTTCGACAACGTCCAGTTCCAGGCGTCCTTCCGTCCCGTTCACCGCAACCCGGTATCCTTCCCATGGGCTGTGCGCGTTCAGGGAATATGAAAGCACCGGTCCGTTTTGATACTCAGCAGTCAGGCTCAAATTGTCTTCGATGGTGATCTCGCCATTGAAGACTCCCTGGTCTCGGCGGTACCCATCAAAGTGTTCGTTCTCTAGATAGAGCTTTTCCAACCGCTCATCGCTGCGAAGATCCAAATCAAACGGATCCTTATCGCTTAGCCCGTGGGTACCGCGTTCGTTGGCTTGGCGGCCCCTGAACTCTGCGTTGTCGGGCCCGTAGAACTTCAGCCCTCCTGTTGCAAAGACCTTCTGCGGTGAATCGTCGAGCCACCAATTGACCAGATCGAAATGATGGCTGGACTTATGGATTAGCAAGCCGCCAGAGTTTTCCTTGAGTCGATGCCATCGGCGAAAGTAGTCTGCTCCGTGAACGGTATCCAGCATCCAGTTGAAGTCCACGGATGTGACTTGGCCGATTTTCCCATCGTCGATGGCCTTCTTCAGGGCTGTATTCCGAGGAGAATAACGGTAGTTAAACGTGACCACGATTTCATGGCCGCTTTCTTCCACCGCCCGAGCTATACGAGCGGTGCTCGGCGCATCAATTGTTAGTGGTTTCTCAACTATCACATCGGCGCCGGCATACAGAGCGGTGCAGATCAGCTCAGCATGCGTGTAGTCCGGGCTCGTGATGATTACCCGGTCAATGTGGCGTTCTCGAATGACTTTGGCCAAGTCTTGCGGGTCAAAGGACCCAACCTTCTCGCCGAAGGTCTGTTCAACTACGTCTTGGTAGTACTCGATTCGCCCCTGGTTGGTATCTGCCAATGCGACAAGTTCAGCGACGTCGCTATGTTCACCGAAGATAGCAGTCAGGTACATTTCGCATCGGTTCCCTGTGCCGATCAGTACGTAGCTGGTGCGTGATGAGCTTCCCATGCGGTTTCTCCTACGATAAGTTTCTGGCGCTTGTGTCTGGTATCGGTCGAGGCCACTGGCCTAGCGCTGTTGTCCTAGGCCAGTGGCATATTCCTGCTATTTGATACCAGTAGTTGCGATGCCCTTGACCAGGTATTTCTGCCCGAAGAGGAAGGCAAGGAATACAGGGACCAACGTGACGATCGACATTGCGAACAGTGCGCCCCAGTTGGATTCTCCGGTGGAGTCTATGAATGCGTTGAGCGCAACTTGCACGGTGTAATTACTCGGGTTGGTGAGGTAGATCAGTGAGGTAAAGAAGTCGCTCCAGGTCCAGATGAACGTGAAGATTGCCGTAGTTGCCAAGGCTGGAACCATAAGCGGCAGGATGATCTGCAGGAAGATCCGTGGATGGCCGGCGCCATCGATTCGGGCTGCTTCATCCATATCCTTAGGGATTCCTCGGATGAATTGGATCATCAGGAAGATGAAGAACCCGTCCGTGGCAAGCAGTTTCGGAACGATGATTGGCCAGAAGGTATTGACCCAGCCGATCTGAGAAAACATGATGTACTGCGGAACGATAATCACGTGGATCGGCAGCATAATGGTCATCAGCATCAGCGCGAACATAATCTTCTTGAACTTGAAGTCAAGCCTGGCAAATGCGTATGCCGCCATGGAGCAGGACACCAAGTTGCCAAGGATGCATCCCAAAACCAAAATCGCAGAGTTCATCAAGTACTTGCTGAAAGGTTCAGACAGCGCGTTCCAACCGCTGGGGTAGTTATTCCAGTCCACCTGGGAAATAACCAAACCGGCCTCGCGGAAGATCAGGTCGTTCGGGCGGAAGGAGCTAGCTACCATCCACAGCAATGGATAGATCATGACTCCGGCACCCAGGATCAGCAGCGCATGCTTTAGCAATGAGCGCATTGAAACCTTGAACTTCGGGCTCTTACCCTTTACGGTCTTGCCTCGTTCATCAGTACCGCCAACCGGCGGCTTTTTTCCGAGAAGTTCTTCCTCATCAAGCACGAGTTCTTGCGGTGACCCACCGCGTACTTGCGAATCTGGAAGTGAAGTTTGATTAGTCATCGTAAAACACCCAATACTTAGAAACGAAGAAGTTCACAGCGGTAAATGCACCAACTATGAGCACCAGGAGCCATGCCATGGCTGAGGCATAACCCATATCGAACTGTTTGAATCCTTGCTGGTACAGGTAGAGCGTGAAGAACATGGTGGAATCGGCAGGACCGCCCGATCCATTGGACACGATGAAAGCTTGAGTGAAGTTCTGGAAGGCCCCAATGATCTGCAGGACCAGGTTGAAGAAAATAATGGGGCTAATCATCGGCAACGTGATACTCAGGAACTGCCGCCATTTGCTCGCCCCATCAATGGAGGCTGCTTCGTAATACATCATGGGAACTTGACGCAGACCCGCAAGGAAGATCACCATCGGTGAGCCGAAGGTCCACACGTTGAGCAAGATCAGGCTTCCAAGTGACGTGTTTGGATCGGAGATCCATCCAATGCCTTGGATACCGACCAATTCCAAGAGCTGATTCACCAGGCCGGTGGTACCGAAAATCTGCTTCCACAGCACTGCGATTGCAACTGAGGAACCCAGCATGGAAGGCAGGTAGAAAATTGAGCGGTAAAAAGAGAGCCCGCGCATTCCCCGGTCAAGCAAGATTGCTACGGCGAGGGCCACTGCCAGCTGCAACGGAACACCGATCAAAACGTAGGTGAACGTGACCCGCAATGAATTATGCAGCCGCTGGTCGTCGAGCATCCGTTCAATGTTCTCAAACCCTGAAAAGGACGGAGCCTGCAAAAGGTTGTAGTCCGTAAACGCAAGATACAGCGACATGGCCATGGGCCCCAGGGTGATAAGGAATAACCCGATCGTCCACGGAATGAGGAAGATATGCGCTGCCTTGTTGTCCTTGGGAGGGACTTTGCGGCCATTGTTCTTGCTGAGGTTCTGCAGTTCGGCAATGGCGCTCATTGACCACTACCTCCTTTCGACGAAACGCGAAGGCAGCCCTTACGAATCGGGACCGACATGAGTGACTCCTTGCTAGAAGCGCTTGGTGAAGATGATTCGAAATCGACTTCAGGAATGCGCTTTCCAATCTCTATTCCTCAACGCTAAACTAAACACCAACGTGAGGTCAACCACACTGGCGAGATCGGTTTGAGGAATCGCCTCGGAGCCACCGCTGGACGCCATCACACGGTGCGAACAGTCGCTGGATGCGTCCATATGAAAATAGGAGATCAGTAAAATGTCGCAGGCCAAAGACGGTTTAAGTGACACTATCGTGTCAATAGAGCTCTATTGGATATCACTGCCTTTTGATGCCGCGCGGCGAAGCCAGGAAGATTCCAATGCGGAATCAATCGATGCTTTCAATGCATCATCACGCACGTTGACCCAGATGGAATCATTAATGGTGAAGGTGCACACCGCGGATGGGTTCACCGGCTGGGGCGAAGCCTTCGGCCACAAATCCAATCCCGCGACATGGGCTGCCCTTGAACAGATCGTGGCCCCCTTTTTCTTGGGGCGTTCATCGGCCCTCGACGGGAGCATTGCCTCGGCCGAATATGCATTCCACGCCTTCGGACGCACCGGCCCCATTCACTTTGCACTATCCGCAGTGGACATCGCTCTTTGGGATATAGCGGCACGTCGCGCAGGACAGACGCTGCGGGAATTCATCAATATCGATTCCCGCCATGAAATCAATGCCTATGCGTCTTTGGTCCACTATGCCGAGGATCCGCAGGAGGTTGCTTTTCATCTTTCCAGGGCTTTGGAACACGGATTCAAGGCGTTCAAAATCCATGAGTCCTCGATTCCAGCCATCAAGGCCGCACGGCAGGCCGTGGGCTCCCACCCGCTGATGGTCGATGTCAATTGCAAGTGGCATCATCCAGCCGAAGCAGGGTCGTCGATTGCTGCCATGGCGGACCTGGAGCTGCTGTGGATCGAAGAACCGATCTTCCCGCCAGATGATTCGCAATCACTAGCCGCCCTCAATGCTCGTTTCGGCAACGTCTCCGGTGGAGAAAACCATTCAGGGGTCCAGGGGCTGACCTCGGATATGGAACTCGGCGCCCTGCAGTTTGCCCAGCCGAGCGTCGGAAAGATTGGCGGACTCAGCGCCATGCTCAAAATTCGCGAGGCGGGTCAACGGCTTAATGTCCATGTGGTGCCGCACTGCTTCTACTACGGTCCGGCCCTCCTGGCCACCGCGCAGCTGATCGCCGCAGACCAAGAAGTCCAGCTTGCCAACGGGTCGCTCCGTCCGGAATTGGAAATCCCCTTCCTCGGTTGGGAAACCCAGCTCCACCCTTGGCATGCGCCGCATCAGGGGAAACTCACCAACGAGGGTACGATCCGCCTGCCAACGGAAGCCGGGCTCGGTTTCACTCCGGATCCAGTCGTTCTTGAAAACCATGCCCTCAAGCATCTGGTCTTGACCACTGCGCCTTGCGAAGGATAAATGATCCGGCAAGGCAATAGCCGCTTCAGGCATTGCGGACAGCCCGCGATTGCCTGGAGCCCCGCCGTCCAGACGGGAACCTTCCGCGGCTCCAAGCATCCGAGCGGCAGCTCCGGGCGCATTCGACCACAGAGAAGAAAGGGGCAGCAGGCCACCGAAGAAAACACTCGAAAAATCACTTGTGTAATAAGTTTCTTACTTATAGGATAAGTAATTAAATGAGCTTACCCCCACAGTGATCCCAACAGGAGATTCCCGCCATGACCTATACCCCCGACGCCATCCGCCACGTCAAGCTTTCAACGGCCCGGTTGCCGCTGGCCACACCGATCTCCGATGCGAAAGTTTTCACCGGTCGCCAGAAGCCAATGACCGAGGTGGTCTTCCTCTTCGCGGAGATCACCACGGAACAGGGCCATGAGGGTTTCGGGTTCTCCTACTCCAAGCGGGCTGGCGGTCCTGCACAGTACGCCCATGCCAAGGAAGTCGCACAAGCGATGATTGGCGAAGATCCAAGTGACATCGCCAAGTTGTACACCAAGCTCCTCTGGGCCGGCGCTTCGGTGGGCCGCTCTGGTGTGGCGACCCAGGCGTTGGCCGCACTTGATATCGCGCTCTACGACATGAAAGCCAAGCGCGCGGGGCTTCCGCTAGCCAAGTTCCTCGGCTCCCACCGCGATTCGGTGCGCACCTACAATACTTCCGGCGGCTTCTTGAACGCCAGCATCGAGGAGGTCAAGGATCGGGCTACCCAGTCCATCGAGGAAGGGATCGGCGGCATCAAGATCAAGGTCGGCCTGCCGGACAGCGCCGAAGACCTGCGCCGCGTTGCCGCAGTGCGCGAGCATATTGGCCCGGATTTCCCGCTCATGGTCGACGCCAACCAGCAATGGGACCGCGCTACCGCATTGCGCATGGGGCGCAGGCTCGAGGAGTTCAACCTCGTCTGGATCGAAGAACCGCTGGATGCCTACGATGCTGAAGGCCATGCGGCCCTGACCGCTGCCCTGGATACGCCAATAGCCACAGGAGAGATGCTTGCTTCGGTATCCGAGCACGAACGCTTGATTGCCGCACGCGCCTGCGACATCATCCAGCCTGACGCTCCCCGGGTTGGTGGCATCACCCAGTTCCAGAGACTGGCAACTTTCGCTGACCAGGCTGGGCTGGATCTGGCACCGCACTTCGCAATGGAAATCCACTTGCATCTGGCAGCAGCGTACCCGCGCGAGCCTTGGGTGGAGCACTTCGACTGGCTCGACCCGCTGTTCAATGAGCACTTGGAAACCAAGGACGGCCGGATGATCGTTCCGAACAGGCCAGGGCTCGGCTTCACCCTGAGCGACCAGGCCCGCGCGTGGACCACCGAAACCGCGCAATTCGGCACCGCCTGAGTCCCCATGACTGGACCTTCGCGCCGGAACCGCCTGCCAGGCGGTTCCGGCGCTTATCCTTTAAGCATGCACAACGCCAAACCCAATCTGGCATCGGCCTTGGTCGGGCACCTGCGCGCGCAGATCAGCGGCGGGGCCATTCCTCCGGGACAGAAGCTGCCCAGCGAGAACGAGCTGATCGCCGAGCACGGGGTATCGCGCACCGTGGTCCGCGAGGCCATTACCCGACTGCAGGCCGAAGGGCTGGTCTACACGCGGCGCGGCGCGGGCAGCTTCGCTTTGACTCCTCCACCGCCCGCCGAGCCTGCCGCTCAAGCACTGGTTCCGCGTACCGTCGAGGAACGCCGCCAGTTGATCGAGTACCGGGTGGGTTTCGAGACCGAGGCCGCCGCCGTCGCGGCCCGCTCCCGCACCGCGCAGGATTTGTCCGCAATGGACCAGGCCCTGCGGGGCTTCGAGGCTGCAGCGGGCAATGCGGCGGTGAGCATGAGCTGCGATTTCGAGTTCCACCTGGCCGTGGCCAGGGCTACCGGCAATCCCTACTTCGGCCAGGCTGTGGAGAATTTCGGTCCCTCCATGATCGCGATGCCGCGCGGCCGGCTGGATTCGGCCGACACGATCACCGCCGACCGGCTGGGTTCGGTGGCCGCAGAGCACCGCGCCGTGCGTGATGCCATTGCCTCCGGCGACCCGCACATGGCGGCCGCGGCCATGCGCATGCATCTGGGCAACTCCATGCTGCGGCTGCAATCCGAAGCGGGGCTCGGCCCCGCGCTTTAGGGCCGGGACGCGGAAAAGACCTCCGGCTGGCCGTGGCAGCTGCCATCAGCTCCATGTCGCCGAGAGGTCTTTCCTTCAAAGTTCCGTACCGGGCCTAGGTGATCACCAGGTCCAGTGCGAAGACCCCGAGCAACCCGAGTACCGCCAACGTCGTGGTGTAGGTGGTGCGCACCGCGAGCGCCTGCCCGACATTGAGGTTGAAATACTCCTTGAACATCCAGAAGCCCGGGTCGTTCACGTGGCTGAAGGCGATCGAGCCGCAGGCGGTGGCCAGCACCATCAGCTCAGGCGACGCTCCGGTGGCCGCGACCAGCGGTGCGGCGACGCCGGCGGCGGTCGATACCGCCACCGTAGCTGATCCCAGCGCGATGCGCAGGATCACCGCAATGATCCAGGCCAGGAACAGCGGGCTGAGATTCCACCCCGCAGTGGTGTCCGCAATGTAGTCGGCAATGCCGGCGGAAACCAGCACCTGCTTGAAGGCGCCGCCGGCGCCGATGACCAGCAGGATCATGGCCATGGCCCGCGCGGCCTCGCTCATCGACTTGGCGACCTGCGCCATGGAACGGTTGTTCAGCGGGCCGAAGGCGGCAATCGCCACCAGCAGGGCGATCAGCAACGCAATTTCCGCCGAGCCCAGCAGCGCGAGCACATCGTCGGCCTCCTCGCTCAGCGTCACGGTCATGCGCAGGATTTCCGAACCGGCAATCAGCACGATGGGCAGCAGCGCCACCAGGAAGGACAAGGCGCCCGAGGGCAGCTCGTCGTCGGCGAAGTCCTTTTCCGCGAGCAGCCCCGAGGGCATCTGCGGGTTCATCTGCCGCACGAAGGACAGCCGCGGCCAGGCCATCGCAATGGCCACACCGGCCGGAATGGCGATGAGCAGGCCGTAGGCCAGCGTCAATCCGACCGATGCGTTGTACAGCCCGGCCACTGCGGTCGGACCCGGGTGCGGGGGCAAGAAGGAATGCATGGTGGACAGCGAGATGGACATGGGCAGGCCCACCCACAGCAGGTTGACCTTGGTGGCGCGCACCAGGGTGAAGGCGACCGGCACCAGGATCACGAACGCGACCTCGTAGAACATGGTCACGCCGATCAGCATCGCGGAAATGATCATGGCCCACTGCACGCCACGCTCGCCGAAGACCGAGAGGATCTTGCGGGCAATGCGCTGCGCCGCCCCGGCGTCGCCCATGACGCGGCCAATCATGGCGCCTAGGCCGATGACGACGGCGGTGCTTCCCAGCTGCCCGCCCAGGCCCTCGGTGATGATCTCCGGGATGTCAGCGACGCCCGCGGGCTCGCCGTCCACGCTCAGCGATCCGGTGGCGACGGCCCAGAAGGCCACGAGGGTGGCGACGAGGATCAGGGCGATGAATCCGTTGAGCTTGAACCTCATCATGAGGATCAGCAGCACGACTACCGCCAGCGCTACGACAAGCAGGGGCATAAAGGGGCTCCGATCTGGGGAATACTTTGGAAAAGGGTGGAATCTCGGCATCGCGGGTGGCGGCGAGGGCTTGGGTTTACGTGAGCTGCCGCATATCGCCATGTGCCTGTAGTCACGTTAGTAAGCCGGGATCGCTCCCGTCCAAGACTCGATCCGCATGTTTTGATACCCAGCCGGCATCGCGTTGCGTGCCCGGGTGTCGGCCATCCCCGCGATCCCGCGACATTCCGGCACTCCGCGCCCGGTAGCGCATTCGGCTCGGCGTTTCGGCGCTCCCCGGGAACCGTTCATTGAGTGACGAGCCTCACAATAGTTGAAGCGCTGCAACCATTGAGGAGCCACCGGACCGTGGACGCGCAAAGGCCGCGGAAGGCTTCCATTGAAGCCGTCCGCGGCCTTTGGCAGCGGTGCGGTGGCGGGTCAGCCGGCCTTGACGGCCAGCACCGGATGCTGCGCCTGCAGCAGGATTCGCTGGGCGTGCGAGCCCATGATGAACTTGCCCACCTGGCTGCGCTGGCGCAGCCCGATGACGATCAAGGACACCTCGTGCTTCTCGGCCAGCCCCAGGAACTCCTCGGTCAGGTCATCACGGTAGCTGGACTCCACGATGCGAGCCTCGACTCCCGCCGCGGCGGCAGCTAGCAGCACGCGTTCCAGGTCCTCGGGCGAAGCGGTGTGCTTGTCCACCAGCGACCCCTCGCGCGAGGAGTTCACGATCAGCAACGGTTCGGCGCGCAGCTTCGCCTCGATGATGGCCGCGTCGACGGCGGCCTGCCCTACTGGGGTGGGGACGTATCCCACGATGATGCTCATGCGTTTTCCTTTTCCTTTACGGCCTGCACGGCCACCAAGCGGTTCTTGCGCTGATCGATGGCGGACTTGATCATCGGCCACACGGCCACGAACACGAACACCACCAGCAGCGTTGCGGAGATGGGTCGGGACAGGAAGCCCGAGGGGTCGCCTTCCAGCACCAGCAGGGATCGGCGCAGGTTGGATTCCAGCAAGCTGCCCAGCACGAACGCCAGCACCAGCGGGCCGGGCTCGAAACCGAATTTCTTCATCAGGTAGCCCACGGCGCCGAACATGACCACCAGCATCACGTCGAACATGGAGTTGCGGATGGTGTACGCGCCCAGCAGGGTGATCAACGCCGTGATCGGCGCCAGGATCGCGGCGCGGATGCGCAGGATCCGCACAAACACGCCGATCAGCGGGATCGACATGATCAGCAGCAGGATGTTGCCGATATACATCGAGTTCACCACGCCCCAGAACAATTCCGGGTCATTGGAGATCAGCTGCGGGCCGGGGGTGACCCCCTGGATCAGCAGCGCCCCGAAGATGATCGCCATTGTCGCATTCGCAGGAATGCCCAGAGTCAGCAATGGGATGAACGAGCTGGTCGCCGCCGCATTGTTCGCGGTTTCCGGTCCGGCGACACCCTCGATCGCCCCCTTGCCGAAGCGCGTAGGGTCCTTGGCGGTCTTCTTCTCCAGCGCGTAGGAGGCCAGCGAGGAGATCGTCGCGCCGCCGCCAGGCAAGATGCCCAGGAAGAAGCCGAGCACCGACCCGCGGCCGATCGCCCCGGAGGCCTGCTTCAGGTCCTGGCGCCGCGGCCACACGTTGGCCACCTTCAGCGGGGCGGACACGGCCCGGTGCCGCTCCTCCAGGTTGTAGAGGATCTCGCCCACGCCGAACAGGCCCATGGCGATCGGCACGAAGTCGATCCCGTCGGCCAGCGACAGGTTGCCGAAGGTGAAGCGCTCGGCCCCGGTGAAGCCGTCGCGACCCACCGTGGCCAGGAACAGGCCCAACGCCGCGGCGATGATCGCCTTGATCTTGGAGCCTCCGGAGATGGTGGCCACCAGCAAGATGCCCAGCAGCGCCAGTGCTGTGTACTCCGGCGGGCCGAAGTCCAGCGCGAAACTGGCCACCAGCGGAGCCAGGAAGGTCAGGCCCACAATGGCGATCGTGCCGCCAATAAACGAGCCGATGGCGGCAATGCCCAGTGCGGTGCCGGCCCGGCCCTGCTTGGCCATGACATAGCCGTCGAAGACCGTCACCACCGAGCTGGCCTCGCCGGGAAGGCGCAGCAGCACCGAGGTGATCGTGCCGCCGTACTGGGCACCGTAGAAGATGCCGGCCAGCATGATGATGGCGGTCACCGGCTCGACACCGTAGGTCAACGGCAGCAGGATCGCGATCGTGGCCGCCGGGCCCAGGCCCGGCAGCACGCCGATCAGCATGCCAATGACAACGCCGAGCAGGGAATACAAGAGGTTTGTGGGGTCCAGGACGGTGCCGAAGCCGTCCAGGACTGGTCCGAAGAAGTCCATGGGAGTCAACCTTTAATTGCGACTTAGAACAGTCGGGGAATCGTGGTGCCGAGCGCGGCAATGAAGATGGCGTAGAAGGCCACGACCACCAGCACCGAATACAAGGCGGCAGAGCGCCAGCGCTCACCGCCCAGCCAGCGCATCCACACGAAGCACAGCAGCAGCGCGGGAATCTCGAAGCCGATCAGCGGCATGAGCACCACCATCAGGATCAGGGTGGCGAAACCAATGACGGTGTACCAGCTCATGGCACTGAACTTCTCCCCGTCCTTCCCGCCGCGCCTGCCCACGATGAGCTGCACCACGGCCATGACCGAGGCAATCAGCGTGACGATGAAGGGCCACATCCCGGCGCTGGGCGCCGCGGGAGTGCCCAGTCCCAGGCCAACGGACAGCGCCATGCCGGCGCAGCCCAGCCCGAGAACCACCAGACTGGAGGCAAGGTTCGCCACCGGCCCGGCCGGTTCCGGGGCCTCGGCTTCCCACTGGGCGGCGAGTTCCTCCGGGGTCAGCGCCTCGGGCGACGAATCGTCCTCGGGCTGCACCGGGCCGGATTCCGCGCGGGGCGCGGCGGACACCGGCGGGCGTTCAACGTGTTTGGCTTGCATGATGTCCTCCTGTGCTTGAAGTGTTCCGGATCAGCTGGCTGCCGGGAGGCTACTTGCCGGCCAGCGAGATGTCGTACTCATCGGTCAGTTCCTTGTACTTCGCGGCCAGCTCATTCCATTCGGCGGTGACTTCCTCGCCGGAAATCTCGTTCGGAGTCAGCATGTTCTTCTCGTTGAACGAGGTGTAGGTGTCCGTGGCTACCGCGTCCTTGATGGAGGCCACCAGCTTCTGCTTGGCGTCATCGCTCAGGCCCTTCGGGGCTGCGATGGCGCGGTACTGGGAGACCGGGACTTCATAGCCTGCCTCGATGGCGGTGGGCACATCGGGAAGGAACTCATTGCGCTCGGAGGAGAAGACCACGATCGGGGTGACGGTGCCGGCGTCGATTTGCGGCTTGGCTTCGCCCAGCTGCACCGTGGAGACTTGCACCTGGTCGCCCATGACGGCGGTCAGTGCCGGGGAGCCCGAGTCGAATGGTACTGTGGTGCCTTCGATGCCCGCCTGGGCCAGGATCAGTTCCTGGGCCAGCTGCGAGCCGGTGCCCACGCCGGTAGTGCCGAAGGACAGCTTCTTGCCGCTGTTCTTGATGTCATCGAAGTTCTCCATCCCCGACTTGGTGCTGGCTACCATGACGTAGTCATCCTGGCTCAGTCCCATGAGGACATCGAGGTCATCGAGCGAAACCGCCTCGTCCGCGGATACCGCCAGCGGGGTAATGGTGATCAACGAGGCGTTGAGCAGCACGAGGTTCTGCCCGTCCGGGGCCATGGCCGCCACTTCTTCGGTGGCCAGCGCGCCGTTGGCGCCCGGCTTGTTCACCACGGGCAGGGCCACGCCCAGGGAATCCGCCATGCCGTCCGCCGCGGCGCGCGCGATCAGGTCGGTGGAGCCGCCAGGCGCCTGGCCGACGGTCAGGGTGATGGGGCCGCTGGGGAATTCGGCGGAGGCCGAGCCCCCGCCGACGTTGCCGCCGCAGGCGGAAAGCGCTAGTACCGCGCCAGTGGCTGAGAGGGCGAGCAGCGAACGGCGAGTCAAGCGGTTTTTCATGGGAAGTTCTCCTGTGGTGTCGAGTGCGGGACCCCGGCCGAGGCCTCGAGTGAGACAGCTCACCTTGCTGGTCTTGGAGTCAAGCGTAGAAACTTGAAGTGATGCATGTCCAAGGTTGAATGTGCATAGAATGATTCCAGAAAGGTATCAAATGTTTACTCTGGACCAAGCACGAAGTTTCGTTGCCGTTGCCGAAGAATTGCACTTCGGCCGTGCCGCCGAGCGGCTGAACATGACCCAGCCGCCGCTGAGCCGGCAGATCCAGAAACTCGAGCGCACGGTCGGCGTGGAACTGCTCGAGCGCGACAACCGCCGCGTGGCCCTCACCGCGGCGGGCCATGCTTTCCTCCAGGATGCCCGCCGGCTGGTCGTGGCCGCCGAGCGTGCCCCGGACAATGCCCGCCGCATCGCCGCCGGCCAGCTGGGCGAGCTGCGCATCGGCTTCACCGCAGCCTCGGGCTTCAGCCTGCTCGGCCCGCTGCTGGGAGAAATCTCGGCGCAGATGCCGCAGGTGCACCTGGAGCTGTCGGAAATGGTGACCGGCGAGCAGGTGGACGCCCTGCTGGACGGCGACATCGACCTGGGCTTGGCCCGCCCGCCCTTCGACGAGAAGCTCTTCGAGTCCGCGCTGCTGTTAACCGAGGGACTCTACGTGGCGGTGCCCTCCGGCCACCGGCTGGCCCGGCTGCAGCGGGAAGTACTGTTCGATGACCTGCGCAACGAACCGCTGATCATGCACTCCCCCACCAAGGCCCGCTACTTCTACGACCTGGTGGTTCGCCGCGTCGACATCGAGCACAAGAACGTGCGCCATACCGTCAGCCAGGTGCTGACCATGCTCGCGCTGGTCTCCGCCGGGCGCGGTATTGCTTTCGTCCCGGAGAGTGCCAAGCTGCTGGGCGTGGGCGGGGTCAGCTACCTGCGGCTGGGCGAGGTTACCGACGATCCGGTGCAGCTGCACGCCATCTGGAGCAAGTCCTCGCGCAATCCGGCGCTGGAACGGGTGGTCTCGATCGTGCGCCACGCGCTGCACGCTGAATGATGCACACTGGGTATCAAACAATACAAATATGGCCTTGGACAGGCATCATAGAGGGTTCCTAGGCTGAGGGTAATACCAATGCACCACCCCCAGCTTTCCCGCCTCGCCTGATGCGGGAACCAGTCAAAGGAACAAACCATGGCCCAGTACACCCCCGCCGAACTTGCCTCCAAGCTCAAGGACGGGTTGCTCTCCTTCCCGGTCACCGCATTCGACGCGAACCTGGAAATCGACGAGGCCGCGTACCGCAACCACCTGGCCTGGCAGTCCAGCTTCGACGTCGCGGGACTGTTCGCCGCCGGAGGCACCGGCGAAGGCTTCACGCTGACCCCGGCAGAGGCCTCGCGTGTGGTCCGCATGGCAGTGGAAGAAGCCGGCTCCAAGGTTCCGGTGCTGGCCTCGGCCGGCGGTTCGACCAAGCAGGCCATCCAGAACGCGCAAGACGCCGAGGCTGCAGGGGCCGAGGGCCTGCTGCTGCTGCCGCCGTACCTGACTGAATGCGACCAGGAAGGGCTCTACCAGCACGCGTCGGCCATCTGCGCATCGACGACGACCGGCGTGATCGTCTACAACCGCGCCAACGCGATCTATTCGGCGGACACCGTGGCCCGGCTAGCCGATAACCACGAGAACTTCATCGGCTTCAAGGACGCGCTGGGCGACATCGAGCACCTGACCAAGGTGTACGCCAAGAACGGCGACCGCCTGTTCTACCTGGGCGGGCTGCCTACCGCGGAGACCTTCGCGCTGCCGCTGCTGCAGCTGGGCATGAGCACCTACTCCTCGGCCATGTACAACTTCGTCCCGGAATTCGCGCTGGACTTCTACAAGGATGTGCGCGCCCAGGACCTGACCGCGGTCAACGAGAAGCTGAACCGCTTCGTGCTGCCGTACCTGGAAATCCGCGACCGCGTCAAGGGTTACGGCGTATCCATCGTCAAGGGCGGGCTGAAGGCCATCGGCCGCGACTCCGGCTCGGTGCGCCCGCCGCTGCAGGATCTGACCGAGCAGGACCTGGCGGACCTGTCCGCGCTGATCCAGCAGGCAGGCATCGTTCCCGCCGGCGCGAGCCTCTGACCAGCACTGGCACTTTACGACACACCAATCAGTCGACTCAGGAGCAATTCATGAGCACAACCACGCAGAACCTCACCGGCCAGTCCATCCTCGCCGGCGCCAGCACCGAAGGCAACGGGCGCAAGGTCAACGGCTATAATCCGGCGACCAACGAGCGCCTGGAACCTGCCTACAGCCTCATCGATGAGCAGCAGCTGAAGCTGGCCACCGCTGCGGCGGCCGAGGCCTTCGAGTCCTTCCGGTCCTTGGAACCGTCGAAGCACGCAGAGTTCCTGGAAGCCATCGCGGAGAACATCGAGGCAGTGGGCGCCGAACTGGTCGCTCGCGCCATGGCCGAAACCGGCTTGCCCGAGGCGCGCCTGACCGGCGAGCGCGGACGCACCACCGGTCAGCTGCGGCTGTTCGCGCAGGTGGTGCGTCAGGGCGACCAGCACGGCGTGCGCGTGGACCCGGCTCTGCCCGAGCGCACCCCGGCCCCGCGCGTGGACATCCGGCAGCGCAAGATCCCGGTGGGCCCGGTCGCGGTGTTCGGCGCGTCGAACTTCCCGCTGGCGTTCTCCACCGCCGGCGGCGACACCGCCAGCGCGCTGGCCGCTGGTTGCCCGGTGGTCTTCAAGGCCCACAATGCGCACCCCGGAACCAGCGAGATTGTTGGCCATGCCATCAGCAAGGCCGTCGCCGACTTCGGGCTGCACCCGGGGGTCTTCTCCCTGGTTTATGGCCCCGGCGCGTCGATCGGCCAAGCCCTGGTGAAGGATCCGGCCATCAAGGCCGTGGGCTTCACCGGTTCGCGGGCCGGCGGCACCGCCCTGATGGCCGCCGCGGCCGCGCGACCGGAACCCATCCCGGTGTATGCCGAGATGAGCTCCATCAACCCGGTGATTTTCTTCGAGGGAGCATTGGCTCAGGATCCCGTTGCGCAGGCCAAGGCCTACTTGGCTTCTGTTGTCGGTTCTTCCGGCCAGCTGTGCACCGCACCGGGACTCGTCTTTGTTCCCGCCGGAGCTGCCGGCGACGCATTCGCCCGCGCTGTCAGCGGCCAGGCACCGGAAACTTCCGGGCAGACGATGCTCACCGAGGGAATCTACAATTCCTGGACCGCTGGTGTCCAAGCGCTCGGCAGCCAGGACGGTGTCGAACTGCTGGGCCGCGGCACCGAAGGGGCAACCGAGAACGCTCCGGCACCGGCCATCTACACCGCTGGAGTGGAGCAGCTGCTGGCCAACCCCGTGCTGCAAGACGAAATCTTCGGAGCCGCCTCGCTGGTGATTCGCTACGCCGATGCCGCACAGCTGCAAACCGCGCTGGGCCGGCTGGAAGGCCAGCTCACCGCCACCTTGCAGCTGAACGATTCGGATCACGAAGCCGCAGGGCAGATCATCGGGACGCTGGAAACCAAGGTCGGGCGCATCCTGGTCAACGGATGGCCAACCGGTGTGGAAGTGGGCCACGCGATGGTGCACGGAGGTCCGTTCCCGGCGACGTCCGACCCGCGGACCACCTCGGTGGGCACCCTGGCCATCGAGCGCTTCCTGCGCCCGGTCGCCTACCAGAACTTCCCGGAAGCGCTCTTGCCCAAGCCCATCGCGGAAGACAATCCGTGGAATCTGACCCGTCGGATCGACGGCGTCCTGCAGGCGAAAGGCGAATAATCCATGACTTCCCAGCCCACCATTGCCTCGGTGAAGGTCATCCCGGTCGCCGGGCATGACTCCATGCTGCTGAACCTCTCCGGGGCGCACGGGCCGTTCTTCACCCGCAATATCGCCATCCTCACTGACTCCGAGGGCCGCACGGGCCTCGGCGAGGTGCCCGGCGGCGAAGCGATCCGTTCGACCATAGAGGAGGCCGGCACGCTGATTACCGGCGCCCCTGTGGCGACTTACCGTTCGCTGCTGCGCCAGGTGGCAGCCCGCTTCGCAGACCTCGATTCCGGCGGACGCGGTGCACAGACCTTCGATTTGCGCACCACCGTTCACGCAGTCACCGCACTTGAATCTGCACTGCTGGATTTGCACGGCCAGTTCCTCGGAGTGCCGGCGGCCGAACTGCTCGGCGACGGGCAGCAGCGCGACGCTGTACCGATGCTCGGCTACCTGTTCTACGTGGGCAACCCGGATACGACGGATCTGCCGTATCTGCGCGAACCGCAAGGCAGGGACGACTGGGAGCGCTTGCGCCGCGAGGAAGCCATGACGCCAGAAGCCGTGGTGCGCCTGGCCGAGGCGGCTCAGGCCCGTTACGGGTTCAAGGATTTCAAGCTGAAGGGCGGCGTCCAGGACGGGGACTCCGAGGTCGATGCTGTCATCGCTTTGAAAGAACGCTTCCCCGAGGCCCGGATCACGCTTGACCCCAATGGCGGCTGGCTACTCGAAGATGCTATCCGGCTTGGCAAGCGCATGCGCGGAGTGGTGGCCTACGCCGAAGATCCGTGCGGCCCTGAAGGCCGCTTCTCGGGCCGCGAGGTCATGAGCGAATTCCGCCGGGCGACCGGTCTGCAGACCGCCACGAACATGATTGCGACTGACTGGCGCGAAATGGCGCACGCGGTGCGCACCAATGCGGTAGACATCCCCCTGGCAGATCCGCATTTCTGGACCATGTCCGGTTCAGTGCGCGTTGCCCAGCTGTGCAACGAGTTCGGACTGACTTGGGGGTCGCACTCGAACAACCACTTCGACATCTCGCTGGCGATGTTCACCCAGGTCGGCGCCGCTGCTCCGGGCGAGATCACGGCACTCGATACCCACTGGATCTGGCAGGATGGACAGGGCCTGACCGAGGAACCATTGGTGATTCGGGACGGAGAGATCAAGGTTCCGCAGCGGTCCGGCTTGGGTGTCAGCCTGGACATGGATCGGGTCGCCCAAGCCCACGAACTGTACCTGGAACATGGGTTGGGCTCGCGTGACGACTCGGTGTCCATGCAATACCTGATTCCCGGCTGGACCTTCGATTCGAAGAGTCCCGCGCTGGTTCGCTGATGGGCTGCCAGGGAATCTGAATAATGCACCGTGGACGGTAGAGGGAGCTTTCGCACCCTCGCCGTCCACGGCTTCGAGAAGCCCCGGAGCTGGGAACACCAGTACCGGGCGGGAAAGGCAATATGCAAGGAGTTCTACAGGGATTCTCCGTTGTCTTGATCCTCATCGGCATCGGCCTGCTGATGTCGGTCGCACTGCCGCGACAACGCGCGGCCATTGCCCAGGGGCTCACCCCGCTCATCTTCTACATCACCAACCCCGCCCTGATGTTCACCCTGCTTGCCAGTACCGATCTGCATGCGGTGGTTGGTGTATTCACCCCGACAGCCTTGATGGTTGCGGTGCTGACCGGCTCCGCTTATGCATTGGTCGCGCGGCTGGCCTTCAAGACTCCAGCTCATCGGCTGCCCGTTGCGGCCATGTCCACGAGTTATGTGAATGCTGGAAATATCGGTGTGCCGCTGGCCCTTTATGCGGTGGGCAGCACCAGTCCCGTAGTGTCGGTGCTCATCGCGCAGTTGCTGATCATCGCTCCCGTCTACCTGTGCATGTTCGCGGTGCTCTCCCGCGCCAAGTCCGGTGGCGCGGATGGCCTGCCCGGTGCGAAAATGATCCTCAAGTCCATCGCCAACCCTGTCACTATTGCGACCTTCCTCGGTGCGGTGTTCTCCTTCTTTGGCCTGGCACTGCCCGAAGTCATTCATGCGCCAGTGCAAATGATTGGCGACGCATCCATCCCCCTGTTGCTGATGTCCTTTGGAATGGCGCTATACGGCCAGCGTCCATTGTCAGATAAGAACCTGCGCGGCGAAATCTATCTGGCGACCGCGTTCAAGGTGTTCTTCATGCCTTTGCTCGCCTGGCTCGTTGCCCGCTTCGTTTTCGGCCTATCAGGAATCGAACTTCTCGGAGTGGTGATCATGGCGGCGCTTCCAACCGCGCAAAACGTCTTGCTGTTTGCCCAGCAATTCAAGCTGCCCGTCGCCGTGCCGCGCGAAGTGGTGCTGGCAAGCACCCTGCTGACCTTTCCCAGTGTGCTGGTCATTGCCTTCTTGCTGGGCTAGATACGTGCAGCACCGGTATTCGCTCCGGTGGGCATCTTGAGCTTGCCGAAGCAAGCCGTTGCCAGCTGTCTCCCGAAGGGTAACTCGGCGGAACTGATTAGTTGGCGAAGCCTCCAGCCGATGAGCTGGCACCAAGGCGCTATCGGCCATCGCACGGTGCCGAATCCGGAGGGACGCCATTTATTCAATGAATTAGCCAAGATACCTAGCACGCTTGGACCACGGCTTCGACGCTAGGAGAGCTGGATCCCGGAATGTACTCCTAGCGTGAAACACCTTTGGAAAGATAGCGTTCGCTATGCAAATAATTATGTGTTTTCCATGGTCAGTGCGGATCTGAAAATTTCGAACTCCGCAAACATGCAGATAACCATCATTCATTTTTCGAATCTGCGAGTCCGACGGGATAGTTCCACAGAAATATGTGAAACACCTTTTTAGTACATGAGCGAATATAAAAGATTTATTTGAGAAGTACTTCCTTTAGGAGTTGCCGAGCAGTTACGCTCCTACCGGCACACACCACATCGATTGATCACCGACCTTTGTGCGCCCAAAAACCCTACAAGGAGAACATCAATGGCACGTTTTTCTACCCCTCTTCGGAGAACCCTGGCCGTCTCCGCGGCCGTAGTGATCGGCATGAGCGGCTTCGGCGCTGGCGCCTTGCCAGCTACCGCCTCCCCCGTATCGGCTCCCGCTGAAAAGTCCCTCCCCAAGGCAAATGGCGAAGACAAGGTCAAGATCGGTTCGGTTCAATCAGGCGAGGCCTACGACCAATTCATCGTCACCTACAAGGCTTCAGCCACGCAGACGGGCAAGTCCTCCCGCGCCAAGGCCTGGGGCAAAGCAGCCAAGGCAGCAGGCGTTACCGTCAAGGAAATGCGAGCCATGGCCACCGGCAGCTTCGTGGTGAAGGCCGACAAGAAACTCAAGGGCAACGGCGCCAAGGAGTTCATGGCCGATATTGCGCAGTCTGGTCTCGTGGAATCGGTGGAACCCGATGCCATCATGAAGATTTCCATGACGCCTAACGACACCCGGTACGGCGAGCAGTGGCACTACAGCGGCACCAACGGGATGCGCTTGCCTTCGGCCTGGGACATCGCCACCGGCGAGGGCAGCATCGTCGCAGTCCTGGATACCGGCATCACCTCGCACTCGGACCTGAACGCCAACATCGTTTCCGGCTACGACTTCGTCTCCAGCTCTGCCTCGGCCCGCGACGGCAACGGCCGCGACGCGAACCCCCAGGACGAGGGCGACTGGTACGCCGCCGGTGAATGCGGCGGCAGCTACTCGGGCAATTCCTCCTGGCACGGCACCCACGTGGCCGGCACCGTAGCCGCAGTCACCAACAACTCCAGCGGCGTGGCCGGAGTTGCCCCGGATGCCAAGATCCAGCCAGTCCGCGTCCTGGCCAAGTGCGGCGGCAGCCTGTCCGACATCGCCGATGCCATCATTTGGGCCTCGGGCGGTGCGGTCCCGGGAATTGCCAATAACCCAACCCCGGCAGACACCATCAACATGTCCCTGGGCGGTGGCGGCGCTTGCGGAACTACCTACCAGGCGGCCATCAACGCCGCGGTTTCGCGCGGCACCTCGGTGGTAGTTGCCGCCGGCAACGAAAGCCAGAACGCTTCGAATTCCCGCCCGGCCAACTGCGAAAACGTCATTACCGTAGCGGCAAGCAACCCTTCGGGCGCTCCGTCGTACTACACGAACTACGGCTCGGCCGTTGACGTCACCGCACCTGGTGGCGACACCCGCTACGTCGGCCAAGGCGTGCTGTCCACCATCAATACCGGCACCACTACTCCATCCAGCCAGGGCTATGCCTTCTACCAGGGCACTTCCATGGCCACCCCGCACGTAGCGGGCATGGTCGCACTGATGAAGTCGGCAGACCCTGGGATGTCCCCCGCCTCCGTGGAAACTGCGTTGAAGCAGGGCACCCGCGCGATGCCAGGCGGTTGCAGCATCGGTTGCGGCGCCGGACTGGTGGATGCCGCCAAGATCATGAATGCCCTGGACGGCAGCAACCCAACACCAACCCCGGAGCCAACTCCGGATCCGGAGCCAAGCGGCAACCTGCTGAAGAATGCTGGCTTCGAGAACGGGGCGGATTACTGGACCGCCAACCGCGCCGACATCTTCGAGTCCGGCTCGGCAGCCCGCTCCGGCAGCGGACTAGCTGGGCTGAACGGTTGGGGCAACTCCAACACCTACACCCTGGACCAGAAGGTCGCCATCCCGGCAGATGCCACCAATGCGCAGCTGGAGTTCTACCTGCATGTGCTGACCAATGAAACTACTGCCTATAGCCAGTACGACAAGCTGACCGTACAGGTTCTGGACGGCTACGGAACCTACAACGTGGGCACCTGGTCGAACTTGGATGCCGGCTCGTCCTACGAACTGCAGGCCGTTGACCTGAACAACTTCCGCGGTAAGACCGTTACTTTGCGTTTCAAGGGCGTGGAAGACAGCTCGCAGGCTACCTTGTTCCGCATTGATGATGCATCGGTAGCCGCCAGCTAGAGGATCGACCAGAAAAGTCCACTATTACCTGCGCAAGCGCGGCACCAATCGGTGCCGCGCTTGCTGCGGGAAAGATAGGGATATCGCCTAGCTCAAGGTCCAGGAGCGCTTGGACAGGCCGTACCAGAAACCGTCAATTGCCGTCTTGGCATCAATTCCACCCGAGGCGTATGCCGCACCCAGCGCAACGTACAGCGGAGCCCAATGCTCCGAGCGCGGGTGCGCTTCGCGGGCCGCCGGGGCCTTGTGCAGGAAGTCGAGGATGGAGTCCACATCCCCGCGGGCCATTGCCTCCTCGGCCCAATGGTCGAACTCGCTGGAGGCCGATGGCGGCGCCGAATCCGGCCCGCCGGCTGGGTTGAACCAGCGCAAGTTGTGGGTGGTGAATCCGGAGCCAACGATCAAGGTTCCCCGCTCGCGCAAGGGCGCCAAGCTCTTGCCCAGATCAAAGAGTCCTGCAGGATCCAGTGTTGGCATGGACATCTGCACCACCGGTACATCCGCATCCGGAAACATTTCCTTCAGCGGCACGTAGGCGCCATGGTCCAGTCCACGCGTCTCGTCGCGCTCCACGTGATGGCCATAGGCCGAGGTCAGCCGTTCGACTTCATTGGCCAGCTCGGGCGCCATTGGCGCGTCGTAGCGAACGTCGTAGTACTTCTGGTCGAAGCCCCAGAAGTCGTAGACCAATTCGTTCTTCTGCTGGGTAGCACTCAGCGTCACCGGCGCATTTTCCCAGTGCGCGGAGATCATCAGAATATCTTTCGGCTTCTCGAAAGTGCCGGACCAGCTAGCCAGCTCCTGGGTCCAGCGCTGGTCGTCGGCCAGTGGCGGTGCGCCATGGCTAAGGAACAAGACGGGAGGGGTATCGGATAGCTGATTCATGATTAAAACCTACCAAGCATTAGTTGAAGCGTCAAGTTTTATTTTCATGAATCCCGATATCCAACTCCAAATGCTCTCCAAGAGGCCCGTGGACAGTGCGGACAGCTTCGCCGCACCACGTTGGGTCCAACGCCAGAGGCAACGGAGGCCATGGCTTTCTTGCTCTGCTTCTGAGCGGCGGCGGAAATCTATTGCTTCTCTAATCACGAATGCAATCGGCAAGTCGTTCCTAAGCTGCGCCGGAGAAGTGGAACTGTACGGCTTTGCAGGCATCAGGCGTTGCCTGGCCAGTCTTTTCCAAGCCATTAATTACGCTCAGCTGGGGATTCGCAGTACGTTCAACACTTCGGCTTCGAACGGCTGCGGTCTCCAATATCAGACTTATCGACCATTAATCTTTAGAATGGTTTGTATGCAAGAAGAAGAACTGATGCAGACGGTCGAAGAAGAATTCACCGCCATCTTATTGCGCGCCCGCCAGATGCTGATCCGTCGCGCCAAGATCATCCACCCGGACCTGCAGGATCCGGGGTACCGCTTGCTTGCAGTGGTCATCCGCGATGAAGCCCAGCAACAGGGAGCACTCGCAGAAAAACTGCGTCTGGACAAGGCGACTATTTCCCGCCTCGTGCAGCACCTCGAGTCTCTGGAACTTGTCACCCGCACCCAGGATCCTTCCGATGGCCGGGCCCAGCTGGTCTCGGCAACAGAAAACGCCAAGGAAAAATGGCGCTCCAGCGGTAACACGCTGCGTGAGGAACTGCGCCGCCAGCTCAAGGAATGGGAAGCCTCCGAACTGAAGAATTTTGGAGATCTCCTGCACCGCCTCAACGACAGTTTTGAACAGATTCTCTAGTCCCCGATCATCAGCTGAAGCCTTGGAGACCTTCTGGTTTCCAAGGCTTCAGCTTTTTAGGCTCACTCCATCAGCGCCAGGAAATCATCGGCGCTTAACGCAGCACTCTGCGCGGCTTGGGCAGTCTCTCCCAGGACATCATTGAACAGCTGCGTCTTCTTGGCCTGCAGCGCGAGCACCTTGGATTCGATGGTGTCCTTTGCCACCAAGCGATACACATAGACCGGACGAGTTTGCCCAATGCGGTGGGCCCGGTCAATAGCCTGGGCTTCGGCCTGCGGGTTCCACCATGGGTCCAGCAAGATGCAGTAGTCGGCGGAAGTGAGATTAATGCCGAAGCCGCCGGACTTCAGCGAGATGAAGAAGACCGGGAAATCTCCCTCGCTGAAACCGTCAATCAGTTCCTTGCGCTTTGGGCCAGTGGTGGACCCATCAAGGTATCCGTGCTCAATGCCCAGCTCTTCAGCGACGTCGCGTGCCTTGGCCAAGAAACTGGTGAATTGGCTGAAGACCAGAATCTTATGCCCTTCAGAAACCGCATCCCCCATGAGTTCGCGCAGCATTTCCAGCTTCGCGCTCGGAGCATCGCCCTCGCCTACCAAGGACGGATCCAAGGCCAGCTGGCGCAGCAAGGTCAGCGATTGGAGAATCTGGAAGCGATTCGAATCAACGTCGTCAACCAGCCCCAGAACTTCTTGCCGCACACGCTGGAAGCGGCGGTCATAAGCTTTGCGGTGCCCCGGCTCCAGTTCGACTTCCAGCACCTGCTCGGTCTTCGCCGGCAACTCTGGAACGACCTGTTCCTTGGTACGGCGCAGCACGAACGGACGCAGTCGGCTCTTCAGGCGCTCCAGGCGCTCCTGGTCTCCGTCGGCAATGGGCTTCTGGTAGTTGTCCTTAAAGGACTTCGCACCGCCCAGCAGGCCTGGTGCAGCCAGTGAGACCAACGCCCACAGTTCCAGCAGGTTGTTTTCCATGGGAGTGCCAGTGACCACGAATTTGCACGGCACTGGCAGCTGCCGGGCCTGCTTGTAGCCTTTGGAGGCATGGTTCTTCAGTTGCTGGGCCTCGTCCATGATCATGACGTTGAATCCGGCGGCTTCAAAATCCTCATAGGCCAGGCGGAAGATCGTGTAGCTGGTAACTACCAATTGGGCGTCACCGATCTGCGACGCCATGCTTTGGCCGCTCATTCTAGCTGTTGAAGTGATGCCGGTGACTCTCATCTGCGGCGCAAATCGCTGCGCCTCATTGATCCAGTTGCCCACCACCGAGGTAGGAGCCAGCACCAGGAATTTCTGGGCAGGATCCTCGACGCGCGCTTGTTCAAGGCAAGCCAGCAACTGGACGGTCTTGCCCAGACCCATATCGTCGGCAAGGACGCCGCCGAGATCATGGGTACGCAAGAAGTTGAGCCAGGATAGGCCGTGGCCCTGATACGGGCGCAGTTCAGCGTTGAACGTTTCCGCTAGCTGGACCGGCTGCATTTCTTCACCGCTTTGCAGCGCATTCATGGTCTGCAGCCACTGGTTGTGCTGGGCTTCGATAATGCCCAGATCCACCAGTTCTTGCCACCAGTCGATGCTCAACTTATGGATGCGGATCGTATCGCCCTGCACCGTGCCCAGCTCCCCGGCCTCTGATATCAGCTGGCGCAGCTGCGTGAAATCTGCACCATCAATCGGGATCACCGTAAGGTCATCGAGGACGAGATACTCATCTTGCTTGGTCAAGGCCTCCAGCAGCAGTGGGAACGGGACCTTGGTCTCGTCCAGGAGCACTTCCACAGACAAGTCGAACCAGTCCCCCGTGCTTTCGCCGGCTTCGACACTGACAGCGGCCGGCGCGTGGCTGATCCGGTACTTCGGCAGCCTGTTCTGCTCTTCAACGACCACATCGGGATGCTCTGCCAATAGCGGCAATGCGTAGACCAAGAAATCGATGGATTCGGAGGTGCTGAATTCCTTCGGCGGGAAGATTCCTGAAGAGGTCAGTTGCCCCAAGGAAGCCTGCGCGCCGAGCTTGTCCTGCACCGAAGCAGCAATTTCCTTTTCCACGGCATACTGGCGGGGGCCCGCGGAGGCGTACTCCCAGGAATAGCTCACGGTCAGCGGAGTTCGGATGCTCTCCAGGGACAGCTTGAGGCTGGGGCGTGCTGGAACAGGGATGCTGTAGCTGTCATCCTCGCTCTTCAACGGTGCCATCAGGCGCAATCGGTCCAGGTGCTGGCGCTCGAAAAGCTCAACGCCTTCCTGCGGGATGGATTGCGCACCGGATTCAATAAATGTGGCCAGTTCCTTCGTGACCGGTTCAGCGAACCGGGCCAAACCGATTTCCCTGGCCTTCGGCAAGGGGCTGGACGCGTAAGCCAACAAGGTCGGCGGCGTGCCTATGGGCAAGAGGTAGACGTGCTCTTCGCTCGGCCCGCGCAGCTTCCCTTCCATGCTCAGGCCATGTTCACCGCGACGCACATCCACGTGTGCCATGGCTGGTTGCTCGCTGAACTCCACCGGGGCCTTGGCCGTAGAACCGCCGTTGACGATCTGCACTCCAGCTTCACGCAGGGCTTCGAACGCATCCAGCAGGTCCTGGCCTGGAAAATCCATCAAGGAGATCCACTCCTTGGGATCCCACGAATGGCGATAAGTATCTTGTTCAACGTGTTCACGCAACCGGTCCAGTTCAACGACCGCACGACGCTGCTTCTTGGAGAACCGCGTATCAAAAGCAACATTGCGCCAGCTGATCCCGGTTTGGATCCAGGGGCTCTTGGTGCCCTGGCGGGCCGGGCGTGCCTGCAAGGTCAGCGCGTCCTCGCCGCCATAACGCGGTTCGCTTACCACTTTCAGGATCAATCCCAGCGGTTCTTCGGCAACCAGCGGCTCATCGGAAATGACTGGAAGCAGACGGTCAAGGGTACGTTCCCACTGCGGCTTGCTATTGCGTTTCCAAGCGTGGGGATCCACCCCGGAGTCGGAGACGAAAAAGCCCTGGTCTTCTTCGGTGGTGACCTCAATGAGCAAGGCGGCGACATCTTCACAGGACTGAACCCCCGGATGCTTGCCGCAGAAGCTGGTGAAGCTGATATTGCCCTCGGTGATTTCCAATTGGGCCATCACCGATTCACGCAGCACCACACCGGAGATGCGGGTAGATCCCGGTTGCATTACCCGGTTGGCGATCTGCACTTTTCCGGAATCACACAGGAATTGGCCCAGGTTGTATTCGGATTCGGTCACCAAGGTCTGGGCCGCAGAAAGTGTCAGCTGGAATTCCATACTCGCCGTTCATTGTTCGTGCAGTGGGCGCCCGAGAGCTAGATTCCATCTTAGCGAGCCGGAAAGCAAGATGCCCGGTGACGAAAAGTTACTTCTGCCCTTTACCCGCGGGCCCTGCAACCGATAGAAATTAATCACTGAATCACGAGTTCCACTCTTTGAGCCCTGGCTGAGTGGACGGCAACCCTCCTGCGTCATTGTGCGGGGTGCCCCAGGTGAAGATTCGACGCATCTTGAACGCCAAGATGCGTAAGCGATGGCGCCCCTTGCGCCAGAAAGGGGATCAATTCCCCATGACTAATGCAGCATCTGCCCCAACCGTATCCGAAGACCGCGCACAGCGCCTGCAGGAAGCAGGCAAGGGCTGGGGCGAACGAATTTCGGCTGCCCCGCAAAGTGCCCAATTGACTTTCACCGTCGAGGGCGAAGGCTTCGATTCGGTAGCCAGCAACATTGTCTCCGGCAAGCACACCTTCCAGGCCGACGAGCCAGCTGCCCTGGGCGGCAGCGACCTGGCCGCAAGCCCCGTGGAATACGCGCTCGGAGCGCTCATCTCCTGCCAGGTTGTGGTCTACCGCTTGTACGCGCAGAACCTCGGCATCCAGGTGGACGACGTGAAGATCCAGGCCAATGGCCACCTCGATGTCCGCGGACTCTTCGGCATCGACCAGACCATCCGCCCCGGCTTCTCGTCGGTGGATCTGGACATCCGGATTGCCGGACCGGAATCAGCTGAACGCTATGAAGAACTGCGCCGCGCAGTGGATGCACACTGCCCGGTGCTGGACCTCTTCGCCAATCCGGTGCCCGTGACAACCGCGGTAAGCATCGCAGAGACCAACTAGAGTTCGCTGAACTAAAAAGCACCGCGGCGGCCCCCGACTTCAGGTGCCGCCGCGGTGCACTTCTAGCTGAAGCCAACTATTGCCCCAGGAAGTTCAGCAGGACTTTGCCGGAGCGAGCCGAATCCTTGGCCGTTTCGAAGGCTTCAAGCGCATCGGCGACCGGGAACTCGTGGGTTACCGCCTCGGAAACCTGCAGTGAACCGTCGGCCAGGGCAGCAAGCACATGGTCGATTTCGTCGTTGAAGCGGAAGGAACCAACCAGTTCCAGCTCGCGGGTAATAGCCAGCGAAATGAGTGCGGGTTGTTCTCCTGAGGGCAGCAACCCGACCATGACCACTCGACCGCCGCGCACGGCACCGCGCACGGCGGAGGCCAACCCGCGGAAGTTGCCGCTGGCCTCGATCACCACGTCCGCGCCCACCTGGGCAAGAGCTTCCTGGTCATCGGCGCGCAAAGTTGAAGTGGCACCGAGTTTCCCGGCGATTTCCAACGGCTTCTCGTGCATGTCCACTGCGATGATTTCTTTGGCTCCGGCACGCTTGAGCACTGCTACAGCGAGAGCTCCGATCGGCCCAGCACCAATAACCAGCGCCTTCTTGCCGGCGACTTCACCGGCGCGCGACACCGCATGCCAAGCAACCGCAGCCGGTTCTGCCAGTGCCGCATCACGCAGTGCTAAGCCAGCAGGCAGCTCACGCAGCATGCGTGATGGCAGGTTCACTTCGCGGGCGAATGCGCCCTCGGTGTGCGGGTAGCGGGCGGCCGAGCCCAGATAGGTGCACCCCGGGGAAAGATTCGGGCGGTCGGCCGGGTAAGGTTCCCCGGTCTCGCCTGGTGTTGCCGGGTGCACGGCGACTTTGGTTCCGGCTGCCGGCCCGCTGCCGTCAGCGGCGGCCTGCATGACGGTCCCGACGATTTCATGCCCGAGAACCATTGGAGCCTTGAGGAACGATTCCCCGGCGGCGCCGTGGCTCCAGTAATGCAAGTCTGATCCGCAAATACCGCCGTAAGCGATGGCAACGCGTGCTTCATCTGCTCGCGGCGCTGCCAGCTCGATTTGTTCAATACGCAAATCATCGGCTGCATGGGCCACGACGGCCAACGTGCTGGTGGCGAGGGAATTAGACGACAACGCTCATGCCTCCGTCGATGAAAATGGTCTGTCCGTTCACGTAATTTGATCCGTCCGAGGCCAACCAGACTGCTGGTCCGGCCAGATCCTCGACGGCGCCCCAACGCGCTGCGGGGGTGCGGCCCAGAATCCAGGAGTTGAATTTTTCGTCGTCCACCAGATTCTGTGTCATTTCGGTGTGGATGTAGCCCGGTGCGATGCCGTTGATTTGCAGTCCCGAACCAGCCCATTCGGCGGTCATGGCGCGGGTGAGATTGCGCAGACCTCCCTTGGCCGCGGTGTAGGCGGAGATGGTGGGGCGGGCCAGGTCGGTTTGCACCGAGCAGATGTTGATGATCTTGCCTTCGCCACGCTGCACCATGGAGCGTGCGACCTCTCGGCCTACCAGGAATGCGCTGGTGAGGTTCGTGTCGATCACGCGCTGCCAGTCAGCCACCTCCAGATCCAGCATGGGCACGCGGTGCTGGATACCCGCGTTGTTCACCAAAATGCGGATGGGGCCGATGTTCTTTTCAATGGCTGCGATGTTCTCGCGCACGGCGGCATCATCGGTGACATCGAAGCAGGCGCTATGGATTTTTTCAGCTCCATAGCGTCTGCTGAATTCGGCAACGGTTTCGGCCAGGCGTTGCTCGTCGCGGCCATGCAGGATGATGGTGGCACCGGCATCCGCCAAGGCACTGGCAAGTTCGCGGCCAATGCCGCGGGAGGATCCGGTGACCAAGGCCAGGCGTCCGGACAGGTCAAAAAGTTGGCTCATGAATTCCCTCGCATGAAGTGTCGATGGTACATCGACGGGAACTCATCAGCGGTATGAACCAGCTGTTAAATCCGAAAAATCAGCCCCGTCGCTTCCCCAAAACATATCAGATATAAGAGGTGCGAGGTGCCTTAAAGTCCGACTTATTTACCTGAAAACTATCCTGCCGGATCTAGCGGGTCTGCGAGTAGAACCAGTTGATGTGCTCTTCGAGCAGCTGGGCCGCCCGTTCGCGCTGGTTCGTCGCGAACGCGTGGTGGATGGCCTTGTGCTGGCGGCGCAGGATGCGCACCACCGGCTGCCAGGCCTCGTCGCTGGGCACCGATTCGGAAACATAGTCGCTGATCGAGTTGCGCAGCGATTCCATCATCGATTCCACTACCGCGTTGCCGGCCATGGAGGCCAGGAGCACATGGAACTCGGCATCAATACGGTGGAAGGCCTCGCGCGAGAGCTGCGCGTCGTCCATGCGCATGATCAGCACCGCGGTGCGGTCAATGACCTGCTGGGCATGGATTGGATCGCGCGGCGTCATTTGCGCTGCCCAGGTTTCCAGCAAGATGCGAGATTCGACGATCTCGCGGACGTTGATCCCCTTGGCCGCCAGATGCAGGCGCAATGCCTGCGAAATGCCAGCCGAGGGGTTGGAGATGATCACCGCTCCGGAGTTGGGCCCGGAGCCGGTTGAAGTCTTGATAATGCCCATCACATCAAGGATGCGGATGGCATCGCGGACCGAGGCCCGCGAGATCCCATGCTGCTCCGCGAGCGCACGCTCGCCGGGAAGCTGGTCTCCAACGGAGAGCTTCTCCTTGCGCAGATCCTCTTCAATTGCTTGGAGAACAATCTGGTACGCACGCGGAGCTGGGTTTACTGGCATCGGATCTATTTTAGCCGTTCACGGCTAAGGCAGCATCCAGGACAGAACCGGGGTGGACTGCAGGTAAACCAAGCAGCACAGCACCAGCAGCATGCCTACGGACCAACCGGCAACCTTCTTGAGGATCACCGACTCCTGGCCTTCCATCTTCACCGAGGTAGCGGCGATGGCCAGGTTCTGCGGGGAGATCAGCTTGCCGACCACGCCGCCGGAGGTGTTGGCGGCAACCAGCAGGTTCGGATCGATGCCGGCATTGATGCCAGCGGTCTGCTGCAGCTTGGCGAACAGCGCGTTGGCCGAGGTGTCCGAGCCGGTCACCGCGGTGCCGATCCAGCCCAGGATTGGCGACAGGAAGGCGAAGAATGCGCCGGTGCCTGCCAGCCAGGTGCCAATGGTGATGGTCTGGCCCGAAAGGTTCATTACGTAAGCCAGGCCGAGGACCGACAGGATGGTCAGCGCGGCGTAGCGCATGTTGTAGACGGTCTTGCCGATTTCGGCAGCACCCTCGGCGAAGGTCATCTTGTACTTGCCGTTGCCGTCGTTCTTCGCGTAGACCAGGGCCACGATCAGGCCGGTGATCAGCAGCAAGGTGCCCGGGGAGGATAGCCACTGGAAGTTGTAGATGGTCGAAGATACCGCTTCGCCATCAGCATTCAGGATCTTGCCGTCCAGTCCTGGCCAGCCGAACTTGATGTCCGTGGTTGCCAGCCATGCAGGAATGTCCACGCCCAGCTTCCACAGCTTGGCCACGCCGAAGATGACGATAACCAGCAGGTACGGGAACAAAGCCATCCAGGTGTTGACCGGGTGCAGCTTGGCATTGGCCTCGTATGGAATTACGGCGGCTTCAGCAGTCAGCACGCGCTGGCGTGCCTCGTCGGCACCCTTTGGAGTCCAGAAGCGCAGCAGGATCACTGCGGCGGCCAGACCAACCAGCGCAGCAACGATATCGGTCAGCTCATAGGAGAAGTAGGTCGAGCACAGCCACTGGGCGACACCGAAGGAAATGCCGATGGTCAGCGTTGCCGGCAGGGTCTGGCGCATGCCGCGCCAGCCGTCGAGGATCAGGACCAGGATCGATGGGACGAACAGCGCCAGCAGCGGGGACTGATGGCCAACGATGGCGCCGATGTCGGCAGCCGGGATGCCGGTCAGGGCACCGGCGGTGGTGATCGGGATCGCCACGGCACCGAAGGCCACCGGGGCGGTGTTGGCGATCAGCACGGCGCAGGCTGCGCGCAGCGGCGACAGGCCCAATGCCAGCAGCATGGTGGCGGTAATCGCTACCGGTGCGCCGAAGCCTGCCAGCGCTTCAAGCAGGCCGCCGAAGCAGAAAGCAATCAGCACGGCCTGAATGCGCACGTCGCCGCCGCCGATGACGTCGAAGACGCGGCGCAGGTCTTCGAAGCGGCCCGACTTGACAGTGACCTGGTAGAGGAAGATCGCCATGACAACGATCCAGACAATAGGGAAGGCACCGAAGACCATGCCCATCAGTCCGGAGTTCAATGCCAATCCAACCGGCATGTTCCAGCCGAAGATCGCCACGAGGATGGCAACAGCGAGCGAGCCGAGGCCGGCCCAGTGGGCCTTGACCTTGACTACCGCCAGAAGTACGAAGAAGGCTACAAGCGGGATCAGTGCGATGAGCGCTGAAACAGCTATGCTCCCCGCGATCGGATCCGTGGAGGGTGTAAACACGGTGTGGGCGTCCTTACTCGAGATGGTCTGACCATATGTGGTCCGACCACCTAGAGTACAAGGTGAGAGCTATCACAACAAGTCTTGACTATTACGAAGTACGTGGCATAGTATGGTCTGACCACACCCTGAAAGAGTCATTTATTATGCGAATTGCTCTCTTTGCCACGTGCATTGTGGATGCTATGTATCCGGAAACCGCCAAGTCGACAGTGAAAATCCTGGAACGCTTGGGCCATGAAGTCATTTTCCCCAAGGCGCAAGCCTGCTGTGGGCAAATGCACATGAATTCCGGTTATATGCCTGAAGCCCTGCCCGTGGTCGAAAACCACATCAATGCCTTCGACACCGAAGACTATGACGTCGCGGTGGCCCCCTCGGGCTCCTGCGTTGCTTCGGTCAAGCACCAGCACCCTTTCCTGGCAGAGCGCCTGGGCAAGCCGGAGCTCAAGGAACGCGCAGTTGCCGTGGGCAAGCGCACCTATGAACTGAGCCAACTGCTGGTGGATGTCCTGGGGATCACCAACGCCGCCGAGCAGCTGGGCAGCTACTTCCCGCAGACCATCACCTACCACCCTTCCTGCCACGGCATGCGTTCGCTGAAACTCGGCGATCGGCAACTTGATCTGCTCAAGACCGTCGGCGGCATCACCGTCAACGAGCTTCCGGAAGCTGACCAGTGCTGCGGCTTCGGCGGTACCTTCTCGATCAAGAACTCCGATGTCTCCACGGCAATGCTCGAAGACAAGATGAAGAACATCTGCTCCACCGGCGCCTCGGCCTGCGCGGGCGGCGACGCCTCCTGCCTGATGCACATCGGCGGCGGACTTTCGCGCACCGGAGCCAAGCCAAAGACCCTGCACCTGGCAGATATCCTGGCCAGCACCATGGAAGAGACGGTGTCACTGTGACTCAGGTATTCCTCGGCATGCCTGCCGGCGGGCAGGGCAACCTGTTCGAGACCGAGCCATTCCCCAAGGCCGCGCACCGCGAACTGGGCAACACCCAGATGCGCAAGAACCTGCGCCACGCCACCCACACCATTCGCGACAAGCGGCTGAACGTCGTCGGCGAGCTTCCGGACTGGGAAGAGCTGCGCGACGCCGGCAGCGCCATCAAGAACCTGACGATGGCCAACCTCGAAGAGCGTTTGGAAGAGTTCGAGAAGAACTTCACCGCCCGGGGCGGCATTGTCCACTGGGCCCGTGACGCGGACGAAGCCAACAAGATCGTTACCGAGCTGGTCAAGGCGACCGGCTCGAAAGAGGTCGTCAAGGTCAAGTCCATGGCCACCCAGGAAATCGGCCTGAACGAGCACCTGGAGACCGAGGGCATCGAAGCCTTCGAAACCGACCTTGCCGAGCTGATCGTCCAGCTGGGCAACGACAAGCCAAGCCACATCCTGGTTCCGGCTATCCACAAGAACCGCACCGAGGTGCGCGACATCTTCCTCAAGGAAATGCCGGTAGTGGATCCGAACCTGACCGATGAGCCAGCCAAGCTGGCCGAAGCTGCCCGCAAGCACCTGCGCAAGAAGTTCCTTTCCGCCAAGGTCGCGATCTCCGGCGCGAACTTCGCGCTGGCTGATACCGGCACCCTGGGCGTAGTGGAATCCGAGGGCAACGGCCGCATGTGCCTGACCCTGCCCGAAACCCTGATCACGGTCATGGGCATCGAGAAGGTTCTCCCCCACTGGGAGGACATCGAGGTCTTCATGCAGCTGCTGCCGCGGTCTTCCACCGGCGAGCGCATGAATCCCTACACCTCGCTGTGGACCGGCGTGAGCGAAGACGATGGCCCGCAGGACGTGCACATCGTGCTGCTGGATAACGGCCGCACCCGCGCCCTGGCCGACCGCTTCGGCCGCACCGCGCTGAACTGCATCCGCTGCTCGGCGTGCATGAACGTGTGCCCAGTGTACGAGCGCACCGGCGGCCACGCCTACGGTTCGACCTACCCGGGCCCGATCGGCGCAATCCTCTCCCCGCTGCTGACCGGCATCCAGGTCGAGGAAAACGGCTCCTTGCCATATGCTTCCTCGCTGTGCGGCGCCTGCTACGACGCTTGCCCGGTGAAGATCAACATCCCGGAAATCCTCGTGCACCTGCGCGGCGAGGACGTGGATGCCAACCGCGACAAGCACAAGCTCCCGACCCAGATGGATCTGCTGATGAAGGGCGGCTCCTGGGCGTTGGGCAAGGGCAAGAACCTCGGCCTGCTCGAAAAGGCCTTGCCGCTGGGCCGGCTGATGTCCGGCAAGGAAAAGAAGATCAAGAAGCTTCCGGGCATCGCCGCAGGGTGGACCGCCAGCCGTGACATTCCCGCCCCGCCAAACAAGTCCTTCCGCGACTGGTGGAGCGACGAGAAGGAGTCCAAGTGAGCGCAAAAGACGAAATCCTGGGACGGATCCGCTCGGCACTAGCCGATGCTCCCGTCGCCCAAGAGGTACCCCGCGAATACCGCAAGACCTCGGATATGGGTGAAGCTGAGCTCATCGACCTGCTGGTGGACCGCTTGGTGGATTACAAGGCCGGGGTGAACGTCATTGACGCCGCGCAGATCCCGGAATACGTAGCGGCCAAGCTGGCGGGAGCCTCCAGCGTTGTCTACCCGCATGGCTTGGACACCGACTGGCTCTCAGGGCTGGGCGAGAAGGTCGAGCAGCGCATCGATGCCCCGGGCGCACGGCTGAGCATCGCCGAACTGGATGAAACCAGCGCCGTGGTCACCTCGTCGGCCGTTTCGGTCGCCGAGTCCGGCACCATCATCCTCGATGGCGAGCCAAACCAGGGCCGCCGCGCGATTTCGCTGGTACCCGACCACCATGTGTGCATCGTGCCGATCTCCTCGATCGTGCGCCTGCTGCCAGAAGCCATGCCGCGACTGGCCATCACCCGTCCGCAGACCTGGATCTCCGGCCCGTCGGCCACCAGTGATATCGAGCTGGAGCGCGTTGAAGGCGTGCACGGCCCGCGTACCTTGGACGTCCTGATGGTTCGCGGCCTGTAAGGCTGGCGCAATAAGCTTTCGCGGCCGGTTCCCCCCTCCTAAACCTCCAGGGAACCGGCCGCGAGTGCATTTAAGTGTGCTGTCGGCTTCTTGCCCTAGCCGCCGGCAATAAAACCCTTCAGGTCCGCCTCTATTCGATCGCGCGCGGCAAAAAAGCGAAGCCGGCAGTCCAGCTTCGAACATTTCGCGGAAGCGCACCGGTGGCATGGAAACGCTCAAGCCCGCGATGACTTCCCTGGCTCCATCGTGACGGCAATCCGTTATGCTTCCCTTGCCTCGGATTTTCATCACCGGAGATATCTGGCGCACCCAGCCCGCCAATCCTGTCCAGGCTTGGACGTGTCCACGGCGCTGCCGCTGGACGCGACCGGTGAGTTGGGCGAATTCTTCGCTCAATTCATGACTGAATCACCGGTAACTGCCTAGCTGCCGATGCGTCATCTGCCCGTGGCAGCTGTCATCCAAAACAGCATCAGCGGGCAGATTCTGATTACATGGATAGGCAGGCGGAAGATTCTCACTTGAAGGGCCGGGATGGAGAAACAACAGGACCTTCGGATTTCGGTACGCACCATTCCCGATTCGGCTTTGCGCTTCGTCGGCTTCCTTTCCTTCTTCGACCGCTATGGCACCCCTCCCATGCTGGTCGCACTTTCGCTGGGTACCTCGCTCAGTTTCGCCCAAGCCGTCCAACTGGTAGCTTCCTATGCCTTGTTCTATGCCATAGGCCAGCCGATCTGGGGCGTGCTTAGCGATCGTTTCGGGCGTCTTGCGGTATTGCGCGCGGCGCTCATCGGCGCTTGCCTCGGCGCGGTCGCCAGCATCATGTTCACCGACTATTTGCCGCTACTCATTGCCCGCTCCGTCACCGGGTTCATGTTCGGCGCACTGTATCCAACCCTGATGACGCTCCTGGGCGATACCCGTACCGGGGTGGAACGCGCTCGCGGCTTATCTGATTTGCAGATCTATTCCTCGCTGGGCACCACCCTGGCGACATTAGCTTCAGGAGCATTGGCAACATACGCGAACTGGCGGCTGGTGTTCCTGTTGCCTGCACTGGGTTGCGTAGCGGCCCTGTATAGCTTGCGGAAGGCGGCAGAGCCCGAGCATTCGCGTTCCGGATTCAAATTCCGTGCAGCTTTGCGTCCCATGAATTTGGCCCTTTATGCCATCGTCTTCCTCGAAGGCGGGCTGCTCATGGGATTGCTGACCTATATCGTTCCCGCCTTGCAAGAATCCGGTGTCGCTATTGGCTTGGCAGGAGCGCTAGGTTGCGCTTTTGCCCTGGGAGTCATTCTGGGTGCACGCTTGATGCGCCGATTGGTGGCACGCATTGGACGAACGTGGCTTATTGGCGGTGGAGGCCTGCTGCTTTGCGCAGCTTTCCTCCCTTCGGCGTTCGCCCCCTCCCCTGCCTCTTACACCCTCACCGCGTTCTTCCTGGGTGCCGCGAACGCGATCATGCACTCATCAATGCAGGGGTGGGCGACCGATATCTCGCCTGACGCGCGGGCCACCACCGTTTCACTATTCGTTTTTGCCCTGTTCGCCGGGGCATCTGCGGCGACCTACCTAACTGCAGATCTAGCGCAGAATGGCCACTACGGACAGATCTTCGGGATCGGCTTGGCACTGAGCCTATTACTCGTGGCGTTGGCGACAGGCACTCATGCGCTGTGGCGCAGAATGCATCCTGCCAGCTGATGTCTCGCGCAGCTGCAAGGGATCCGCGCAAGAGTTCTTCTAGAGATTAGATGTTATTGCCGGTTGCATGTGAGAATCTTGAATTAAGCGAACGAGCCTCACAAGCGGAAAGCAGGTTGCCATGACCAGTCCAGGCGAAGAACCACGAAACCCTTATTCTTCAGGGCATCAGGGTCAGAACCGGCAGTACCAGCAGCCTGGTTCCTACGATCTCAACGGCGTCCCGCAACAGCCTTACTACAATCAACAGGCACATGGCGAACCGGGCCAGTATCCCCCGGGTAACTTCGGCTATCCGACAGCATCCCAATTTCAAGGCACCCAGCTGGCACAGACCTCGATGATTCTTGGCATTGTGTCAATCTTCGTAGCAGGCGTGATCCTTGGCCCGATTGCTATTTTCAAGGCCAATAAAGCCGAAAGGGAATTCAATACGGTATCCACGGTCGGCAAAGTGACCGGTTGGATCGGCACCATTTTGGGCGTGCTCTGGATCGTGTATGTCGCATTCCTTGTCATCGGTGCTATCGCATTTTCCGTGGACCCGTCGTTCACCGGGTCCTAGGCACGTTTTCCCTCGACTTTAACGACAAAGCCTCCAGCTCACTTTCGTGAGCCGGAGGCTTTGCCGGTATCGGCCCTTATCCCGTCATCCCCATGACGGACTTCGGGAAACTTTTACTCTGCGGTTGGCAGTACGAACGAAGCGTCGATTTCGATCTTGACCTTGTCGCTGACCAGAACGCCACCGGCTTCCAGTGCTGCGTTCCAGGTGATGCCGAATTCCTTGCGGGAGATGGTCGTGGATGCGAAGAAGCCAACGCGGGTTGCACCGAAAGCGTCTACAGCTTCGCCGCCGAGCTCTGCTTCGAATTCAACTTCCTTGCTCACGCCGCGGATGGTCAGATCGCCAACGAGAATGAACTCGCCAGCCTCGCCCTTGACCGCAGTGGACTTGAAGGTCATGGTTGGGAACTGCTCGGCGTTGAAGAAGTCCTCGCCCTTCAGGTGGCCGTCGCGGTTAGCGTCCTTGGTGTTGACCGATGCGATCTGGACGGTTGCCTCGACCGAGGAATCTGCCAGGGTTGCGCCGGTGGTCAGGGTTGCGTCGAATTCAGTGAAGCTGCCGCGAACCTTGGAGATGCCTGCGTGGCGAACCGAGAAGCCAATCTCGGAGTGCGATGCATCGAGGTTCCAGGTTCCGGTGGTCAGTGCAGATGCAGTCATGTCTAAATCCTTTCGTCGGGCCATCAAGTAGTTGACGCCTCAATTTGTTTTGTTGATACCAGTATGACACTAATGAAGTTGAAGCGTCAACCACTTTCCCTAAAAAAGTTTCATCTGACTCTTCAAGAGACCCTTATTTTGATACTGACTAGGAAAGTTTCCACTGAAGTAATTTTTCATGCACCCCTTTACTCCGACGTGTACATGGCTAGACTGAGGCCATGAACGCAAATGACCCAGTTCCCGATCATGCCCAAGAAGAAGCCGAGTTATCCGCAGAGCTAGAGGAAATTTGGCAGGAAGAATCCATCACTACCGCTGCCACGACCGAAATCGCCGATGAAGTCGAGGGCGAGCTAGGTACCCGGAATCAGCAATAGGTAGATGGCCTCCACCTATTTCCATCCTGCAAGCAAATCCATCCGAGAGAAACCAATCCCCAGTGAATCCTCGGCGACATTGAAATGGATCCCCGGCATCGCGATGCCGGGGATCCATTGCTTAATCCATGCAGTTTTCGTTGCCTCGGTTAGGGATTGGAGACCAAGCCTTGGCCAACCATCCATTCGAAGGCAACATCTGCCGGTTCACGGCCAACCACGTCCACCTGGTAATTCAGGTCCATCAAGACCTGATCAGTCAGCAACGGAGCGATCTTGTCCATGATCTGCTGGATTTCCGGGTGCTTTTCAAGGAATTCTCCGTTGAAAGCCGGGGCGGCGTTGTAGCTTGGGAAATACTTCCGGTCATCTTCCAGCACGGTCAAGTTAAGCGCCTTGATGCGCCCGTCAGTGGTGAAGACTTCACCGAAGTTGCACGCGCCATTAGCGGTTGCCTGGTAAATGGCACCCACGTCGTACAGACCGATATTGTCCTCAGCCACTTCTGAACCACGGTCGATATCGTAGTGTTCCAGCATTGGAGTCAGACCGTCTCGACGGGAATTGAATTCCGGGTCGACGCAGAACGTCAGATCTTCGGGGTCCAGCGTCTGCAGTTCGGAAAGCTTGGTGATACCCAGCCGCTTGGTCGTTTCTTCGTTCATCGCCAATGCGTAGGTGTTGTTCAACGGTGCCGGATTTCCCCAGATAATTCCATTGGCAACATCCTCATCGTGCACCGACTGCCACTGCTCTTCTTCACCCACAACAGGTGATTCGTGGCCCAAGTAGGTCAGCCACGCGGTACCGGTGTACTCCCAGAGCACGCTCGCGTCGCCGGAAAGCAGCAACTGACGTGCCGGCTGGGAGCCAGGAACATTGGTCAGGTCGGTGACGTCATAGCCGGCAGCCTTGAGCGCGATCACGGTGATCTTCCCCAGCAGCAGCTGCTCGGTAAAGGACTTGGACGTGACGGTCACGGTGGTGTCTTCAGCGTTTTCGACCAGCGGCTTGATCTCGGCGGGGCCGGCGTTGGGCACCGTCCCGGTCGATGGGCTAAGTCCGCACCCAGTCATTCCGATCAGCGCGGCCATGGATAGGACAGCTAAATTCAGTTTGCGGTTCACGAAAGTCCTCTCGGTCGTGCCACCTGTTCGACGACGCGGCCAAGCCAATCAATCGTCAAAGCCAGCAAGGCCACTAGCAACGAGCCGGCAATCAGCACCACATTCAGGTTCAGGTTCACTCCCGTAGTGATCAAGATGCCCAGCCCGCCGCCGTTGATAAAGGTTGCCAACGTCGCGGTGCCTACCAGCAGCACCAGGGCTGTGCGGATGCCCGATAGCATCACCGGGACGGCCAACGGCAGCTCGACCTTCAACAGCACGGACATCTGGCTCATGCCGATTCCCCGCCCGGCCTCCACCAGGCGTTCATCAACCTGCTGCAGGCCAACAATGGTGTTGGAGAGCACCGGAAGAATCGCATAGATCACCAGTGAGACAATGGCAGTTTTCGGGCCGAACCCCAACCAGAAGGCCAAGAGCACGATGACGCCAATGGCGGGTGCGGCTTGGCCGAAGTTGGCAATGGCGCGCACCGCCGGGGCTGCCTTGCGCAGTCCGGGGCGAGTGAGCAGCACGCCGAGCGGAATCGCGATCAGCAGAACGATGAGCGCCGAGATGACCGTGATCTTCAGGTGGTCGAGGGTGTAGCCCCAAATCGTTGCCGGATCCAGCGTTTGCTGTTCGGTCTCGGTCAGGTCGGCTGTCACCAGCCAACCCACCAAGATGGCGAAAGCAGCTGCGATTCCGGCGATCTGCCAAATCAAGCTGCGGGTTTCGGATCTCATGCCGATTCACCATCCTGCCCGGTGGCCGCACTGTCGATATTCACGACGTTGATGGCACCCGAGTTCAGGCCAACCGGCGCCTCGTGATTAGCATCCGTGGTGTTGTTCGCGGCCGCGATCGCCTCCATGACGGTCTGCACCGTGATGACACCCGTGAGCACATCACGGCGTCCCGTTACCAGGGCCGACTCGGAACTGGCCACCAGCATGGTGTCCAATGCGTCGTTCAAGGTGGCCTGCTCACCGACGACCGGCATGGATTCATCGTAGGTACCCTCGATGATCTGGGCACGCGACAGTTGCCGGCGGTCCATGCGGCGCAGCGGACGTCCCCGCGAATCAAGCACTACCGCGTATTTGCGTCCGGCGCCCTGCAGTTGCGAGAGCACCTCCGAAGCATTCTTGCCCGGTGTGGTGGTGATGGCTTCTCCCAGTTCCACTTCGTTCACCCGCGTCAGGGTCAGCTGCTTCAAGCCGGCACCCGAACCGATGAAATTCTCCACGAACTCGCTGGCCGGATTGGCCAGGATCCTTTCTGGGGAGTCGTACTGCTCCAGCTGCGCGCCTTCGTTGAAGATCGCAATCCAGTCGCCGAGCTTCACCGCTTCGTCGAAGTCGTGGGTCACGCACACGATCGTCTTCTGGACTTCAGACTGGATGTTCAGCAGCTCATCCTGCAGACGCTGGCGGGTAATGGGGTCAACTGCACCGAATGGCTCATCCATCAGCAAGACCGGTGGATCCGCTGCCAATGCACGGGCGACGCCCACACGCTGCTGCTGGCCTCCGGAGAGCTCCTTGGGGAAACGGGCCCGGTAAAGTTCCGGATCCAGCGAGACGAGTTCCAGCAGCTCGTCGACGCGGGCAGCGATCTTCTCCTTGGGCCAACCCAGCATCTTTGGAACCATGGCGATATTGGTCGCCACGGTCATATGCGGGAACAGGCCGCCAGCCTGGATCACATAGCCAATGCGGCGGCGCAGTTCATCACCGTTCATGCCGGTGACATCTTCGCCGTCAATGACGATCTTGCCGCTGGTCGGCTCGATCAGGCGATTAATCATCTTCAGGGTGGTCGTCTTGCCGCAGCCCGATGGCCCCACGAACATCACGATGGACCCGGCAGGGATCTCCAGGGTCAGGCCGCCTACGGCCGATTTCTTTTGTCCCGGGTAGGTCTTGGTTACTTCTTCAAGCATGATCGAAGCGCCGGTGACATTCTGGGCCACGGCATTTTCAGGGATCTTATGTTCAGACACGGATACCTCGCGGGGTAGTCAGTCGGCCAATGCCGAGCAAAATCAAATCAAGGATGAGCGCCAGGATCACGACGCCAACTACGCCCGTGATCACGGATTCCAGGGAGTTCGCGCCGCCCAGACGCGAGAGTCCTTGGAAGATGAACCCGCCGAGGCCAGGACCCAGGGCGTAGGAGACCACTGCGGCGACGCCCATCACCATCTGGGCTGAAATTCGTACGCCAGTCAGGATCACCGGCCAAGCTATGGGAATTTCTACTGATATCAGAGTCTTCAGCCGGCTCATGCCGATGCCGCGCGCTGACTCGATAATGGTTGGTTCGATGTTGTTCAGCCCAACGATCGCGTTGCGCAGAATTGGCAGGGCGGCGAAGAACGTCACCACGATGACTGCCGGAGTAACCCCGAAGCCCACGGGGACAATAAGCAAACCGATCAGGGCAAAGGACGGAATAGTCAGGCCGATGGCGCTAATGCCGTTAGCCAAGCCTGATAGGGGCTTGTTGCGGTATACCAATACGGCAATCAGCACAGCAATAATTGTCGCCAGGATCAAGCACTGCGCGACTAGCGAGAAGTGCTGCCACGAGGCGAAGAGGATATGGCGAGATCGCTCGCCAAAAAAGTCACCCACATTAAAACCTGCTTCACTTTAGTTTCGTATCTAGATCGTTATTTCAAGACTGGTCTCTGGGACCGTAGCTTGCCATGAGTTTATCCGGGTCAGCGGAGCATGGCCAAGCCACGTTTTCCAGATCAAAGCTCTGGCTCGGCCGTATTTAAGGCCAATTGCTATCAATTGCCGATCACGAAATATGGTGCACTTTCAGCGAAAAGTGTAGTGAGATAGATTCATGAAACTTGCAACGCTCCGCCTCGCCAGCGAACCAGGCCATACCACCGCTGCTGTCATTGAAGATGGCCGCGCCTACTACTTGGACAACCTCGATTCAGTGCAGCGTTTCCTGCGTCTTGATGACGCAACTCAGCAAGAAGTAGTTGCTCGCGCTTTGGTGGGTGATTCCATCGCCGAGGGCGAAGCCGACTACGCTCCGCTGATCCCCAAGCCGGAGAAAATCTACTGCATCGGGTTGAACTACAAGACGCATGCGGCCGAGGTCGGCGAAGACCTGCCGAAGTATCCGACGGTGTTCGCGAAGTTCGCTTCCACCCTATGCGGTGCCAAGGACACCATCGAAATTCCAGTGGAAGACCACCGGGTGGACTACGAAGCAGAGCTGGCTATCATTATCGGCAAGCCGGGTCGCCGCATCAGCCAGGAGGATGCTGCCGCGCATATTGCCGGCTACGCCGTGGCCAGCGATGTGTCGATGCGCGGCTACCAGGGCCGCACCCAAGAGTGGCTGCAGGGCAAGATCTGGGATCGTTCCACTCCCCTGGGCCCGTGGCTCGTGACCCCGGATGAGCTGGATCCCGCCGCCCGCATTACCAGCACGGTCAATGGCACCGTGGTGCAGGACGAACAGATCGATGATCTGATTTTCTCGGCTGACGCCTTGGTTTCCTACCTCTCGACATTCAATGAATTGCAGCCAGGCGACGTCATCCTGACGGGTACGCCCTCTGGTGTTGCGTTGGGCCGCCGCGACGAGAATGGGCGTCACCCGTGGCTCAAGCACGGCGATTCACTTGAAACTTCGATCGAAGGCCTGGGTACCTCTGCGGTAGTTTTCAACGCGCCGCAGAACTGATATTCCTTGTCGCTTCCGGGGGCCTGTCCGCATTGGCGGGCGGGCCCCCGAGACGTTAAGCCCCGTTCCCAATTTTGCTATTGAGACTCATTCTCATATAAGCTTGAACGCGTGAATCTCATCGTTCTCTCCGCACTTGATACTTCCAGCCGCGACTCCGGCCTCAGCCACCTGGGACACCACCATCCTGACGCCGTCATCTTGCGCTATGACTTCGTCGACGGCAATCGGCTGGTGCGCCACGTCTCCGGATCTGCAGCCGCAGAACATGCCGAAACCGTTCTTGGGCACCCCTGCATCGGCTGTGCCACGAAGTTCGAGATCCTGCCGACGATCCAACGCCTGGCCCCCGAAGATTCCGAGGCCACAATGATCCTGGCGTTGCCCGCCACATGGCATAGCGGAACAGTGCTGGACATGCTCGGGACAAAGCTCGAACCACTGGAAATCCGGATCAGCAGCATCGTCTTGTCCCTGGATCCCGCCGAATTGGAAAACCAGATGTGGGACCGGCACACCCTCTGGGAATCGGGATTCAACGCCATGGAACGCGATGCGAGGACGTCGGGAGAGTTCTTCTTCACCGAATTGATGCAGGCAGATACCCTCATTCCGGTCGAAGGCCTGGAAACCCAGCTGCTCGAAAGCGCCACCGGTCCACGACGCGCTGGCGGCGCCGACTATGAAGCCGGCCTAGAATTAGCTCGGCAGATGGCACCGCATGCGCATATCTGCGTGCACGAAGAAGGACTCGGCTCCTTCCACCCCGGAGCAGCGCGCCAACGCACCAGGGCCGGGCACCTGCCGCGAACAGCAACCAATGCCCGCACTGCGCCGATCCGCCTGCATGCCGAACGTCCGCTTCATCCCGAGCGCTTCCGCAAAGCCCTGCCGTCCCTGGCTGAATCCTGCACCTGCATCCGCGGAATCCTCTGGGTGGCTAGTGCCCTCAGCGAGCGCGTCGCCATCGGCGGAGCCGGTCCGCGCATCTGGATGGAAAACACCGGCGCGTGGAATTCGAATATCGCCGTCTCGGAATTGCTGCTCTACGGATCCGAACACGAAGCTTCGCAGATCGAGACGGTCTTCGAGCAATGCCAGGTCACCGAAGAAGAACTCAAGGACCTGTTCAGCTCCGCACATCATGAAGGAGGTGAATGGCATGAAAGTTAGGAATTCCATCCGCGCATTGAAGAAGGCGCCCGGCTCCCAGGTAGTCAGACGACGAGGTCGCGTCTTCGTGATCAACAAGCAAAATCCGCGCATGAAAGCGCGGCAAGGCTGAAGCCCGGAAATTGCCGGCGTCCACTTCGGTGGACGCCGGCAATGCAGCAGCCAGCCCGAGCCCCGGGCCTGATCGTGAAATAAAGTTAACAAACCGGACATGGCATCCGCCAGCGCGCTTTGTGACACAGTTCTCCCCTTGCCATATGATGGCACTCACATAAGGGGATCGGCTTCTCGCCTGAAACTCTTCATCATCAGTCACTCGCACATAAGGATATTGAGTCCATGGACGCTTTGGGCGATCTCTTCGGGGACATCTCCTCCGTCATTTGGGGACCGTTTGTCCTCATCCCGCTACTTTTGGGTACTGGCCTGTACCTGACCATCCGCTTGGGCGGCCTGCAATTCTTCAAGCTCGCTGCCGCATTGCGCCTGGGCCTGCTCAAGCGAAAGGATGCCGAGGCAGAAGGCGACATCTCGCAATTCCAGGCACTGACCACAGCGCTGGCCGCCACTGTCGGAACCGGTAACATCGTCGGTGTCGCAACCGCCATCGGCATCGGCGGCCCAGGTGCCCTGTTCTGGATGTGGGTCACCGGCCTGCTGGGCATGGCATCGAAGTACACCGAGGCCTATCTCGGCGTGCGTTACCGCGGCACCGACGCCGCAGGCGAAAAGTCCGGCGGTCCGCAGTACTACTTGGAACGCGGCGTCAAGGGTCCGTTGGGCAAGTTCTTGGCCCTGTTCTTCGCTATCGCTGCCACCCTGGCCAGCTTCGGCATCGGCAACATGACCCAGGGCAACTCGATTGCCGCCAACTTGGATAATTCCTTCCATGTGACCCCTTGGGTTACCGGCGTTATCCTGACCGTGCTGTCCATCGCCGTATTGGTTGGCGGCATCAAGTCCATCGGCCGCGTTACCGCTGGTTTCGTTCCAGTGATGATCGTCTTCTACGTAGCAGCATCGATCTACATCCTGATCGCCAATGTGGGCGGCATTCCTGCCGCCTTCGGCGAGATCTTCACCGATGCCTTCACCGGCACCTCGGCAGTGGGCGGCTTCGTCGGCTCGGCCATCATCATTGCTATCCAGTATGGTGTGGCCCGCGGCATCTTCTCCAACGAGTCCGGCATGGGTTCAGCAGCGATCGCCGCCGCTTCGGCACAGACCACCCACCCGGTTCGCCAGGGCCTGGTCTCCATGACCCAGACCTTCATCGACACCATCATCGTTGTTACTTGCACCGGCCTGGTCATCATCACGACAGGTACCTGGAAGATGCTCGATGGGGAAACCGGCGAGCAGATCTCCGCTGCACTGATGACCGGCCAGGCATTCACCAATGGCCTGCCCGGACAGTGGGGCCACTGGATTGTGACCGTCGGTCTGGTCATGTTCGCCTTCTCCACCATCCTGGGCTGGTGCTACTACGGCGAGCGGAACATCGAGCGCCTCTTCGGCCGCAAGCTCGTGATGCCGTTCCGCATCGTGTTCTCGCTGGTCGTCTACGTAGGCTGCACCACCGAGCTGACCGCCGTTTGGAACTTCTCGGACATGATGAACGGCCTGATGGCGCTGCCGAACCTGATCGGCCTGCTAATCCTCTCGGGCATGGTGGCCCGCGAAACCCGCTGGTACCTCAAGCATGACCCGAAGCTGGAAGCCAACAAGGCGCAGATCGAGGACTTCATGAATGAGCGTCCGGGTTGGGCTGAATGGAAGGCTGGCGACGTCGTCGGTTCCTCGCGCAACCGCGGTGCCCACGAGGCATAGGCTCCGCAAACAGCAAAGAACCCGTCCAGCATCTGACTGATTCCAGATGCTGGACGGGTTCTTTTCTATTGGAAGACAGCTAAAAGCTTAGGCGTTCCACAGGCCGTAGGAGTCGGCCAGGTCGGCAATCTTCTGGGCACGGGCCAGACGCGGCAGGTATGAGCCATCGCCCACCGAAGCGCCGGCAGCGTGCGCTTCGAGCAGTTCCATGGCCCAAGACAGCTCGTCTTCACTGGGTGCCAATGCGGCGTTGATGCCATCAACGTGATCGGTGGACAACGACAGCTTGCCGGTCATGCCCATGGAGGCGGTGATGCGAGTTTCCTCCGTCACCTTGGCGGCGTCGGCACCTGCCGGTGGAGGTCCGTCGATAGCGCCAGGCAGCTTGCCTACACGCGAAGCGATCACGAGCCGTCCGCGTGCGTAGGCCAATGCCATCGGGTCGTCGGAGACACCGGTGTCCTTGCGGAAGTCGTTGATGCCGAACGCTAGGCGGAAGGTACCCGGGGCCGAAGCGATCTGCGTAGCATTCTCGATACCCAAAGCGGTTTCGATCAAGGCCAGGACGGGAGTACCCGCGCGAAGCCGCATTGCGCTGTAGGTAACCTGTTCAGGCTGCTCGGTCATGGCCAGCATGATTCCACGCAGGCCGGGCGTTCCCGACAGCGCGGCAAGATCATCGGCCCAGAAATCAGTGTCAATGCCATTGACGCGTACCCACGCAGTCATGCCATTGGACAGTGCTCGCACTACGTTGTCGCGAGCCTGGATCTTCTGGTCGTCAGGAACGGCAGCTTCCATGTCAAAAATCACCGAGTCCGCTTCACAAGCCAGTGAAGGAGCGAAAGTTTCCTCCTTGGCCGCATTGACCAAGAGCCAGGAACGGGACAATTTTGCAGGAAGAGCCGCAGCTCGACGATTTCGGAATGCCATACGTCCTACACTACTCACTCGGCCCTCCAAGCTTCCACTGGCCATGTACAGTATTTGCTTCAAGTGAACCGAAAGGCGCGGAATGCAGCACTGGAGCAGTCCGGATGCACGGCACCAACCTGAACCGGGTAGCCTTCTGCGCAGTGGAGCTGAGCATGGATGCAGTGTTGCCTGCGGCGCTCCACGGGCTCCCGCGTTCTGCCATTTCCGAAATCCTACCGCAGGCTGGAAACGCGGGAATTGATCATCGGTGGTTCTGATTCTGCAGATCAACTGCCTCCCGCTAACTCCATTCGCCGGAACCGGAGGATTTCCTTCGCATAGTTTCCCGCGGCTTCATTCTCGGACACAGGCTGCCACCCGGAGGTCCAGCAGCAACCAAATGCCCCATTCAAGTGCAGGTTCAGCCCATCTGGCCACTGCGCGAAGCAGCGGACTACCTACCCGAATCCAGTGGCGTATAACCAACTTCACAACTGTTAAGCTTGCTCGCAGTCCAAGGTGACGAACAAATATAGCTGGTCAATATATCTGCGATAACCTCTTTCAGCGGTCTCGTTCTCCTTCGAAGCAGGCCGTCTCCTTCGAAAAACCGAAGGGATCTGCTCATGAAAGGTGCAGCCGTGGCGATCGATTCCACGCAACTGAAAACCGTTTCCGATGGAACGAATCTTGAGCGCGGACTGTCCAGCAGGCACATCCAGCTCATGGCGATCTCCGGAGCGGTCGGCACCGGATTGTTCATGGGCTCCGGCAAGACCATTTCCGCTGCTGGTCCGTCGGTCATCTTCGTATACATGATCATCGGCTTCATGCTCTTTTTCGTCATGCGTGCCATGGGCGAGATCCTGCTCAGCAACTTGAACTACAAGACCTTCGCAGATTTTGCCGGCGATCTCTTGGGACCTTGGGCTGCCTTCTTCACCGGCTGGACCTATTGGTTCTGCTGGGTCGTCACCGGCATTGCGGACGTAGTCGCGATCGCCCAGTATGTCGCCTACTGGTGGTCCGAGATCCCGCTATGGCTCCCGGCGCTATGCTGCATCCTGCTATTGGTCGGGCTGAACCTGCCCACCGTCAAGGCTTTTGGTGAAACCGAGTTCTGGTTCTCATTGGTGAAAATCGTTGCAATCCTGGCATTGATCGTTTGCGGCTTGGCAATGATTGCCACCGGATTCAGTTCTCCCGAGGGAGACACCGCTTCTTTCGCCCACTTGTGGGCGCACGGTGGCATGTTCCCCACTGGTTTCATGGGCTTCGTCGCAGGCTTCCAGATCGCCGTTTTCGCCTTCGTCGGCATTGAATTGGTAGGTACGGCCGCGGCTGAAACCAAGGATCCTGAAAAGAATCTCCCGAAGGCCATCAATTCCATTCCGCTGCGCGTGATCCTGTTCTACGTCGGTGCCTTGACCGTCCTGATGGCCGTCACCCCCTGGTACAAGTTCTCCGCGGATGCATCGCCATTCGTTAGCATGTTCTCGATGGCTGGTTTGGCCGCAGCTGCGGGTCTGGTCAACTTTGTCGTGCTGACGGCCGCCACTTCAAGTGCAAATTCCGGGATCTATTCAACATCGCGCATGCTGTACGCCCTGTCGCAAGACGGAGACGCTCCGCGGAAGTTCAGCAAGCTTTCTGCCACGCAGGTGCCACGCAATGCGTTGCTGTTCTCCTGCATTTTCCTTCTTGCTGCCGTCGTGCTGTTGTACGCGGGTGACTCCGTAGCCCAGGCCTTCACGTTGGTGACCACGGTGTCTGCCCTGTGCTTCATGTTCGTCTGGTCAATGATCCTTATCAGCTATTTGGCCTTCCGCAAGCGCCGCCCGCAGCTGCATGATGCCTCCAAGTTCAAGGTCCCCGGCGGCATGGGAGCCCCGTACATGGTCCTAGCTTTCTTCGTATTCGTCCTGTGGGCATTGACCACGCAGGCCGATACGCGTGCTGCGTTGCTGGCTACGCCCCTGTGGTTCCTGGTAGTTGGAATGTTCTACCTGAAGGTGCGCAAATCCGATGGCCATCAGGCTCTGCGCGCAGCACATCGGGCAAAAGTCCGCGCGGAGAACGAGGCCGCTGCAATCCATCGGCGAAGCTAGGCCCTTGGCAAAGGATGCCAAGGGCCTAATTGTGCCGGGCAACTACATATTCGTAAGGGATATCCCTGCCGACGAGTAGGACTTCTAGCAGCCCCAGGCTTTCTCCGTATCTCTGATAAGCCAAGGGCACCTGCTTGCGGATCCCGGTACTGATCTTGGAGAAGTACAACAGTGTTCCGTCCTTCCAGCGGCCGGTGTGCCCGTGGGCGAAAACCTCATTCCATTCCAGCACGGACGCAGAAAATCCGTTGAGCATCTGGATGCTGTCATCCATGTCCAGCCCTCGAACAAGGAATTCTGGGTGCCCGATGCGACTCAGGCCAACGGTGTAGGCAAGCGATGGGCTGATCCGGTCCGACTCAACAAAAATCACTTCATGTCCGTAGTCGCGGATCCGCTGGTCGATCAGGGCTTCCAGTTGCTTGCGTGTCATGTCATTGCACATATCGCACATGGTCAGGTTCCTCTCCTCGGCCTGCTCATCTTTTGACGATGCGGCGCGGTTCCTAGTGAGCAGACTGTTTCTGGATCACGGCGAAGTCCCTGGGTTCCCTGCAATGCAAGGTTCTTATCGGGGTGTCGCCAAGGATCAGACTGGTGAGTGGAAGAGTGTGCAGTTCCGCCTCTGGCTCCGAGAAAATGAGCTCGCTAAATAGCGATGTGTTGTGGGTACCCTCGGAAAAGACTTGTTCGTGCTCGACGACTTGTGACGCCAGATGCGCGAGAAGCCCGAAAACATCATCTTCGTCTCCACCGATACTGACGATTTCAGGATGCCCTCGTTTGGCCAATCCCAGTGTGTACCCCAGGACCTGTTGCTGCTTTGCCATAGTGCTGAGCACTACGACATACCCCTTCTCTGATATTTCGCGCAGCGCAACAAAGCCAAGTAGCTGCATTTCGGGCAACGAGCTGCGGACACTGAGATGGACGCCTTCAGGATTACTCATCGCATTCCTCCTTGGTTGATCTGATGCCAGCAAGTGTGGCGCGAATTCATCGCCCCGGCAGGAACTTTCTACGATTGTGGATATCCCAAGACAACGGCCTCAGAACAGCCCGGCGCATGAAAAAAGCACTGCCCGCAACGAGTCGTTGCAGGCAGTGCTTTTTCGCCAGCTTTTTCTACTTGGCCTTTTCTGCTTCCGCAGCCACAGCCGCGGCTACAGCAGGCATCACGCGGTCATCGGTTGCCGAAGGAATGATGTAATCCGCTGCCAGATCATCACCAACCAGGTTGGCAATGGCATGGGCCGCGGCGACTTTCATGCCCTCGGTGATCTTCTTGGCACCCGAGTCCAGGGCGCCGCGGAAGATGCCCGGGAAGGCCAGCACGTTATTGATCTGGTTCGGGAAGTCGCTGCGGCCAGTGGCCACCACGGCTGCATACTTCGCGGCAGCATCCGGCATGATTTCCGGGGTCGGGTTGGACAGCGCGAAGATGATGGCGTCCTTGTTCATCTTCGCCACGGCAGCTTCTTCGAAGGTCGATGAGGAAAGTCCCACTACGACATCCGCGCCGTCCAGTGCCTCAGCCAGGCCACCCATGACATCTTCACGGTTGGTGCGGCTGGCCAGGTCGGCCTTGACCGGATTAAGGTCGTCTCGTTCGCGGTGGATGGTGCCACGCGAGTCGAGCACGATGACGTCATCCACGCCGGCCGAAAGCAGCAGGTTGGTGACGGCGACGCCAGCCGAACCGGCACCGGAGATGACGACCTTCAACGAGCTGATGTCGCGCTTGGTCTGGCGGGCCGCGCCGATCAGAGCTGCCAGCACCACCACCGCGGTGCCGTGCTGGTCATCGTGCATAACAGGGATATCCAGCGCCTCGATCAGGCGCTTTTCGATTTCGAAGCAGCGCGGGGCGGAGATGTCTTCCAGGTTCACGGCGCCGAAGCTCGGACGCAGGCGAATGACGGTTTCGACGATTTCATCGACGTCGGTGGTGTCCAATACCAGCGGGATCGAATCCAGACCGCCGAATTCTTTGAACAGGGCGCTTTTGCCTTCCATGACCGGAAGCGAGGCAGCGGCGCCGATGTTGCCCAGGCCCAGCACCGCGGTGCCGTCCGAAACGACAGCGACCAGACGGGAGGCCCAGGTGTGGGTGGCGTGCTTGGCTGGATCATCTGCGATGGCCTGGGATACCTTGGCTACACCCGGCGTGTAGGCAATGGACAGGTCGCGCTTGGTGTTCAGCGGCATTTGCGATGAAACGGAAAGCTTGCCGCCAAGATGGGCGTCGAAAATCTCTTCGTCGGTGATGGTGGACAGGTCTTTAGTGGATTCAACAGACATTGAATAGCTCTTCTTTCAAGAAAGTTCTGATTGACGAAAACGCAGTACCCACGAAATTGGTGGCAGAGCGTAGGAACGCGCATGACCATTCATCCGACCGCAATGGAGCGTGACCCACAGGCAATTAAGGAGGGCGTCAGGCTTCCATGTACACAATTCCCAGAGGGGCTCCGCCGGGTGAGGCTGAAGGATCCGTCATGGTGTGCCGGAAGATGGCTGGTCAGTACTTTCTTTAGACCTACGTTTTCCACCATACGGGAACCGCTCACCGTGTGACAAGACCGCTTATCCCGGATATGGAACATGAACGGCGGAGCATGCAGCAATCGCCGACAGACCCCGCCGCCCTTAGAACACTTCTATTTACGCCGCGAATTCAGGCCTGACCTGATCTGAAGCTAGATTCACTAGTTGTTCGCCGAGCGCGGATTCCAGAGTCTGGAGCAGCTGCTGGCCCTGCTGTAACCCGGCGAGATTTTCTAATTCGTCATAATCGCAGCGGTGGTCATAAAGCTCGTAATCGCTGGTGCCGAAATACTTCGTTAGTCTTCCCTCTGCGGTGACCACCGAACGGATGCGCACAGGAGCGCGAAGTCCATCCAGAGAAAATGGCTGGTCTTCCTCAATCAGCAAGGCTCTATTCTCCTTCCCCAGCCCCAACTGGCCTTCTTCCACCAAGCTCTGGCCCTGGATGCCCCTGAAACCCGGGACCTGCGCGAGGTCCATGAAGGTCGGCGCCAAATCGGCACTGGATACGAGCTGATTGCTACGCCGTTCCGTGGCCTGTCGAGGCATGTGGATCAGCAAGGGCACGCGAGTTACTGCGCGGTAGTGGACGAAATGCTTGAGCATCAACCCATGATCACCGAAAAGGTCACCATGATCCGAGGTGAAGACCACGATGGTGTTTGCAGCTTGGCCGGTTTCTTCCAGGGTATCCAGCACTCGTCCGACCTGCTCGTCCATGAATTCGATCAGGCCGTATTGCGCCGCGGCCGCCAGACGGTACTGCTCCTCGGTCACCGCAAAAGACATAGTCGGGTCAGCGTTGGGCTCTCCCCGGCGCTCGAGCATTTTTTGGATATGCGCCGGCGAGCGCGAGTGGTCCTGGTCGAAGCCCACCGGCAATGAAAGGCTCGCAGGATCGTAACGGTGCGCGTATTCATGCGGCGGGGCAAATGGATGGTGCGGGTCCGGGAAGGATACGAACATGAAGAAGGGATCCTCCTGCTCCGCTGCCTGACGGATCCTGCCGGCGGCCTTGTCCCCGATATATCGGGTAGGGTGCACCTCAGCGGGAATCGAAGACGCGTACACCTGCTCCCAGCTTTCCAAGACCTTGCTGCCAGCCACAGGTCCCCCCAGCTGGTCAGGGTCGACACCGCGTTCGCGGGCCCAGTGCTCCCAGTGCCCGCCCGGCGCGTCTCCGTGCCCGATGACCAGATCGACATCCTGGTAGCCGTAATAGTCATCGGGCAGGGGCAGGAAGCCAGCTGCATGGCGCGCGCGGTTCTCCCATTGGTCCCAGCCTGCTTCGCGCCGGCGCGAATAGGCATCCGCGACGCCCGTGTCCATCAGCTTGGGTGCGCTGGCTTTGATCTGGTCAAGTTGCTCCGGTTCGAAATCCCAGCCCATGCTCTGGTGGTGCAGCTTGCCCACGGCCGACGTGCGGTAGCCGCAACGGGCCAGCTGGCGTACGAAAGTGGATGCTTCGGGGTCCACTGGGATCCCGTTGTACTGCGTGCCATGAGCACTGGGCCAGCGTCCGGTGAGCAAACTGGCGCGGTTGGGCATGCAGGTAGGGTTCGCCACGTGCGCGTTCTCGTACACCGTGGAGCTCTGCGCCAGACGATCCAAGTTCGGCGTGCGCACTTCACTGTTACCGTAGGCGCCCAGATGGTCGGCTCGCAGCTGATCGGCGATGAACACCAGGATGTTCGGGCGCGCAGCCCGCTCCGGGCTCATGCTGCGGACTTCCGGATAAGCGAGAGCACTTCGGTGCGCAAGCCGGAGAAGGCCGGTAAGGCCCGGGTGCCGATCTGGTCACGGGGTTGTGGCAGTTCAACCGGCAGAATTTCCAGGACGCGGGCCGGTTTGTTCCCGATGGCGACAATCCGATCGGAGAGGTACACCGCTTCGTCGATATCGTGCGTGACCAGCAGAATCGTCATGCCCAGCTCGTCTCGGATTTTCAGGCACAGGTCCTCGAGTTCGAAGCGGGTCTGCGCGTCCACCGAGGCGAAAGGCTCGTCCATGATCAGGATTTCCGGGCGATAGGCCAGGGCGCGGGCGATGGCTACGCGCTGCTGCATGCCGCCGGACAGCTGCCAGGGATATCGTTTGGCCGCGTGGGACAGGCCCACCTCGTCCAGCGCCTCCTTGGTCCTGGAGCGCATTTCCGCGGCCGGCAGATGCAGGTGGCGCAGGGGCAGCTGCAGGTTTTTCTCCACGGTCAGCCAAGGCATCAGGGATCGGGAATAATCCTGGAACACCAAGGCCATTTCAGGTGGCGGGCCGGAAACCTGGCGCCCGTCGATCTTCATAGTCCCGCCACTGGAGGGTTGCAGGCCGGCCAAGCATTTGAGCAGGGTCGTTTTGCCGACACCAGAGGGGCCGACGATGCAAACGACTTCACCGGCATTGACCGAAAAAGTCAGGTCCTCGATGACTTCAACGGCCTTCGGACCGGAGCCGTAGGTCTTTGCCAGTCCTTGGACTTCAAGCCGGGCGACGGCCGCTTCAGCGGATTCGGTTTGCGCTGGGGTGTGGATGGTGGAGTTCACGATACTTTCTCCATTTTCTTGGAACCGATATACCAGGCCAATGCCCGGTTCTTGACGAGGTCGAACAGGATGTTGCCCAGGAAGCCGACTAGCCCGAGCAGCAGGATCCCAGCCCACATGTCGGCGGCCATGAAGGTCTGCTGCGCCAGCAGGGTCATCGCTCCGATGCCCTGGGCGGTGCCCATCATTTCCGAGGCGATCATGACGATGAAGGCCACCAGCAAACTCACTTGCATGCCTGCGGCGATCTGCGGTCCGGCCGAGGGCAGATAGACGGAGAACAATCGGTCCTTGCGGTCCAGCTGGTAGACGGTGCATACATCCTTAAGCGATGAATCCACTGCCTTGATCCCGTCCATCGTGGCGATCAGCGTCGGGAATACCGCTGCGATCACAATCGACGAAATGCGCATCTGATCGGTGAAACCTACCAGCGTAATCAGGATCGGCACCAGCGCTACCGGCGGGATTCCGCGCAACAGGTGCAGCGAGGGTTCGAACAGGGCACGCAGCAACGGCACCGTGGCAAGCACGAAGCCGAGCACCACGCCCAGCACTGCGGCCAGCAGGAAGCCGAGCACCAAATTGCGCAGGCTCGGGACGATGTCGCTGGCGAAATGCTCGAAGAGCCATAAATCAGCAAAGTGGGCCAGAATCTCGCCAAGCGGCGGGAAGAACGGGCTGGTCGACTGGCTGGAGAGCTTGAACCAGGCCAGGATCAGCAGCAGCGGCGTCGCGATGGACAAGATGATATTGAACAGGTGGCGTTTCATTTCGCTTCCTTCCGGAACGCGGGGTGCCAATGCAGCACCCGCCGCTCGATCGCGCCGGACAGGTTCTGGGCCAGCAGACCGAGCACCCCGAGCACCAGCACCAGGGCGTAGGTCCGAGGGAAGTCCCCTGCGGCTTGGGACTGGTAGATGGCACTGCCAAGTCCCGGGGCACCACCCAGCAGGCCGGCGACCACGACAATAATCAGCGCTGCCGGAGCTCCGATGCGCACCGAGGTGCCGATATAGGGAGCAGCCGAAGGCAAGGTGATCCGCAGCAGCCGCTCGGCGCGGCCCATTCCGAAGGAACGCGCGGTATCCATGGCTACCGGGTCAGTGTCGTTGACTCCGGCGACAACCTGGATGGTGGTGGCCAAGACGGTGCCAATCATCACCAGCACCAGGGCCATGGTGCTGGTCGGCCCCCAAATCATCACGCACAGCGGCAGCACGACAATCGGCGGGATGGGCTTGAGGAATTCGGTCATTGCTCGGGAGGCATGGCGCAACCAGTCGACGGTGCCCAGCAGCAACCCGAGCAGGATCCCGGCGGCCAACGCGATCACCATGCCTAATGCGGCAAGCCAGATAGTTGTTGCCGTTTCTGCCCAGAATTCGGGATCACCGATCAAGCGGGCCAGCTCGCTGGCTGTGGCACCGACGCTGGGCAGGCCACTGCCGAAGGTCCCGCGTAGTGCAGCCAGTTGCCAAAGGCCCAGTAAAAGCAGCGCGCCGAGCAGCCCCAATCCGAGCTTGATTGGCGCCGACTCGTAGTCCAGCTGCCAGACCGCGGTGCGCGGGCTACTCTGATTCGAAGATAAGCGATTCATCGAGACCCACCTCCTGTTTCAGGTAGCCGAGCTTTGCCAGCTTCGCGTCGACGCGTTGCAAGTCGGCGATGTCCACCTCGGTTGGCCAGTAGGAATCGGCACCGTTCTTAATGGTTTCCAGATCGATGCCGGTGATCTCGGCCGCCTTGGACTTCATTTCTTCCATGTTCTCGTTGGCGTAGGCATTCGCCTTGTAGATGGCCCGCTGGAATGCGGCCATGCGTTCACCATCGCCGCTGACCTGCCCGGCTCCGGCTACCCAGAGGCCTACCGCGCCATCTTCGAAGAACTCGACTCCCGGGCTACCTAGCAGCTCCATGCCCTCGGACTTTGCGTTGTTGGTAAAAGGAGCTACCAGCCCGGCTGCGTCAACGCGGCCTTGCTGCAGGGACTGCAGGGAACTGGCCGGGTCCAGCACCATCCAATTAATGCTCTCTGGGTTTCCCCCGTCCTTTTCCACCATGTCGGCTACGGTAACCTCGATCTGAGCCTTGCGCGCCGGCACGGCGATCTTCTTGCCAGCCAGGTCCCGGGCCCGGGAAATGCCGCTGTCCGGCTGGATGTACAGCCCGGTGTCATCCACCGAATCGGACTCCATGGAATCAACGGCGCCTTCAGCGTAGCCATCCGCTGCGGCGATGACCGACAGCTTGACATCCTGCGACAGTGCATTGAGCAGCGGGATGGACGGAGTGTAGGCCACATCCAGTTGCCCGGATTGAGCCGCCGCGATTCCGGCAGGCGGATTGGCGACGACCGTGGTTTCTACTTCCAAGCCTTCTTCTTTGAAGTAGCCCTCGTCAATCGCGGTCTGGATAGCTGCATCGGAACTAATGCCGATGATGCCGATAGTGAGCTTCTCGTTGTTGTTGCCGCTGCCGCTATCAGCGGAGCAGGCAGCCAGGGAGGTAGTGATGGCGAGCAGGGCGGCTGCTGCCAGAGTTCGTTTTTTCATGTCATTTTCTCCGGATATTTCTCAGTTGGGCGAGTCGAGCCGATGCACTATGTCGCCATTGACGATGGTGTGGGTCGTGGGATTCTGATGTAGTTGGCGCACATCCTCGGACAAGGGGTCTCGCAAGATGCACAGGTCGGCGAGCTGGCCGACCGCAATCCGCCCCTTGTCGTTCTCTGCATGGTCCTGCCATGAGGGAGTCTGGGTCATCATAGCCAGCGCCTGGGCCAAATTGATCCGCTCAGCTTCTCCTGTGCCAGCGCCTGCACTCGTATCCCGGGTAACGGCCGCGATGACACTGTTGCGCCAATCCGGATCGGTAACCGGTGCATCCGAAGCCAGCGAGGCTGCGACGCCCAGCTCGGCCGCGGTTGCCAGCGGCTGCTGCTGGGCGAAGCGCTCCGGGCCGAGCAAGGCAAGTTGCAATGCCCCCGCATCTGCGCGGATCTTGGGATTGGTGCTGTACCCCATCCCCGCGCGCTGCACCCGTTGGAGCAGCTCCGGCTCGCGGAAGGCTCCGTGAATGATGTAGTGCCTGCGATCCCGGACCTGCCCTGCGTCGCCGAGATGCTCCACCGCCTCGATAAGCGCTTCTGTGGCAGCATCGCCAGTGACGTGCACACCCGCTTGCAGACCAGCCGCATCGATCTCGGCAATGATCTGGCGGAATTCGGCCACTTTCTGCTCGTCGTCTTCGCCCTGCAGGACCAGAGCGCCGTGCCCGTGCCCGCAAGGCAGCTGGTATTCGTCGTGGAACCAGGATGTACCCGAGCGCGGGATGCCGTCGGCGAAGACCTTGACCCCGGCAATGCGCAGGCGCAGCGGGTCGATGCCGTCGGTGGCAGTCGTCAATTTGCTGGCCAACCCCCGGCGCACCGCCTGCAACGATTCGCCACCGGTGCCGGTGAACAGCAGCAAGGCATTGATGCGCAAGCTCAGTTGCCCGTCCCGGGCCATGCTCGCCAGAATCTCCAGGGACTGGGTGCTGCAGCTGGCGGCCATCAATGTCTTGCCGCCCGGCCCGAGGCCCGGCTCGGTGAGCGAAGTGATCCCGCAGGCGTGCAGCTCCTGCTGGTGCTTGGCAAAGGCCTCGCGCAATTGCTCTTCTGCGAATTCCGGCAACCCGTTATTGACCAGTTGCATGGCGGCATCACCAAAGAGCCCACTAGGCGACCCATCGGGCAGCCGTCCGATAACGCCGCCGGGAACAGGTGCTGAGATGCGTTGGAGCCCTAGAATCCCAAGAGCCACGGCGTTGACCATCACCTGGTGCCCGGTCTTGTCGAAAGCGACGACCGGCCAGCGCTTGTTGGCCGCGAGGACGGCACTCGCTCCGTCGGAGCCCAGGCTGGCTTCATCCCAGTGCGCGGCCCTGATCCATCCGCTGGCGTCGGGTTCGGCATTCTCCAGGAGGTCGGCCACCTCGTCCCAGTCCGCGGCACCGGCCACCGAAAGGTGTGCGTGGCGGATCATCGCGCTGGCCGAGAAATGCAGGTGGCCGTCGTTCAGTCCTGGAAGGATGGCTCCGCCCTGCGCATCGATCACCATAGTTTCCGGGCCAGCCAGCTGGAGCAGCTGATCGTCGCCCACGGCGATAATCCGCCCGTCGCGAATTGCTACGGCCGTGGGACGCCCGACACGTTCGACTGCATCGCATTGTGCCGACAGCCCGATATCCGGGACGACTCCCGAATGGACTATCAGCTGGGCAACGTGATCGACCATGATTCCCTCTCCTTTGAAGACTGCGCCAGCATGTGACTTGCGCAACAACTTCAAGTAGTATGTCGTATGACTTAGTCATTTGACCAGCTTTGGCAACAAATTAATTTATTTGACTTCCACGAAGGGCTTAGGCCTATCGGCTAGAGTCCAAATGGAGAGTAGTTTTCGGGACGGGAATCATGGCGCGCATATCAGTAGAAGACCGCAGCAGGCAGTTCATCGAGGCGGCCGCACGCGTGATCGCTTCTGAAGGAATTGCTGCTGCCACTACCCGGCGCATTGCCACTGAAGCTGGCGCCCCATTGGCGGCCTTGCACTACTGCTTCCGCAGCAAGGATGAGCTGTTGGACGAGGTATACAACCACTTGAGCCGGGACTATGCACGCGAGCTCGATCCAATCCCGGAGAATGTCGGCTTAGCCGAAGCCGTAGACTTGCACATCCGCCGCGTTTGGCGGCGCATGCTCAACGCCCCGCACGAGCAGGTCACCACCTTCGAACTGTTGCTGCGAGCTACCCGGCTGGCCGATCCAGAAGAGATCGAGAAATCGAACAGGATCAACCGGTCGATGTACGACGCTTGGGTCTGCTCGACCAGCGCCGTTTTCCGGGACGCGGCCGAGCGTTCCCAACTCAAGGTCAAGACGGATCTGGACACCGTAGCGCGGATGCTGATCGCCAGCATCGACGGGATCAACCTCCAGCACATCTCCGATCCTGATCTGGAACGTTCCGCCCGGCTCATCGACCAGCTTTGCACGAGCATCAAGCACATGCTGATCCCTGCCAACCCAGAGCAGATAGCATGAGCGCCTGCTGCGCTCCGCAGCGGACTGGATCGCAGCCCGGAAACCACCCAGGGCCCACTGCCGAGGAATCCGGAACGGATACGGCGCCCCGATCCACTGGCCTTATCAGCCTTCCCGGCGGCGAGTTCATGATGGGCGACCATTTCGACGAAGGCTACGCGGCCGATGGCGAACTGCCCGTGCATCGGGTCAAGGTCGATGCATTTACCATGGATGCCACTCTTGTCACCAACGCCGAATTCGCCCGTTTCGCGGACGCCACCGGCTACCGCAGCGAATCCGAGCGGCTGGGCTACTCCGCGGTTTTCCACGCCTATCTTGCAGCACCCCGCCAAGACGTGCTCGGCCCAGCCGGAGGTGCGCCATGGTGGCTCGGTGTCCGCGGTGCCAGCTGGCGCAACCCCGCCGGCTCCCAGTCGAATTGGCAGGATATCCCCGAGCACCCGGTCGTGCAGGTTTCTTGGAACGATGCACAGGCCTATTGCAAATGGAGCAGGCGTTCCCTGCCAACGGAAGCGCAGTGGGAGTACGCCGCTCGTGGCCTGGTCCCCGGGCAACGCTATGCCTGGGGAAATGAGCTGGCTCCAGGGGCGGTGCACCAGTGCAATATCTGGCAGGGCAGTTTCCCCGAATCAAACACCTTGGAAGACGGCTATTTGGGTACTTCCCCGGTGGGCACCTATCCGCCAAACCCGGTGGGCCTGTTCGATATGGCAGGCAACGTCTGGGAGTGGTGCCAAGACTGGTTCCTGCCCAAGTACTACCGCAACAGCCCGGTGGGCAATCCCCAGGGGCCGACCATCGGTCAAGGCAGGGTCATGCGCGGAGGCTCGCACTTATGCCATGACTCGTACTGCAACCGGTACCGGGTTTCGGCGCGAAGCAGCAATACTGCCGATTCTGCTAGCAGCAACACCGGTTTCAGGACCGTTGGCTCGGGACCTTAGTCGCGCGTCTCGCCAAGATCGGCAGGTCTCAGGCAAAATGAAAGCATGGCATCACCAACTTCAGCACTGGGCAGGGTCCGCACCTTCGAGGCGTTAGATGAGAAGACCACCGCGCGGCTACGCCGCGCGCTGGACGAGTCGGATGACACGACCGTGTTCGTCAACGGCACCGCGTTGAAGTTGCCCAAAGAAGCGCACCAGGCGCTGATCGAGGTGCTTTCACGGTTTGCAGATGGCGAGTCCGTCAGCATCGGCACACCCGAGCTGCTCCTTAATACTTCCCAAGCAGCCCAAATGGCCGGGATTTCCAACAGCTACCTGCGCAAGCTGGCCGATGCGGGGATTATTCCGGTGGAATACCGTGGAACGCATCGCCGCATTCGCCCAAGCGCCATCCAGTCTTGGCTGGATTCCCGCACCGAAACCGAGAAGTGAGCCAACCAGCCGGCGAATACGCCAGCGGCCCGCAGGAAGTCGGGTGATGGGATCGCCTGCTGATCAGGGTCCCGGATTATTCCCTGTTCGCATGGATGGGCGCCTCCCGGTCTTGGGTATTTCCGGGCTTCGGCGGGCTGCGTCGATTTGCTGGTCCTCTTGGTCCGGCAGTGCTGGCTGGCCGGGAGCTAACCGCGAAACCTTTCCGAGAAACTTCACGGCCGCGTCAATGCGGCGTTGGGCCAGCTGAAGATTGAGGAACGCAACGCCTCGCCTGGAGCAAAGAATCACGTGGTTGAAAACTCAGCTCTTGCCAAGCCTTGAATTTCCTGCTGGAATACCAAAGTATTCTATTTGAAAACAATTCTTGTGCCGCACCCAGCGCAGGAACCCCGCTCCCCCGCCCCGGGAGCCTTGCCGAGGAGAACCATGACCACCGCATCAGAACCGCTGACCACTTCGCACGAATCCTTGCTATCCGAGCGCGCGGCCGGAATCAAGCAGTCCGCGGTGCGCGACGTATTCGAGCTCTCCTTGGACCCTTCCCTGGTCTCCCTGGCCGGAGGCAACCCCTACCTGCAGCTGCTCCCGCTGGAAAAGGTCGGTGAAATGGCCCGGCGCATCATCGTCGAGCAGGGCCCCGAAGCATTGCAATATGGCTCCGGACTTGGCACTCCTGAACTGCGTGCACAAATTATCGATGTCATGGCAGCTGAAGGCATCACGAACGTGGGGGTCGAAGATGTCGTGGTCACCAACGGCTCCCAGTCAGCACAGGACATGGCCTGCAAGGTCTTCTGCAATCCCGGAGACACTGTGCTCTGCGAAGATCCGACCTACGTCGGGGCCCTGAATACCTTCGAGGCCTACCAGGTGCCCGCCCGCCCCGTGGGCACCGATGCAAATGGCTTGATTCCTGATGCCTTGCGTGCGCGCATCGCCGAATTGCGCGCCGCCGGCGAGCGCATCAAATTCCTCTACACCATCCCGAACTTCAACAACCCATCAGGGATCACTCTGGCGGCCGAACGCCGCCAGGAAATCGTGGACATCTGCCGCGAAGCCGGCATCCTGATCCTGGAAGACAACCCGTACGGAATGCTGCGCTACGAAGGAGCCCCTGCGCCCACCCTGCGGAGCCTGGACCCGGAAAACGTCATCTACATGGGTTCCTTCTCCAAGATCTTCGCGCCCGGCCTGCGCATCGGCTGGGCCGCGGTCCCGACCCACCTTTTCCGCCGCTTCTACCTGGCCGGCGAGGCGGTAGCCCTGTGCCCACCGACCTTGAACCAGATGATCATCAGCGCCTACCTCAACGAGCATGACTGGAAGGGGCAGATCACCAAGTACAACGACCTGTACCGTTCCCGCCGCGACGCGATGCTCGAAGCATTGGCCAAGTACCTGCCGGCAGGTGTCACCCACACTCGTCCCGAAGGCGGCTTCTTCGTCTGGTTGACCTTGCCTGAAGGCATTGACACCTACGCGCTGCTGCAGCAGGGCGTGAAGGCCGGGGTCATTTTCATTCCAGGCGCGGCATTCAGCCCGAGCGGGCAGGCCGACAACAAGCTGCGCTTGGCTTTCTGCTCCGTTGACGAGAGGACCATCGACGAAGGCGTCCAGCGTCTGTCGGGCCTGCTCAAGAACGAGATCTCCAAACTCTAAGTCCGGAGGCTTGTACCGGGAGCTCACGGCCCGGTACAAATGGCCGCTCTTTCATCCTTGATGGGAAGCTTGCTGTCCGCCTCCTGGCCAAGTCCGCACAGATCCAAGCCGGGGCTGGATCTCCGGCTAGCCCTGCGCAATCCGTGATTCCACGGAAATCTCAAGCAGCTTCTGCTCGGTCGCTTTCAAGACACGGTGCGCAGGCCATATCGCCCGCAGCTCGCGCAACAGCGCCGGCCCATCAAACGGGATCTCGACGAGCAGCCCCTGCTCCAACTGGCTCTCTACCGCCAAATGGCTGAGCACAGCGGGCCCCATTCCGCGCGCCACGCACTGGCAAATCGTTGCGTTCGAGTTGAAGACAGCGACCGGATTCGGGCGTTCGGCATGGGCAATGTAATCCAAGAATGCCCGGGTGCCGGAGCCTTCCTCGCGTTCTATCAGCGCCGTGCTTTGCAATTCGTGCAGGCTCAGCGGTTCCTTCCGTTGTGCCCAAGCATGTGAAGGCGACGTGACCACGAGCATTTCATCGTGAAGTACCTGCCGGCTTTTCAGGCCCAGAGGAATGTGCGGGGTTTCCACGAATCCTAGTCCCAATTCCTCCTGCTGCACTGCACGAATAACGTCATGGGAATTCATGATCTTCATTCGAGGGATGACTCGTGGCAGGGCGCGATGCAGTAGTCCGATCCAATTTGGCGCCAAGAATTCTGCCACCGTCATGCTGGCTCCGAATTCCAGCTCTCCCTCTCCGGTTTCAGCCAGCGAGCGCGCGCCAGCGGCGAAGGCTTCCAGGCTGGACAGGACTTCACGAGCCCACTGGACAGTCAGCACTCCCTCTGCCGTCAAGCGCGATCCGGTGGTCTTGCGTGCCACAAGCTGGTATCCCAGCCGGCGCTCCAACGTTTTCAATGCGCGGGTCGCATTTGGCTGCGCCATCCCGGCCGCACGGGCACCGGCGCTCAGGCTCCCGTGATCGGCGATGCCGACCAGCAACTCCAATGAGGAGGGTTGAATCCAGCGGGCAATGTCTTCGAGAGATGACGAGCTGCTTTCCATATCATGATCATATGTCCGCGATAGCAAGAAGTGGTATACCGCAATTCGCCAAGCCGGAGAAGAATTATTTCCATGCACGACTCCACAAGTCCCGTCGAAGAATCTGCCATCTCCAAACCTGACCAGTCCGGACATCGAAAACCTGCTTCGCGTTTTGCTCCTGCTCTTCCGGGACTGCTCCTCTGCCTTGCCGCCGGCATCTTGTGCATGTTCGCCAGCCGCTACATCCATGGCCTGAGCGCCCTGCTGCTAGCTATCCTGCTCGGTGCGCTGTGGCGCAATCTTGCCCCGGTCCCGCAGGCTTTTGCCCCCGGCACGGCAATTGCCGGCAAGAAGCTGCTGCGCCTGGGCATTGTGCTGCTGGGCTTGCAGCTCTCGCTGGGCACCATCCTCGGCCTGGGCCCCGGGGTACTGCTGGTGGTGGCCCTCTCGGTTGGCATCACGTTCTTGGCCACCTTGTGGATCGGCAAGAAGCTCGGCATGGATCTGCCGCAGCGCCTGCTCATCGCCACCGGCTTCTCCATCTGCGGTGCCGCCGCGGTCGCAGGCGCAGAGAACGTCGTCAAGGCCAAGCAGGATCAGGTCGCCACCGCGATCGGGCTGGTAGTGCTCTTCGGGACATTGATGATTCCGCTCATGCCCGCGGTGGGCTTGCTGCTCGGGCTGGATGAACGCAGCATCGGCATGCTCATCGGCGCGTCCACCCATGAGGTCGCACAAGTCGTCGCCGCCGGCGGTTCGGTAGGTGCCGGCGCCTTGGCCGTGGCGGTGACCGTCAAGCTGGCCCGGGTGGTCCTGCTGGCTCCAATCATTGCCGGCGTCGGCGTCTACATGCGGCGGCGCCAATCGGTGCAAGGCGGCAAGAACCCGCCACTGGTGCCGCTGTTCGTGCTCGGGTTCCTGGCGGCAATGCTGCTGCGCACCACCGGGCTGGTTCCCGAGGCGTGGCTTGCAGTTGCGGCCAGCGCGCAGACGCTCCTGCTTGCCGCGGCCATGTTCGCCTTGGGGCTCGGGGTCCACCTGCGCAGCATCGCAAAAACCGGCGGACGTTCATTGCTGCTGGGGTTGCTGTCCACCGTGGTGATCATCGCCGTGTCGATCGGCGGAACCCTGCTGTTCCCGCCGGCCTAGGCATGGCAGCTAGGTGATCCCGCCGCACCTATTTCGCGCTCCAGCCGCCATCCATGGTGTAGGACGCTCCGGTCACCATGCCCGCGGCATCCGCACTGAGCCAGGCCGCCAGCGAAGCGACTTCCTCTGGCTCAACGAGGCGCTTGATGGCCGATTCGGCAAGCATGATCTCCTGGATGACATCCGACTCGTCAATGCCATGCGAATTCGCTTGATCGGTAATCTGCCGCTCCACCAACGGGGTACGCACATAGCCCGGGTTGATGCAGTTGCTGGTGATCCCGTAGTCGGCACCTTCCAATGCAGTGACCTTCGACAGTCCCTCCAACCCGTGCTTGGCCGCAACGTAGGCGCTCTTGAACGCACTGGCCCGGAGCCCGTGGATCGAAGAAATATTGATGACGCGGCCGAAGCCGCGCTCGCGCATGCCGGGCAGTGCTGCCCGGATCAACAGGAACGGCGACTCCAGCATGAGCCGATGAATCAGCCTCCAGGCTTCGGGGTCGTACTCATGGATTGGAGCCACCCTTTGCACGCCGGCGTTGTTAATCAGGATGTCGGTATCCACGCTGAGATCTTCCAGCGACGCGGTATCCGAAAGATCCACGGCCCATGCTTTTCCGCCAAGCTCGCGGGCCGCTTCTTCAGCGGCCTGTTCATTGAGGTCGGCAATCGTCACGGTGGCACCGGCGTCGGCCAATGCCCGGGCACTGGCCAGGCCTATGCCGGAGGCGCCACCGGTAACCAAAGCGCGGCGCCCCTTCAGCCCTTGGGGCCATGGGCCAATTTGTTCCGCCATTGCGCTCATCCTCTGCTCGGCTCCCCTGCGGCTTCCAGTTGCGATGCCCGCAGCTTCGCGCAGGTCTCTGTGATTCAAACTAGGCTCCGCCAGGAATCCGGTCAACGGCATTTGCTGTGCAGATTCCGCAGGTCAATGTGCAAGCATGCACAGCGGCTTCTGCCGGTTGCGCGTTTGCTGTGCGCTGGAAGCTAAGCTGGCTCTCGAAGGCTATTCTCACTTCCAAGAGCCAAGGACATGGTAGGCAATGACGACTTCCCCGATACCTGCGACTCCCGCCGAGGTCCCGATCCGCAAAGCGGCCAGTGTTTTGCTGCTGCGCGAGGCAGCTGGCGGGTTTGAGGTTTTCGTCCAGCATCGCGTGAACACCATGGACTTCGCAGCCGGCATGGTGGTTTATCCCGGCGGCCGAGTTGATGCCCAAGACGGCCAAGCGGTGGCGGCAGGAGAGCTGGATCCCGCCTTGCTCAGCGAGCACGCCCGGCAATGGGCGCGCACCTCGATCCTTGGGGAAGGACCAGATCGCGCGGAGCATCTGGCCGGGGAGATCCTGGCCGCAGCACGTCGTGAAGTCTTCGAGGAGACAGGGCTGCTGCTGGATCCTGGCCAACTGCGCCCCTGGGCCAATTGGGTCACCCCAGCCGGTTTCCCGCGGCGGTTCGATACGTACTTCTTTGTCGCGGCCTTGCGCCCCGGCCAGGAACCAGTCCACCAGACCACCGAAGCGGTGATCTCCACATGGATCAGTCCCCAGGAGCTCTTCGCTTCCCTGGAACGCGGCGAGATTAAAATGATGCGCCCCACCCAGCGCACCTTGCGGGATGCGATGGAGCAGGGCAGCATCGAGCAGATCATTTCCAGCGAGCCGGCCATCTCATCGGTTCATCCGGATCCCCGCGATTCCCTCTCGGGAAACGCTGTGCGGAATTCGGAAAAGCAGTTCAACGCCTGATTGCCACCGATCAGGATTCCAGCAGCGTGCGTCCGACGATGAGCGACATGATCTCGTTGGTGCCTTCCAGGATCTGGTGCACGCGCAGATCCCGGGTGATCTTCTCCATCCCGTAGTCCGCGAGGTAGCCGTAGCCACCGTGCAGCTGGATAGCGCTGTTGGCGGCGTTGAATCCGGCGTCCGTGGCCATCTTCTTGGCCATCGCGCAGAGGCGGACGCGGTCCGGGCTCTTCGCGTCCAGTGCGGCGGCGGCACGGCGCAGCAAGGAGCGGGCGGCTTCCAGCTCCATGTCCATTTCGGCCAGCTTGAAGACCAGCGCTTCCTGTCTGGTCAGCGGTCCGCCGAAGGCCTGGCGCTCCTTCAAATACAGCGCCGACTTCTCCAGCGCGCTCTGCCCGCCACCCAGCGAGCAGGCCCCGATGTTCAGGCGGCCGCCATTGAGTGCCTGCATGGCCATGGAGAATCCCTGGCCTTCCTCGCCCAGCAGGTTGGCGGCGGGAATGCGCACGCCTTCCATGATCACCTGGCGAGTGGGCTGCGCCTTCCAGCCCATCTTCTTTTCGTTCGGCCCGAAGCTCAGGCCCTCGGCATCCCCGGGAACAAGGAAGGCGCTGATGCCGCGCGAACCGGTATCAGCGGTACGGGCCATGACGATGTAGAGCGCCGAGCTTCCAGCTCCCGAGATGAATTGCTTGACGCCGCTGAGCACATACTCGTCACCGTCCTTGCGGGCACGGGTTGACAGGGCCGCCGCATCGGAGCCGACTCCGGGCTCGGTCAGGCAGTAGGAGCCCAGGTCGTCCATGGCGGTCATCGATGGCAGCCATTTGGCGCGCTGCGCGTCGTTGCCGAAGGTGTCGACCATCCACACGACCATGTTGTGGATGGAAATGTAGGCGGCCAAGGTCGGGTCGGCCTTGGCGAGTTCCTCGAAGACCAGCACCGCATCGCTGCGGCTCAGACCGGATCCGCCATGATCTTCAGAAACATAGATTCCGCCCATGCCCAGCTGTCCGGCTTCGGCCAGCACATCCACCGGGAAGTGCTGTTCCTGGTCCCACTTCAGGGCATTGGGAGCAATCCTGGTCTCGGCGAAATCATGGACCATCTCGATCAACGACTTCTGGTCTTCGCTTACTTCAAACAACACCGGCTCCTTTGCCTGCACCTTGCGTCTTTGACCTCAGTCTATGTGACGCAAGATACAACGAGGGCCAATAGGATGAGTTCCGAAGCATTCATTTCGAAAGAGTTGGGCTAACCGCATGCAAATCCGGACAAGCACCGCCGGGGATTGGCCTGGGATCTTCGGCTTCTACCGCAAAATCATGGATGAGGGACAGACCTACGCCTTCCCCCAAGGCCAAAACCTTGAAGAAGCCCGCCCCTGGTGGATGGAGACGCTACCAGGGCAAACGGTCGTTGCCGTGGCAGATGGCAGGATCATAGGCTCGGCCAAGATGGGGCCAAACAAGCCCGGACGGGGAGCCCACATCGCCACCGCGTCCTTCCTGGTCGATCCGGAATGCCGCAATCGCGGCGTGGGACGAGCACTGGGCGAATACGTGATCGACTGGGCCCGGCAGGAAAATTATCACGGCATCCAGTTCAATGCGGTCGTCGAGACCAATGAGGCTGCAGTGCGTCTATGGCAATCGCTGGGCTTCAAGATCCTGGGCACCATTCCGGGCGCCTTCAACCATCCGACCAAGGGGCTGGTGGGCCAGCACTTCATGTTCCTGCCGCTGCGTCCTGCTGCTCCACCTGGCCATTAGCCGCGCGCGTCGAACCGCTCACGGGCAGCGAGCACTTTGGGCACATGCTCCTCGGACCACAGGCGCAGGATTTCCATGGGTTCCAGGATCCCGCGTCCCAAATCAGTCAGCTCGTAGTCGACCCGCACCGGCACCTGGGCATATACGGTGCGCTGCACCAACCCGTCACGCTCCAGGTTGCGCAGGGTATTGGTGAGCACCTTCGGGGTGACCGCGCCGATGCGCTGGCGTAATGCAGAGAAACGTTGCGGGCCGCCAGCCAGGGACAAGAGGACCAGCGGAGTCCATTTATCGCCTAGGCGCTGCATGATTTCACGTGAAGGGCATTGCTGCACGAACACGTCAAAAGAGCCATGGCTATCCATGAGGAAACCTAGTTTCGTTGTAGTGGGCGGTATCTAAAAGATACCATTGTGCCGGACCCAATTTCCCAAGGAAAGAGAACACCATGAAGATTGCAGTTTACGGAGCTACCGGCATGGTCGGCTCGGAAGTCGTTGCCGAAGCCATTTCACGCGGCCATGAGGTCACCTCGGTCTCCCGTTCGGGCAAGGGAATCGACGGAAGCACCACCGTGGCCGCCGAGCTGGGCGACGGGGCAACCTACCGCGACCTGGGAAAGAACAACGACGTGCTCGTCATTGCCGTACCGCCATCGCGCACCGGTGGCGACCACCAGGAATACCTGGATGCCTTCGAGCAGATCACCGAAACCCTGGTCCCAGCCCGCCTGCTGGTTGTCGGCGGCGCCGGCGCTACCGAGGTAGACGGCGTCCGCCTGGTCGACACCCCGGGCTTCCCGGAGGAATACAAGGCCGAAGCCACCACCTGCGCCGAGGTCTACGACATGTTCACCTCGGTTTCCGGCATCACCTGGACCGTCGCGGCTCCAGCCCCGGTGATCATGCCTGCACGCCGCACCGGCAGCTACACCCTGGGCACCGATTCGCCAGCAGGCGACTTCGTTTCCTCCCAGGACTTCGCCGTGGCCATCCTCGATGAAATCGAAACCCCGGTCCACCAGAACCGCCGCATGACCGTGGCCAGCGAAAAGTAGATCCCTCGCGCAGTGCCGCTAGCCAGGTTTCGTCGGATCGGAGCGATTCGCTCCGATCTGACGAATGCGTTCCAGATGGCTAGAGTTGGTTTGGTCATCACCACTAGTTCATCGAGGTAAGCCCTTCCCCATGCAACGAAACTCGCGCGCGTCCAGGATCCTTGGCTGCGCTATCGCGCTCCCGCTCCTTGGATCCCTTCTAGCCAGCTGCTCGGCAGGTGCAGGACCCGATTCCCCCGCAGAGGAGGCGAAGCCGGTTGCCGGCGGCACCCTGGTCTATGCTTCGGGCGACGCCGAGCCGGCCTGCCTGGATCCGCATGTGGGCGGCAACTACCCGCAAGCCCTGGTAGCAAGCCAGTACCTCGAATCCCTGTTCACCAAGGATGCGGACGGGAAGATCATCCCGTGGCTGGCCGAAAGCACCGAAGTTTCCGAGGACGGCCTGACTCGCACCATCACCCTGCGCGATGGGATTTCCTTCACCGACGGCACGAAGCTCACCGCCAAAGCCATCGAAGCCAACATCGAGCACCTGAAGGATCCGAATACCGCGTCCTCCACCGGCTACCTGGCCGTGGGCAAGGTCGTGGATATCGAGATCGCCGATGAGCTCACCGCCAAGCTGACGCTCTCCGCCCCGGATAACGCGCTGCTGGAATCGCTGTCCATGCCATGGACCGCCATCGAATCCCCCAAGGCGCTGGAACGCGACCAGGCGACCAACTGCGCCTCACCGGTAGGCACCGGCCCGTTCAAGGTCGAATCCTGGGAGCACCAGAAGGCCGTGAACCTGGTCCGCAACGAAGACTACGTGCCGCCGGTCAAGAACACGGAGCGCTCCGATTCCAAGGCCTATCTGGAGGCCATCACCTGGCGCTTCATCCCTGAGGCCGCCACCCGCTACGCAGCCCTGGTCTCGGGCGAAGTCGATGTCATCGACAACGCGCAGCCGGACACCATCGCCACGGCAAAGCAGGACGGCTCGCTAGGCCATCTGGACGCCCCGCGCCCGGGTGCTTCCAACCGCCTGGAGCTGAACAGCTCCAAGGCGCCATTCGATGACCAGCGCGTGCGCGAGGCCTTCATCCGTTCCGTGGATGCCAGCGCCGGCGTCAAGGCCCTCTATTTCGGCACCACCGAGCGCAGCTACTCGCTGCTGTCGTCAGCCGAGCCGCTGGGCTACTCCGATGAATCGCTGTTCGGCACCGATGCGGCCAAGGCCAACGCGCTGCTCGATGAAGCAGGCTGGAGCGAACGCGACGCCGAAGGCTACCGCGTGAAGGACGGCAAGCGCCTGTCGCTGGACTTCCCGGTCTCCACCAACCAGTCGGTTCCTGCCGAGCAGTCCCTGTTCGAGCAGTTCCAGGCCCAGGCCAAGGCCGTGGGCTTCGAGGTGAAGATCCAGCTGCTGGACCTGTCCAGCTGGTACGGCGCCCTGGCCAAGCACGATTACAATCTGGTCTCGGCTCCCTACACCAAGGTCGGCCCGTCGGTGCTGCGCATCCTGTACCACTCCGACTCGACCGTCCCGGCGCCATCGGGCTACTTCGCCAACAACGCGCAGGTGAAGAACGAGAAGCTCGATGGGATCCTGGCCCAGGCCGAAGAGGCCAACGATGAAGCCCAGCGCGCTGCGCTGTACGAGCAGGCCCAGAAGCTGGTCCTGGAGGGCTACTACGTGCTGCCGCTCTACGACCAGCAGAACCACTTCCTCTACGGCAAGAACGTGCACGGCATCGGCGCCACCACCGCGGTGTCTTCGCCGGTCTACTACGACACCTTCATCACCAAGTAGCACCCCTTGGGCACGATTGCTTGGGCCGGGCGCAAGATCGGCGGCGCGCTGGTGGTGCTGTGGCTGGTGGCCACCGCCATCTTCATCGCCATCCGGCTGATCCCCGGCGACCCGGCCGAAGCAATCATGGGCGGCCCCGGTTCCCAGGCCTCGGCCGAAGCGCTGGCCGCGGCCCGCGCCGAGTACGGACTGGACCTGCCGCTCATCTCCCAGTACCTGATGTACCTGGGCAAGCTGGCCACCTTGGACTTCGGCACCTCGTATTCGCTCAAGCAGCCGGTCGCCGGCATCATGGGCGATCTCCTGCCCAATACCCTCTGGCTTGCGCTGCTGGCCCTGGCGGCCGCCTGGGTGCTGGCCTTGGGCTTCGCGGCATCGGCCATGCGGGCCAACCGCTTTGGCGCCTGGCTGGGAAATATCGTGGAGATCATTGCCGCCGCCGTGCCGCACTTCTGGCTCGGTGCGGTGCTGATCATGCTCTTCTCCTCGATGCTCGGCTGGCTGCCGGCAGTGGATAACGGCACCGCCCAGGGCCTGGTACTTCCCGTGCTGACCTTGGCATTGCCGCTGGCCGGGTTCCTCACCCAGCTGATGCGCGATTCGCTGAGCGCAGCCCTGGGCAGCCAGTTCGCGCTGGCCGCGCGTGCCCGTGGCGAAAGCCGGCTGGCGGTCTTCTGGCGCCATGGCTTGCGCCATGCCGCCTTGCCTGCCCTGGGCCTGACCGGCTGGGCTTTCTCCTCTCTGCTTTCCGGCGCGGTGGTGGTCGAGGCGATCTTCGCCCGACCGGGCCTGGGGCGCTCGCTGCTTTCTGCGGTGCTGGCCCGCGACATCCCGATGGTCACCGGCATCGCACTCTTCTCCGCACTGGTCTACATCGTGGTCATGGCGATCACCGAAGGCATCGAACGAGCCATCAATCCGGCAGGGGCGAGCTCATGAGCCGCACCGCAAAAATCTTCGCCGCCGCATTCATCGCCCTGTGGGTGCTCATCGCACTGGTTCCCTCGGTGCTGGCCCCGGGCGACCCATTGGCCATCAACCCGGCCGAGGCATTCAGCAAACCCGGCGCCGCGCATTTCTTCGGCACCGACGAATCGGGCCGCGACATCTATACCCGTGTCGTCCATGGTGCCCGCGACTCGTTGGCTATCGGCCTGGCGGCCACAGGATTGGGCATGGGATTGGCCATCGTCCTGGGCACAGTTGCGGCATTGTCCCCGCGCTGGCTCGACGAGATCATCCTGCGCGTGCTCGAAGCGCTCTACGCGATTCCATCCTTGCTGATGGCACTGCTGATCATTGCCTTCACCGGCCCCGGTGTCGGGCCGGCCATCGTCGCGGTGGGCCTGTCCACCGCACCGGGATATGCCCGGCTGGTGCGCAGCCAAATCCGCACGCTGAAGAGCTCGGAAATGCTGGAGGCAGCCACCGTGCTGGGCCGCGGCACGTGGCTGTTGGTCCGCAACCACTTGGTTCCCAACGCCCTCAAGCCACTGCTGGCACTGGTGACCCTGGGGATCGGCCAAGCCGTGATCTGGGCTGCTGCCCTGTCCTTCCTGGGCTTGGGCACTCCCCCGCCAGCTCCCGAATGGGGTGCCATGCTTTCGGCCGGGCGCACCTACCTGCACTTCGCGTGGTGGATGAGCTTGTTCCCCGGCTTGGCGATAGTTGTCGTGGCCGCAGGCGCCACGCTGATTGGCCGCGCGCTGGGCGGAAGGGCAAGGACTGCATGAACGAGCCAGCACTGATTACGGTCAAGGACCTTTCGGTCCGTTTCGGTTCCGCCGTGGCGGTGAAGAACATTTCCTTCACCGTCCAGGCCGGACGTTGCCTTGCATTGGTCGGCGAATCCGGGTCGGGCAAATCCGTCACCGCCCGCAGCCTGCTGGGACTGTCCGGAGGCATCGCGAAAGCCGACGAGCTGACTGTCTGCGGGCAGGACGCCTTGGAGCTCGCCGACCGCGGCTGGCAGCAGATCCGCGGGAATTCGGTGTCCATGATCTTGCAGGATGCGCTGATGGCGCTCGATCCGCTGCGCCCGGTGGGCCGGGAAATCGGTGATGCGCTCAAGGCGCACGGCAAGATGTCCAAATCCGAGCGCCAGCAGCGAGTGCTCCAGGTGCTGGAATCCGTGCGCATGCCCGAGCCCGGGCGCCGTGCCAAGCAGCGTTCCACCGAGCTCTCTGGCGGCATGCGCCAGCGTGCCCTGATTGCCCAGGCCCTGGCCGGCAACCCGCAGGTGGTCATCGCCGATGAGGCAACCACCGCCTTGGACTCTGCGCTGACAGCACTGGTCCTTTCGCAGCTGCGCGAGCTCAAGGAGCAGGGCCGCGGCGTGCTGATGATCAGCCACGATCTGGCCCAGGTAGCGCATTTGGCCGACGACATCGCGGTGATGCGCAACGGTGCAATCGTTGAGGCCGGCAGCACCGGGCAGATCCTGGGCGACCCGCAGCACGAGTACACCCGCCAATTGCTGCGGGCCGTGCCTTCGGGGATACCGCGCTTCGCCCCACTGTCGGCAGCCAGCAAGCAGTTAACGGCACCACCGCCAGAAGCACCCGCCACTACTGTCCCCGCGTTATCAGCCACGCAGCTGTCCAAAACGTTCGGCAAGCACCAGGCCGTGGATGCGATCAGTTTCGAACTGCCCCGGGGCAAGACCCTGGGCGTTGTCGGCGAATCCGGGTCCGGGAAGACCACCACCGCGCGCATGGTGCTGGGCTTGCAGAAGCCTGATGCAGGCAACGTCCAGCTGCTCGGCGAGCACTTTGCCCCGGCCCTCGAATCCCAGCGCCGAAAGCTGCGCGAACAAATGGGCGCGATCTACCAGAACCCGTTGGGGTCTTTCGATCCGCGCTATTCGGTGGGGCAGCTGCTGGCCGATGCGCTGAGCCGCGGCAAGTCCAAGCGCGCAGCCGAGTACCGCAAGCCGGTGGCTGAACTGCTCGAACAAGTGGAGCTGTCCACCGAATTGCTGGGCCGCAACCCGCGCGAGCTTTCCGGCGGGCAGCGCCAGCGCCTGGCGATTGCCCGTGCGCTAGCGCCCAAGCCGCAGGTGCTGGTCCTTGACGAGCCGGTCTCGGCCTTGGATGTATCAATCCAAGCCACGGTGCTGGACCTGCTGGATCGGATCCAGCTGGACACCGGAACCAGCTACCTGTTCATCAGCCATGACCTGTCGGTGATCGAGCACATGAGCGACTTGGTTGCGGTGATGCATGAAGGCAAGATCATCGAGCAGGGCTCTACTGACCAGGTCTTCGGCGCCCCGCAGCACGACTACACGAAACTGCTGCTTTCGGCGATGCCGCGGTTGCGCTAGACCAGATCCACCATCTGGTCCTTGACCTGCTTGCGCAGGATCTTGCCCAGCAGCGAGCGCGGCATCTCATCGATCTGCACGATGCGCTTAGGCACCTTGTAGGCGGCCAGCAGCTCGCGGCAGTGGGCGCGCAGCGCGTCCTCGTTCAGGCAGCAGCCCTCTTCGAGCTGCACTGCGGCAACCACCATTTCGCCGCCGCGGGCCAGCGGCTTTCCGAAGACCGCGGCATCGGCCACGTCAGCGTGCTGGCGCAGGGCGATCTCGACCTCGGTCGGTGAAACGTTGAAGCCGCCGGTGATGATCAGCTCCTTGGCGCGGTCCACCACCTGGGCGAAGCCGTCCTCGTCCACGGTGACCACATCGCCCGAACGCAGCCAGCCGTCCCCGGTCTTGGCCTTGGCCGTTTCCTCCGGGTTGTTCCAGTAGCCCTGGAACACCTGCGGGCCCTTGATCAGCAATTCGCCCGGTTCTCCCTGGGCCACTTCCCGGCTCGGGTCCTCCACGTCCACGACCTTCATCAGTGTCGAGGGGAAGGGCACGCCGATGGTGCCGGTGCGGCGGCTGGGGTGGAACGGGTTGCCCAAGGCCACCGGCGAGGACTCGGTCATGCCGTAGCCTTCCACCAGCAGGCCGCCGGACATCGATTCCCACAGCTCCACCACATGGTCGGGCAGGTTCATCGCCCCGGAGATGCAGTACTTGGCGCTCTTCAGCGAGACGCCGCGCTCCTTGGCCGCCAAGGCGGTGCGCTCGTAGATCGGCGGCACCGCGCAATACACGGTGGCCGGGGACTTCTTCCAGGCATCCAGGATCATCTGCGGATCGAACTTCGGGAAGAGCACCAGCAGGCCCTGCTTCTTCACACCGAAGGTCAGGTACAGGGTCATGCCGAAGGCATGGAACATCGGCAGGATCGCATAGAGGATTTCCTCGCGCTCCTGCGCCCCGAGCATCCAGGCCTCGCCCTGTAAGGCGTTGGAATAGAGGTTGAAGTGGGTGAGCATGGCGCCCTTGGGGTGGCCGGTGGTCCCCGAGGTGTACTGGATGACCGCCAGGTCATCGACATCCGGATGCGGGTGGTTCGCATCCAATTGCGCACCGGAGAGCAGGTCCTTCCATGCCACGGTGCCCGAGGTGCGCGCCGTGAGCGACGCCTTGGTCTCGCGCAGCTTCTTGACCGGCAGGTTCAGCGCCAGGCGCTTGACCGCAGGGAAGGCTTCCAGCAGGTTGACCGAGACGATCGAGTCCAGCTGCACGTCCTTGGGGAATTCCTGGACGTTGGCCACGACCTTGTCCCAGGCAATCGCGATGCGCGCCTGGTGGTCCTCGAACTGGTGGCGCAGTTCCCGCGAAGTGTACAGCGGGTTGTGCTCCACCACGACGGCGCCAAGGCGCAGGATCGCGTAGAAGGCGATCACGTGCTGCGGGCAGTTGGGCAGGATCAGCGCAACGCGGTCGCCGGCGCGCACGCCGAGCTTGCGCAGGCCCTCGGCGGCCTTGGCTACCTGCGCGCCCAGATCGGCGTAGCTGGTGCGGCGGCCGAAGAACTCGGTCGCCGGACTCTCGCCGGCTTCACGCACGGAGCGCTCGAACATGCGGCTGAGCGGTTCGGTGGGCAGCTCGATTTCGGCCGGGACTCCCGGCTGGTAATTTGCCACCCATGCGGGCGCAGCACTATTTTCCATACCTCCAATCATGCCCTGTTACGGGACATGGCGCGATTCCAGGTCTTCCCGGGTGCAAACGACGCGCTGCAGGTGGCGGATCCGCCCGCTGGCGTCAATGCCCCGGCACCGCACAGCTGGGATTTTCCTGCGAACACCCGGAGCAGGGCAGCGATCGGCGATAGCGTGTGCGTGATTGCACGGCTACGCAACTACCGGGAGGCATCCATGCCAGCACGCCGAAGCAAACGGCTTCCCATCACGCGCCGGCGCGCGGGAACCGGCTTCTTCTACCTGGAAGGGGCACGCACGGTGAAGGACCAGCACCTGCTGGATCGGATCAGGCAATTGTCGATCCCGCCGGCATGGAAACAGGTCCAGATCGCCGCCAGTGCGCGGGCCAAGGTCCAAGCTCGCGGAATCGATGCGGCAGGACGCACCCAGATGATCTACCACCCCGATTTCCGCGAGCGGCAGGATGCCGCCAAATTCGACCGGTTGCCGGCGTTCGGCCGCGCACTGCCCAATCTCCGCCGCCAGCTGCTGCGGGATCTGCGCCGGGGAAGAAACGACAAGGACAGGGTCACTGCGGCCGTGGTCCTGCTGCTGGATCTGCATCTGCTGCGCATCGGCACGCACGCCTACTCGCGTTCCAACCAATCGTTCGGGGCCGCTTCGCTGCGAGCCAAGCATCTGGAGGTCCAAGGGCATTGCGCCACCCTCGAGTTTCCCGGCAAGAGCGGCCAGCAGCAGCATGTGAAAATCAGGAGCCGGCGACTGGCACGGGTGCTGGTCCAATTGCGCGATCAGCCGGGCTACGAGCTTTTCCGCTACCTGGATGACGATGGGCACTCGCACCTGCTCCAGCCTGCGCAAATCAACCGGTACCTCGAGGAGCATCTGGGTAGCGGATTCACCGCCAAGGACTTCAGGACCTGGGGCGGCAGCTTAGCGGCTTTCAGGGCACTGATCGAGGCTCCCGCCTCGGCTATGGCTGCCGATGATGCCAGGAATCTGCGCAAGCTGGCCATCGAGCAGGCCGCCGGAAAACTGGGCAATACTCCCGAAATCGCGGCCGGCTCCTATATCGATCCCCGTGTGCTGGAGCTGGCGGACGATCCGGAAAAATTGGCGGCGCTGCGCCGTTCCAAACGGCAGCTGGGGACCAAGAACCATTTGGATCCGGCTTCGCGCTGCCTGCTGCGGTTCCTTGAAAGGGCCAGCTAGGTTCAGAATCTAGAAGTTCAGTCCGCGGGCCGCTACATCCCATACCTCGCTGGTGCCGTCCTCATGCACTGCCAGCACGTTGTCGACCAGGTTCACCGCGACGCAGACATGGTTCGGGATGACGTGGAGCTGCTCGCCGTGGGCCGGCAGGTCCAAGTGCTCGGGCCACAGCACGGTGGCGTGATGCTCCGATAGTGCGCTGATGCGGGCTTCAGGGCACTGGGCGATGCGCCCGTATCCGGTGGCCCAGGCCGGGCGGTCGCTTCCGAGCACCTTGCTGCCGGCGTCCAGCACGATGCGTCGGGGAATCTGCCCATCGCCTTCATGGCGGCTGATCACGGTGGAGGCGACGGTCAGGGAAATATCCTCCCAGCGCACGCGCCCCAGCTCGAACTGCTGCGCATCGCCGAAGACGTACACCCCTGGACGCACCTCGGTCAGCACCGAGTTGTCGCTCAGTTCGGCGGTCGGGGTGGAGCCCCCGCTGATGCGCTTGATGGCATGCCCGGCCTCGCGCAGCAGGCACGCCGCTTCGGCCAGGGCCTTGTGCTCATCGTTGAGTGCCGCGTCGATGCCGTCCGGCGAGTAGCTGTGGCCGGGGAAAGTGAAGATCCCATGCACGCGCATGCCTGCCGCACGGGCGGCATCGGCTATTTCCACCGCGCCTTGCGGGCTGGTGCCGCTTCGGTGATGGCCGCTGTCGATCTCGATGACGAGCTTGATCTTGGAGGCCTTCTCCCCCAGCATCCTGGCCATCTGCTGCACGGCCTGGACAGAGTCCGTGCCGATGCTCAGCTTGGCACGGCGCATCAGCTCCAGGATGCGTGCCGCCTGGGATTCATTGACCCACAATGGGTAGGCGATGAAGATCTTCGCGACCCCGTGCAGCGCAAACGCGAGGGCTTCGCCGACAGTTGCCACGGTGAGTCCGGCGGCACCGGCGTCCATCTGGCGTTCGGCGATTTCATGCATCTTGTGCGTCTTGGCATGCGGGCGCAGTTTCAGGCCCTGGCTCGCCACCCGGTGGGCCACCCGGTCAATGTTCTGCTGGAGCTTCGCTACGTCGACGATGACCTGCGGGGTGTTGATTCCGGCCGGGATAGTGCCCAAATTTTCCGTCCTTCTGCACTTGGCTGCGTCACGGGGAATCCTGGAAATAGGCATTCCCGCCGATCTGAAAGATTACCGCAGGAAGCTTTGTACAGGGGAAGGAAAAAACTAGCGTGGCAGCGTGCTTGACCGGGCCGACAGCTTGGTGGACAACTCATGCGCGTGGTGCAGCAGCAGGTTGCCCAGCTCTTCGCGGCGGTCCGCTTCAAAGCGCGTGTGGATCCCGGTCAGGCTCAGTGCCCAGGCAGGCTGTCCCGAGTTGTCGAAAACCGCAGCGCCCATGCCCCAGCTGCCCTCGACGATCAAGCCGGGGTTGACCGAATAGCCCAGCTGGCGGGTTTCGGCGACCTTTTTGCGCAGCTCTTCGCGCGAATGCGCCGGCCCATATCCTGGCTCTAGATCGGCATCGCGCAGGTAGCGCTCAATGCCCTGTTCAGGCAGGAAAGCAAGGATCGCGATTCCGGCCGAAGCGACTCCCAGCGGGAAGCGCCGTCCTTCATACAGCACGAACGAGCGGATGGGAAAGGCTCCATCCTGGCGCAGCAAGCACACGGTTTCGTCCCCTCGCCGCGCCGAGAGGAACGCACTTTCCCCGGTCGCCTCGGCCAGCGCGGCAACATGCTCGCGGGCCAATTCGCTGATGTCGTAGCGCTCGGCTGCCACCGCGCCCATGAGGTAGAGCTCGGGGCCAAGCAGCCAGCGGCCGGTGCGATGATCGTGGTCGCAGAATCCTTCGGTGGCCAACGCGCTGAGCAGGCGATGCACGGTGGGCCGGGCCAAACCGGTGCTCCGGGCGGTTTGCGTCGTGGTGATGCCCTCGGGCATTGCGGTGCTCACGGTGCGAAGCACGGCGGCCAGCCGCCCTACGACTTGGGTTCCAGCCGGGGAATTGCTCATGACCACATTATGGACGATCGGTTCCGGGCCGGATAATTCCCGCTTCATACTTTGTCGCCGTACCCCTGTTGCTATCGAGCTGGTCGGCGGATAATTCAGCACATGGAAAATACATGGCAAATCGTCATCGACTGCGCCCGCCCGCAAGCAATGGTCCGGTTCTGGGCCGAAGCCTTGCGCTACGTTCCCGAGCCCGCCCCGGACGGGCATCCCACGTGGCGCGCCTACTGGCAGTCCATGGGCGTGCCGGATGATGAATTGCCGCCCGGAACCGGTGATGAACCGGAGTCGCTGGTCGATCTGCAAGGTGGTGGGCCAAGGATTTGGTTCCAGCAGGTACCGGAGGCCAAGAGCATCAAGAATCGCCTGCATCTGGACTTGCTGGTCAGCGGCGGCCGCGGCGTTCGCTTCGAGGAACGCAGGCAAATCATCACCGACGAGGCAGAGCGCCTGGTGGCCCTGGGGGCCAAAGTCCGCACCGTTCACGACATGCCGGAGATGGGCCATTTCGCTATCTGCATGCTCGATATCGAAGGCAATGAGTTCGACATCGTCTAGCCCTCTCAGATGTGTCCATAATATGGACCGCTTGGCCATTCCTCCTCACCATCCGACCAGTTACCCGGCAATGCACCGGGTCTATTGCATGCTCACCTGCGACTACGTACGTTAGAGGATAAGCAGATCCGCGCTCCACATAGTGGACACATGGAGGAATCGATGACAACGAAGTTTCGGGATGACGCAGCCGCCGCCTTGGCTGCCGTCGTCAAGGATGGCATGACCATCGCAGTGGGCGGTTTCGGCCTCTCCGGCATCCCCAACCGCCTGATCACCGCACTGCGGGATTCGAAGGCAACCAACCTGACCATCGTGTCTAACAACATGGGCGTAGACGGCAAAGGGCTGGGCATCCTGCTGGAAAATAAGCAGGTCTCCAAGGTCCTGGCCTCCTACGTCGGGGAGAACAAGCTGTTCGCACAGCAGTTCCTCGATGGGGATCTGGAAGTTGAATTCTGCCCGCAGGGGACCTTGGCCGAGCGCTTGCGCGCTGGCGGGGTGGGCATTCCCGCCTTCTTCACCCCCACCGGCGTGGGAACTCCGATCGCCGAAGGCAAGGAAGTCATGGAATTCAACGGCAAGCCAGCGATCCTCGAGCGTGGAATCTTTGCCGATATCGCACTGGTCAAGGCGCACCAGGCCGACGCCGAAGGCAACCTGCGCTACCGGATGACCTCGAAGAACTTCAACCCGCTGGCTGCCATGTCCGGCCGCCATACCTTCGCCGAAGCCGAGGAAATTGTCGAGGGCTATCTGGATCCGTCGCTGGTGGAGAGCCCCGGCATCTTCGTGCAGACCCTGGTGCAGGCCGATGCGGTCAAGGACATTGAACAGCGCACCGTGCGCAGCCGAAAGGAGGCCTGAGCATGTGGACTCGCGATGAAATGGCGGCCATTGCCGCTAGCGAATTAACCGACGGCCAGTATGTGAATCTCGGTATTGGAATCCCCACGATGGTGGCCAACAACCTGCCGGAAGGCGTTTCGGTCAAGCTGCAAAGCGAAAACGGCCTGCTGGGCATGGGTCCCTTCCCCTATGAAGGTGAAGAAGATGCGGATCTGATCAATGCAGGCAAGCAGACCGTGACCATCCTGCCCGGCGGCAGCTTCTTCGATTCGGCGACCTCCTTCGGCATGATCCGCGGCGGCCACGTCCAGACCGCGATCCTCGGCGCCCTGCAAGTGGCCGCCAATGGCGATCTGGCCAATTGGACCATCCCGGGCAAGCTGGTCAAGGGCATGGGCGGAGCCATGGACCTGGTCGCCGGCACCCCGCGCGTGATCGTTCTGACTGATCACGTGGCCAAGGACGGGACGTCCAAGATTGTGGAGAAATGCGACTTGCCGCTCACCGGAGTCGGCGTGGTCAACCGCATCATCACCGACCGAGCAGTGTTTGATATAGAAAACTCGACCTTGACCCTGCGTGCAGTAGCCCCGGGTGAAAGCGTGGAAACCATCGAGGACATCACGGCAGCAGAATTTGCCGTGGATATTGTGGAGGATCTGAAAGCATGACCGCAAAGATTGTGGGCTACGCCCGTACCCCATTCGTGAAATTCAACGGCGCCTTCGCCGCTGTTCCAGCCACCGAGCTCGGCGCCCATGCCGGCAAGGCCGCGCTGGAACGTGCCGGAGTTGATCCCAGCGAGGTCCAGCAGGTCATCGCCGGCCAGGTGCTGCAAGGTGGCGCCGGCCAGAACCCGGCCCGTCAATCCGCCGTGGGTGCCGGCATTGCGCTGGACGTTCCGGCCATCGCCGTGAATGCCGTATGCCTCTCAGGTGCCGAGGCCGTTGTGGCAGGAGCCCGCCTGATCAATAGCGGCGAGGCAGACGTTGTCCTGGCTATCGGCCAGGAATCCATGTCGCTGGCTCCGCATGTGCAGCGCGCCCGTGCCGGAACCAAGTACGGTGCCATTGAACTGATTGACACCCTGGAATACGACGGCCTGACCGATGCTGCCGAGAAGCGTTCGATGGGCGCTTCCACCGAGGAGCACAATGCCAAGTTGTCGATGACCCGCGAGGCCCAGGATACGGTCTCGGCCGCATCCCACCAGCGCGCTGCCGCGGCCCGAGATTTCGCAGCCGGCGAGATTGAGCCATTTACCATTTCCAGCCGTCGCGGCGACACCACGATCAGCGAAGATGATGGCATCCGCGAAGCAACCACCGTGGAATCCTTGGGCAAGCTGCGTCCGGCCTTTGCCAAGGAAGGCACCATTACCGCGGGCAACTCCTCGCAGATCACCGACGGCGCAGCAGCCGTGGTGCTGGCCAGCGATGTGGCCATTGAGCGCCTGGGCCTGAAGCCGCTGGCCGAAATTCTCTCGCACGCTTTCGTTGCCGGCCCGGACCGCACCCTGCACGAGCAGCCATCCAATGCCATCAGCGCAGCCCTGGAGAAGGCCGGCGCCAAAGCCCAGGATCTGAAGGCCGTCGAAATCAATGAGGCATTCGCCGCTGTTTCGGTGCAGTCCACCAAGGCACTGGGTCTCGATGCCTCCATCGTGAATCCGCATGGTGGCGCGATTGCCCTGGGCCACCCGATTGGCGCTTCCGGTGCACGCATCATTGGCACGTTGGCCCGCCAGCTCCACGAGATGCCGGCCGGCTCGCTGGGCGCCATCGGCATCTGCGGTGGCGGCGGCCAGGGCACCGCAGTGGTGCTGCGTTCGCTGTAGCCGCTGTCCGATTAGCCGGTGCGGTTGGGTCTGTCGGGATCCAACCGCACCGGCTTTTCCTTTTACCGGTGAAGTGAAAGGCGGAACTCGCTCCTTAACCCGCCGCATGTTTCTTAACTGGACTTTGTTCTTCCACTTACTTGTTATGTAATTGGAAGGTCATATTCCAATTGTTCGACTTTAAGTTTCCAAGAACGCCCGGATGTGACGCCATCATCGCACCATGTGAGGACTCACCTTGGAAAATACGCAATTGCCTGATGATCCGAAGGTGCCACCGGCACCTTCGGATCCATTGCCAGCGCCGGCGGCACCGGCGAACCCGTTCCAGAATGCCGGGCAGAACCGGCAGGTCAGGAAATTCACCAACGCGGTCCTGGAACTGAAGTCCCGTGCCAGCCTGCAGCTTCTTGGATTCCAAGCCGGCGCCATTGCGGCCATTGGCATCGTCCTGGCTCTTTGCTACCTGATCCCCCTGGCCTCGATGGCCAAGGAGATCGGTGGCGGCAGCTCCGCTGAATTCAACGTGGCGTCCCAGCTCAATTCCTTCAAGGCCTTCATCATGGTCTTCGGTGCCGTCCTGGGCGGCGGGCTGAAGATCACCGGATCCGGAGGCGGATTCGGCATGTTCGGCGAGCTCAGCCTCGCATTCGCCCTCGTTTCGGTCACCTCCATCGTGGCAATCTGCGCCGCGAACTACCTGATCGTGCGCAAGCTGCGTCGTGGCGCACGCAACGGCGGTTGGAAGAGCGCTGCATTGGCCTCCGGACTGCACGCGCTGGTCCTGGCATTGGTCTTCCTGGTCATTGCGCTCTTCGGGAAGCTCAGCATCCAGGGTGGCGAATTCTTCTCCGCCGCGGTGTCCCCGCGATATGCAGGTGTCTTCTTCACGATTGCCTTGGCCGTTTTCTTCTCGCAGTTCCTTGCCACCGCACCCCAGCGCGCCAACGCCGGATCCCCATTGCTTACCGGCGTCCGCGAGGCCGTGGCCCTGGCCGTTTCGACCTTGGCGGCTTTCGCCTTGGTCGGCATCATTGCCGCATTCACCCAGCGTCCAGATGACATGCCCTGGAGCTTGGGCCTGATCCTGCTCCCGCTGCTGGGAACCATCGGTTCATATGTGGCAGCGTTGGGCTTCCTCGGGGCGCTGGCTCCGAATGTCTCCGGCATGGCCAGCTTCCTGGGCGAATACACCGCCGATGCCATGCCCGAATCCGTCCTGCGCATCTGGGATATCGCCGACGGCAAGGGTGCTTGGCTCCTGGTCCTGAGCGCCCTCCTCGTACTCCTGGCGGCTATCCGTATTGGCGTGCACCGTGGTCGGCTGGCCACTGGTTTCAACCTGCAGCGCGCTTGGCAGCTGCCAGTAGCGGCTTTGGTCCTGTGGATGATTCTTGCCGGGCTGACCAACATCTCCCTGGGTGGCGCCATCACCGCCAACGAGATGGGCAACATGAGCGGCAGCATGTCCTATGGCATCACCTGGTACTCGGTGATCTTCTTGGCACTCGGGGCCGCAGTTGTCTCGCTGCTGGCAGAAGTCCTGCCCCTGCAGGTCTATCGCTTCGCCCCATCCCTGCTGGCAGTGATTGCCGGCAAGGACGCCGCAGCGCGATGGATTTCCGGCCAGGCACCCGCCGTTGTTCCGGCTTCGCCGGTTGCAGCCGCACCCAGCCAGGCTGCTCCAGTTGCCGCCGCAGCCCAATCCACCCCTGCCGTGTCCGCCAACGGCCAGCCGATGGCTGGTGAACCGGCTCCGGCGCTGGCCCCGGCCTCGGAAGAATCCAAGAAGAAGGCCAAGGCCGTTGGCTTCTCGATTCTCGCGCTGGCAGTCATTGCCGGTCTGGGCTTCGGTGCCATCGCCTACCTGAACGGGCAGCGCAAGCCCGAAGCTGAAGTTGAGAAATACCTCGCGCTGCTTGCCGAGGGCCAGGCCGGCAAGGCGACCGAGATGGTCGACCCGGGGATCGACAACGCCTCGCGCGTCCTGCTCAGCGACGATGTCCTGGGCAACGCCAAGCAGCGCTTGGAACTCGTTGATGTCATCGAGGAATCCAAGGGCAAGGACTCGGCCCGTGTGCGAGCGATCTACTCCATCAACGGCGAGCGCCACGAACGCTCCTTCAATGTCGACGCGGGCGACAAGGACTTCGGCCTGCTCGATACCTGGGTGCTCAATGAAGCATTGATTGTTCCGGTGGAGATCACCTCCGATAAGAGCTCGGAAGTCACTGTCGGCAAGGCCAAGGTCAAGCTGCTTGAAAGCGAGGACTACTACGGCGAGGGACGTTCCTTCACCGGCAGCTTCTACGCCTACCCGGGCATCTATGATGTCTCAGCGCCTGGCAATGAATACCTGACGAGCGAAGCGCAGGAATTGCGCGTCAAGCATCCTGATTCGCAGCCGGCACAGGCGGCGCTGGTTACGACCACCACCGAGAAGCTCGACGAGCTGGTTCTGGATGAGGTCAAGAAGTTCGCTACTGCCTGCGTGACCGTTCCAACCAACCTCGATGACGGTTGCCCGAGCACCTTGCAGTCCAAGGACATCGCATCGTTCTCTGTGAAGTCGCATGCTGAAAGCGTGGCCATCGAGGAATCGGGCAGTTTCTCAAGCTCCGAGATCGTCTTCAAGTACAAGCTCAATGACACGGAGTTCATTGATTACGACGAAGAAGAGCTCACCCGCAGCTTCACGGGCAGCGTGGATTGGTACGGCGAGAAGCCCCAGGTCACCGTCGAAGGCGCATCCTGGTGGTAAGCCGCTGCTTCAGCTGTTGCTAGCCCGCCGCTGACTAGAACGCAAAGCCGCGTGCCGGCCATGATCCATGGCCGGCACGCGGCTTTGCTCTTTGCTTCCTAATGCCACAGCGGTTCGCGCGAGACGTGGTTGACCAGTAGCTGCGCATCCAGCTCGACATAGGTTCCATTGGCCATGCGCGGATTGCTTTCGCCGGTGAGCGCGGCGATTACCGAGCAGATCAAGGCGCTGTGGCTCACGACCATCACGTTCTGCCCGGGATGCTGATGGCAGATCTTGAACAATGCGTTCACTGCACGCCCCACCAGATGCTCTTCGGTTTCTCCGGTGCCAACCAGCAGTTGGCGCTGTTCGTCGGCGCCATCGGCCACCAGGGTGCCTTCGAGATCGCCGAAGTCCTGCTCCATCAGTTCCTGGTTTTCGTGCAGGGCACGGATGCCCAGGCTATTGGCGAGGATCTGCGCTGTTTGACGGGCACGGAACAACGGGGAGGAATACACTGCGTCCCAAGTGCCTTCGGGTGCCAGCTCGGTGGCCAGCTGCTGGGCTTGGCGGATGCCGGTATCGTTCAGTGGCAGGTCGCTGCGTCCATGCAGGCGTCCTGCCTTGTTCCATTCGGTCTGTCCGTGGCGGATCAGGATCAGTTTCTTTGCGCTCATCGTCTTCTTCTTTCTGGCATGCACCGAAGCAACAGGTGCCCGGTGCGAAGTAGTGTTCTGGAGTCAGTTGCCGGTCTGCGAACTCTTGACCGGCGCTGGCAGCGGGGTGCTCGCGTGCAGCGCGGCGTACTGGCCGCTGGATGCAGCGAACGCGTCGACCGATTTCGCCCCGACCTTGATGACATTGAATCCCGCTGCGGGCTCGTCAACGATCTGCGTCGGGGCAAATGGATTCATGTTGTAGGACACTGCAGGAGCCATGAACACCGGGGTGCTCAACAGCTGGCTGGTGGACGCCTGATGGTAGTGGCCGCAAAGGATTGCACGGATATCGCTTCCGGCGGCGATGGCCGCCAGCTCCATCGGGTTCTCCAGCCCGCGGCCGGCGCGGGCTTCATTGGCGGCTTCCACCGGAGGATGGTGCAGCAGAAGCAGGGATCCGCGCGGCGCCGGAACCGCCAGCAGCGAGGCAAGCCAATCGAGCTGCCGCTGTTCCAAGCGTCCCCGGGCCAACTGGAATCCCCCGCTGTCCAAGCCGATAATCCGAAGCCCCAGGACCTCGTGCACCGTGTCGGCTGGATGCGGACCGGTGGACAGACGCCTGGTGTTGAAGGATTCTCCAATCGCGCCCAACGGATCATGGTTGCCCGGAACGGTGATGACCGGGCAATCCAGTTCGCGCTGGGCCTGGTTGAAGATCCCTGCGGCCCGCTCATGGATGTCCGAACCGCGGTCTGCGATATCGCCGGTCACCACAATGGCATCCGGATCCAGGCACGCGGCTGCTTCCAGCGCCTGTTCTGTTCGTTGCCACGAATCAATGGATCCGTGAAGCAGCTGCCCTTCGGGACGCAGGTGGGTGTCGCTCAATTGGATTATCGTCAGAGGTTCCATTTTTTCCTCCTTCACGGCTGCTGCATTTCATCCCATTGAACGCCGGGGTTCTGGCCAGCAGGTGAACAGGGCGTCGACGCCATATGAAGTCCTGAAGAATCGGGGTTTTGCCGATAATCGGACAAATGGGCCATGGAAGGCAGGTAAAACTGGCTGACACATGCTTTCTGGCGCATATGAACGGCGAGTAGCATCCAAAACGACTAATCTTAGAAGAGAAGATTTGAATCCACCGAGGAGCTATATCCATGACCGGCAGCAAAGTCGTCGCCTTTGGCCACTTCCAGCCAGAGCGCATCGTCCCTAACACCGAGCTGGAAAAGTTGGTGGAAACCAGTGATGAATGGATCACCCGACGTGTCGGCATCGAAGAACGCCGCTGGGGAACCGGTGTTGAAACCGTAGACTCCATGGCCATCAAGGCCGCAGAGATGGCGCTGGGCAACGCAGCTGGCATCAAGGCAGCCGATATCGACATGATCATCGTCGCCACCTGCACCGCTACGGACCGTTCGCCGAACATGGCCGCACGCGTAGCTAACGCCCTGGGCATGGACCAAGGGCCGGCAGCGGTGGACGTGAACGTGGCTTGCGCAGGCTTTGCCCACGCAGTTGGCCTGGCCCAGGGCGCCATTGCCGCTGGCTCGGCGACGAATGCCTTGGTTATCGGCTCGGAGATGCTCACCGACTACACCGACTTCACCGATCGCACCACCTGCGTGCTGACCGCGGACGGCGCTGGCGCTTTCGTGATCACCGCATCGGAAGACAACGGCATCTCGCCGGTGGTCTGGGGTTCGGTTCCATCCCTGTCCGATGCAGTGCGCATCGAAGAGGAAAACAACATGAAGTTCGCGCAGAACGGCCAGAGCGTTTACCGCTGGACCGTCACGCAGCTGCCGAAGATCGCTTCGAAAATCATCGACCGTGCCGGCATGAAGCCTGAGGCGCTGGATGCCATTGTCCTGCACCAGGCCAACCTGCGCATCATCGAGCCATTGGCAGAGAAGATCGGCGCACCGAACGCGCGCGTGGCCACCGATGTGGTGTACTCGGGCAACACTTCGGCCGCTTCGGTTCCGCTGGCCCTTTCCAAGTTGATGGCTTCGGATGAGCCATTGCCTTCGGGTTCCAAGGCGTTGCTCTTCGCCTTCGGTGGCGGCCTGGCTTACGCCGGCCAGATCATCACGATCCCTTAAGTATTTTCGCCATGAGTGGGCGCTACGGCATTTTGCCGTGGCGCCCACTAGTGCTTTAACGGCGCCTTCCGCATCAGCCTAAAAAGCTGCTCCGAACCCCTTGCAACAACGCGTTAGTGACTGCTAACGTATTTTTCATGCTTGATCTACTGGAAGTCGCTTCCGAGCCAACGCGCAGGCGCTTGATTCAGTTGCTGGGTTCCGGGGAACGCACGGTGACGGAACTGGCCGCGAACTTCGCCGTCAGCCGCTCCGCCATCTCGCAACACCTGCTGCTGTTGATTGACGTAGGACTGCTGCAAGCCCGCAAGGATGGCCGCAGCCGCTACTACTCGCTGGACCCTGCAGGCATCACGAAGCTCAAGGCCCTCCTTGACTCGTTCTGGAATACCGAACTCGACCTGCTCGTTGCCGAGGCCGCCGAATTGGCGTCGTTCAATGGGCCACCGCACCAGCCACCAGGAGAAAAGCCATGAGCTTTGAACGAACAGTCATCCTCCCCGTTGACGCCGACACCGCCTTTGCACTGGTCACCAACCCGGAACGCCTTCGCCGCTGGCAAACCGTTGCCAACCGCGTTGACCTGCAGACCGGCGGCAGCTACCGCTTCACCATGGGTCCGGGCCACCAGGCCTCGGGCACTTTCACCGAAATCGAGCCCGGCAAGCGCCTGGTCTTCACCATGGGATGGGAAGGTTCGGATGCCGTTCCGCCCGGCGATTCGACGGTTTTCATCACCCTGGAACCGCTGGATCAGGGCACGGCCCTGACCTTGCGCCATGAGGGGCTGGACGCCGAGCAGTCCTCGGGCCACGCCGAGGGATGGAACCACTTCCTGGATCGGCTGAAGGAGTTTGCCGAAACCGGCGAAGCAGCCATCGACGAGTGGAACGCCGTGCCCGAGCCGCAGAATCCGATCGTTTCCGCCGAGGGCTCCGTGGCAGCCCTGCAGTTCATCCTGAACAACATCTGCGCAGCGGACCTGGCCAAAGCCACTCCCTGCTCCGAGTTCTCCGTGAGCGAGCTGCTGGATCACCTTGCGGGTTCGGTCTCGATGATCGGCGGTGCTCTGGGCGCTGCGGTATCCGATGACCCGGCCCTGGCGCCGGAAGCACGCATCGCCAACCTGGTGCAGCCGACCCTGGAGGCTTTTGCCGCTCGCGGCGTTGCCGGCGAGATTGATCTCGGATTCGCTGTCATGCCGGCTTCAGTGGTTGCCGGGATCCTGAATCTGGAACTGATGGTTCACGGGTGGGACTTCGCCCAGGCGACCGGCCAGGAGTTCGCGATCCATCCTGGCCACGCGGAATACGTACTGGGCTTGGCACGCAAGACTGTGGGACCGGCTCAGCGCACCTCCGGTTCCTTCGCGGAAGAAACCATGGTCGCCGAATCCGCCAGCAGCCTGGATCGCCTGATTGCGTTCACCGGCCGCGTTCCCGCAGGAGCCTGAGGACCTCCCATGGTTGACGTCTCCACGAGCATCGCTATCGACCGGCCACGTTCGGTGGTGGCCGGCTACGCGATGAACCCGCTGAACGCTCCAGCGTGGTACCGGAATATCCACTCGGTGCGCCGGCTGGATCCCCATGGCTTCGGCCTCGGATCACACACCGCCTTCGAAGCCAGGTTCCTTGGACGGAAGCTTTCCTACACCTACGAAGTCACCAGGTTCGCGGAGAACGAGGAACTGGTCATGGCCACCGCGCAGGGCCCGTTTCCCATGCGCACCACCTATCGCTTCGAAGCGATAGGGCCAACGGCGACCCGGGTCCACCTGCGCAATGACGGCGAGCCAACTGGCTTCGGCAAACTGGCCGGCCCGCTGATGGAAATGATGATGCGGCGAGCCAATATGGCTGATCTCCGGGCGCTGAAAAGCATCCTGGAGAAAGACTGAGGACCAGCGGCGAACACCGCGGATACCTTGCCTGTGGCATCGTGTCCGCGGTGTTCGCGCGTCACTGACCTGAGCATTCCCGATTGCTCCAGTTCTCGACTTGACGTTAAGTGGATCACACCCCAGACTGGTACACGTGAACCTGTCTGACAGCTGGACACCCGGACAGCAACCGATCGAACGACGATCCGCTGCCGAAGGCGTCTTCCATGCACTCCGCCTAGCCATTGAAGCCCAGGAAATCGCCATCGGCGCGAAACTGGGATCCGAAGCTGCCCTCGCGGCCGACTACGGCGTGAGCCGCTCGGTCATCCGCGAAGCGCTGCGCTCCTGCGCGGCCCTGGGCCTGACCCGCACCGAAACCGGGCGCGGCACCTTCGTGGTCTCCCACCGGCCCACCCGCGAGCTGAAACTGGGCACGTTCTCCTCCGACGACCTGCACGAAGCCCGTCCGCATATCGAGATCCCGGCTGCCACCCTCGCCGCCACCCGGCGCACCGCCGAGGACCTGGAGCGGATCAGCGGGCTGATCGAGGCGATGGAGCAGGAAGACGACCCGGCAGCCTGGGTCGAGCTGGACGCCGCCTTCCATGCCGCGATCGCCCAGGCCAGCGGCAACTCGGTGTTCTCCAAGGTCGTCGCGGACATCCGCGAGGCCATGGCCCGCCAGTCCGAGACCGTGAACCTGGTTGCCGGCCGCCGGTCGCCGTCGAACTCGGAGCACCAGGAAATCTACCAGGCCATCGCCGCCCAGGACCCGCAAGCGGCCAACAATGCGATGGCCAAGCACCTCAATGCGGTGCAGCAAGCAGTATCCACCATAGTCAGGAGCAAGAAGTGACCCCCGCCGATCCCCAGACCCTGCGCGCTTCGCTGGTCGTTGAGGCACTGCCGCAGCACGAACCGCTGGTCATCGCCACCCGCGGCGAGGCCGTGGAGTCCATCCACTACGGCTCGGCCGTGCTGCTGGATCCCGCCGGCTCCATCGCCGCCAGCCGCGGCGATGCCCAGGCCGCGTTCTACCCGCGCTCGGCGCTCAAGCCGCTGTTCGCCGTGGGCATGCTGCGCGCCGGACTGCAGCTCGACGACCAGCAGCTGGCCTTGGCCTCGGCCAGCCACTCCGGGAGCCCGCGCCACCTGCAGGTCGCCGAATCCACGCTGGCCGCCGCCGGCCTGGACCACACAGCGCTGCGCAATTCCACCGACCTGCCCTACGGCGTTGCCGAGCGCCAGGACTACCTGGCCGCTGGCGGCAAGGCCACCGCGCTCGCGCAGAACTGCTCGGGCAAGCACGCCGCACTGGCGGCCCTGTGCGAGCTCAAGGGCTGGGACACCGCCAACTACCTGCACGACGAGCGCCTCCTGCAGCTGCTGCAGGACACCGTGGAGGATCTTTCGGGCGAACAGATCTCCGGGGTGAGCACCGACGGCTGCGGCACCCCGGTCTACCGGATGACCCTGGCCGGATTGGCCCGCGCCTTCGGCAAGCTGGCCAGCGCCGCGCAAGGCACCGCCGAGGCACGCGTGGCCGCGGCAATGGCCGGCTACCCGGAACTGGTAGCCGGCGTTGGCCGCGATGTCACCGCCCTGATGCGCGCGGTGCCCGGCTCCGTGGCCAAGGACGGTTTCGAGGGCATCCAGGCCGTGGGCCTGCCCGATGGCAGCGCGCTGGCCGTGAAGATCGCCGACGGCTCGGACCGCGCCCGGATGCCGATCACCGCCAAGCTGCTCGCCGAGCACCTGGGCTCCGAGGCCGCATTGGCCCTTGAACCGCTGGCTACCAGCCCGGCCTTTGGCGGCGGTGCGCCCGTGGGCCTGCTGGCCGCACTGTAATTTTTTCCGTTCCAACCATTTCAACGAATCCTGGAGAAGAATCCACCATGCCTGAAACCTTGCTCAGCGGCCAGACCCGCAGCGAGCATGACCTGATCGGCGACCGCGATATCCCGGCGGATGCCTACTGGGGCGTGCACACGCTGCGCGCCAAGGAGAACTTCGACATCACCGGCACCGAGCTGTCCGGCAACCCGCACCTGATCCGCGCATTGGCGCGCGTGAAGCAGGCCGCGGCGCGTGCCAACCACGAGCTGGGGCTGCTGGACGCCCAGCGCGCGAACGCCATCGACCAGGCCTGCGAGGCCATCGCCGGCGGGGCGCTGCATGGGCAGTTCATCATCGACCCGATCCAGGGCGGGGCCGGCACCAGCACCAACATGAACGCCAACGAGGTCATCGCCAACCTGGCGCTGGAAATCCTGGGCCATGCCAAGGGCGAGTACCAGCACCTGCACCCCAACGACCACGTGAACCTCTCGCAGTCCACCAACGATGCCTACCCGACCGCGGTTAACATCGCCACGCACTTCGCCACCCAGCCGCTGCTGGCAGCCATCGAGGTGCTGCAGGATTCGTGCATCGCCAAGGCCGCCGAGTTCCGCACCGTGGTGAAGATGGGCCGCACCCAGCTGCAGGACGCCGTGCCGATGACCGTGGGCCAGGAGTTCCGCGGCTGGGCCGTGACCCTGGGCGAGGACCGGGCGCGGCTGGAAGAATCGCTGTGCCTGGTCACCGAGATCAACCTCGGCGCCACCGCCATCGGCACCGGGCTGAACGCCCCGGCCGGCTATGCCGAGGCCGCCTGCCGCCACCTGCGCGAGCTGACCGGCCTGCCGCTGACCACCAGCCCGGACCTGATCGAAGCCACTTCGGATGTGGGCGCGTTCGTGCACCTCTCGGGCGTGCTCAAGCGCGTGGCGCTGAAGATCTCCAAGATCTGCAACGACCTGCGCCTGCTCTCCTCCGGTCCGCGCGCTGGCCTGAACGACCTGCAGTTGCCGGCCGTGCAGTCCGGCTCCTCGATCATGCCCGGCAAGGTCAACCCGGTGATCCCGGAAGTGGTCAGCCAGATCGCCTACCAGGTGGTGGGCCACGACTTGACCGTGACCATGGCCGCCGAGGGCGGGCAGCTGCAGCTGAACGCCTTCGAGCCGGTGATCGTGCACTCCATCGGGCTCTCCCTTAAGCACCTGGCCAACGGCTGCCTGACCCTGGCGCACAAGTGCATCGACGGGATCACCGTGGACGAGCAGGCGCTGCGCCGCGAGGTGGAGAACTCCATCGGCCTGGTCACCGCGCTGAACCCGCGGCTGGGCTACGCGGCATCCACCTCGGTGGCCCTCGAAGCGCTGCACACCGGGCGCGGCGTGGCCGAGCTGGTGCTCGAACGCGGCCTGCTCTCGGCCGAAGACCTCAATGAGTTGCTCTCCCCCGAGCGCCTCGCCAACCTCACCGACTAGATCCGAGGAATCATATGGATAATTCCACTCCGCACGCCACCGCGGCGCACGTCCCCGATGCCGCGCTGACGGCCGGCGACAACGATTACCACAAGGGCCTGTCCTCCCGGCAGATGCAGATGATCGCCATTGGCGGCGCCATCGGCACCGGGCTGTTCATGGGTGCCGGCGGCCGGTTGGCCGAAGCCGGACCGGGCATTGTCATCAGCTACGCAGTCTGCGGCTTCTTCGCCTTCCTGATCCTGCGGGCGCTGGGCGAACTGGTCATGCACCGCCCGTCCACCGGTTCCTTCGTGTCCTACGCCCGCGAGTTCTACGGCGAGAAGGCGGCCTTCGCCACCGGCTGGCTGTACTGGTTGAACTGGGTAATGACCGCCATTGTCGATATCACCGCGGTGGCCCTGTACATGGGCTTCTTCGGCAAGTACGTGGGGTGGATCAGCTCGGTGCCCCAGTGGCTCTGGGCGCTGCTGGCGCTGGCCGTGGTGCTGGCCATGAACCTGATCTCGGTCAAGGCCTTCGGCGAGATGGAATTCTGGTTCGCACTGGTCAAGGTCGTGGCCCTGGTGGCCTTCCTGATCATTGGCTGCTACTTCGTCATCTTCGGCACGCCGCTGGCAGGACATGAGGTCGGCTTCTCGCTGCTCAGCTCCAATGGCGGGCTGCTGCCCAATGGCCTGCTGCCGGTGCTGGTGCTGATGCAGGGCGTGGTCTTCTCCTATGCTTCCATCGAGCTGATCGGCACCGCCGCGGGCGAAACGGAGAATCCGGAAAAGGTCATGCCCAAGGCGATCAACACCGTGATCATCCGCATCGCCGTATTCTACGTCGGCTCGCTGGTGCTGCTCTCGCTGCTGCTGCCCTACACCGCGTACAGCGCCGGGGAATCGCCGTTCGTGACCTTCTTCGGATCCATCGGCGTGCAGGGCATGGACGTGGTGATGAACCTGGTGGTGCTCACCGCGGCGCTGTCCTCGCTGAACGCCGGGCTCTACTCCACCGGGCGCATCATGCGCTCCATGTCATTGAACGGCTCGGCGCCGAAATTCGCCGGGCGGATGAACAAGGCCGGGGTTCCCTACGGCGGCATCGTGATCACCGCTGTGGTGGCCGTGTTCGGCGTGGTGCTCAACGCCGTGGTCCCGGCCAAGGCCTTCGAGATCGTGCTGAACTTCGCGGCCATCGGCATCATTGCCTCCTGGGGGATGATCGTGCTGTGCCAGATGGCGCTGGTGAAGTCCGCCAAGCGCGGCGAGCAGCAGCGCCCCGGCTTCCGGATGCCGCTGGCTCCGGTCTCCGGCTGGGTCACCCTGGGCTTCCTGGCCCTGGTGCTGGTGATGATGGCCTTCGATAATCCCATCGGCACCTGGACCATTGCCTCGCTGGTGGTCATCATCCCGTTGATCATCGGCGGCTGGTACTTGTGCCGCGGACGGATCAACGAGATCGCCAAGGCGCGGCTGCACAACGAGCAGCCGGCCAACCAGCGGTAGCAGGATCCCGGGACCGGCCCGGAAGCAGCCTCGAGCTGCTTCCGGGCCGGTCCTTTCTTGCGTGCCGGGCTTGGCCTAGCCCTTGGCCGGCTGGACGCTGAGCAGGATTTCGCGCACCAACGCATATTCCTGGGTATCCAGGAATTGCTGCGCCTGTTGCTTCACCGGGTCATCCGGGACGCCATGGTCTTCCAGATAGTCCTCTTCGACCCACATCATCGGCGACTGCTCGCCGACCTTGAAGAAGTTCAGATCCGGGTTCTCATTGCGCTGGGCGAGCACTTGGTCATCGACCAGGGCAATATCGAACCCGGAATCCTTCTCGCCATCCTCCTGGCTGGTCGATTCCCAGAACTCGGCAATGAAGCTGGCGGGATGGAAGCCGGTGCCAGCTCCGGGGTCCGGCAGCTCTTCGCGCTCCAGTAGCTCCCGCTCGTACAGCGACATGTCCCCATCCGGCGAGGTTGCCGTGGTGGGGATCAGCGTGAGCACATGCTTGCCCTGCGCGTCCTTGATCTCCCATTCATCCCATTCGGTGCATTCACCCTCGCAGTCATCCCCGGTGGCGGTCCACTGCTCCGGGGTCATGAACTGGATGCCATGCACTTCATGCTCCTGGCTCAGCTCGGGCGCCGCCGTGCTTGGCGCATCCGGGCTTTCGGCGCCTGGCGATGGGCTGGATTCGGGACTCGAAGCCTCCGGCGAGCTGGCACTTGCCGATGGCGATGCGCCGCTTGGCGCAGGTTCCTGGCTGGGTGTCGAGTCCGGCTGGGCTCCCTGGCAGGCAGCCAGCATCAGGGCTGCTGCGCACATCATCGGGAGCGCGCCGAGACGGGTTCTGGCACGGTTCATCTTTTCCAACTCCTTGATCCATGATCCGGTCATGCAGCTGACATCGCGAGCTCCCCCATTGAATTCATCCTCCACTCAATTGCAGGTTTTTCCAATGGCGGCGGCATCACGCCTTGGTTGCAAGTTGTCCCGATCTTGTTGCCGATGCCGGGTAATTTTCGATTTCCGGTAGTGCCCAGCCGCGAACAGTGGCAAGATATGTGAAGTGGAACACTCTAAGCATTCATTTCATAATTTAGATTCATTTATCGGCCTGGGCCGCCTCGGCGGCCTGGCGCTCTCCCCCGACGGCACCAAGCTCGTCACCACCCTCAGCGAACTTTCCGAGGACGGGACGAAATACGAAAGCGCCCTTTGGTCGCTGGATCCCAAAGGCGAAGCACCAGCACGCAGGCTGACGTTCGGCGAGCACGGCGAATCGCAACCGCAGTTCACCGCCAACGGCGACCTGCTCTTCGTGGCCAAGCGCTCGTCGAAGGAAGACGCCAAGGCCGAAGGCTGGATCCTGCCGGTAGCAGGAGGCGAAGCCCGCTCGGTGATTTCCCACCCTGCCGGGGTGCAGTCCTTGCGGATCTGCCAGCAGTCCCCGCAGACCATCGTGCTGCGCACCTCGGCTTTCTCCCGCGCCAAGGACCTGGACGCCGAAGCGGCACTGCGCACCGGCCGCAAGGACAAGAAGGTCTCGGCGATCCTGCACACCGGCTACCCGGTCCGCTACTGGGACGAAGATCTGGGCCCGTCCACCCCGCACTACTACACCGGGTCCCTGCCGGGCCTGCAGGACGCCACCAGTACCCAGCTCACCGACCTCACCCCGGGCATCGGCGCGAATCTGGAGGATACCTCCTACGACGTTGCTTCCAATGGCAGTTTCCTGGTCACCGAATGGCAGGTTCCCGAAGGCCGGGCTTCCTCAGCCCCGGGAGTGATGCGCATCGACCTGCACACCGGCGCCCACGAAATGCTGCTGGCCCCCGACGACACGTACGAATATACGCTGGGCAAGATCAGCCCGGATTCAACCCAGCTGGCCTACGCCCGCTGGGAGCGTTCCACCGCCGATACCGCCCCGGTCTTCGAGTTGTGGCTGATGGATCTGGCCGACGGCGCCACCCACCGGATCGCCGCCGGCTGGGACCGCTGGGTCAATGACCTGCAGTGGGTTCCCAACGGGCGCTCGCTGCTGCTGACCGCCGATGACAACGGCCACGCCCCGGTCTTCCATCTGAGCCTGTACAACGACAAGATCACCCGGCTCACCGATGACGGCGCGTACACCGATCTGGCCATCAGCAGCGACTCGCGTACCGCCTACGCGCTGCGTTCCAGCTACCTGTACCCGGCCGAACCGGTAGCCATCGACCTGGCGCATACCGGGGACCTGGAGCAGGGCGAATTCGCGGCCTTGACCGAACTGCGCTCCCCGGTCTCCCGCCCTACCCTGCCCGGAACGCTCACCGAGGTCTCAGCCACCGCCGAAGACGGGTCGAACATCCGCGCCTGGCTGGCCCTGCCCGCCACCGCTTCTGCCGCCGACAAGGCGCCGCTGCTGCTGTGGATCCACGGCGGGCCGCTGGGCTCGTGGAATGCCTGGAGCTGGCGCTGGAGCCCGTGGCTGCTGGTGGCCCAGGGCTATGCCGTGCTGCTGCCGGATCCGGCCCTGTCCACCGGCTACGGCCAGGAGTTCATCCAGCGCGGCTGGGGCCGCTGGGGCCAGGAACCGTACACGGACCTGCTGGCCATCACCGATGCCACCGAGGCGCGGCCGGACATCGATGAAACCCGCACCGCCGCCATGGGAGGCTCCTTCGGCGGCTACATGGCCAACTGGGTGGCTGGGCACACCGACCGCTTCAAGGCCATCGTCACCCACGCCAGCCTGTGGGCGCTGGAAGGCTTCGGCAAGACCACCGACGCCGCGTTCTACTGGACCCGCGAGATGAGCCCCGAAATGCGCGAGCAGAACTCGCCGCATCATTCGGTGGGCAGCATCGTCACCCCGATGCTGGTCATCCACGGCGACAAGGACTACCGGGTGCCCATCGGCGAGGGCCTGCGCCTGTGGTACGAGCTGCTAGCCGATTCGGGGCTGCCCCAGAAGGAAGACGGCAGCACCGAGCACCAGTTCCTGTACTTCCCGGATGAGAACCACTGGGTGCTGTCCCCGCAGCACGCCAAGATCTGGTACCAGGTAGTCACCGAGTTCCTCTCCCAGAAGGTGCTGGGCAACGCGCCGCAGGAACTGCCCGAGCTGCTGGGCTAGAACCGCGCAGTGCCGGACTGCCGGGGCGGAGTCATTGCCGCCCCGGCAGCTGGACTTCCGCCGGCGCATCCCCGCCGGCACCGCGGCTGGCCAGCACCAGCGCCTTGGCCCGCCGCGACACATCGGCATCGCGTTCGCCCAGCAGCGCTACCAGCCGGGCCAGATGCGCCGCACGCTGGGCATAGCCTGCGGCAAGCCGCTGGCCCAGGGTCATCGAGGATAACTCCTGGGCTTCGCGCCAAGCCATCATCAAGGCCCGCTCGAACAATCGCTGCCCTGCCTCGTCCGCATTCGGGGCCGCGGTCGCGCCGAGCACGGCCACCGCATTGATCTGCGAATCCTCCAAGCCCATGGCCAGCTCCTCCAGCTGCCGGCGCGAATGCTGGACGGACCGCGAGCCGCGGGAGAACCGGGTCAGCTGCGACGTCGCCCCGAGCAGGTACTGGAGGACCTGGACCACGTTGACCACCGTGAAGAACAGCATGAACACGAGCATCCAGTACAGCAGCGAGGTGCTGTAGTCCGGCTGCTCGTACCCGGCCTGCTTGAGCACCACGGCGAAGTCCTCGGCCGCGCTGGCAGCTTCCATGGCCGGATAGTTCGACTCGTAGATGCTTCCATGCTCCCACCCGCCGGTCGTGCCCCAGGAGGCGGTGCCGCTGATGACTGCCCCCGAGATCAGCCCGGGGACGATTCCCTTGCCCTCGTCGGTGATCAGCAGCGGGATGATCGTCAGGTCCTCGGGCAGCTCGCCGTTGGCCGGATCCGCGCGATCGGAGTATTCGTCCTTGATCCGCAAGATCGCTGTGCGCACGCTCTCGGGCGTCGAATCACGGTATTCCGAGCCGTCGAAGTGCTTGAGTTCCAGGTAAGCTTCGGCATCGCGCACCGCAACCAGGATCTGCTGCGGGGTGTCGAAGTCCTCTTCCATGTACCGGCGGATCTCGGCCTCGTCGACCAGCTTTCCCTGGTCATCGATGTCAAGTTCCATCCCCCGTCCGGACCCCTCATGGGTGCGCCCGGGCTCGTTGGCTACCGACGACACGATGAGCCCCGCGGCGATCAGGCTGCCCAGCAGCAGGGCAGAGAGCAGCCCCGCCGTCCACGCCCGGCGCAGCTTGGGCGGTTCATCGCCCTGGGTGCCCACGGTGCCGGCGAACTTGGCCAGCGCGCGCCGCCAAGCACCGGGCTCGCGCGGCATGCCGTCTGCCTCGTGGTCGGTCTGAAGCGTATCGCCGAGAATCCCGCGTGCCAGCGAGTTCGCCGTGGCGATCTGCGCCAGCGCACCCTGCTTGGATACCGGCGGCAAGCCCAGGCTGGAGCGCAGCTCATTGTGCTGGGCGCCGATCTGGGGCACCGGCTGCTGCAGGCCCCGCGGATACCGGCGCAGCCGGGCAGCGATCTTCCCGGCGAGCTTCGCCAGCCGCCGTTCGGCCTCGGCCCAGCGCTCGATGGCGGTGCGCTGGCTGGTATCGCCATGGGCGGCATTGAGCAGTTCGCCGAGGGCACTGCGGAAATCCGCCAGGTCCTTGCCGGCCACCATGGTGCCCGGGGCGGTGTCCAGCCGGATCAGCAGCGCCGTGGCCGCATCGTTGATCGGGCTGCTGAGCTTGTCGAAGGTGGATCCGGTGCCAGCCAGGTGCGCATGCACCGAGCCGGCGCCCATCAGCGAGTCGGCCAGTTCCGTCAGCTTGCGCGTGTCGGCCTCGAAGGCCGCCAGCTGCTGCCCGGTGCTCTGCTCCAGGCATTCAGCCCGGGTGAACAGCGAGCGCACCAAGGGCGCTTCGCGGCGGGCGGCATCCAGGGACAGGGATTCGAGCTGCCGCCACGCCTTGGTGAAGCCGGCAGGACGGCGCGATTGCTCGGTGGCCTGGTAGGTCGCTTCCAGTGCTTCGAGGTCAAGGAGCACGCGGGCCAGCTTGCGCTGCGCCGCGGCCAGCCGCCGGTGGCGCGATGCCCACCGCGAGCGGTAGCGCAGGGCGCTGGCCAGGAACGCGGCGGTGAGCATGGCGCTCGCACCCACGGCCGCGAACCAGAAGATCGCCGAGCTGCTGGGCGAATCGTCCAGCAGCACGGCGGCAGTATGCGCGGCGGCCACCGCCGCCTTGGGCCCATGGCCTACCGAAACGTTCTTGGTGAAGGCGTGCTCGATGTCGAAGCGCAGGTCGGTATGCGCGTCGTCGGATGCTGCAAGGCTGCGGTCCAGGCCCACCCCGGCGAAGCGCTGATCAGCGTCGCTTAGCCCGGGATCCCTGTTCTCCATCCTGGTCGAGACGATGATCTGGTTTTCCGGCACCTGCCCGCGCAACAGTTCATCACCCGTGAGCCAGCGGTCGGTGATGACCAGCTCCAGCGGGGCCGTGGCACGCACCGGGTGCCGGGCCAGCTCGGCGTCCACCGCCTGCTGGGTGATGTTGAAGCCGTTATCGCCGCGGACCACCACCTGGACCTCGTAGGGGTCCGGGACGTTGGCTGCCTGCACGGCCAGCACCGCGCGCACGCCCAGCGCGGTGGTCACCAGCGCCATGATGATGGCGGCGATGGCAGTCCAATGGAAGGGGCGGTGCAACCGCCGCCCGGTGGAATCGTGCATCAAGCGGGCCGGCATCAGCGGGTCCCGCTTCCTGGCGCGAAATTCCGGAGCACCGCGATGGGATCGTCCTCCATCGGATCGGTTTTCCGCTGCGCGCTTTCCATCGACTCGCCCAGGCCGTGGGGAATCTTCAGCCTCGCCTGGCCGGCTTGGGCCAGTGCATCGTGCAAGACGCCATCGAGTTCGTCGCGCAGTTCCCACAGCCTGTCCAGGATCCCCGGGGCCGTATCCGCGCCGCTACTCCTGCGGCTCAGGCGGGTGTGCAGCAGCTGCAGCTCATCGGTATGCGTGATGATCACGGTGCGCGCGGCCTGCGCGCAAGCCAGTTGCCCGGCACCGGGAAGATCGAGGAACAGCGCCAGGTCCTCCAGCCGCGCACGGTGGTATTCGAAAATCCGGTTCCAGGACTCGCGCGAATCCCGTGGCCGTGCCGTGAAGGCGTGGGCCAGCTGCACCGCTCCGCGCAGCAGCGAGAGCTCGTGCTCGCGGTCGCGCAGCTGGGCCAGCTGCGCTTCGGAGACCTGCTGCGGCTGCAGGGAATCCGGGGCCATACCCAATGCGCGCCAGGCCCCTGGCTGGGAGCCGGCCCGTTGCCTTTCAAGTTCTGCCATGACCTGCGCCAAGCGGCTCTCCCGCGTCAGGCCGGGATCGGGCACCGGATGGCGGTCCAGGTAAATGCTTGCCCGCTGGATCCGTGATTCGAGCAGCTCGGCCTGCTTGTTGCGATCGGCGGCGGCTGCCTGCCGGGCCTTGCGGCGCTTGGCACGCCAGGCCCATGCGAGCAGGAACGCAACGGCGGCGGCGAGCGCGCCCACGGCGATCACCTTGGCCAGTGTCCGGTCCGGCGGTGCCTGCAGCTGCTGGGTGGTGGCCAGCGCGACGGCGGTGATCCCCGCGGTGTAATCCCCGGCGGCGAACTCGCCCTGCCCTGCCTCCAGGATCCGCTGCTGGCTTCCCGGTGCGGTTTCGCGCACGTCGCGCCCGGGAACCACGGCGATTTCCACCGGATCCCCGGCTTTCTCGGGAAGCATCACGCCGATGGCGATCCAGCCTTCCCCGACATAGCCCAGGGTCTTTCCGTTCTCCAGCCAGTCATCGCTCAGCGCGTCGCTGTCGCCGAACATCAGCATCCCGCGCACCAGCTGCCCGGCGCCCTTGAGATTGTTGGGTTCCTGGTCCACCCCGAGCAGGATTTTCGCATCTTGGCCATCGACAGCCGCCCGGACCTGATCCATGATTCTTTCTGAATCCACATCATCGAGCGCCGCGTCGGTGACCGCCAGATAGAAGTTCCCCTCTTGGGAGCTCACCGAAGGAATGCGGACGGTGCCTTCGTCTTCGGAATCCCCGCCGGGTGTCGCCGAGGGGTAGACCGGTGCCGGCGATGGCGCCTCTAATTGGGCGGCTTGCGCGCTTGTCAAGGACGGGATGCTGCCCGCGCCGAGGCCAAGTCCGAGGCAGACCGCGAGCATGCTTGCCAGCAGGGCCCTGCGTGGTACCGGCGGTCCGAGGCGGCGGGGACGAGTCATGGAAACTACTGTATCAACAGGGGTTCGACTAATCTGGCTTCACGTGGAACAGCACGCATCTACCCGGTCAGCGGATCCCACCTGCTCCCCACCTGCCAGAGCTTGTCCGGATTCGAAACCTGCAAGATCGTTCGGATGGATCCCTCGGCCACTTCGATCGCGACCACGTCCTGCCGGTCCGCCAGCCTGAAGAGCAACGCAGGCTCCCCATTGACTCGGCCCATGAAGACGGTTCGCCCGGGATTCTTCCGCTCCACGCCCATCAGGAAGCGGGCGATGCGATGCGCTCCGATCACCGGGTTCAACGCGGCCCTGACCTTGCCGCCGCCATCGGAGTAGAGCACCGCGTCCTCGGCCAGCAAGCTGACCAGTTCCCCGGCATCAGCCGCGCGGATGGCCTCAACGATCTTCGAGAGCAGGGCTGACAATTGACCCGATTCCCTGCTTGGCGCCCGGGCCTGCCCGAGTTTCCGGCTGGCCCGGCTCAGCAGCTGCCGTGCCGCCGCAGGCGAGATCTCCAGAACCTCGGCAATGCGCACCGAGGTATACCCCAGCGCATGGTGCAGAACGTAGGCTGCTCGGGATGGGGCCGAGAGTTCTTCGAGCAGGAAGAGCACGCCCAGGCGCAGCATCGACGCGGTGACGGCTGCATCCTCGGGAAGCTCCTGCTGGTCCACCGGCTCGGGTAGCCATGAACCGGCATACTCTGTCCGCTGGTGCTGCGCCGAGCGCAGGACGTCAATGGCCCGGCGCGTGGTCAGCGTGGTGAGGTACGCCGGCCAATTGCGCACCTGCTGCGCGGCCGCTGGATCGAGCTTGAGCAGATTCTCGCCCACTTCGCTGACGACGTCTTCGGCCTGCGCCCAGGCTCCGAGCATGTTGTAGGCCAGGACCGTCAGCCGGCGCCGCTGCGAGTTCCACTGCCCGAGTGCGGCAGATTCCCTTGGTTCTTCCACGCGCCTGATTCTACCTGCGGGTCCTGGCACTATCAGCGCACCGGGGGTTCTAGCTGGGTGGTGATAGCGATGCGGTTCCAGACATTGATCGTGGCGATGGCCAGGATCAGGTTGCCCATCTCTTCTTCGCTGAATTCTTCAGCGGCGCTGTTCCACACCTCGTCACTCACCCCGTGCTGCGGGTCCAGCCGGGTGACCGCGTCGGTCAACCGCAGTGCGGCACGTTCGGCATCGCTGAATAATGGCGAATCGTTGTAGGCGGCCACGGCAAAGAGCTTCGCGGCGGAAATCCCCATCTCCAGTGCGTCATGGGAGTGCATGTCGGTGCAGAAGGAGCAGCCGTTGATGATCGAGGCGCGCAGCTTAACCAGTTCGTATAGTTCCTTGGGCAGCGATTGGCCGGCATAGGCTTCCAGTCCCAGTACCGCGGCGTAGCCCTTCTTGTGGGTCTTGCCCAAATTCATGCGCATGCTTTGCTCCAGTTTCTTCGTCGTTTCCCGGGCAGTGTGCTGCCCTTCAAAAGTACGTCGGATCCGGAGCTTAAACTGTGACACCCCAAGGAAAACTTTTTCAGGAGTTTTCCTTGGGGTGTCCGCCTCAGTCGCCTAGTCCAGCAGCATCGCCGGTTCCTGCAGGATCGACGCCACGTCGGCCATGAAGCGGGCCGAGAGGTCGCCATCCACCACGCGGTGGTCGAAGGAGCCGCCCAGGGTGGTGATCCAGCGCGGGACCACTTCGCCGTCGATGACCCATGGCTTCTGGCGGATCGTGCCGAATGCAACGATGGCTACTTCGCCCGGGTTGATGATCGGGGTACCCGTGTCGATTCCCAGCGCACCGATGTTGGTGATGCTCAGCGAGCCGTCGCGCATGTCCTCTGGACGGGTCTTGCCGGCACGAGCGGTGGTGGCCAGATCATTCAGGGCGATGGCCAGTTCCTTCATGTTCAGGTTCTGGGCGTCCTTGATATTCGGCACCAGCAGGCCACGCGGGGTGGCTGCGGCGATGCCCAGGTTCATGAAGCGCTTCTGGTGGATCTCGGCGCCGTTTGCGGTTTCCACCCAGCTGGCGTTCACCGAAGGGTTGCGGGCCGCCGCCCAGATCACGGCACGGGCCAGCACCAGCAGCGGCGAGACCTTGATGCCCTCGAAGTCGCGGGACTTCTTCAGGCGCTGCACGTATTCCATGGTTCGGCTGGCATCCACATCCACGAAGATCGAGACATGCGGTGCGGTGAAGGCCGAGTCGACCATGGCCTTGGCGGTGGCTTTGCGCACGCCGCGCACCGGGGTGCGTTCCACGCGGGCATCGGCCAGCTGGCCGTGGGCCCAATAGGTTGGCGCCGCTGCATGCTCGGCTTCGCGCTGGGCCTGGTAGCTATTGACGTCTTCGCGGGTGATCTCGCCCTGGTTGCCGGTGCCCACCACGTCGTTGATGTCGATGCCCAGCTCCTTGGCCAGCCGGCGTACCGGCGGCTTGGCCAGCACGCGGTCCACGAAGCTCGCCACCGCAGGCTTGCGGCGGTCGACTTCGCGGGTCACCGCGGTACCCAGGGACTGCGCGCGGCGCGAGATGGTCTCGGCCAAGGCGGAGCCGGAGGCGCGCACCGCTGCGGTTCGCGCACCGGCCGCCGAAGGAGCGGGGCGGGTGGTGCGTGCCCGGCGCACCGAGGCATCAGCGGTGGGGCCCGATCCGACCAGCGGGCCGGGTTCCTCCGAGGCCTGCGGTGCGGCGGTGCTCAGGGCTTCGGCTGCTTCGGGCACGCCGGTTGGAGGTGCCGCGTTGCCTTCTTCATCGATGGTGATCAGCGGGTTGTCCACGAGTACGGTATCGCCCTCGGCCGCGTGCAATGCGGTGACCACCCCGGCGAAGGGGCAGGGCAGCTCGACCAGCGACTTCGCGGTTTCGATTTCCACGAAAATCTGGTTGACCTCAACGGTGTCGCCCACCTTGACCTTCCAGGAGGCGATATCCGCTTCGGTCAGGCCTTCGCCCACATCGGGGAGATTAAAGACTGTCATTACTACTCCTTGGATTCCGCTTAGTAAGCGAAAGACCGGTCGAGGGCTTCAAGCAACTTGTCGATATCCGGCAGGTACTGGGACTCCACCTTGGAAATCGGGTAAGGCATGTGGAATCCGCCCACGCGCAGCACTGGGGCTTCCAGCGAGAGGAAGGCGCGCTCGGTGATGCGGGCCGCGATTTCGCCGCCCAGGCCGCCGAAGGTCGGCGCTTCGTGGGTGACAATCAGCCGGCCGGTCTTCTGCACCGATTCGGTAATGGTGTCGAAATCGATCGGCGACAGCGAGCGCAGGTCGATGACCTCGATGGACCGGCCATCTTCCAGCGCGGCATCAGCGGCAGCCAGGGCGATCGGCACCAGCGGGCCGTAGGCGACGATGGTCGCGTCGGTGCCCGGGCGGACCACCTGCGCCTTGAAGGCATCCAGCGCCGGGGTTTCGGTATCGACCTCGCCCTTGAGCCAGTAGCGGCGCTTGGGCTCGAAGAAGATCACCGGGTCCTGGCAGCTGGCTGCCTGCTGGATCATCCAGTAGGCGTCATGCGCGTTGGACGGGGTGATGATGCGCAGGCCCGCGGTGTGGGCGAACAGCGCCTCCGGGGATTCGGAGTGGTGCTCGATGGAGCCGATGCCGCCGCCGTAAGGGATGCGGATGACTACAGGCGTGGTCAGACGCCCCTCGGAGCGGGCGTGCATCTTGGCCAGCTGGGTGGTGATCTGGCTGAAAGCCGGGAAGACGAAGCCGTCGAACTGGATTTCCACCAGCGGGCTGAAGCCGCGCAGGGCCATGCCCACGGCGGTGCCGACGATGCCGGCCTCGCCCAGCGGCGAGTCGATGACGCGGTGCTCGCCATACTTGTCGATCAGCCCGTCGGTGATGCGGTAGACGCCACCGAGGCGCCCGATGTCCTCGCCCATCAGCAGAGACTTGCCATTGGACTCCAGCACCTTGTCCAGGCCGCTGGTAATGGCCTTGGCCAGGGTCATTGTGGTGGTCATTTAGTGCTCTCCCTCAGCCGCATCGGCGAATCCTGCTTCGTATTCCAGATGCCAGGCCAGTTCTTCCTGGATCAGTGGATGCGCTTCGGCGTAGACCTGCTCGAAGGACTTGGCCAGCGGCGGGACAGGGAAGGCCATGGCGTCTTCGCGGACCTTGGCAGCCATCGCATCAGCGTCGGCGGCCAGCTGCTCGAAGTAGGCGTCGTCAACCAGGTTGTTCTCGCGCAGGTAGGTTTCCAGGCGGATCAGCGGGTCCTTCGGGGCCCACTGGGCCTCTTCTTCGCTCATGCGGTATTTGGTTGGATCATCGGCGGTGGTATGCGCGCCGAGGCGGTAGGTGACGGCCTCGATGAGGACCGGGCCCTTGCCGCTGCGTGCGTGTTCCAGCGCCCAGCGGGTGACCGCCAGAACGGCCAGCACGTCGTTGCCATCCACGCGCACTCCCGGCATGCCGTAGCCTGCGGCGCGGTTGACCAGCGGCACCTTGGACTGGACCTCGAAAGGAACGGAGATCGCCCACTGGTTGTTCTGGCAGAAGTAGACCACCGGTGCGTTGAAGGAGCTGGCGAAGACCATGGACTCATGGGTTTCGCCCTCGGTGGAGGAGCCATCGCCGAAGTAGGCGACTACGGCGTTGCCCTCCTTGGCGCGACGGGCTTCATCCCAGCCGCGCTGTTCCATGTTCAAAGCCATTGCATAACCGGCGGCATGCGGCATCTGCGCTGCAAGCACCATGGTGTACATGTGGAAGTTGTTTTCCCGGGGATCCCAGCCGCCTCCGGAGATGCCGCGGAACAGGCGCAGCATTTCGGAGAAGGAGACATCGCGGGTCAGTGCCACACCGTGCTCGCGGTAGGTGGGGAAGATGTAGTCGCTTCGGCGGGTGGCACGGCCGGAACCGATCTGCGCCGCTTCCTGCCCGCGCAGCGGAACCCAGAGGCACAACTGGCCCTGGCGCTGCAATGCTGTGGCCTCTTGGTCGAATCGACGGGTCAATGCCATGTCGCGGTAGAAGCCGCGAAGCATGTCATCATCAACGTCACCCAGATACGCATCGTACGTTCCATGGGACTGACGCTGGCCGTCCGGAGTCAGGATCTGAATCAGATCCGGCTCCGTCGCCTCGGTCGCAGCACGCGTCATTTATCATCCTTCGGTCATAAATATGCCCCACACGGAATACATTCCGCATGGGACATATACGGCTTGTCTAATTTCTAAGCCTATAGGCACTGACCGCTAAAACGCGAGAAATCAGCACCAGTTGCCCCTATGCCAGGTCTAGTGATTCCTTGCACAGTTCAATAAAACGATCGTTTGCTTCAACTTCGCCGATGGAGACGCGCACTCCTTCGTTCGAGAAGCCGCGCACCGACAGCGCCACGGCGTTTGCCCGCTCGACGAACTCATCGGTATTTTCGCCCAGCGGAAGCCAGACGAAGTTCGCCTGGGTGGAAGGAATCTTCCAGCCCTGCCCGGACAGGGCCGAGGCAACTCGTTCGCGTTCCATGACCAAGCCCTCAACGCGCTCAAGCACCTGGTCGATGTGGGCCAGCGAAGCGACCGCGGCATCCTCGGCCACGCTGGAGACGGCAAACGGGGTGGCCACTACGCGGATGTTATCGGTGATCTCCGGGTGAGCCACCGAGTAGCCCACCCTGAGATTCGCCAGGCCGTGAGCCTTCGAGAAAGTGCGCAGGAGAACCACATTTTCGTTCTCGTTGTAGGTATGGATGCCATCCACCGATTTCTCGTCGCGGACGAACTCGGTGTAGGCCTCATCCAGGACAACCAGCACGTTCTTCGGAACCCGTGCCAGGAAGTCATCGACTTCGGCCTGGCTGAGTACCGGACCGGTGGGGTTATTCGGTGTGCACAGCAAGATGACTGAAGTATTCTCGTTCACCGCTGCGATCATGGATTCCAGATCGTGGCGCCCGTCTTCCAGCAACGGGATTTCAACGGGCAGCGCACCGGCAGTCTGCACGAGGATTGGGTAGGCCTCGAAGGAACGCCACGCATAGATGACTTCATCCTGGATGCCGTCTTCGTTCTGGCCCGCGAAGGCGTTCAGGATCTGCACCAACGCGCCAAGGGAACCGGCCCCGGTCACGATGTCTTCCGCAGGAACGTCCAAGTACTCGGAAAGTGCTTCGCGCAGCTTGGTCGATAGCGGATCAGGGTAGCGATTCAGGCTGGACTGCTCCACGACCGCCCGATGCACAGCGTCCAAGGGACCGAAGGGAATTTCATTCGATGACAGCTTGTAAGCTCTCGCGCCTTCAATAGGGGCAGGCGGCTTGCCCGCAGCGTATTTGGGCAAACGTGCAACTACAGAGCGTGGCTGCACCTGATCTTGGGTCACCGGGTTCTCAGTCATACCTCAAAGCCTAGCCCTCACTAAGGGTTTAGCGATATCTCCGGTTCATCCTAATCCCAGATTTCTATGCCAAAGTTAAGGCATGAGCTTTCTGATTCGAGTCATCGTCAATGCGCTTGCCCTCGCCGCCGCCGTCTGGATTGTGCCCGGCCTCAAGATCGTCGCGGCCGGCGAAGGTGCAGTAAGCACGGTCATCGCCTATTTGGCGGTTGGCGCAATCTTCGGATTGGTCAACGCCTTGGTCCGTCCGATCGTCAAGCTGTTCTCCTTGCCAATCACCTGCCTCACCTTGGGCTTGTTCACTATCGTGATTAACGCCCTGATGCTCCTGCTGACTTCATGGCTGACGACCTTCACCCCGATTGAACTGGTCATCGAGCAGTTCTGGTGGGATGCCATCGCCGGCACGATTATCATCTCCATCGTCTCTGCGGTCCTCGGATTGTTCGTCAAGAGCGAGAACGAGTAAGCGGTATTCGACGCAGTACAAGAAGAGGACGGCATCCGACAGGTGCCGTCCTCTTTCGTTAGTATCCGATTCGCCGCCCCCGATCAGCGTCCCATCTTCTGCCCTGATCCACAGCACCATTCATCAGCACGGTGATACCCGGTGATGCTGATCCGGCCGGCTGGTTGCAGTTCTTGAGCGCTTTAGTGGCGTGGTGCCATGTGCTTGAGCCGCTCCTTGTCTTCTTCCTTCAAGGGCGGACGTTCTTTTTGCTTGCGCTCCAGCTTGAACATGCGGATTTTCAGCGGGGATTCGGGAAGGTAGAACTGCTTCAGATGCTCTCTGATTTCCAGTTTCGGGTCCTCATCGAGTTCCAGGAGGTGGTCACCGTAATTCTTGAGATGATGCGACGGGCCAAAGAGCCCGTCTTCGGGCAAGATGTCCTGCATGTGCTCGCGCGGACCTGGGAAAGTGGTGGTGTAATGCTCGCCCTTGCGGGGATTGGGTCCGCCATCGGTGCCGGGCACCATATCTTTTCGGTCTTCTACGGATAGGCTGCGGATATCCTCTGGCAGATCAATAGTGCCGACGGGAGAACCAAGGGTCAGCACCTTGTTCAGCTTGTACTTGCGCTTCAAGAACTTGTTCTTCGTCAGCTGGGCTACGTGAATGCCTCCTTGCGAGTAGCCGGAGAGGATTACTTCATCGCCCTCTTTCGCTCCGCTGAGCCTTAATGCTTCATCGAGCGGTTCCACAAAATTCTCGGATTCCACCCCGAAGCCGTCAGCGATGCCTTCCGGGCCGAAAGGCGAAGGAACTTCGGCGTCATCCTGCGTCCCCGGAAAGAGCGCGATATAAGTATCATCGTCAGCTTCGACGATCATGATCTTTCCGTTGTTCTCCGTGCCTTCGCCCTCCAGCTTTTCGTGCAGCTGGAAATAGCTTCTCATCTTGCCATCCAGTTCAACCGTCTGAGCTGGATCTTGCCCTGCGAGCTCTATTTCGGTATTCCGGTTTGACCCCAGCAGCCGCATAATCCGCGACAGCGACTTGGCGGTACCTTCGATTTGCTCGGTCAAGGTCATATTCGGCGCCAAGGGCCAGTGCGGGATGTAGGACATCAGCAAGCGCAAAAAGGTCTCCATGCTTTCCCTCGGCGGACGCCAGCCGTTATCGCGGGTCTTGGATATGAAGTCCCCGACCAGTACTGCGCTGGTGCTTACGAGCATCATCCGTTCAACTGCGGCTTCGGCAACCTCATAATTCCGCATGGCCGCAGAGACCTTTCCGGTAAGTTCGAACGCTGTGATTTCGCCTTCCCTGGCCTGCTGATAGCTGTCTCTGATCAAATCGCCTAGATGCCCGATGCCATAGCCCCTGGCTTCAATGCCTGCCGCCATGCACTGCAGATTCAGGTCCCCCTGGCAACTGTCCGCAGCGTGCGCGGCCCTGAGTAAAGCGTCGGATATGCCATTGATGTCGCGAGCAACCCGCTGGCAGATTTCCCCTGCCTGGGCGTAATCCGGCTCGTTGTAATTGACTTCATATCCCATGGCTACGAGGCCATTCTCTGGTTCATGATTTGCGCTTCGAGGTTTTGGATCTCACGCATGGCAACCCCCAAGTACTCTTCAGCGTTGTTCAGCTCGCCATTGAGCATTTCCAGTCGCTGGCTCAGCTCCTCAACATTGTCTAGAAACGCCTTGCCAGCCTTTGAATTCCAAGTCAATGCCCGGATTGAACCCAACTGTGCGATGGCAAACTTAGTGGTTTTCTGGGCGTCATCGAGCTGACTTGCCACCGTCAGCAGCGTCGCTTGAAACATCATTTCCTTGCTCCGCATCCTTGAGAATTTGTCCACCATCATGGACAGCAACAATGGGGCACCAGCACGTTTGGCGACCGGTTGTGGAAACAGCAGTGAAGTAAAAGATGTGATGTAGCGCCGAGGATGGAAGAATATGAGTATGGCTGAGATTGCGCGCACTTCCCTTGCTAATGAACCACTGGCTTTGACTGCCCTCGACGGACGCTACCGCAGCGCCGTGGCACCGCTGGTCGACTACCTTTCCGAAGCGGCTTTGAACCGCGATCGCGTTCACGTTGAAATTGAATGGCTGATCCACTTGACCGATAACTCCGTTCTTCCAGGCACCTCCCCGCTTTCTGCGGAACAGAAGGCAGCACTGCGCAAGATCGTCACCGATTTCAACGCTGATTCCGTGAAGGAACTGGCAGAGATCGAAGCTGTCACCGTTCACGATGTGAAGGCTGTCGAGTACTACATCGCTAACCGCCTGGAAGCGATCGGCATTGGCAACCTCAAGCCGCTGGTGCATTTCGGTTGCACCTCTGAAGACATCAACAATCTGTCCTACGCTCTGGGCGTCCAGGGTGGCGTGCAGCAGGTATGGCTGCCGGCAGCCCGCGACCTGGTGGCACAGCTGGCCAAGATGGCCGAGGACTCCCGCGACGTGCCGATGCTCTCGCGCACCCACGGCCAGCCAGCCACCCCAACTACCTTGGGCAAGGAACTGGCAGTTCTGGCGTGGCGCCTGACCCGCCAGCTGGACCGCGTCGAGAAGACCGAGTACCTGGGCAAGATCAACGGCGCTACCGGCACCTATGCTGCCCACTACGCTTCGGTCCCTACCGCTGACTGGCAGCAGATCTCCAAGGGTTTCGTTGAGCACCTGGGCCTGACCTGGAACCCGCTGACCACCCAGATCGAATCCCACGACTGGCAGGCAGAGGTCTACGCAGACATTGCACGCTTCAACAGCATTCTGCACAACCTGTGCACCGATGTCTGGAGCTACATCTCCATCGGCTACTTCGCGCAGATCCCAGTGGCCGGCGCCACCGGATCCTCGACCATGCCGCACAAGGTCAACCCGATCCGCTTCGAGAACGCTGAAGCTAACCTGGAGATCTCCAACGGCCTGCTGAACACCCTGGGTTCCACCCTGGTCACCAGCCGCTGGCAGCGCGACCTGACCGACTCCTCTTCGCAGCGCAACATCGGTACCGCTATCGGCCACTCGGTTTTGGCGATCTCCAACGTTGCCAAGGGCTTGGATCGACTGTCTGTCGCCGAAGCCGTGCTGGCTGACGACTTGGACCACAACTGGGAGGTCCTTGCAGAGGCCATCCAGATGGTCATGCGCGCCGAGGCTATCGCCGGTGTCGAAGGCATGGATAACCCGTACGAGCGCCTGAAGGACCTGACCCGCGGCCACCGCGTGGATGCGGCCCGCCTGAAGGAATTCGTTGGCGAACTGGGCCTGTCGGCTGAAGCCGAAACCCGCCTGCAGTCGCTGACCCCGGGCAGCTACAATGGCATCGCTTCGCAGCTGGTTGACCACTTGAAGAAGTAATCCGGTGGCGCAAGCTTCCCGAACGACGGCTTAAACGAGTTCCGCCCCGGAGCAATCCGGGGCGGAACTTTTTAATACTGGGCATCCGTAGCAGCTTCAATTCGAATTTGCTTCTCAGCGCTGCAATTCCATGCCCCTGTATTAGCGAACGGGGGCACCCGGGCCCAACGGGATGCCCAGCGCCCACCATGCCAAGAAAAGTGCCAGCCAAACCACGAACATGATCACGGCGCAAGGCAGGGTAAAGGAGATCAATGTTCCTATGCCGGCCTTCTTGTTCAAGGTCTGCAGATACCCAACGCAGAGCACGAAACTGGTACTCATCGGAGTAATGGAATTGGTGCAGGAATCCGCAATCCGATAAAGCGCCATGGTCGTCGCCGGATTGGTGCCCAATAGCATCATCATGGGGACGATTACCGGTGCCACCAGTGCCCACAACGCTTGCCCTGAAGTAATCAGCAGGTTCAAGGTCGCAACGCCCAACACGACGATCAGGAACAGCCCGACCGTGTTGATCCCCAGCCCCTTGATCGTATCGGAGCCCATTACTGCGACCACGGTGCTGATTTTCGTGTACTTGAACAGGGCCAGGAATTGCGACACCGCGAAGAACAGGACAATCAATGGCGCGATGGCACGTACTCCGTCGGCCATGAACTGGGGAATGTCCGCATTGGACGCCAGCTGACCAGAGCTCTTGGCAAAAGCTGTCCCGATGGCCAGGAAGAACAAGGACAGGAAGAATGCTATTCCGTTCAAGAATGGCGACTCAAGGAACTCGCCGTTCTCGCCTCGCAGCGGTGACGCCGGAATCGCTACTGCCACAGCCAGCACGGCCACGAAAACCAATGCCACCACACCAGTGGTGCGAAGGCCACGACGCTCGGCCACATCGGTCAGGCGCAGTCCCGCTGCCCGGCTGTCGCCTGGCGGCACCTCGGTAGCTTCGACGATAAGCGTCCCTTCCCGCCGTTTCAGAATCAGCTCCGTAACCACGGTGACCGTGACCGCCAAGACCAAGGCCGAAACCGTGGTGAAGTACATATTATCCGTCGCACGAACAGTAGTTGCCGGGTCGATGATTTGTGCGGCTTCCGTTGCCACTTTGGCGAATACCACGTCGCCGGGTGCAATCAACGGATTGGCATCGCCGGCTGCATTAATCGATACGAACGCGACGATCATGCCAAGCATCGGAGAGCGGCCCACCGCTTTAAAAGCCACCGCACCCAAGGGAATCAGTACTACATAAGCGGAGTCCGAGAGGAACTTGGATAAGGCACCGCCTAATGCCACGGCGAAGACGACGTACCGCGGCGACACGTTACTCAATGCACGTCGTGCCATCACTTCGAAGAGTCCGGACCTGTCGGCAACAGCGACACCTAGCATCACGATCAGCACTGTGCCCAGCGGACCGAAGGTGACGAACGATTCTTCCGCGCCAGTTAGCAGATCCCGTATGGCACCTACCGACAACGCACTATTGACCCCCACCGTTTCGCCCGTCGCTGGGTCAACAACTTCGACCCCTGTACGGGAAAGTATCCAGCTGGCTACAGCCAGAACCGCGAACAGGATCCAAAACAGCCAAAACGGATGCGGCAGGGCGTTGCCCGCGCGTTCGAGTCGCGCCAGGAATCTGATTCCCAGCGGCTCTTTTCGGGTTATGGACTCAGTGATAGTCATGGTTCCTCCAGTAGCGGGTCCGTGCCAAGCTCCCATTGCGCTCGGTAACGATGGGGCGGATCGCCCACTAGTGATTTCTATTACAGATGTTGAGCTATATGAGGATGATTAACCAATTTCAGACAATCGTTAGCCGCCCTTTGGCCATGGCATTTTGCCCGGCCGCCGGTCACCGAGTCAGTGTGGACAAGAGATCCGGTCCAAGGCTGAGGACCGTCTTGGTGTCAATCCGGTGATACACAAGTTTCCCCTTGCGCTCCGAAACAACGAGGTCAGCCTCCCGCAGAACCCGCAAGGAACGGGAGATCTGCGCCGCGGGTTGTCCCATGCGCGATGCAAGTTCCGACGTCGTCATTGGTTCAGCCGAAATATGGCGGAACAATTCCATCCGGGAATCGGCGCTCAACGCTCGGAGCCGCTCGCGGACCTGCGTGATCTTGAGAATAGGATCCCTGTCCCGTTGCATCGGGAAGTGGACAATTACCGGGTAGCCGGGGTGATCCTTGACCGTAAGATGATTCCCAATCCATTTCGACGGGATCATCAGAAGTTCCCTGTGCGCCAAGGGCACGCTGCGTTGCTGGAGTTTATCGAAACGCACCTAAGCAACGCCAGGGAAAGCTTTCGCTGTGGCGCCTACTTCTGCAATCACAGAGGTCGGCTCAGAGCGCTTAAACTTCATTGTCAGTTGAGCGGCGGAACCACTTGCCTCCTGGTATAAGTTCTCCCACTCCGCCGCGAAGAAAGAGTTCCAGCATTCGATGCAGAACCGAATAATCCGGCTCCTGAATTTTTGCGGATCATTAACCAATTGTTCCGCCAGTTCAAAGCGGCTCGCAGAGCGTGACCGACAGGAATCCAGAAATTCCTGCTGGGCCTGGCTATCACTGAGCACATCGATGGCTATAGTTTGCACTTGGCTGAACCCCCTCAGCGCCTCAGCTGCCATTCCAGCGAAGGCACTCACCGGCATTGCTGCCAAAGCGGCTAGCTCGCGATCGAACAGGGAACCGGGCTGCAAACTCAGCGGGAAAAAGAATCGAGCCCTGAATCGTGCCCACAACGGTGAAAGCGCTTGGAATTCGCTGATCAGGGGTTCATCCGCGCCGCTGGCGAGGGCCTGGACAGCATCGGAGAATTCAAGGTGGTGATCGGGCTCGGCCCATACATGCAGCAGGGCCATCAACTCAGCCAGCGGTGAACTCGCCACTTTGAGGTCACTGGGGTTGAAGCCCGAAAACTGCAAGGCAATAGCCATTTTTCCCTCCCCAGACCCTGTACACAACAAACATTTGGCTAACTTGCGCCAATTGTCTCATGGACTACCTCGACGACGGATATCTTCGATTGTAGATAATTAGCCGCCGGTCAAGCCCGCAATTTTGATCGGCATTGAACGCGAAAAGAGTGAGCCTTGTCGATCCGAACTGGTGATATGACACCAATTCCAGAAGTTGCCGTGGAAATCCAGGAGTACATGGTGACTCTAAGCGATGGCGTCCAGCTGGCCACGGATGTTTACCGGAACAGCCAACATGAAGGGCCGCTCCCCGTGATTCTGGAACGCACCCCCTATGGCAAGCGAGCCATAAGGGATTCCGACCAGTCTGTTCGCCATAGCGCCGTTCCCATGCCGGAGGAGATTGCCGAATTTTTCATTAGCCGGGGCTACGTTGTAGTTCGACAGGATTGCCGCGGCAGAGGTCGTTCAGGCGGCGAATTCGTAAAGTACTTCAATGAGGGACGCGATGGTTTCGAGACCATTGCATGGATACGCGACCAGCCATGGTGCGATGGGCGTGTGCTCATGAATGGCGTTTCCTATTCTGCCCACGCGCAGACGGCAGTAGCGGCATTGTCTCCCGAATCGCTTGCAGGCATGTTCATGGACTCTGGCGGGTTCTCTTCAGCCTACGAAGTGGGCATGAGGATGGGCGGGGCCTTCGAACTGAAACAGGCTACTTGGGCGTTCCGCCACGCGGCCAGAAGTCCAGAGGCTGCCAGCAGCCCCGAGATCGCCGCGGGCCTGGCCAAGGTGGATCTAGCTGAATGGTTTGAACGGACCCCTTGGACCCCTGGCAAGTCCCCCCTGAGCCTGGCTCCCAGTTACGAAAGCTATCTGCTTGACCAGTGGTCCCGCGAGTCATTTGGGGAGTACTGGAGTCACCCGGCAATCTATGCTCGCGGGTATTATGATCGCTTTCCCGACGTGCCGTCTTTCCATATCTCCAGCTGGTACGATCCATATATTTCCTCAGCCATTGAGAACTTTCAGCAGTTATCTTCCATGAAAAGCAGTCCAGCGTATTTGCTCCTGGGCCCTTGGACCCATGGCAAGCGGTGCCAGAATTATGCCGGAGACGTGGATTTCGGAACCGGGGGCTACTTCGACGGTAACCTCGCACCGTCTTACCTGCACTTCCGGGCCGACTGGATGGATGAAGTGCTCGGCCGGGCTAGGAATGCAACTCCGCGCCACAAGGTCACGTACTTCATGATGGGAGGTGGTCCTGGGACGGCAACTGACGAAGGCCGCCTGTTGCACGGAGGACAGTGGAAGCACGCAACTACCTGGCCGCCAGAGACTTCGGCGAAGACAACCATGTACTTGCACCCGGACGGTGGCATGCGAGCGGACCCGTTCTCGGGCCAGGCCCATTCAACGCTGATTTTCGATCCTCATGATCCTGCACCGACCGTGGGCGGCCAAGTAACCAGCGGTGAGCCGCTCATGCGAGGCGGAGCATACGACCAAGTGGCACCGTCAGGAGCGCTCGACTCTGTCCCCGTCAGCCTGGCCGATCGTGCCGATGTCTTAGTATTCCGGTCGGCAGTGCTCGACACTGCCGTGAGTATCGCGGGCGACGTCACTGCCGAAATATACCTTTCGTCATCTGCACCTGATACCGACTTGACCATCAAGCTGATCGATGAGTACCCACCTAGCGCAGACTATCCGAACGGATTCGCGATGAATCTTACCGAGGGAATCATGCGGGTGCGTTACCGGGATTCGTACAAAGATCCGGAGTTGATGCAGCAAGGACAGGTCTACCGGGTAACGGTCGCTGCGCCGTCGACAGCAAACCTGTTCGCCGCTGGCCACCGTATTCGGTTGGACGTCTCGTCAAGCAATTTTCCCCGGTTCGACATCAATCCGAATACTGGAGGTTCCGCAGCCCGCGATAATCAAAAGCTCATCGCTGAAAATACTGTTCATTTCTCGACTGAGCACCCGACTTCGCTGTCGCTTCATATCCTGCCAAACGCCTGAAAACATACAACTCAGCTGCGTCGCAAGTGGGGTCTGGATCGTGCTGGCGGGTGAAGTTCAATGCATCGCGCCCAGATGCACCAGGAAAGTTCCATGGCCTGCCACATCCTGTGCACGTTGTCCGTGCCTGCGCTTGGAGAGCAATGGGCCGCAAGCCGTCGAGCGGGCGGGGTACCTGGCCCCGCCTCTCGCACCACCGGGCATGCGGGCCAGCATCCGGCGCTTCGCCACGTCACTGAATACGATCCCGAGCACGACTAAAGAACACCATGCCCAAAGCCTCCCAATACCCAGTTGGCAATTCACGAGGAACAACGGAAAATCGAATTACGCCAGTACTCGAGCGAACGTTTCCGACTGTTTATTTTCGTCCTTCGCAACACCAAACGGCGAAGGTCCGCCATCTGGGTCCGGGGACGCTTTCACACCATCCAAGGAATCTGACGCGACTGTCGCCTCACCCAGTCGTCAAGACCAGGGAACTTCCGGCTAATGCACATCCCCGCCGGTTGATAATGGAACAAATCTGGAGGAACTGGCTCCACAACCGCTTGCTGGCTTACCCCCGGTACGCATGCCGCTCATGAGATTCATATTCCTCAGCGCACAGTTCTGCCTCTGGCTTCCTCCCCACCCCCTAGCTGAGACGCAGTTGCCTTCATGCAGGAGTTGAACGCCCTCTTCCCTTGGGCATTTTCCCTGTAGCAAATGCCCACACTGGGCGTACACGAATAGAGGCGCCGCCACCCCGGACGAATTCCTGGGGAGGCGGCGCCTCTTGCACGTCATTTGGCGTAGCCGCTTGAATCAGAACTGAGTAGGTTTAGCCTCGAATGCGAGAGGGATGCCACGATTCTCGAATTGGTCTATTATCTTTTCGTAAAGGGCGCGGTACTCTACGGCAGGATAATGGCGGAGGGACACCTGAATATAGGGCTTTCCTTCCCTGAATTTTCCTGGTTGACCCTCCACGGGTTCGTGCAAATAAATCTCTAATGTCCGGTTCAGGTCCGCTCGATCCCATAGGACTTGGACCTTCGCATTGTTGACGTGCTCGACGCCCATGACCGAAGCAATCGAAGCCCAAGCGATCTTGTGCCCACCGCGAACTGTTAGGCCACTGGCCTTGACCTTCAGATCGATGGCATCGGCCGCTTTTCTACCGGCACCCTTCACTGCGCTGGCAAGTGCGACGGCGCCGAAGATCAGCAGTATGGAGCCCACTACGGTGGGGATACCCTGAAGGACAATTTGAGCAAGATAGCTTGAGGTTTCCGGCAAGTCGTTGGCAATCAGGTAGATGCCCATCAATAAGAGGATCATTCCAATAGCCAACAGGCTGAAGCCCTTGTCAATCCGCGGATAGAAATACAGCGAGGACGCCACGAATTCATTGTGCTCGGGCAATCTGGATCTAGAGGTCTTCATATGCTGCCTAATTCGCTTTCATGGTCAACGTTGTCGAAGATCACCGCATCGAAAAGATCGATCATCGGGTCCATCATGAAATTCAAAGTCGAGAGGTCGGAGTCGAACGCCTCGAGCAGGAAGAGCAGTCCATGTCCCCGCGCTACGGTTCTGACATGCCCGATGGCCGGCAGCACTGCTGATCCGTTTCCTTCCCGCTGCCCATCCAGCGCGATGACGGACGCCAATTGGATGATCTGTCCAAGTGACTCCGAGTGGTATTCGCTCATCTGGACCGGTGCCGCCGATTCGTAGTCCGGCTGGGCCAGTTCCTCCAAACTCAAGGCAGGGTCGTCATCCAGAACTATCAAATGGGCAGTGCCCAGTGCGTGTCCATCTTCAGGCGAATACCAGAGCGTATGCTCGGCTTCGGCTATTTGGTTGTTCGCCACGTCCAAAGCAAGCTGCTCATAGACCTTCCGCAGCTCAAGATCTTCCGGGATGGCCAATTCCGCAAGGTCCTGTGCCCATTGCTCTGCCGTATCCCAACTATCTTCAGGAAATGAGCGAGGTACCGGAATCCAAATTTCCAGATCCGGTTCAATCTCGTATGTTGTCACTGAATTGGCACCCACTTGAAAGTTCCCAGTATCGACAAGCCCAACGACTTTAATCCTTCGGAGAATGCCTCACCATTCTCCGACTCAACGTGCGCGTAGGAATAAAGCAGCCACAATCCGGCTTTTGGATCCGGATCGATGGTTCCATCTGGCAACGGACGAGGAACAACCATGTTCAGGCCATTGTTCTTGAGCTCTGGGGATTCGGCGGCTTGCTCTACGGAAGACCAGAGGTACCAGTCTGCTCCGTCGGCGTCTTCGATTTCGATCTGGTTGCCGCCTGCGGCCTTTCGCGCAGCTTCCAGCAGAGTGCCGGAGGATCCCACCTTGAGTGGGGTCATGATCACGGAAACCGGCATTCCCCCCTCGGCAAGTTTCTCTACCGGCATTGCGAAGCCAAGTGATCCGCGGCGCCTCAAGTACTCGAACGTCTGGTGCATTTGCCGTCGAAGCATCAATACCAGGTCTGCGCGTCCAAGTGCCTTGGGCTCTGCCGTCACCAGTTTCGTCAAAGCCTGCTCGTGCTCAACACTGGTGTTGAATTCGCGCCAACCTGCCGGATACAGCAAGCTGTATCCGATGCCTCGGGGACGCGCCTTCGACGCTGGTGGTGTTGCGCTCATCGTTTCTCCCGCAAATTCAATGTGTGGCTCGGATGTTCACTTTACGGATTGCTCCGCGCCGAAGCTACTTCTCGCGAGTCAGGTCCCAGAGGCTAGGAGGCGCGGTCACTATGACGTTGCCCCGGTCTTCCCAGTTCCCGTGCTTCGCAATCTTTTCCGCCCAGGCTCTGGCCTGAGGACCCATGTCGTCAGGGTTCTTCAGTATGTAGGCAGCCATTTCGCGATGCTTTGTTGCGCTTCCCTCCGAGATGTACTTCACGTATGTCTTCCAGTCGCCTTTGAATTCCTTGTTGAAGCCATCCAAATACTTGTTGGTCTTGCCGGAAACGGTCTGCTGGTACTTTTGCTCGATCTTGCGGTTATTTCGCCGGATCTTGGCTTTGGTCGGACGGTTTCCACGGATCGTAGTTTTCGGTGGGCGCTTGGTGCCCGACTTGATGGAAGACCTGACAATGCCGCGCCCCGTGCTGGAACGCGTTTTGCTAAAGGCCTTGATGATGTTCCGAGGTCCCGCTTTGGATCCTGCCTTGATCCCCGAGGGAAATGCCTTGCTTAAGCCGGAGAAGGCTTTTCCAGCAAAACGGCCGAAGGGGATAATTCCGACTACCGCTATCAGCAAACTGGTCCAGTCGCCATCGCCTTGGACCATCTTGATGACCTCGATTGCCACCACGGCAACGGCAGCGATCACCGCAATTGCTGATGCGATCGGTCCCCACACCGGCGAAGTGATGAACAAGGCCGCAATACCCACGCCCAAGGCAATCCAGCCTAGAACCGAACCCAGGGTGGAGAGGAACTTGTCATCGTTGTCCGCGGCTTTGAAGGCATCCTCGATTTCGCCGACTGCCTCATCGTAGGCATCTTCCCAATAGGAAACGCGACCGTCGAATTTGCCCCACAGCTCACGCAGTTCTTCTTCGGCTTCTTCGCGCGCAGCGGTTGCTTCTGTCAGGTCGCTTTTGGCTTCCGCTTTTTCCTCGTCGGTCCCTTCGCTGAAGCCGAGGAATCCGTCGGCATCATCTACCGCGCCTTCGGCGGTGTCTTCTTGGCTTCTCTTGGTTTGCACGCTCTGGTGCGCATCCTCGATGTCCGTGATCAGCGCGTTCAAGGTCGTGTACGAATCCACTCCGCCCTCAGCGGTGCACATTTGGAGCGCGCCTTGGACCCGGTCCAAAGCATAGGAATATTTCTTCAGGGCCTGGCCTGTGCCGTCGTATCGAATGGCCGCCTTGCGCAACTCGGGAAATACGTCTCCAGCGTTCTCACGCAGCTTGGCGATAGCTTCAGACTTCAGATCCGACGTCCCGTTACTGATGTCTTCCAGCCTGGCCGCAGAGCGTTCCATCTCCTCGCCCGAGGTGATCAAGTCCTTGGCGCTCCGGAGCAGGTCATCAGGATTTCCGTCGATGAGCTGCAGGGTTGTACCCTTTGGCGATTCCAAGGTCATGTCGTCAACTCTCTCAGTTTACTTAGCTTCTTTGGGGGCATCGGAAGCACGTGAATTCAAGAAGGCCTTCTTCGTTTCCAGATCCCACTCTTCGAATCCATCCTTGATGTCCTTCAACCCGGTATGCACTCCTTCAAGATTCTTGAGGAGGTCATCACGGGTATCGTTCCAGTTGTCTTCGAAGTCCTTGACTCGGTCTTTCAGATCGCCTTTGCCCATCGGGTCTCCCACTGAGCCGGCCATGCCCTTGGCAAAGTCAGACGCATTCTCGAAATCCTTAATACTATTGCCTAGCTCCGTGACAATTTCTTCCAGGCGCGCCAAATAGATTTCATCGGCCATAGTGCAAACGACTCCTCAGGTATCCAGCGACGACGCTGCAGGACAATTCGGTATTCAAGGATCAGGCGGTGCAAGAAAAATGTGGCCGCCCGTAATTTCCCAAGGCGGCCACATTACCCCGTAAAAAATGGTCCTACTTGCCAGCCATGGAACGGTCGGTGTCCTGGATCTGCTCCATCATGTCGCGCAGGGCGATGGCCATGTCATTAATGCCGTCGAAAGCCTTCTTCAAGCCATCGTTCAGGTCCTTGTAGCCTTCGCCGAACTGGCCCGAAGCGTGCTCGGTGGTGAAGTCTTCGCCCAGCAGCTTGTCCACGCCGGACTGCAGCTGCTCAAGAACGCCATCCAGGTCTTCGCGCCCGGTATCAAGCTTCGATGCCATGGCTTCCATTTCGCCGTAATTGGCCTTGAAATCAGTCACAACAATGCTCCTCAACTCGTCGACTGGCCCGCTTGCCGGGCCACTCTAGTTCGTTCACAGTCTAGAATAATGTGGCAGATGGCCTCCGTTCAATGGGGAGAACTCCCCGTGGCAGGCCAGCATTGAACTGAAGTAGAAAGGTCCCATGGACGTCGTTTCAGCAGCAGCCCTCGCCAAATCCTCCACCCTCGGAATGCGGCCGGCCGAAGCACGCCTGCGCATTTGGTCCTACCTTATCGACTACGCTATTTCGCTGGCTGCATTGCTGCCCGCCGGCATCGGCTACGTGATTTTCCGGGTGACTGGACAGTACTCCACCGTTCCGCTGGTCCTGTCCGCGGTCAGTGCCCTGCTATTGCTGGTCTACCTGATTGTCTTGCTCACGATGAACAGCCGCAAGGGCTCATCGCCCGGCAAGTCCGCGATGCGACTGCGCGCCACCGGACTGGGCCGCTTCGCCGCACCGGGTTTCCCCCGCGTTATGGTCGCGTCTTTCGCCTTCCTGCTCAGCCATCTCATCCCGCTCATCGGCCCCGTCCTGCTACTGGTCTCCTGCCTGTTCGACAAGGAGCACGGCCGCGGCTGGCTGGACAAGATTGCCCAGACCTATGTGGTCGATATCCGCAATGGACTGGACCCCACCAACCCGCGGGCGCTGGCCCGTGCCGAATACCTGCTCTCGCGCCCGGACCGGGACATTTCCGAGCATCTGCCGCCGCTGGGCACGATCGAAGATGACGCCGAGCGCGAAGAGGCCGCCGTGCCTTCGCGTGCCCGGTCCACCGCGGGCATTGTCGGGGCGCAAAACAGCGACTGGCATTCGCCTTCGGAGCAAGGTCTGGGAATCGTCCGCCGCGCGGCCTTCGCCTTCGACGACGGGTCCTACATCCCGGTTCCCGAATCCGGGCTGATCGGGCGTGCGCCCCAGGCCACCGCGGGCACCGGCAATGAACTGCTGGTCGCGCTGAAGGACCCGGAACGTCTGATGTCCAAAACGCACCTGGCCTTCGGCTGCGACGGGGCGAATGCCTGGATCATGGACCTGGGATCCAGCAATGGCACCCAGGTCATCGTCGCCTCCCGCGCCCCGCACAATGCACCGCCCCATGTCCGCCTGCATCTGAATGACGGTGACGTCGTCCAAGTCGGCAGCCGCACCTTCCGCATTACCTTCCAGGAGACCGCCAAGTGAAAATCAAGGCCACGCTCAGGCGACCGGACACCAGCACCGTGGACGTCATCCTGACCTGCGATGCGACCGCCACCGTGGGAGATGCCGCCCGCGCCTTGGCCGGGGAGCAGGTTCCCGAGCATCCCACGCTGCTGGCCACGGCCACCGGCACCGCGCCGGTGCAGCTCGATCCGCACACCCCGCTGGCCGAAGCGGAACTGGGTTCGGGCTTCACCATCGAAGTCGTGCCGACTACCGATGCCTTCGTCTCGGGCGGCTCGGCGGCCGCGGTGCTGCGAGTAGCCAACGGCCCGGATGCCGGCATGGCCTTCGCGCTGCCCGCCGGCACCTCCTATGTGGGGCGCTCGGAGAAGGCCACCGTGGTGCTCAACGACCGCATGGTCTCCACCCGGCATGCGCGCATCGAGGTGGGCAGCAAGATCGAGCTGGTGGACCTGAACTCCGCCAACGGCATCCTAGTGGATGGCGGGTTGGCCCAGCGCGTCTCGGTGATCCCCGGCCAGCTGATCACCCTGGGCGCCACGGATGTCTACTTCGAGCTGCTGCACGGGACCGCCACGGGGCAGTCCCCGGTCTACGAGATGGGCGGCTCGATCCTCTTCAACCGCTCCCCGCGGGTGGAGATCCGCTACCCCGGCGAGGAACTGCCTCGCCCGGCGATCCCGCAGGAAGCCAGCCCCAAGCTCTTCCCCTGGCCGATGATCTTCGCACCGCTGATCATGGGCTTGACCATTTTCTCGCTGACCCAGCGCGCGCTGTCGCTAATCGTGGTGCTGGTCTCGCCGCTGATGATGCTGGGCAACCTGATCGGCCAGCGCACCCAGAACAACAACAAGCTGCGCCTGGAAATCGAGACCTTCGAACGGCAATTCGAGGCATTGGAAGATGGCCTGCTGGCCGGGGAGGAAGCCGAACGCGCCCACCGGCGCAGCGAAGCCCCAGCCACCGCAACGGTCTTCGAGCAGGCCGAGTCCCTGGGCCAGCTGCTCTGGACCCGGCGCCCGGAGCACTGGAACTTCCTCTCCCTGCGGCTGGGCTCGGGAACCGCCCGCAGCCGCACCACCGTGGCCCCGCTGGCTGACCGGGCCGGGCTGCAGGAATACGTGGAACGGGTCGAAGAGCTCACCGAGCAATACCGGATGATCGACGATGTGCCGATCATCGAGCTGTTGCCCTCTGCCGGCGCCATCGGCATTGCCGGGCCCCGGCTGCAGTCCGCTGATGTCCTGCGTTCGCTGGCCGTGCAGCTTTTCGGCCTGCACGCCCCCAACGACCTGTGCACCGCCGCGATCATCGACCCGGCCTGGACCGGGGACCTGGAATGGTTCAAGTGGCTGCCGCACACCACCGGGCCGCGCTCCCCGCTGGCCCAGCTGGCGCTGGCCGATACGCAGACCTCGGGCACCGTGCTGCTCAACGCCCTGGAAGAGCTCATCGCCCGGCGCAACGACCCGGCTTCCTACCGGCTGGGCCCGCTGTCCACCCGCAATTCCTCCATGGAGCTGGGCAAGGAAGCCGGCGAGCAGAACACCAGCGTGCCGTTAGCCAAGGACCTCTCGCTGGTGCTGTTCGTCAGCAATGACGCCCCGGTGGACCGCGCTCGGCTCTCGCAGATCATCGAGCGGGGACCGGCCGTGGGCATCTACACGATTTTCGTGGCCCCCACCGTCCAGTCCCTGCCCGCGGCCTGCCGCACCTTCGTGGATGTCACCCGGGGCCTGGAGGATGCCCGCGTGGGCTGGGTGCGCGCCGGCGAAGAAGCCCGCCAGGTGACCGTGGAAGGAGTCTCGCGTGAGCATGCAGAGCACTTCGCCCGCCGGCTGGCTCCGATCGTTGACTCCAGCTCGCTGGTCCCGGACTCTTCGGATATCCCGGACTCGGTGTCGCTGCTGCGCATCCTGGGCACCGATCTGGCCGAAGCACCGGACGCGGTGCTCGAGCGCTGGAAGCAGAACAACTCGGTGATCGACCGCGCCTCCACCGGGCCCCGGCCGCGGCTCAAGCGCGCCGGAACCCTGCGCGCCTACATCGGCCAGAGCACCCCGGATGCGATGAGCCTGGATCTGCGCACCCAGGGCCCGCACGCCCTGGTAGGCGGCACCACCGGCTCGGGCAAGTCCGAATTCCTGCAGGCCTGGGTGCTGGCGATGGCCGCCGAATACAGCCCCGACCGGGTCACCTTCCTCTTCGTGGACTACAAGGGCGGCTCGGCCTTCGCCGACTGCGTGGAGCTGCCGCACTGCGTCGGGCTGGTCACCGATCTCTCCCCGCACCTGGTCCGCCGCGCGCTGACCAGCCTGCGTGCCGAGCTGCACCACCGCGAGAAGCTCTTCCACCGCAAGAAGGCCAAGGACCTGCTGGAGCTGGAAAAGCGCCAGGACCCGGAGACCCCTCCAGCGCTGGTCCTGGTGGTCGACGAGTTCGCCGCCCTGGCCGGGGAGGTCCCGGAATTCGTGGACGGCGTAGTGGACATCGCCCAGCGCGGCCGTTCATTGGGCATCCACCTGATCCTGGCCACCCAGCGCCCGGCCGGGGTGATCAAGGACAACCTGCGCGCCAACACCAACCTGCGCGTGGCCCTGCGCATGGCCGACGCCGCCGACTCCAATGACGTGGTGGAGGACCCCATCGCCGCCGGCTTCGATCCGTCGCTGCCCGGCCGCGGCATCGCCAAGACCGGCCCGGGCCGGCTGGTGCCCTTCCAGTCCGGCTACGCCGGAGGCTGGACCACCGATGAGCCCGAAGCGGCCGAAGTGCGGGTTGAGGACCTGCGCTTCGGCGGCGCGCGCGTCTGGGAGCAGCCTGATGCGGGGTCCGAGGAAATCGAGGAGAACAGCGGCCCGAACGACCAGAAGCGCCTGGTCTCCAGCTTCATCGCCGCATCCAACGGGGCCGGGATCCCGGCACCCCGCCGGCCCTGGCTCGATGACCTCTCGGCCACTGTGGACTTGCGCGAGCTCGCCCCGGATTCGGACTGCCGGATCCCGCTGGCCCTGGCCGACATCCCCGAGCACCAGGCCCAGGAAACTGCTTGGTTCGAACCCGATACCGACGGCCACCTGCTGGTCTACGGCACCTCCGGCGCGGGCAAATCGGCGGCCCTGCGCAGCATCGCGATCGCCGCGGGAGCCAACCCTTCGGCCGGCACCGCAGCGGTGTACGCACTGGAATTCGGCACCAGCTCGCTGCGGTCGCTCGATCCGCTGCCGCATGTCGGCGCGGTGATTGGCGGCGATGACGTGGAGCGCATCCAGCGCGTCTTCCGCATCCTGGCCGAGCACCTCGATGAGCGCTCGGCCCGGTACGCGGCCGCAAACGCCGCCTCTCTGAGCGAATACCGCCAGGTCACCGGGGACTTGTCCGAGCCGCGCATCTTCTTGCTGATCGACGGCTTCGGCCAGTTCCGCAGCGACTGGGAGCTGGGCCACGGCCGCGGCGAGTACTACCAGGTGTTCATGCGCATCGTGGGCGAAGGCCGCCCGCTGGGCGTGCACGTGGTCACCACCGCCGACCGCTTCGGCGCGGTGCCCACCGCGATCAGCGCGAACATCACCCAGCGCGTGGTGCTGCGCATGGCCGACGAGCAGGCCTACAACGTGCTGGGCGTGGCCAAGGATGTGCTGGGCGAACGCAGTGCCCCGGGTCGCGCCATCATCAAGGGCCACGAGGCGCAGATCGCCGTGCTGGGCGGCACCGCGAACGTGGCCGAGCAGACCGCGCTGACCACCAGCTGGGCCCAAGAGCTGGCAGCTTCCGGTGCCCCGCAGGCGGCCGGAGTCGAGTCGCTGCCGCAGGAATTCTCCGCGGCGGCGCTGCCCGACACGGTCAACGGGCAGCCGGCCATCGGCCTGTCGGATGCCACCCTCGCACCCTGCGGCTTCGAGCCCATCGGCACCTTCGTCATCGCCGGGCCGCCGCAAAGCGGGAAGACCAACACCATGCGCGCCATGGTCACCGCGCTGGAACGCGCCAACCCGGCCACCCAGTTCTTCCACATTGGCGGCCGGCGCGCCGAGCTGCGCGGCTGGCGGACTTGGAACGGCGCGGCCTCGGGCCCGGCCGAGACCCGGCAGTTCGCCAAGGACATGCTGGATCTGGTCGCCGACGATTCCATGCCGGGCAAGATCGTGTTCGTTGTGGAGAACTTCACCGAGTTCGCCGATTCGGATGCCGAGCGGCCGCTCAAGGAACTGCTCAAGGCCATCAACCGCTCCGACCACTTGTTGATCGCCGACGGAGACATCAACGCGTTCTCCTCCAGCTTCGGACTGCTCGGCGAACTGAAGTCCAACCGCCACGGCATCGCGCTCAAGCCCGACGCCTACGACGGGGACTCGCTGTTCAAGGTGCCCTTCCCGCGCGTCAAGCGCCACGAATTCCCGCCGGGCCGCGGATTCATGGTGCAAAACGGGCAACGCACCCTGGTCCACCTTCCACTCGTGGAACAGTAGGGCCGCAGGACTCTGCGCCGGTTCAGTTTCCCGCGAACGATCCCGCACTTTGGGCTTCACGCTGCGGGCTGAACACCCCAGCGCCATGGCGCCAGCGGTAATAGGCCAAGCAGGCAAGGGTGAACGGGACACCGAAGTACAGTGCTGGACGCTGCACTGGATCAAAAGCCACGCCCACCAGTGAAGCGCCAAGCAGCACCAAGGCGATGATCGGCAGAATCGGGAACAATGGTGCCCGATAGGGCAGGGAATCGGTGGATCCATGCAGGGCTACGTAGTGCCGGCGGAACGACAGATGCGATGCACAGATCACGATCCACACCGCTACTACCGCAAACCCGGCAATGGATACCAAAGCCATGAAGAGCGACTGCGCCGCGATGAAGCTGGAGAACAGCGATACCAGTCCGCCGAGGATCGACAGGCTCAGGGCCAGCATCGGAATGCCCCTGCTGTTGGTCTTGGACAGGGCTTTGGGCGCCTGGCCTGCGGCTCCCATGGAATGCAGCATGCGAGCGCATGAGTACAGTCCGGAGTTGCCTGCCGAGAGCAGGGCGGTGATGATCACGAAGTTCATGATGTCCGCACCGGCTGGCAGGCCGGCGACATCCAGGACCGTGACGAAGGGACTTTCATTCGCGCCCGCCTCGGCAAACGGGATGATTGCGGCTACGGCCACGATGGCACCGATGAAGAACACCGCCAGGCGAACCACGGCGGTGCGGATGGCCCGCGGAATGCTCAGCTGCGGGTTCTTCGCCTCGCCGGCAGCTACGCCGATCAGCTCGGTACCGCTGAATGCGTAGAACACCGAGAGGACGGTGACCAGTACTCCGGTAATCCCCGCAGGGAACAGTCCCCCTTCGGTGCTGAAATTGGACAGGCCAATCACGCCGGCGTCACTGGCCGGGTTGATGCCGATGATCGTGGCGGCGCCGACGACAATCACCAGCAGCACCGCCGCCACCTTGATCAGCGCAAACCAGAATTCGGTTTCTCCGAAGACTCGCGATGAAGTCGCATTCAGCGCAAACAGCAAAGCCGCGAAAACCAGTGAGAAGACCCAGACGGAAATCGAGGGGAACCAACGTTGCATCAGCAACCCGGCTGCGGTGAATTCGCTGGCCAGGGCTACCGCCCAGCACAGCCAGTAGAGCCACGCCGTGGCAAAACCCCACGCTGGTCCAAGATCACGGGTGGCGTGTGCATGGAATCCTCCTGCCACCGGATGCCGCGCCGACAGCTCTCCCAGCCCGCTCATCACCATGTAGGCCACCAAGGCTCCGACTGCATAGGCCAGCACTGCGCCCAGCGGTCCGGCTTGGGCAATGGTGTATCCGGAGGAAACGAACAGGCCCGAGCCGATCACCCCGCCCAAAGCGATCATCACCAGATGACGCGAGGTCATGGTTCTTAGCAGCCCGGAATCGGCTGGTGCAGTCTCGTTGGTGCTGACGATGCTCTCGGTCATGCGGCTCCTTGTGGAATGAATGCGCTTGCAGGATATCGAGCTTGGACGGCAGTCCCGGACGGGCATGTCATCTGTGGTCACACGGCGTCAAGGTCGGTCATCCAAGCACTCGGCGTGTACCCTCGATGACGTGCATATCCCAAACCACCCCAGCAATTTCCGTGACGCATTGCGCGCCGAAGGCAGCCCGCCAATCATCCTCGACGGCGGTCTCGGCACCCATCTGGCCGATCGCGGCAATGACGTGACCGGGCACCTGTGGTCAGCGCAGATCCTCATGGACCGCCCCGAAGAGGTCCGCGCGGCGCACCAGGACTTTTTCGCTGCCGGTGCCCAAGTTGCCACGACCTGCTCCTACCAGGTCAGCTATGACGGCCTGGCTCAGGTGGGCTCCGAGCAGAAGATGGAACAAATGCTGCGCACCAGCGTGCGCCTGGCGCGAGAAGCCTCCAGCGTTGGGAGCGCGGACGCAGCACGCTGGGTGGCCGCCTCGGTGGGTCCCTACGGTGCCGGACCGGGCGCCGGGACCGAATACGACGGCGCCTATCGCAAGACGGCCTCCGAGCTGGCCAACTGGCACCGCAAGCGCTTGGAAATCCTGGCTGACGCCGGTGCCGATCTGGTCATCTTTGAAACCGTGCCCAGCCTGGCAGAAGCAGAAGCATTGACCGTATTGGCTCGGGAGCTGCAGCTGCCGGCGTTGCTCAGCCTTGCGGTGCGCGCCGATGACCAAGGCCGAGTGGTTCTGGGCGATGGCACCGATCTTCGAGTCGTAGCCGGAATCGTTCAGGAATCCGGCGTGTGGGACGCAGTCGGCGTGAACTGCTGCCCGGTACCCCAAGCGGTGGCCGCGTTGCAGATTCTGGGAGAAGAAACCGGCTTGCCGCTGTCGGCCTACCCGAATAGCGGAGAAATTTGGGACCACGAAGCTCGTGTGTGGGTCCCAGGAACTGAAGGCAATGATTTGCCCGGAGCGGTTCCCGAACTCGTGGCCGCAGGCGCTCGCCTGATCGGCGGTTGCTGCCAGGTCACCCCGGGACAGATCACCCGGGTCCGCGAAGCCGTCCAGCTCGGCTAAAGCCCTTCCAGGCACTTCGGCTTCCGCTGAGCCAGCGGCTTGTCCGTAGCCCTGGACAGTGCGCGAAAAAGCCGGCAGCAACACGCAGTTGCTGCCAGCTTGAGACCAGTTACTAGAACTCGAAGTCGCCGAAGTCCCCACCGGCACCGCCGAGGAAGTCCCCGAACATGCCTTCGGCCTGGCCGCCCAGGCCTTCACCGGCCGCGGAGAGCTGTTCCCCGGCACCGGATACGGTATCGCCCAGGCCCTCGGCCATGGAACCGAACTCTTCGCCGATGCCGGCGAAACCATCAAGCAGCGGTCCAGCAATGGCGGTGCCGATGAACGCACCTGCCACGCCGCCGAGCAGGCCAACACCCAAGCCGCCGGCCGCGCCGGCAGCCATGCCCAAGCCCCGTCCCTTGCCGCCGGAACCCAAGATCTTGTCCATGAACCCGGGACGCGACATCTCCGCGCGGGTTGCCGAACGGGCCAGGTCCCTTGGGTCCTGGCTCATCGGGCGTTCTGCCGGCGGCAACTGCTCGGAGAGTTCATGATGCAGCAGTTCGCGTTGCTGCGGGGTCAGCCGGGCGAAAGCCTCGGCGTGGGCGCGTTCCATATCCTGCGGCGGAGCGGTACGGAGCATGTAGCGGTACTTCTCGATCGCGGCCTGATCCTCGCGCGACGGTGCCGAGGCCGGCTGGTTGCCGTAGCCGCGCTCGCCGTAGTTCTGCTGCTGGTAGCCGCCGGGATTCTGTTGGTAGCCGCGTTGCTGGTTATTGGAGCCGCGCTGATTGCTATTGGAGCCGCGCTGGTTGAGCTGTTCCCGGACGTACTCGCCGGCCATTTGCTTGCCCTTGCGCAGCAGCTTGTCGAACATGGACATGGAATTGGCCTCCTAGACGTTGCGGGCGCGGTGCACGAAGCACCGCTCTCCCCTGTTTAAACTCCCCGGCATTGCTCCTTGTTCCCCACGTTAGACAATTCTCATAATCGCCCGTCGGCCCCGCATCTAGGCGCTGCGCACCGGCTGCTTTGCCCCGGACGTGATCCTCGCCAGCAAGTCGGCAGCCACGGACACCGCAATCACCGCCGGCTGCTTGCCCCGCACCTGCTCGATCCCAATGGGGCACTGGATGGCCGCGATCTGTTCGTCGCTGAAGCCGCTGGCACGCAGATTCTTCTGGAAGCGGGCCCACTTGGCACTCGACCCGATCAATCCAATCGATCCCAAACCCGGGTGGCGCAACGCGGCATCGCACAGGTGGAAATCCTCGGCATGATCGTGCGTCATGATCAGCACATGCGTTCCCTCCGGCAGGCAGCTGAGCACCTGCTCCCCGAGCACCGCCACCGCCGAATGGATCCGCGCCACGCTCGGTTCTAGGACCGGCAGGTCCTCCAGGAATTCCGGGCGCGAATCAACCAGATGCAGCTCCAGGTCATGGCGGGCGAGAATGCGGGCCAATTCCATGCCCACATTTCCCACCCCGAAGATCGCCACCGTGGCAGGAACCGGCAAGGGCTCTAGCAGCACCGTGATCTCGCCGCCGCAGCATTGCCTGCCGTACTTGGCCGGGGCCTTGTCGCTGAGCTTCATGGTGATGCTCTGCGGCTGGTTCCCGCCCGCGCTGATCATCTGCCGGGCCCGTTCCATGGCCGCCATCTCCAGGTTGCCCCCGCCGATGGTTCCGAAGATCTCCTGGCTGGCAATCACCATTTTCGTGCCGGCCTCGCGCGGGGCATGCCCGCGCACCGCGGTGATGGTGGCCAGCACCGCGGGACGCCGTTCATTGCGCAGCGCGGTGACAGCTTCAATCCACGACAGCATGGCTACCTCTCCTCCCGCGCCGCTTCGATCGCCCAGAACACCGCTTCCGGAGTCGCCGGGGACGCCAGCGGCACCGAACGCCCGGAGCGGCCGAAGGAGGCAATGGCCTGACGCAGTGCCTCGCGCACCGAGAAGGCGAGCATCAGCGGCGGTTCTCCCACGGCCTTGGATCCGTAGACCGCGCCTTCCTCATGCGCCTTGTCCAGCAAGCTGACGTTGAAGACGTCGGGCATCTCGGAGAAGCTCGGGATCTTGTAGGTGCTCGCGGCTTGGGTGGCCACCCGTCCGCGGCCCGGGCCATCGGAGGTGTCCCAGCGCAAATCCTCCAGGGTCAGCCAGCCAGCCCCCTGCACGAACCCTCCCTCGATCTGCCCCAGATCCACCAGCGGCGAGAGGGAATCGCCCACATCATGGACGATATCCACGCGGCGCAGCACATAGGAGCCGTCAAAGCCGCTGACTTCCACCTCGCTGGCCGCCACCCCGTAGGAGAAGTACTTGAACGGGCTGCCCGTCATCCGCGACAGGTCCCAATGCAGCCCTTCGGTCCGGTAGAAGCCGGCGGCCGAAAGCTGGACCCGCTGGAAGTACGCGGCGTTGACCACGTCTTCCCACCCCAGCGATTCGCTCTTGCCCAGCGCGGTGACCCTGCCGCCGCTGAAGCGCAGGTCTTGCGCCGGAACCCCCAATTTTCCGGCGGCCACCTGCGCGAGCCGGCCGCGGATCTGCTCGCACGCATCCTTGACCGCGCCGCCATTCAGGTCGCTGCCCGAACTGGCTGCGGTGGCCGAGGTATTGGGCACCTTGTCGGTGCGCGTAGGGGCAATGCGCACCTTGGATAGCGGCACGCCCAAGGCGGTGGCGGCCACCTGCAGCATCTTGGTATGCAGGCCCTGTCCCATTTCGGTGCCGCCGTGGTTGACCAGCACCGAACCGTCCTTGTAGACCAGCACCAACGCGCCGCCCTGGTTGAAGGCGGTGAGGTTGAAGGAGATGCCGAATTTCACCGGCGTCATCGCCAGCGCCCTTTTGGCGTGCTCGTGCCCGGCATTGAATTCTGCGATCTGCTCCTCGCGCGCGGCGATATCTGCCGAGCCGAGCAGCTGGGTCCAAGCAGCCTCCAAGCGCTCGGGATGCCGGACCGGCTGGTAGTACGGGGTGTCCTGTCCCTGGGTGTAGAAATTGCGGCGGCGCAGTTCCCGGGCGTCCAATCCCAGCTGCGGGGCCACCCGGCCCAGGATGTCTTCCATGACCAGCATGCCCTGCGGACCGCCGAAGCCGCGGAACGCGGTCTGCGAGGTCTTATGGCATTTGGCGATGCGCCCGTTAACCCTGATATTCGGGATCCAATAGGAATTGTCGATATGGCACATCGCGCGGGTCAGCACCGGTTCGGACAGATCCAGGCTCCACCCGCCGTCAGCGGTCAGCTGGGCCTGCAGGGCCAGGATCTTGCCCTGATCGTCGAAGCCGATTTTCCAGGTTGCATGGAATCCGTGGCGCTTGCCGGTCATGGTCATGTCCAGGGTGCGGTCCAGCCGCACCCGCACCGGCCGTCCGGTGAGCACCGCACCGAGGGCCGCCACCGCGGCATAGCCATGGGGCTGCATTTCCTTGCCGCCGAAGCCTCCTCCCATGCGCAATACCTGCACGGTGACCTCGTGGGCACCAATGCCCAGCACATGCGAGACGATGTCCTGGGTTTCGGTGGGATGCTGGGTGGAGCAGTGGATCATGATCTGCCCGCTCTCATCCACCATGGCCAGCGAGTTCTGCGTTTCCAGATAAAAGTGCTCCTGGCCGGCGAACTCGAAATCGCCCTCGAAAACATGGGCCGCCTGCGCGAAGGCTGCCTCCGGATCTCCCTTGGAGATCTCGGGCTGGATGCCGTGGAAGCTGTTGGCCCCGATCGCGTCCTTGATGGTGACCAGCGAGTCCAGCGGTTCGTACTCCACGCGCACCGCCTTGGCCCCGGCCTTGGCAGCTTCCAGGTCTTCACCCAGGACCCACGCCACCGGCTGGCCGAAGAACATGACCTCGTGGACCGGGAGCAACGGCTCGTCGTGCTTGGCGCCCTGGTCATTGACCCCGGGGATGTCTTTCACGGTGATGACCCGGACCACCCCGGGTACCTGCTGCGCCGCGCTGGCATCCAGGCCCAGGATTTTTCCATGGGCGCAGGTGGACTGCACCGGGTAGGCATGCAGGACCCCGGCCAGGCGCGCAGCCAGGTCGTCGGTATACAGCGCGGTGCCGGTGACGTGCGCGGCCGCCGATTCGTGGCGGTGGCGCTGGCCGACTACCGGAGCGTCGGGGCGTTGGGATAGCTGGCTCATGAGTTCTGCTCCTGTCCTGCTTCAAAGCGGCGTTCAAGCTGCTGGGCATAGAACCGTTCAAGCGAGGAGGCCAGCATGGCCTTGCGGTAGTTGGCGCTGGCCCGATGGTCATCCATCGGGGTTCCTTCGGTGCCCATGGTGCGCGCGGCGGCCCGGATGGTTTCCAGGTTCCACGGCTGGCCTTCCAGCTCGGCTTCGGTGGCCACGGCGCGCAGCGGGGTGGCGGCCACGCCGCCCAGCCCGATCCTCGCCGTGGTAATCATGCCGTCCGACACCGTGAGCGCATAGCCGATGGCTACCGAGGAAATGTCATCGAAGCGCCGCTTGGAAATCTTCTGGAAGCTGGTCAGCGGTGCCAGCGGCAGCGGGATGCGGATCGCGGTGATCATCTCCCCCGGCTCGCGCACGGTCTGCCGGTAGCCGGTGAAGTAGCCCGAAAGCGCCACCATCCGGTTGCCGCGGATGCTGGAAAGCACCAGCTCGGCCTCCAGCGCCAGCAGCGCCGGCGGGGTGTCGCCAATGGGCGATCCGGTCCCCAGATTGCCGCCGATGGTTGCGCTATTGCGGATCAGCTTTGACGCGAACTGCCCGAAGAGCTGGGAGAGCAGCGGAACCTGCCCGGCGAGCTTGCGTTCCAGTTCGCTCAGGGTGCAGCCTGCACCCAATTCAAGGTACTGCTCGTTCCAGTGGATCTGGCGCAGCTCGGGCAGCCGGTCGATGGCCAGCACCGAGCGGGCGCGGGCGCCCTTGATGTTGACCTCCACGCCCCAGTCGGTGGCACCGGACACCAGTACGGTCTGCGGTTCGGTTGACAGGATCTGCAGTGCCTGGTCCAGGTCCGCCGGCCGGCGGAAGCGGCCCAGGTCCCCGGTAGGGGTATCGGCGCGCTGGATGTCGGTGGCCACCGGTGCCGGGGCCCGGTGCTGGGTCCGGGCAGTCAGCGGGTCATCCGGCTCAGGCTCGCCCAGCGCGTAGGCGGCGTCGCGGATCGGGCGGTATCCGGTGCAGCGGCAGAGATTGCCCGACAGCGCGTGCAGGTCGAATCCATTCGGTCCGCACTCGTGCTCCCCGCCATCACCCGCGCTGACTGCGGGATTGGCGGTCCGCTCGGGGCGGTAGTATTCGGCGGCCATGGAGCAGACGAATCCGGGGGTGCAATAACCGCACTGGGATCCGCCGCGGTTGGCCATCTCTTCCTGCACCGGATGCAGCGCCGCGACGCTGCCCAGCCCTTCGGAGGTGATGATTTCCTGGCCGTCGAGCGCCGCGGCCGGCAGCAGGCAGGCGTTGACCGCCGTCCACCTGCTGCCTTCCCCATCGCTGCGGGCCACCAGGATCGAGCAGGCGCCGCACTCGCCCTCGGCACAGCCTTCCTTGCATCCGATCAATTGCTGCCCGCGCAGGAAATCCAGCGCGTTGGTATGCGGCGGCCCGTCGAATTCCCGGACCTTTCCGTTGACCGTAACCTGGCATTTTGTCTCTTGCGTTGCCTCGGCGCTCATGCCGTTGACACCTCCTGCGCCCGGGTATCGCCCGGCGCACCATGAATGAATTGGATAATGGGTGGGATCTGGCGCCCTGCCGGAAGTTCCAGGCTCGTCCAGGGCGCCGCCGCGTGCTGCGGCGGGATCAGTTTCCGTGCGCTATCTGGCCCTTGGACCAGGCGAGGCATCCGCCCATGATTACCCTCCAGAATTCGGATCATTCACATCCATGCAAACCATCAAGGTGAGCCACCTCACCTCAGTGGATCCTTACTATAGCCCGTATCAGCTCAGGCCAGTAGGGCCGTGATCGGGCCCCGTGCGAAGTACACCAGGAAGCCCAGCGCCACCACCCACAGCAGCGGGTGGATCTTGGCGTACCGCCCGGCCGCGGTGTTCACCACCACCCAGGCGATGAACCCTGCGCCAATGCCATTGGCAATGGAGTAGGTCAGCGGCATGGTGATCAGGGTGAGGAACGCCGGCATGGCGCTGGAGAACCGCTTGAAGTTGATCTCGCGGATCTGCGCGCACATCAAGGTGCCCACCAGAACCAGTGCCGCGGCCGCCACCTCAATGGGAACCACCGAGGTCAGCGGCGTGAAGAACATCGAACCCAGGAACAGCACCCCGGTGATGACCGAAGCCAGCCCGGTGCGCGCCCCTTCCCCGATGCCGGCCGCCGAATCCACGTAGACGGTATTCGAGGAGGACGAGCCCATGCCTCCGGCCACCGCGCCCAGGCCCTCGACTACGAACGCGGCCTTCAGCCGCGGGAAGGTGCCGTCCTTGCGCGCCAGACCGGCATTCTTGGCCAGTCCGGTCATGGTGCCCATGGCGTCGAAGAAGTTCGTGAACACCAAGGTGAACACCAGCATCGTCGCCGCCAGCGCGCCGATCCGCCCGAAGGAGCCGAACAGGTCGAACTCCCCGGCCAGCGACAAATCCGGCAACGAAACGATATTTCCCTGCAGCACCGGCATGTTCAGGTGCCAGCCATGCGGGTTATCCGCGCCGGCTGGCCCGATCCTGAACACCAGCTCGGCGATCATCGCCAGCACCGTGGAGATCACGATGCCGATCAGGATCGCGCCCTGCACCCCGCGGGCCACCAGCGCGCCCATGATCAGCAACCCCACCACGAAGACCATGGTCGGGATCGAGACGATCGACCCGCCATCGCCCAGCTGGACCGGAGGCCCGGCGGCGGTACGGGTGACGAAGCCGGAGTCCACGAACCCGATGAAGGTGATGAATAGCCCGATGCCCACCGTAATGGCGGCCTTCAGGTCCTTGGGGATGGCCCGGAAGATCGCGGTGCGCACCCCGGTCATCCCGAACAGGACGATCAGCACGCCGTTGACCACCACCAGTCCCATGGCCTCGGGCCAGGTGACGTCCTGGATCACCGAGACGGCCAGGAAGGAGTTGATGCCCAGCCCGGCGGCCAGGCCGAAGGGCAGGTTGGCGATCAGCCCGAACAGGATGGTCATGGCCCCGGCGGTCAGCGAGGTCATGGCCCCGACCTGCGCGGCCGGAAGCCAGTTGCCGGCCACATCCACGGGTGCGGCCTCGGCGCTGAATCCGCCGAGGATCAGCGGGTTGAGGATCACGATGTAGGCCATCGTGAAGAAGGTGACGATCCCGCCGCGCAATTCCCGCGCCAGCGTGGACCCGCGTTCGGTGATGCTGAAGAACGCGTCCAGGATGCCGCCCGGCCCGCCCGGCCGGCGCGGCTTGCTGCCGCGCTGCGCGCCCTGGGGGCCAGCTGGCAAGCGACTTGTCGTGGTCATGGTCCTGGACCTTTAGTAGTCGGTCCGGGATTCTTGCGAATCCCATGCCTTGAACGGCAACAGGTGCTCGCCGCCTTCGGACTGGAAGCAGTTCACCGGCATCAGCGAGCGGTTGGATTTTGCTTCGAAATAGTCGTAGAACACCGCGTCGTCGAATCCGGCGGCAGCCGCATCATGCCTGTTGGCCGCGAAGAAGACCTTGCCGATGCGGGCCCACAGCGAGGTGGCCAGGCACATCGGGCAGGGTTCGCAGCTGCTGTAGAGCACGCAGCCGCTCAAGTCGAAGGTCCCCAAGGCGGCGGCCGCGGTGCGGATGGCCACCACTTCGGCGTGCGCCGATGGATCATTGTTGGCCGTGACGCGGTTGACCCCTTCGAAGACCTGGCCGTCGGGGGCGACCACGACGGCGCCGAAAGGCCCGCCGGCGTTGTGGACATTTGTGGTGGCAATATCGATGGCCATCGAAAGATAGTCTTGGCCAGTGGTAGTAACGCTCATCGCGTGGCTCCTCATGCTTTGGACAAGAGAACCGCAGCGCGCTGCTTGGCGCTAGCTACCGGTTGCGCTTGTCACCTGAAATCGATCAGTTGCATGCCCGGTAGATAGCGACCCATCAGGTGGGTGCCCGCCATAGACAGCTACGAGATTATCAGCGGATTGTGACGCACGCAACACTTCTTTTGAAATCTCTTTTTCGCATCATGAACAAAAACTTGCCGTCTTGCCGCTCATCCCCTCTCCCACTTGCAGCGATCCGACGGGACTGGCCCTCCCTCCAGCACCGCGACTCCCGAAGCTGGATCGTTGCCCCGGGGCTCGGGTTTCCAACACATTACAGCCGCCTATCGGCGCACCGATCCGGCGGGTGAATTTAAGTTCCCTTCGGCGCAACAACCTGAGCACCTAGGCGAAATACCTCTTTGAGAAGCTCAGATGCATCAAGTGCTAGAGAAGGGATCGGATAACGTGAGCGCACAGCTAGAAGCATCTGACACATCGCAGGCACTGCAAGTGCAACCGGGACGCTGGGTCAGCAATTGGACCCCGGAGGATCCAGAATTCTGGAAGCGCACCGGATCTGCGGTAGCCAGCCAAAACCTCAAGTGGTCCATCTTCGCCGAGTTCCTCGGATTCAGCGTTTGGCAGCTTTTCGCCATTGTCGTGGTCTATCTTCCAGTAGCGGGATTCAGCTACAGCACCACGCAGCTGTTCTGGCTGATCTCCATCCCGAGCCTCGTCGGTGCCACACTGCGCATCCCCTACACGTTCATGGTGGCCCGTTTCGGCGGGCGCAACTGGACGGTCATTTCCGCGCTGCTCCTGCTGATTCCGGCCGGCGGCATTTCCCTGGCCCTGGCTGATCCGTCCACGCCATTCTGGGTCATGCTCAGCCTTGCGGCGCTGACCGGCTTCGGCGGCGGAAATTTCGCTTCCTCGATGGCTAATATCACCTATTTCTACCCCGCTTCCCGCAAGGGATGGGCGTTGGGCCTCAACGCCGCCGGCGGCAACCTCGGCGCGGCGGTCGCCCAGCTGCTTGTACCGGTCATTGTCACGGTCTTCGCCGCCGGGGCGTTGCAGCTTCCGCTGGCAGGGATGCTCTGGATCCCGTTGATTCTGCTCTCCGCATGGGGTGCCTGGAAATACATGCACAACCTGTCGTCGGCCCGCTCAGATATCCGCGGCGCCATTGCCTGCCTGAAGGTAAAGCACCTGTGGATCATCTCCGCACTGTATGTGGGAACCTTCGGCTCCTTCATCGGATTCTCGGCAGTATTCCCCAAGCTGATCGTTGACACTTTCCCCGAATACGCGGCCTTGCCGTTGGGCACCGCAACCATCACCTTGGCCTTCCTTGGCCCGCTGGTCGCGTCCCTGGCCCGTCCATACGGAGGCAAGATCGCTGACAAGCTCGGCGGCGCACGCATCACCGTGGCGACTTTCGGAGCCATGGCCTTGATTACCGCTGCGCTAGTGCTCAGCCTGCCACGGGCCAACTTCTGGATGTTTCTATTCCTGTTCTTGCTGCTCTTCACCGCAAGCGGCATCGGCAATGGCTCGACCTACCGCATGATCCCGGCAGTCTTTGCCCTGAGCGACGAGGGAAAACAGGCAAGCCAGGTGGATTCTTCGCGCAAGGCGGCCGCCGCTCTCGGTTTGATCTCGGCCATTGGCGCCTACGGCGGCTTCCTGATTCCCCAGGCCTTGGGACTGTCCTTATCCAGCACCGGCGCCTACACCACGGCGTTCATCATCTTCATCGCGGTCTACCTGCTGCTCATGGCCACCGCATGGTTCGCCTATGCACGCTCAGGCACCCGTTTCGCCCAGCACGGAGTCTAGGATGACCGACACTCATTGCCCCTATTGCGCCCTGCAGTGCGGCATCACCTTGGAATCCAACCAGCAGGATCACGGCACCGAACCGGTGAGCCTGAGGGGACGGGACTTCGAGACCAATGGCGGGGCGCTGTGCCGCAAAGGCTATAGCGCCGCCACGCTGCTCGATCACCCAGAACGCCTGCAATCACCCCTGCTCCGCCAGCCCGATGGAAGCTTTGCCCCGGTTAGCTGGGAGCATGCGCTGGATCTGGTTGCCGAAAAGGCGCTGGGCATCCGGGCCGAATCCGGAGCCAACGCACTCGCGGTCTTCGGTTCCGGGTCGCTGACCAATGAAAAGGCCTACCAGCTGGGCAAGTTCGCGCGGCTTGCCCTGGGTACCTCGCGCATCGACTACAACGGACGGTTCTGCATGTCCTCGGCAGCCGCCGGCACCAACCGCGCCTTCGGCTTGGACCGGGGATTGCCTTTCCCGCTGGCTGATCTGGATTCGGCCGGGATGATCCTGATGCTCGGTTCCAACGTGGCCGATACGATGCCGCCCTTTGTCCGGCATCTGGCCGGAGCCCGTGAGAACGGCGGGCTGATCGTGGTTGATCCGCGCCGTTCAGCTACAGCCAAGCTCTGCGCCGATAATGCTGGCTGGCACCTGCAGCCGACCCCGGCCACCGACCTACCGCTGCTGCTGGGCTTGGCCCACGTGCTGGTGGCCGAGTCCCTGGCCGACACCAGCTACTTGGCCGCCCGCACTAACGGTTTCGATGCAGTGAAAGCCTCCTTGGCCAGCTGGTGGCCAGAACGCACCGCCCAGGTCACCGGCGTTCCTGCCGAGCAGATCCGGCACACCGCCCGGGCCCTGGCCCAGGCGGCCAGCGAAGCGAAGGCCGGCGGCAAGCCCGTCTACATCCTCACCGGCCGCGGCATCGAGCAGCATTCCAACGGCACCGATACTGTCACCGCCGCGATCAACCTCGCGCTGCTGCTCGGCTTGCCCGGAACCCTGGCCGGCGGCTACGGCACCATCACCGGCCAGGGCAACGGGCAGGGCGGTCGGGAACACGGGCAAAAGTGCGACCAGCTTCCCGGCTACCGCAAGATCACCGACCCGGAACACCGTGCGCAGGTAGCCCGCGTCTGGGGTGTTGACCCCGAAACCATTCCCGGTCCCGGGCTTCCCGCCGTTGAACTCCTCGACGCGCTAGGTACCCCCACCGGTCCGCGCATGCTGATGGTCCACGGGGCCAACCCGGTGATCTCCGCACCCGATGCGTCGCGCGTGATCCACGCACTGTCCAGGCTGGATTTCCTGGTGGTCTGCGACTTTTTCCTCTCGGAGACCGCAGCCCAAGCGGACCTGGTCTTGCCGGTGCTGCAATGGGCTGAAGAAGAAGGCAGCATGACCAACTTGGAGGGGCGGATCCTGCGCCGCCGCGCTGCCTTGGCGGCACCGGAACATGCGCGCGGCGAACTGTGGATCCTCGCCCAGCTCGCCCAGCGGCTGGATGCTCCCGGCCACTTCTCCCCCGATCCGCGGGAAGTTTTCGAAGAACTCAAATTGGCTTCGGCCGGTGGCCTGGCGGACTACTCGGGGGTGCGTTGGGATGACCTCGATGCCGGGGCGGCCATCTACTGGCCGTGCCCTGCAGGCACCGAAGTGAAGGCCGGGCGCGGCATCCGCAATGGAACCCCTCGGCTATTCCTTGACGGTTTTGCGCATGCGGATCGGCGTGCAGTGCTGGTGCCAGTTGCTTTCCAACCGGAACCCCGGAAGAACAACGCGGCCGTGTCCCTGGTGACCGGCCGGCTGCTGGAGCACTACCAGTCTGGCGCCCAGACGCGCCGGGTCCCCGAGCTGGCCCAGGCCGCTCCGGAACCGCTGCTGGAAATCCATCCGGCAACCGCCCTGGCCCACCAGATTGCCCAGGGGCAGAAGGTCGTGATCAGCAATGAACGCGGTGAAGTCACCGCCCGCGCGCTGCTGACCGCTGATGCCCGGCTGGACACGGTCTTCCTGCCCTTCCACTACCCGGATTCCGGTACCGCAAACCTGCTGACCGAGGCGAAGGTCGACCCGTACAGCAAGATGCCGGAATTCAAGCACGCCCATGTTTCGCTGAGCGCTGTGAAAGAGGAACAATGAACGAGCAACGCCCGCAACGCATTATCATCATCGGCTTCGGCCCCGTCGCCGCGTCCCTTGTCGAAGGGCTGCTCCCGGCAGCGGCGGCCGGCCACTGCGCCATCACCATCATCAGCGCCGAAGACCACCTGGCCTACAACCGTGTGCTGCTCGCTGAACTGGCAGTGGGAGCCGCCGAGTTCGGGCATTTGGGCATGGTGGATCCGCAACGCCTGGCCGATGCCGGAGTCGACGTGCGCTTGGGCGTGCAGGCTACCGGCATCGATCGCTCACGGCGCCGGATCCATCTGGGCGGCAATGACTATGTGTCCTACGACCGGCTTGTTTTCGCCACTGGCGCCCGAGCGGTGATCCCCACGCTCAACGGCCTGAATTTCGATCCGCACGCTGATGCTTCACTGCCAGCCGGAGTTTTCGCCCTGCGCACGGTGGATGACGCCCACCAGCTGCGCAAATCTATCGATCTTGGCCAGCGCATTTTGATTCTCGGCGGCGGTGTTCTGGGCATTGAGGCGGCGTTGGCCATTGCGCGTACCGGGGCGCAGGCGGTGCTGGTGCATCACGGTCCGGCCCCCTTGGGACGCGTCGTGGATGCGGATGGAGGGGCGCTGCTGACGCGTAATCTGCGTGAAGCAGGTGTCGAGGTGATCCCTGGTGCGAAGGCCAGTGGCATTCAGAAGGATGCACAGGGTTTCACCGGCCTGATGACTTCCGCCCACGGACTGATCCAGGCTGATGCCCTGCTCATTTCCACGGGTGTGAGAGCCAGAACAGAGCTGGCCTCGGGCTGCGGATTACCGGTGGGCCGCGGTATTAAGACTGATGAATTCCTTTGCGCCGATACCGAGCAGCGAATTTTCGCCCTCGGTGACTGTGCCGAAGTTGCAGGACAGCCACCGGTCGGATTGCTGGCCCCGGGCTGGGCCCAAGCCGCATGGTTGTCCCAGCAGTTGTTGCGGCTGGCTGGTTCCTCTGGCTCCGAGCCGCTTGCTGCCCCGGACTTCTCTGCTTCTGATGTATTGATGCTCAAGGGACAAGGCATCGAGCTGACTGCCGCCGGCGATATCAGCGCCGGTTATTGGGACGATACCGATCTGCAGGCAACCGTCTATGCAGATCCTGCGCGCGGACGGTACCTGAAGATCGTCACCCGGCAGGATACGGTCACCGGATTCCTGGCCATGGGATTGCCGCAAACCAGTGCCGAACTCGTGCTGGCCTATGAACGGGCCACCGCGTTGCCTGAAGACCGTTCGGCCCTCTTGCGGCTGGATGATCCGGCAACGGATCAAATCGCTGCTACCCCCAGCGATGATGATCAGCTGTGCCGCTGTTCGGGCGCTACCTACGGCCAGGTAGCCTATGCTGTAGGCGCTGGTTGCACCACCGTCGCCGAGGTCGGCGAGAACTGCCGTGCGGGCACCGGATGCGGCGGGTGCAAAGCGAAGATCGAAGAGTTGCTGGCCAAGGCGCCTGCCCTGGCGTAATGACTCCAATGGGCGGTCGGCTCCCAGCTAGCTGGCCGCCCTTGCCTATGCCCGGCCGGAACGCAAAATCGCAGGGACGAAAGCCGTGAGCTTTCGTCCCTGCGTTTGGATGATGATGCGAGTTGCCTTATTCTTGCACGCCACCGCTGGAAAATGCGATAGCCGGAGCTAGTTGGTTGCAAGCGAATCCGTCTCGTCGTTCAGTTCGTACCAGCCTTGCCAGGCCGAATGCTCGACGTTCAGGCTGCGATCTGATTTGATACTCATTTGCTCTGCTCCATCCATAGCTGTCCCTCGATTTCCATGAGCCGCTGCACTGGCAGCGGCAGCGAATCGGCGTTCAGGCATTCGCCGGTATCCAGTCGGTACACTTCCTTGTGCAGCGGGCAGGCAACGGTGGCCACGCTGGTTCCTTCGACCATGGTGTCGCCCAGAATGCCGCGGGCCATGACCTTCGCGCCGCTGTTCGGGCAGTGATGCGAGGTTGCGTAGAAGGCATCTTCTTCGGTACGGAACAGGGCTAGCTGTGTGGCCTCGAGCCACAGCGCTTCTCCCCATCCACGCTCCAGCTCTGCACTGCGGCAAAGCGGAGCCAAGCTCAAAGTAGCTTCACGGGTGTCTTCTGCAATTTGCGTGCTCATGAACGTAAGCCCTTCGTGGTTGGCATCTGCTGACATACCGAGCTTAGAAGCCGCATGTTTCGCCCGATGCTTCCAGCCGTTGCCAGTCCGTAAAGCATGCCTAACAGCAAAAATGGGCACCGTGAATCCTGGATTCTCCCGGAAATCCGCTGGTTTATCCTGTCCAATTGCCTTTGCGCAACGATTGCCCATTGCGAATGATTCGAATTTGTTTCAGCCGCTTCACCTGGCTTTCGTCTGATGGTGGAGAGAATTGCTCCGGCCGAAACACAAGGGTAATTGCGGCGCAAAGCATGCTTTCTACAGTGGACTCATCAGCCTGAAACTCACCGTTTCCCAGCGAAAGTCGAAATTGATCATGGGTACTCCACACAATGCACGCAACATCCTGGTTATCGGCGGCGGTCCCGCAGCCCACCGCTTCACCGAAGCCCTGGCCAGCCGCGCACCGCAGGATCTGAGCATCACGGTATTGACCGAAGAAACCCACCTTCCCTATGATCGCGTGGCGCTCTCCCAGGCGTTGACCAACCCCAGAGTCGATCTCACCCTCGGCGATCCGAAGCTCTGGGAAGCCGAGCATGTCACCTTGGAAACCAACGCCAAGGCCATCGCTATCGACAGCACCAAGCGCACGGTCACCACGGAAGACGGACGCATTTTCAGCTACGACGAATTGGTGCTGGCCACCGGTTCCAACGCGGCCACGTTGCCAATCGCCGGCAACGAGCACACCTTTGTGTACCGCACGCTGGAAGATGTCTGGTCCATCGCGCAGAAGGTCAAGGAACTTTCAGCTTCCCTGGGCCGCACCCCGGTGGTAGCTACCATCGGTGGCGGGCTGCTCGGTTTGGAAGCTGCCGCGGGTGCCCAAGCACTGGGTGCGGAGGCAGTGGTCATTGATGGCGGCAAATGGCTGATGGGCACCCAGCTGGATGAAGGCGCTGGCCAAGCCATGGGCCGGCTCATCGAGCAAACCGGATTCACCGTCCACAACGGCGTTTTCCCGCAGGAAATCCTGACCAGCCAGGAGTCCGGCAGCACGGCTGTCACCGGCGTGCTGATGGCTGATGAACGCACCATCGATGCGGATATGGTGGTCGTTTCGATCGGTGTTCGTCCCCGCGATGAACTGATCCGCAATTACAACGCGGCCCTTGACGAAGCAGGAAGCCCGGCACCCCGTTTCGGCATGGGCCCACGCGGCGGCGTGGTCATCGACGCGCATTGCGCCACCGATATCGAGCACATCTGGGCTATCGGCGAGGTCGCGAACTACGAGGGTTTCTGCATTGGCCTGGTCGCTCCGGCCAACGCCATGGCGGAAATCGTGGCCGAACAGCTGGCCGGGGGCGAAGCCGAATTCGCCGGCTTCGACACCGCCACCAAGCTCAAGCTCTCCGGTGTGGATGTGGCCAGCTTTGGCGATGGCTTCGCCCGCGCCGAGGGGGCGCTGGAAGTGGTCTATGCCGATGCCCCGCGCGGCCTGTACCAGAAGCTAGTGGTGTCCTCCGATGCCAAGACACTGCTCGGCGGCATTTTCGTTGGAGATGCCACCCCGTACCAGTCGCTGCGTCCTTTACTCGGACGGGAGCTGCCCGGCGAACCAGGCGCGTACCTCAGCGCCTTGGGCGGCGAAGCGCCGGAGGGCGAACTGCCCGATGATGCGGTGCTGTGCTCCTGCAATTCGGTCACCGCCGGCACCATCCGCGATGCCGTTTCCGGTTGCGGCTGCTTCGAGGGCGAAGCGCCGGTGACCACCGTTTCCGGGCTGAAGGGGTGCACCCGTGCCGGCACCCAGTGCGGGTCATGCGTGCCGATGCTCAAGAAGCTCATGGAAGCGCAGATGCTCAAGGACGGCGCGGAAGTTTCCACCGCCCTGTGCGAGCATATTTCCTTCTCCCGTCCGGAGCTCTACGAAGCCATCCGCGTGGCCGGGTTGCAGGCCTTCGGCGAGGTGATGGAACGCTTCGGCACCGGCCAGGGCTGCGATATCTGCAAGCCGGTGATCGCCAATATCCTCTCCTCGCAGACCAGCGCCCACCCGATGGATGCAGGTCTTGCCGGCGCCCAGGACACCAACGACCGCGTGCTGGCCAATATGCAGAAGGACGGCACCTACTCGGTGGTGCCGCGCATCCCGGGCGGGGAGATCACCCCCGAGAAGCTCGGCGTGATTGCAGCGGTGGCGCAGAAATACGGCCTGTACACCAAGCTCACCGGCGGCCTGCGCATCGATATGTTCGGCGCCCGCTTGGAGCAGCTGCCCGAGATCTGGCGCGAGCTGGTGGACGCCGGCTTCGAATCGGGCCAGGCCTACGGCAAGTCGCTGCGCAATGTGAAGACCTGCGTCGGTTCATCCTGGTGCCGATACGGCATGCTCGATTCCACCGCGCTGGGCATCGAAATGGAGCTGCGCTACCGGGGCCTGCGGGCACCGCACAAGCTGAAGATGGGCGTTTCGGGCTGTGCCCGCGAGTGCGCCGAGGCCCGCGCCAAGGACATCGGCGTGATCGCCACCACCGATGGCTGGAACCTGTATGTGGGCGGCAACGGCGGCGCCAACCCGGCCCATGCCCAACTGCTGGCCGGCGGGCTGGATGATCAAACGCTGTTCAAGTACATCGACCGCTACCTGATGTACTACATCCGCACCGCTGACAAGCTGCAGCGCACCGCGCATTGGCTGCAGGACCTGGATGGCGGATTGGAACGGGCCAAGCAGGTGGTGATCGAGGATTCGCTGGGCCTGGCCGACGAGTTGGAAGCGGCCATGGAAACCCACGTGGCCAACTACGAGGACGAGTGGGCCGCCACCTTGGCCGACCCGGTGAAGCTCAAGCGCTTCCGTTCCTTCGTGAACACCGCCGCACCGGATACCGAGCTGGAATATGTTTCCGAGCGCGGACAGCAGCGCCCCGCCGAGCCGGTGGCACTAGGTGCCAGCATCCCGGTCGGGGCGCCGCAAGGCTAGGAACGGCATCCCACCCGTGCTGCTACCAGCGCGGGTGGATCTGTTCGCGCAGCTTGGCGTCGTAGAGGTCGCGGACCGAGGTGTTGAAGCCCTCGGAGATCTGCAGCGAGCCGGCAGCCGCGTTGGCGCGGGCCTGCTGCGCATTGCGGGCTCCGGGGATGATGGTGCTCACCCCGTCCTGGGCGGCCAGCCAAGCCAAAGCCACCTGGGCACTGGTGGCTTCGGGCGCTTCTGCGGCAGCCAGCTTGGCGAACTCGCCAGCGGCTTGAAGACCGGTGGCGTAGTCCACGCCGGAGAAGGTCTCCCCGACGTCGAAGGAGGAGCCGTCGCGGTTGAAGTTGCGGTGGTCGTCCTTGGCGAACTCGGTCTGCAGGGTGTAGCGGTTAGTCAGCAATCCGCTGGCCAGCGGCACCCGGGCGATGATCCCCACCCCTGCCTCGCGGGCTGCCGGAAGCACGGTTTCCAGCGGCTTGTGGCGGAAGGCGTTGATGATGATCTGCACGGTGGCAATGTTCGGGCGGGCAATTGCCGCCAGCGCCTCATCCACGGTTTCCACCGAAACGCCGTAGTTGGCCATCCGGCCTTCATCCACCATGGTGTCCAGCGCATCGTAGATCGCATCGGTGGAGTACACCGGGGTTGGCGGGCAGTGCAGCTGGACCAGGTCCAGGGTGTCCACGCCCAGGTTCTTGCGGGAGCGGTCATTCCACGCGCGGAAGGCATCCAGGTTGTAGTTCTCCGGCAGCTGCTCGACACGGCGGCCCATTTTGGTGGCCACGGTGACCCCGGCATCCGGGTTGGCCTTCAGCCAAGTGCCGATCAGCTGCTCGCTGCGGCCATCGCCGTAGACATCGGCGGTGTCGAAGAAGTTCACCCCGGCTTCGTAGGCGGCATCGAGTACGGCTAGCGCGTCGGTCTCGTCTACCGAGCCCCAGTCAGCGCCTAGTTGCCAGGTGCCCAGGCCAATGGCCGACACGTTGCGGTGGGTACGTCCAAGTTCTCGTTTTTGCATGCCTCCGAGTCTAGTGCCCGCAGTGCATATTTCCGGTCGATGGCAGATCATTCTGCTGTGTTGCGGTGTCTGAATTTGTTCTCAATTATCTAAACGATAGAATATAAATTACCGTCACACCATCGAGGAGATCATGTTCCCCACTATTCTTGCGGTCATTTGCGCCGTCGTAGGATTGCTCGTCATGCTTGCCAGCAAATCCATGAAGCCAGAAAACAAGAACCGCTCTTCCACGCGCTTCACCGGAATCAGCATCTTCATCGTCTCGCTGATCGTGCTGGCCATCATGTCAACCACCATCGTGCAGCCACGCACTGTAGGCGTGAAGGTCGCGCTGGGCAAGCCGACCTCCGTGGTGAGCAACGGCTTCCACCTGAAGTGGCCATGGGAAAAGGTCGAGAAGCTGGATGGCTCGGTGCAGAACGACGTCTACTCCGCCAGCAGCGCCATCCCGGTTCGCCTGGGCAACAACGGCCGAGCCGACGTTGACGCCTCGATCCAGTGGCAGCTGAAGACCGACGATGCGATGGACGTGTTCCTGGATTACCGCACCTTCGAGGGCATCCAGTCCAACCTCGTCGACCGCAACTTCCGCGCCGCATTGAACGAGGTCATGGCCACCTATGATCCGCTGGAATACGGCGAACCGGCCAGCGGCGGCCAGGACTTGGAGGGCCTGGCGAAGTCCGTCCAGGAAAAGATGCAGGCCAAGGTCAAGACCCAGATCGAGATCCGCTCGGTTACCTTGCCGATCATCAATTTCGACGAGCCGACGCAGAACCGCATCAATGAACTGCAGGCGGAAACCGCCAAGACCCGCGTGGCCCAGCAGCGCAAGCAGACCAGCACCGCTGAAGCCGAAGCCAACAAGATCCTGGAACGCTCGCTGACTCCGGAAACCCTGACGTCCAAGTGCCTGGATATCGTCGCCGAATCCGGCCAGAGCCCTATCGGCTGCTTCCCGAATTCAGGGGTCCAGCCCATTACGATGACTGGCGAAAAAGACAGCAAATAGTCCCCCTTTGGTCATCGCCCCCGTCCACAGGACAGGGGCGATGACTAGCTTAATTTTGGACCTGCACTAATGAACTTCGTTGCGCTGGTGTTTACGGGGTGACTCGTGGGGAAAAGTTTTATGAATCGCTACTTGCTAATGAGATGAGCGGGTCAATTTTCTGAAACAGAGTCGTTGATGATCCCTAAATACTCTCAAGCCGCGAACCTGTCGGCGATGTCTGAGGCGTTTTCCACTGGCTGTTCAGCCGGGTCGTCTTAGAAGGTCATGTCGTGTTTTTCCGAGTCTCTTTCTATCAATTGGTTGGAAATCCTACACAGTTCATCTGACTGGCTTCGCGCGAGTGCAGGCATGGTTCAGATCCATCTCGAGTGAAAGCGCTGAAAGGGATCATCAAGACTGCACCATAGGAGAACACAGTATTTGATCTGGAGGAAGACCTGCTCTCCGCACGCCGGAGCAGGTGGCAGCCGATGAGGTCAATGAATTTGAGCACGCCCCAGCGCCAAGTTTCTACGACGCCGAAAATCGGCGTGACTCCTATGTGTTCGCATCTGAAACTGAAAGGTCAATAAGCGTGCGGGCGCGCTTCGAATTTGACTACACAAATGCTGCACTGATCTAGTCAGCTTCCAATAGGAGCAACAGAACCCCTAACCGTATTGGCTGGGGGATTCTGTTGTTCTCAACCACGTGATAGCCCAAGAAACCTTGGTCACACAACGGTCACTCGCAGCTTTGAGCTCGCCATTCGTAGCGGATATTTCCGACAGCAGAAAAGCTTTTCGACGATTTCAAATCTGTCTTATAAATGACCCGAAGCTGTGAAACTTCAGCGTTTTCCACACCATTCTTCACGGCACCCTCGAGACCTACCTGCACATTTTCCCCGGCAGGGACTTCGATGGGACTTTCTAAAGGTACTAATCTCTCAGCGATTTCTTTGAATTCTGCCTCTTTGAGGCTCTCATTAGTCCACGCCAACAAGCTAGTCTCACCTTCGGGTAGCAGTGCTGCCACGGATCGCTTTGATTCCCAGCCCGTGGCCTCTACAGCTTGCACGTCGGTGATCCATAGCGGATCCCCTGAGGTGCTGGATGCTACATCCCCGACGAAGTTCTGCTCGTGAAATATTCCGCACAAAGTGTTTTCGACGTCGCCTTCAGGAGCGCCTAGGGCCAATGCCCCAGTCTGCGTGGCTTGAACCCCGCCGCAAGCGGAAAGGGCACAAATAGTTGCTAAAGCAAGACAACCTGAATAGATCTTACGTATCATCATTTGAGCTAATGCTACCGGGATTCTGCGCCGGCCAATCGCGATGACCGCACGCGATTTATCTTTGATTAAAGTCATGTTCTTGTCGAATTTTAAACGTGGCTGAAATGTCCCACATTCTAGGCGAGCGCCAACGCGTCTGAAACCCTCAGAATCTACCAGAATCCGACCGATGAACGGCTTGAAAACTGTTCATACTCAAGGTCAGGATGAACGGCCATGCGCTCAATCCTCGATTCAGATTGGGCTCGGTAGACGAATACTTCCGCGGAGCTAGCCCTGCGGCATCGGACGATCACCGGCGTGGCCTGGCTGCTCCGAGATGACCTGGATTTCCAAGCCCTTGGAGTCGTACAGCTTGCCATCGATCAGGCGGTCGCCGTCTTCAAGGCCGGCCAGCTGGTACTTGTAGACGGTGCGCAGCGACGTTTCCTTCTTGCCCCAGTTCAGCTCGTTGAAGATGATGTTCAGCAGCACCGCCATGATGGTGGCCGAGGAGATGCTGGACTGGAAAATGGTGCCAACCCAGGCAGGGAATTCGGCGTAGAAGTCGGGCTTGACCATGGGAATGCAGCCGAAGGCCAGCGAGGTCGCTATGATCAGCATGTTCATGTTGTCATCCTTGGCCTTGGCCAAGGTGCGGATGCCTGCGGCCGCTACCGAGCCGAACAGCACCACGCCGGCGCCTCCCAGCACCGGGGAGGGGATGGAGGCGACCACGCGGCCAAGCACTGGCAGCAGGCCGAGGACCACCAGGATGCCGCCACCGGCGGCCACCACGAAGCGGCTCTTCACACCGGTAATGGCCACCAGCCCGACGTTCTGCGCGAAGGCCGACTGGGTGAAGGTGTTGAAGATCGGGGCGACGGTGGAGGAGAGCATGTCGGCGCGCAGGCCGTTGGCGATGCGCCGCGAATCCACCTTGGATCCGGTCACCTCGGCCACGGCGAGCATGTCTGCGGTGGTTTCGGTATAGGTCACCAGGATGACGATCATCATCGAGATGATGGCGCCGATCTCGAAGACCGGGGCGCCGAAGGCGAACGGAGTGGGAACCGCGAAAATGTCGCCGGTGAGCACCTGCGAGAAATCGGCCATGCCCATGAACACTGCCACCAGGGTGCCCAGCGCAATGGACAGCAGGATGGACAGCCGCGAGAGCGCAGGGATGCCGGACTTGGACAGCGCCAGCAGGATCAGCAGGGTAATGGCGGCCAGGGCGATGTTCTTGATCGAGCCATAGGAATCCCCTGCGCCCGCCCCGCCCATGGCCCAGTCGGCGGTGACCGGGAAGAGCGAGACGCCGATAATCGTGATCACCACGCCGGTGACCACCGGCGGGAAGAAGCGCAGCAGCTTGGCGAAGAACGGGGCAATGACGATGCCTATGGCGCCCGAGGCGAGCACCGCGCCGAAGACTGCCGGCATGCCTCCCCCGCCGTTGAGGATGGCGATCATGGTGGCCACCCCGGAGAAGGACGTGCCCTGGACCAGCGGCAGCTGGGCGCCGAAGAATGGCACGCCCAGGGTTTGCAGGATGGTGGCCAGGCCGCCGATGAACAGGCAGCTGGCGACGAGCACGCCCATTTCGGCCGTGTCCATTCCCGCAGCCCCGCCCATCACCAGCGGCGGAGCGATGATGCCGCCGTACATGGTCAGCACATGCTGGAAACCGTAGGCCACGGTTTTCGGCGCAGGCAGGCGTTCGTCTTCGGGTCTGATGCTCTCAGCGGATTGGCTGCGGGCAGCACTCATGGGGAATTTCCTCTTCGGTGGACTGCGGATTGGCGCACCCCATGCGTTCGGGATGCGCCCCGCCGTCAATTCTCCCGCAGAAGCCCGCCAGGTTGACAGCTGGTGAAGCGCAAATGGCTGCGAGGTGCATTACGTCAAGCGCTTAGCACTGCTCCAGGTCAGCTATCCAGCGTGCGTCCAGGCTGCTGGGTGTGCTCGACGAAACGCACCATCATCGCCTTGAAACCCGGGGTGTTGGACTCGCGGGCCACCAGATCGCGGTGCACCAGCGCGTTGGCCTCCGGGTAGTAGGCCGCCACGCAGCCCTTGGCCGTCGGATAGGACACCAGGCGGAAGCGGTTCGCGCGGCGCTCGGAGCCGGCGAAAGTGGAAATCACGTCCACCAGATCCCGGTCGCTGTACCCGGTCTCGGCCAGGTCCTCCGGGTTGATCAGGATGACGCGGCGGCCGTCCTTGATCCCGCGGTAGCGGTCATCCAGCCCGTAGAAGGTGGTGTTGTACTGGTCGTGGCTGCGCATGGTCTGCAGGATCAGGTGGCCCTCGGGAGCCTCCAGCGCTTCGAAGTCCGAGACGGTGAAGCGGCCCTTGCCGATGTCCGTGGCGAAGGAGCGGGTATCGCGCGGCGGATTGGGCAGCACGAAGCCGTTCTTCTCCCGCACCCGGGTGTTGAAGTCCTCGAAGCCGGGCAGCACCTTCTCGATGTGGTCGCGGATCACGTCGTAGTCCTCGGCCATGGCACGCCAGTTGACCGGGTGCCCATCGCCCAGGATGGCCTGGGCCATGCGGGCAACGATGACCGGCTCGGCCAGCAGGTGCTCGGAGACCGGGGTGAGCCGGCCGCGGGTGGACTTGATCACCGACATGGAGTCCTCCACCGAAAGGAACTGCGCACCGGTGGGGTGCTTGTCGTCCTTGTCGGTGCGGCCCAGGGTCGGCAGGATCAGCGAGGTCATGCCGTGCACCACATGCGAGCGGTTGGGCTTGGTGGAGATGTGCACGGTCAGCTTGGCACGCTGCATGCCCGCCTCCAGCGCGTCGGTGTCCGAGTTGGCCAGGGCGAAGTTGCCGCCCATGGAGACGAACACGTCCACTTCGTCCTTCTCGAAGGCATGCAGGGCCTCGGTGGAATCGTAGCCGTGGGCGCGCGGGGATTCGATGCCGAATTCGGCGTCCAGCGCTTCGAGCAGCTGCTCGCCGGGCTTCTCCCAGATGCCCATGGTGCGATCGCCCTGCACATTGGAGTGCCCGCGCACCGGGCAGGCGCCAGCACCTGGCTTGCCGAAGTTGCCCTGCAAAAGCAGCAGGTTGATGATTTCCTTCAGCGTCGGCACCGAGTGCGGCTGCTGGGTCAGGCCCAGCGCCCAGCAGATGATGGTGGCCTTGGACTTGGCCAGCAGCATCGCGATCTCGGTGATCTGGGTGCGGGTCAGTCCGGTGGCCTCCTCGGTAGCTTCCCAGTCCAAGGTGGCACGCGCGGCCTGGTAGGCCTCGAACCCGTCGGTGACCGCGGCGATGAACTCGTGGTCCACCACGGTGCCCGGATGCTTCTTCTCTTCTTCGAGCAGCAGGTGGCCGAAGGCCTGGAACAGGGCCAGGTCGCCGCCGACCTTGATCTGCAGGAAGTCGCTGGAAATCGGGTCGGCCTTGCCCAGCATGCCGCCCACGGTCTGCGGGTCCTTGAACCCGAAGAAGCCTGCCTCCGGCAGCGGGTTCACGGCAACGATGCGGGCGCCGCGCTTGCGCGCATCGGCCAGCGCGGAGAGCATGCGTGGATGGTTGGTGCCGGGGTTCTGGCCCACCACGAAGATCAGGTCCGCATGATCGAAGTCTTCCAATGACACGGTGCCCTTGCCGATGCCGATGGTCGGGTTCAGTGCGCTGCCCGAGGATTCGTGGCACATGTTCGAGCAGTCGGGCAGGTTGTTGGTGCCCAGCGAGCGGGCGAGCAGCTGGTACATGAACGCGGTCTCGTTCGCGGTGCGCCCGGAGGTGTAGAACACGCACTTGTCCGGGGTGGTCGCGTTCACGTGCTCGGCGATGGTCGAGAAGGCCTGCGCCCAACTGATCGGGGAGTAGTGGGTCTCCCCCTCGCGAATGATCATCGGAGCGGTGATCCGGCCCTGCGAGCCCAGCCAGTATTCGGTCTTGTCGCGCAGGTCCTCGATGGAGTGCTGCGCAAACCACTCCGGGGTGACGGTGCGGGCGCTGGCTTCCTCGGCGATGGCCTTGGCGCCGTTCTCGCAGAACTCGGCGGGCTTGCGCTTGCCGGTGATGGATTCAGGCCACGCGCAGCCCGGGCAGTCGAAGCCGTCGTGCTGGTTGACGCGCAGCATCGAACGCAGGGTACGCGACGGGCCGGCTTCGGCGAAGCCGCGCTCCATGGATACCATCACGGCCTTCAAGCCGGCGGCGGCGTGCTTGGGTTCGCTGACCTTCAGTTCATCTTCGTTGATGTCCTTTTTGGGTGCCGAACGATGCATGAGACCCTCCTATTGGTAGCGCGGCCGGTACTGATATCCAGCTCACATATTACAAGGCTACGCCCTGATCACCCGATCCGCATGTGTATAAATGTTCACGCTGTGCCTGCGGGAAAAAGCGGCCAGCGTCAGACCCGATTCCTCGGCCAGGTCAGCGGCCAGCGACGAGGGCGCGCTGACCGCTGCGAGCACCGGAATTCCGGCCATCGCGGCCTTCTGCACCAGTTCGAAGGAGGCGCGTCCGGAGACCTGCAGGACGGTGTCGCCCAGTGGCAGCAACCCGTCGCGCAGGGCCGCTCCGATGACCTTGTCCACCGCATTATGACGCCCGACGTCTTCGCGCAGGATCAGCAATTCCCCGGCGGTGGAGAACAATCCGGCCGCGTGCACTCCCCCGGTGGCGGAGAACAGCTGCTGCGATTCGCGCAAGGTGTCAGGCAGGCCCAGCAGCGTTTCCAGCCCAACCCGCCCCGATTCAGGGGAGGGTGCGAAGGCGGCTTTCTTGCGCACTTCGTCAATGGAGTTGGTGCCGCAGATCCCGCAGGCTGAACTGGTGACCACATTGCGGGCAGCCAGGAGATCAGGATGCTTCGCCCCCGCGCCCAGCTGCACCTCGATGACGTTATAGGTCTGGTTGCCTGCTTCAGCGGTGCCGGCGCAGTAGCGCAGGGAGGCCAGATGCTCGGGCGCGGAAATGATTCCCTCGCCCACCAGGAATCCGGTGACCATGTCGAAGTCGTCGCCCGGGGTGCGCATGGAGGTGGTGTAGGAGGTATGGCCGAAGCGGATCTCCAGCGGCTCCTCGCCAGCCAGCTTCTCCTCGCGGACGCGGGAGCCCTCCAGCGTTGCCCTGACCACGCGGCGGCGCACGATCTTGCGACCCATTTAAACGCTCCTTGTGCTACATCTTGCGGCTTCCGCCGCTTGCCGCATACTGCTAGAGGACACTCTACGTTTACAGACCCCGGCTCGGCCAACCCCCATGCTGGATTGAGGCAAATCCAAGGCTCCACCGGGGCCGCAATTCGCTGGGCCCAACTATTTCGCGGTGCTGCCTAGCCTGCTTCGTTGCCGTCTCCACTCGGCGCTGCAGCTTCCAGCAAAGGTGCCTGCAGGCGCGTGTCGCAGCGCAGCTCCCTCATAAGCGACATCCCCAGCAGCGTCACAATCACCGTGAACGGCACCGCCGAGAGGATGGCTGCCTGTTGCAGGGCCTCGAGCCCGCCCACCAGCAGCAACACGATCGCGCAGACGCCGGTGAGAAGTCCCCAGACCACTAGGACCGGCCTCTTGGGGTACATATTTCCGCCGGAGGTCAGCGTGCCCAGAACATAGGTATTGGAATCCGCGCCGGTAATGAAGATCAGCACCACGAGAATTACTGTGAATGCCGAGGTCACTTCCGGTATCGGCAGTTCGGCCAGCATCGCGAAGAAGGTGCTGTTGGTGTCTTCCAACGTTGCCTGGCCGATCCCAGAGCTGCCGGTCATCTCCTGGTGGATCGAGGTGCCACCGAAAATGCTGAACCAGATGCTGAAGACCAGAGACGGGACACCCATCACCGCAATAACGAATTCGCGAATGGTCCGGCCCTTGGAAATCCGCGCCAGGAAGATGCCGACGAAGGCGCCCCAGCTCAACCACCAGGCCATCATGAAGTACGTCCACCATTGCATCCACTGCAAGTCTTCGGCTCCAGAGGGAGTCAGCAGCGCCACGGCCGGGAACTCGCCCAGGAACTGCCCCATGGAACGGAAATAGATGTTGGAAATAAATCCGGTGGGACCGGAAACCAGGACGAAAACCCCGATGGCGGCGGCACCGATCATGGTGCCCTGGCTGAGCCATTTGATGCCCTTGCCAACGCCGGAAAGCGCCGAGAGAGTGAATACGATGGTAACGCCTGCAATGATCACGATCTTGACGAACAGATCCGTGGGAATCCCGAACAGGCTGTTCAGCCCCTCGGCGATTTGCGAAGCGCCCAAGCCCAGGGAAGTGGTCGTGCCGAAGAGGGTGGCCAGCACGGTGAACACGTCAATGGTCTTCCCGAGCCATCCGTCCATGGATTTTCCAAGAACTGGCCTGAGCATCACCGAGACGAGTCCCGAGTTGCCCCGGCGGTGCGTCGAGTAGGCAATGGCCAGGCCGAACACGCCGAACAAGGCCCAGGCGTTCGGACCCCAGTCGAAGTACGAGAACTGCAAGGCCAGCACTGCCGCATCCATGCTTTCCGGCTCCGCCCGTCCGTGCGGAGGGACCATGAAGTGGCTCATGGGTTCGGCCGCGCCATAGCTGATCAACCCGATGCCCATCACGGCACCGAGAATCATCGCGATCCAGGCCCATGTGGAGAACTCGGGCCGGTCCGCGTCCTTGCCCAGCCTGATGCCTCCGTAGCGCGAAAAGGCCAGGAACAGCATCAGCACGATGCAGCCGAGAGTCACCAACAGGTAGCTCCAGCCAATGTACTGCGCTGACCAGGTGGATGCCCCGGACATCAGTTCATTGAGCCGGCCCGGTGCAATAGCCGCCCAGAGCACGAACACCACGACCAGCGCCAGCGAAACGAAAAGGACACTGCCCGGACGCTGGAGTTGCTTGTAGACCTGTTTCGATTCGTTCTTGTCCGCGGCCCGGCGCAATTTGCCGCCGGTGAGCGTGGGCCCTCCGCGTGGCCCCTTGCCCTGCTTTTCGTTGGTTTCGGTTTTCATGGCTCTCACACTTCGTTGTATTGGAGGAATCTGCCGACGCCGGGCTATAGCGCGGTCAGTTCGGCGCCGTCGTAGAACCGGCCGGCCTTGTAGACCATCGGCTCAAGCTGGGCGACTTCGGAATGCTTTACCTTGGCGATGAACACGGTATGGGTCTTGGCTTGGAAGCGCTCCTTGATTTCTGCTTCGATGGAAGCGGCCGAGCCATCGATCAGCGGGCTGCCGTTCGGCCCCTGATGCCATTCGAGCTCGGCGAACTTGTCATCACCCTTGGAAGCGAAGGTGCCCACGGTGTCGCGCTGCCCGTTGCTCATGATGTTGATGCCCAGATGGGTGGACTTGAACAGCGATGCATAGGTGCTGGTGGTCTTCTGCACGCACACCAGCACCAGAGGCGGCTCGAGCGAAACTGACACATATGAATTTGCGGCTAGCCCGCGAGGCTTGCCATGTTCATCCATGGTGGTCACGACAGTCACGCCGGTAATGAATTGGCGGTTGAACCCCTTGAGCGCATCGAGATTCGGCACGCCGCTCAAATCGTCCACTACCACGCCATCATCCGTGGACTCGAAGGCGGACTTGAGCGATGGGACCCCCACGTCTTCGAGCAGCTCGCTCTGGTCCCAAGTCACCTGCTCCGAGATGATTTTCCCGTCCTGGACTTCCATCAGGTTGGAACCGCGGGTTTCCACGGTGTTGCCCGTGGCCGGCACACCCTGCAGATCGTTGGTGAACGTTCCGGTGGTGTGCCAGAAAATCGCGATGGACTGCTCCTGCTCATCCACGAGCAGATGGTCGATTTTTGTCACCAGATCAGGGAAGGCCTCCCGCACGGACAAAATCTCTTGCTTCAGCTCTCGGATGGTGGTGACGTTTTTGGATTTCTTGCTGATTCGCCGGAAGTCCGCGTGGAAGATCTCGTCCAGTGCATCGACCTGGCCCCGATCCCATGCCGCTTCCCAGGCGTTGACGAGTGATTCTTTGACAGGCTGGAGTGAATTTACAATTTGTTGCATGCAAGAAATGCTAGCAAAGGTTGTGACGGAGTCAACATGTTTCAGGAAATTCTCCTAAATTTAGCGGATTCAAGGCGATTCCTTGAATTTCTGTTGCATACAAGAGAATCTATGGATAGAGTTCTTGTATGCAAGAGAGTTCAAGCGTGGAATCAAAAACCAGGAGCACCCCGGAGACGCCGTTGCTGGGCCGGCTCCGTCAAATGATCGTCACTGGAGTTGTTCAACCCGGAGACCTATTGGCAGAGACAGCCCTGGCGCAAGACTTCGAGGTCAGCCGTACTCCAATTCGAGAAGCATTGAAGCAGCTGGAGCGCGAGGGCCTAGTTGAGGTGCGTTCGCGGGTTGGAACATTCGTCAGGAAGCCCACCCAGCGCGAAATTCACGAGATGTTTTCCCTGAAGGAGGCCTTCGAGGGACTAGCCGCTGGCCTGCTGGCCAGACGTGGAGCCGTACCTGAATTGGAGCAGCTCAAGGAAAACGTTGCACGCAGCCAACGGGCCGTCGAGCGCGGCGACGCGGAACTCTATTCGCAACTGGTCCATGAATTCCACAGCACGTTGGTTGCCGGGGCTGACAACAGGAAGCTCACCGAGCACTATGACCTGTTGATGAACCAGCTGGCCTACCATCGCATCGTTTCGCAGACCCTGAGCTTGCCCGGGCGCTTGCAGAATTCGAAGGACGAGCACCAGGCAATCATCGACGCCATCAGCTCCAAAGATCCGTTGGCCGCAGAACTTGTGATGCGCAGGCATGTTGCCGCATCAAGCCAGTCGGCGGCCCTGGCCGCAATGAAAGAAGAAGACGAAGAACAACCGGGTTAGCCCCAAAAAAGCCATGCAAAGGAATACCAGATGAATTCTCCACTGGCCCAGCCGCCTCAGCTCATTGATTTGAGCACCCGATCAACGCTCGAAGACTACCAGGATTTGGCCCAGGCCATTGGTTTGCGCAAAATCTCGTGCACGGTGGAAGAAGTTCCCCACCACGAATTAGGCAGCATCACCCGCGCGACCGCCACCGCAGTCATCCCCAATCCTTGGCTCGGCACTGGAACGTCGCAAGATTTATCCGAGCGGACCGAGGCCATCGCCCCATTGCTCGCCAAGCTGCTGTCGGATCGCCTGCTCAATGCCCTGGGCGGAGCCGAACAAGTTGAAGCTTTCGGCAAGGCCGCATTGGTTGGCAGCGACGGGGAATTGGAGCATGCCGGAGCGCTGATCCACACCCCGTTCTTCGGCAACCTGCTGCGCGAAGCCCTCGGCGGCACCTCGATCATCTGCTTTGTCGACGGCCGCGGCGTTCCTGGTGAATCCCTGCGAGTACCGATGTGGCATAAGACCGCAGCTGCCACCCGAACCCACTACCAGACCCTGGAGCTGTCCTTGCCCGATGCCCCGCATGCTGGCGAGATCGCGGTCATTGCCGCGGCATCAAGCGGCCCCCGGCCACATGCACGCATCGGCGATCGAACCACCGACCGAACGGTCACTTCCGAAATACTGAAGGGAATACAACTATGAACTACCGCAAACTGGTAACCATCGTCGAGGAAATTGCCACAGAGGGCGGACGCCCGGTGGATCCGGTAGCCCGCGTGGTCATTGTCGCCGCCGTATTCGACAACCCGTGGGCAGGGCAAGGATTCGTCGAGGACTTGAACCCGGGAATCGACTCGGTCGCCTCGGACCTCGGAGCGCTGCTGGCACCGCGGGTCATCGAAGCGCTGGGCGCCCCGCTCCAGGCCTATGGCAAGGCTGCAATCGTCGGCCTTGACGGTGAAGTCGAGCACGGCTCGGCCCTGATCCACACCCTGAAATTCGGCAACCACTTCCGCGACGCAGCCAAGGCCACCACCTTGCTGCCGGCCGTGGAAAAGCGCGGACAGGCCGGAGTGCAGTTCGACATCCCGCTCAAGCATTTCACCGATGCCACGATCCGCTCGCACCACCAGAGCGTCGAGGCCAGGATCGCCGATGCTCCGCATCCTGGCGAAATCCTGATCGCCCTGGCCGGCGCAACCCGTGGCCGGCCGCAGGAACGCCTGGCCCCGCTGTCCACCGAACAGTAGCAGAGCGCATCAGCCGGAACGGAGCGAAGCACGCATGACAAGCACGAAGCAGCCATTGGTTGTCCTCCTGCATGGAGTCGGATTGGACCGGACCATGTGGAAGCCGCTGCGCGAGCAGCTGGCGCACCAATCAGTGGCCCTGGACCTGCCTGGGCACGGGTTACGCCCGCCCCTGCGCAGCGAGCAGAATCTGGCGAGCTTGGCCGCCGATGTGCTCGAACGCCTTGAAACTCGCGAGCCTGTGCATCTTGTGGGATTCTCGCTCGGTGCCTTGGTTGCCCAGTACCTTGCGCGCTTCGCTCCCGGGCGCGTGCTGACCTTGTCTGCGGTGAACTCCGTATGCCGGCGCACCGCCGAAGAGTCGACCGCGGTGGAAGAGCGCCTGGCTACCGCCGGCACGAACTTCTCCCAGGGAGTGGACCGCGCCATCGAACGCTGGTTCCCGGCCGCGGCCACCACGGTGGACGCGCAGCTCATCGAGGCTACGCGCCAAACTATGGCGGGCAACGATCTCGAATCCTATCTGCACGCCTACGCGGTTTTCGCCCGCGGTGACCAGGAGATTGCCGGCGAACTCGATGCGATCAAGCAGCCGACACTGGCCATCACCGGCGAGCTGGATCCCGGATCGACCCCGGAAATGTCCCGCCGGCTGGTTGCCGCTGTGCCGCAGGGGCGGCTGCGCATCATCCCCGGAGCACGGCATATGCTTCCGGTCGAGAATCCGCTGGCCTTGGCCGCGGAATTGAACAGTTTTTTCAGCGATAACGAAGGGAAACAGGCATGAGCGAGCGTTACATGCATTTCATCAACGGAGAGCACATCGCTCCCAGCGAAGACCGTTTCTTCACCAGCTCCAACCCGGCAACCCTCGAAGATCTTTACGAGGCCGCGCGCGGCAATGCTGAAGATGTGGACCGTGCTGTCAAAGCCGCCCATAAGGCATTCTCCGCGCCCTCGTGGAGCGCCCTGAGCGCCACCGCCCGTGGACATCTGCTGCGCCGCCTAGGCGATCTAATCGGTGAGAATGCCGAGAAGTTGGCCCGCTACGAATCCTTGGACAACGGCAAGCTGCTGCGCGAAATGCGGGGCCAGCTGGCCACCCTGCCGGAGTACCTCTACTACTATGCCGGGCTGGCCGACAAAGTGCAGGGTTCCCAGATCCCAAGCATGAATCCGGCGATTCTAAACTACACCCAGCGCGAAGCGCTCGGCGTGGTCGGGGCTATCACCCCGTGGAACTCGCCTCTGACTTTGACCACTTCGAAGATCGCCCCTGCGCTGGCTGCCGGGAACACTGTGGTGATCAAGCCCAGCGAATACACCTCGCGCACGGTGCTGCTGCTGGCTGAGCTGGCTGAGCAGGCCGGATTCCCTCCGGGCGTCATCAACGTGGTCACCGGGTTCGGGGCCGAGGCCGGCGCGGCGCTAGTCAGCCACCCACTGCTGGCCAAGATCTCCTTCACTGGTTCTACGGCCACCGGCTCGAAGATCGCCGCCGAGGCGGCCGGCCGCTTCATCGGCTGCACCTTGGAGCTGGGTGGCAAGAGCCCGAACATCGTCTTCGACGACGCCAACGTCGCCAACGCGGCTATGGGCGTGGTGGCCGGCATCTACGCCGCGGCCGGCCAGACCTGCATTGCCGGCAGCCGGGTCTTCGCCCACAAGTCTGTCTACGACGAGCTGCTGGAACGGGTTACCGAACGTGCCAAGTCCATTGTCATCGGGGATCCGCTCTCCGATGCCACCGAGCTAGGCCCGCTGGCGTTCGCCGACCAATTGGAAAAGGTCGCTTCCTATGTGAAGATCGGCGCAGACGAGGGCGCCAAAGTACTGGCCGGCGGCACCCGCCCCGAAGGCCTGGACCTGCCGGGCTACTATTTCTCCCCCACCGTGCTCACCGACGTCAATAACGACATGCGCGTGGTCCGCGAGGAGATCTTCGGCCCGGTGGCTGCGATCATGCCCTTCGAGCACGAAGACGAGCTGCTGTCCATGGCCAATGACACCGAGTACGGGCTGGCCGCCGGCGTGTGGACGCAGAACCTTGCCCGCGCCCATCGCATGGCCCGGAGGCTGGAGGCCGGCACGATCTGGGTGAACACCTACCGCGCGATGTCCCCGATGTCCCCTCGCCAAGGCTTCAAGAACTCGGGCGTTGGCATCGAGCACGGCCTGGAATCCATGAACGAATACACCCGCCTCAAGAGCGTATGGATCAACACCGACGAGTCCCCCGCCGCAGATCCGTTTGTGATGCGCGGCTAAGGAAAGGGAACCCCATGCCACTGATCGATGTATCCATTGCCAAGGGCCGCAGCCCCCGGCAGCTGCGCGCCCTGATCGACGCCTTGCACCGGGCCGCCGAAGAAACCGTTGATGCGGCCCCCGAGAACATCACAGTCATCGTGCGCGAAGTCGACCATGAGCATTGGTCCCGGACCAACCAAACCATCGCCGAACGCAACCGCACCCAGGCAACTGCCTAAGGGCAGCAGAGCAACGAAAGAAGGACAGATATGCGCTTTTCACTGTTCATCCACATGGAACGCTATGACGACTCGATCAGCCACGCACGGCATTTCGAGAACCTCGTCGAACTGACTCAAATGGCCGAAGCCGGTGGCTTCTCCACAGTCTGGATCGGCGAACACCACTCGATGGAATACACCGTCTCCCCGAACCCGATCCCGCAGCTTGCTTACCTCGCGGCTCGGACCTCCACGATCCGGCTCGGAGCCGGCACCATCATCGCACCATTCTGGAACCCGATCCGAGCAGCCGGCGAACTCGCGCTGCTCGATGTCATCAGCAATGGCCGTGCCGAATTAGGCGTGGCACGCGGTGCCTACCAATTCGAATTCGATCGCATGACCGATGGCATGAAGGCCACCGACGGCGGAGCCTCCATGCAGGAGCTCATCCCGGCAGTCAAGAAGCTTTGGGAGGGCGATTACGCCCACGACGGAGAAGTCTGGCAGTTCCCGACGTCCACTTCGGTGCCCAAGCCCGCGCAAAAGCAGATCCCTGTCTGGGTTGCCGCCCGCAGCCCCGAGTCACACGAGTACGCTGTGGCCAACGGGTGCCACGTCATGGTGACCCCGCTGATGAAGGGCGACGAAGAAGTCGAATCATTGGTCCAGAAGTACGAAGCCGCCATTGCCGCCCACCCGGAGGTGCAACAGCGCCCCGACATCATGGTGCTTCGCCACACTTATCTGCACTCCGCCAACGAGCCAGAGGCCTGGCGCCCTGCTGCCGAAGGCATCAACAAGTTCTACCGCACCTTCGATGCGGTCTTCGGCAACAAGGTGGAGCCGGTCAACGGATTCATCGATCCCAGCCCGGAGGAGAAGTTCTCTGAACGCGAGGAGTTCACGCCTGAGTCCCTGCACCGCACAGCAATGATCGGCACGCCGGACGTGGTTGTTGAGCGCCTGCGCCGCTACGAAGATCTGGGCGTCAGCGAATACAGCTTCTGGAGCGACAACGCCCTGAGCCACGAGGAAAAGAAACGCTCGCTGAAGTTGTTCATTGACGAAGTTGTGCCGAATTTCGTGAAGTAGGCTGCGAAGGACCAGCCCGAACCGAGGCCGCCGTGCATCCGATTTTTCGGTGCCGGCGGCCTTTGCCGTCAGGCTTCAGATTCCTGTTTGCGCGACGGAGCGATGATCGCGAACTCTGCGCCGGTGACGTCGCTGAGCACGGCTATGCGGCCAAAGTAGGAATCATGGGGCTCATGGATGATCGTGCCGCCGAGCTTCTCGGCGAGCGCCACGGTCTGTTCGGCATCCGCCACCGCGAAGTAGGCGCGCCAACCGGCCTTGGAATCCGGATAGCTGGAGATGTCGAAGATTCCGGCCACCGCCTCGGAACCTTGGCCGTAGGTGTGGTAGCGGAATTCGTCCGTGTCCGAGACCGGGGACAGGCACCAGCCCAGTGCTACTCGGTAGAAGCGGGCCACCGCCTCGAAGTGCCTGGTGTGCAGCTCGTTCCAGATGCGGGTGCCCGGTGCGCGGCTGGCGGTTGTGTCTGCTGATTGGAATGCCTGGAAGAGTCCAACGCCGGTTCCCGCTGGGTCCCCGATGATGGCCATGGTTCCCTGGCCGGGAATGTCGATGGGCTTGAGATAGACCTTGCCGCCGTGCATCTTGGTGGCATAGGCGGCGGCGTGCACATCGGTCACATTCAGGTAGGTGGTCCAGGCATCTTGCACCTCGGAATCCGGGTCATTGGCAATGAAGCCGGTGGCCATTTCCCCGTTGAGGTAGACCTCGGCATATCCCTCGTCGCGGGTTTCCTCGTCATAGCGGACTTCCCAACCGAAAAGCTGCCCGTAGAACTGCGTGGAGCCCTCCATGTCGCTGGTGAGCAAATCGACCCAGCACGGCTCGGCTCGAGGATCCTTTGGTGCCGGCATCGCTTCCCCATTCCACAATTCATCCAGCTCGTTTGGGCTGAGTCTATGTCCTTTTTACCCAGATCAGCAACGGAAATTTTCCATTGTTCAAGATATTTCGAAACTCAATACCTCGTACTGAACCGCAGTTCCAATATGGTTTAATGTGACACAACACACAATGCACTGCTGGGCGACCCGAGGAGTTCACCATGAGCGTTTCCACATCCAATCTCACTGTTTCAGTGGCGGCCATCCTCGCAGAAGGGGCTGCCCGCTACGGCGAGCTGAACGCCATCACCGTCGATGGCCGCAGCACCACCTATGAGCAGCTGTGGGAGCAGGCCCGGCAATACGCCGGAGCTCTGCAAGCCCAAGGCATCGAGGCGGGCGACCGGGTGGCCTTGCTCATTCCCAACGTCACGGACTTCGCCCGCGCCTACTACGCGGTTCTGGCCCTGGGCGCCGTAGCGGTACCGGTCCACGCGCTGCTCAAGGCGCGCGAGATCTCCTACATCCTGGAGGATTCCGAAGCCAAGCTGATGATCTGCGCCGCACCCCTGCTCGCAGAAGGAGCAGCGGGGGCCGCCGCTTCCGGGGTGCCGGTGCTCAGCGTGCTGGCTCCGGAGGAATCGGGCGCCATCCGGTTGGAAGACCTGGCCCGGCACGCCGCGCCGATTGGCACCTACCTGCCGCGCCGCCCCGAAGACCTGGCCACGATCCTGTACACCTCGGGCACCACCGGCAAGCCCAAGGGTGCGCTGGGCACGCATCTGGCGTTAATCGAGCAGACCCACACCACATTGCTGAACACCATGGAATTGCGCCGCGGCGACAAGCTCTTCGGCGGGTTGCCGCTGTTCCACACCTTCGGCCAGACCTGCGTGCTCAATACCGGGCTGCGGGTGGGGGCCGAGGTCATGCTGCTGCCCAAATTCACCGCCGAAGGGGCCCTGGAACTGTTGCTGGAGGCTGGCATCGACGTCTTCTTCGGGGTGCCCACGATGTATGTGGCCCTGCTCGAAGCGGGCAAGCAGCGCGAAGGGATGCCGGAAAAACTGCGCTACGCCATTTCCGGAGGGGCCTCGCTTCCGGTATCCATCCTCACCGCCTTCGAGCAGCGCTTCGGCGCGCGGATCCACGAGGGCTACGGGCTGACCGAGACCTCGCCGGTGGCTTGCTTCAACCATGTGGGCGTCGACCCGCGGCCCGGGACCGTGGGCACCCCGGTTTGGGGCGTGGATGTGGAAATCGCCGATCCTGCCTGCCCCGATGAAATCCGGCTGCTGCCGCGCGGGGAGCTGGGCGAGCTGGTGGTGCGCGGGCACAACTTGTTCTCCGGCTACCTGAACCGGCCCGAGGCCACGGCCGAAGCGGTGGTTGATGGCTGGTTCCGCACCGGGGATCTGGGGACCAAGGACGAGGATGGCTACCTGCGCATCCTGGACCGGACCAAGGACATGATCCTGCGCAACGGCTACAACGTGTACCCGCGCGAAATCGAAGAGGTACTGGTTTCCCATCCGGAGATTTCCAATGCCGCCGTGTACGGGGTGCCGCACGAAACCCACGGACAGGAGATTGCCGCATCGGTGACCTTGGAGGCCGGCTCCACGCTGGGCGCGCAGGAGCTGGTGGCGTGGGCCAGCAAGCAGATGGCCGCGTACAAGTATCCGCGGCTGATCGAGATCGTCCAGGAATTTCCGCTGGGTCCCAGCGGGAAGATCCTCAAGCGCGAACTGGTTGCGCAGTTCATTGCCGAGCAGGACTAGCGAACACTACTGGGGCAGTCCACCGTAATCCGGTGTGCGGCGCGAGCAGAACGCGGATCTGCCTTCGGCCAGGTCCGCGTTCGCCCCGTTCTCTTCCCACATCGCTTCCCACCAGCCCTCGGTGGCTTCTCCCTGGCGCACCAAGTTGATTGCCTCATTGGTGCGCGCAATGGAATACGGCGAGTTCGCCGCCAGCTTGCCCAGCAATGCGGCCAGCTCTTCTTCGAGCTGCCCCTGGGCAATTACCCGGGTGAACATGCCCCAGCGCTCCGCCTCGGCAATGGAAATCTCCGCGCCGGAAAACAGCAGGTACTTGGCCCGGTGCTCCCCCACGGTACGCACCAGCCGTTCGATGCCCGGGCGCGGGAAAACCAATCCGATTCTTGCTGGGGTGATCGCCAGGCGCACGTTATCCGAGGCCAACTGGATATCGCAGGCCGAGGCCAGCTGCCAGGCCCCGCCAAAGCAATGGCCTTCCACCATCGCGATGGTGGTTTTCGGGCAGCCCACGATGATCTTGTCGAGCAGGTCGAAATGGTTGATCAGCTCCCCGTCCGCGTCCCGGTCGAAGAGCACCTGATCCATCTCGTCGATGGCAATTCCAGCGCAGAAGTTCCCCGCCGCGCCGCGAACCACAATGGAACTGACCTCGTCGTTGGTCGAAAGGCCGGCAAAGGCGCCCACCAGCTGCAGGCACATGTCCTTGGTGAGCGCGTTGAGTTGGCCCGGGTTATCCAGCAGCACCACGGCAGTGGACCCGGCTATTTCTACGCTGACCCGTGCTTCATTGTCCTTGCCCATCAGGTTCCTCCCAGTCGCGTGCAAGCCGCAGAAGTTTTAGAGGCAATAGCAATGCCCCCACTTCGCAATCTATCGCGAAATGGGGGCAAGCTGTTGTCCAGGCTGGAAACTATTACTTCCCGGTTCGTTGTACGCGAATTGGAGCTAGGTGGCTGGATACGACCCAGGGCCCGGTACGCTAATACCGGGCCCTGGGCCCTTCCCTTCCGGGCTTAATTTCGCCGCAAGGTAAGAATTCGTTGCAAGACCACGAAGATCAGCAACAAACCGCCGATCACGATCTTGGTCCACCAGGAACTCAAGGTTCCCTCGAAAGTGATGATGGTTTGGATCAGTCCCAGCACCATCACGCCAACCACCGAGCCGAGAATGAAGCCCATGCCGCCGACAAGCAGTGTTCCACCGATAACCACTGCGGCGATCGCGTCGAGTTCCATGCCCACACCGGTCAGCGCATAGCCCGAGCGCGAGAACATGGCGAAGAGGATTCCGCCCAGCGCCGCACAGGTGCCGGAGATGACGTAGACAACCACCTTGGTGCGTGCCACACGCAATCCCATCAAGGTGGCTGATTGCTCTCCGCCGCCCACCGCGTAAACGGTGCGGCCGAAACGGGTGCGGTGCAGCACCCACCAGGACCCGGCAATCACCAGCACGGCGATGACCACGGCGGCGGTCAACCGCCAGCGCCCCGCAGAAACGCCCCAGCTCGACAGCGCCACGAAACCCTCATTGCGGATCGGCACGGATTCCGGGGCGAAGATGAAGCACAGGCCGCGGGCCAAGAACATGCCGGCCAGGGTAGCCACGAAGGGCTGCACCTCGAAGTACTGGATCATCACTCCCATGCCCAGGCCGATGATCGATCCGCTGAGAATCGCGATAGGCAGCACCAGGGACAACGGGATCCCTGCATTGAGCATGGTTGCGGTGATGACCGAGGACAGCGCCAGCACCGCACCGACGGACAGGTCGATGCCGCCGGTGAGAATCACGAACGTCATTCCTGCTGCCAGCACGATCAGGTGGGCATTGTTGATGAACAGGTTGGACAGTACAGCGGGCGAAAGGAAATTCTCGTAGCGCACTCCGCCGATGACGAGCATCAGCCCGAAGACGACCACAGTGCCCAGAACCGGCAGGTAGCGCCGGTCCACATTCAATTTGGATACGGACTTGCGCGGAACACTGAGGATGCTCATGCTCCCACCTCCTGGTAGCGGCGGCGTTCGCGCAAGGAACCGAGCATGGCGCGCAGCCGGGTTGACATCATCAAGGTCACGGCAATGACCACGATGGCTTTGAATAGCGAAGTGACCAGCGGTGAAACGCCCAGGACGGTCACGGCCAGGCTCAGGGTGGTAATGATCAGCACGCCAATCATGGTGCCCGCGAGGTTGAACTTGCCGCCGGCCAGGGACGTGCCGCCAATAACCACGGCGAGAATGGCATCCAGCTCTATGAACAGTCCTGCATTGTTGGCATCAGCGGCCATGGTATTGCCGGCGAAGATCAGTCCAGCCAGGCCCGATAGCAGGCCGCACAACACATAGACGGTGAATACCAGAGTTCTTGATTTCACCCCTGAGAGCCGGCTGGCTTCCGGGTTGATGCCTACCGCTTCGAGCAGCATGCCCAGTGCAGTACGCCGTACCACGAGGGCCACCACCGCAAACACGCCGTAAGCGATGAGCGCGGCCACCGGCAGGCCCAGCACATAGCCCGAGGCCAGTTTGCTGAAAGGTGCGCTATTGACCGTGGTGATCTGGCCGTTGGTGATCAGCATGGCCACACCGCGGCCGGCGGTCATCAGGATCAGCGTGGCGACGATCGGCTGGATGCCGAAGTTCGCCACCAGCACGCCGTTGAATGCGCCGAGGATCAGGCACAACCCCAATGCCACGATGACGGCGCCGACGGCTGTACCTGCGGATCCTGGATTTGCCGAGCTGGCGATGAACGTCAGCGCCACGGCTCCGGAGATCGCGACGGTGGCACCCACTGACAGGTCGATGCCGCGGGTGGCGATCACCAGAGTCATGCCCAGGGCGACCAGCAGCAGCGGCGAGCTATTGCGCAGGATGTCTATGGGGGCGCCGAACAGGTGCCCGTCCAGCACGCTGATGCCCAGGATGTCCGGGCGCTTGATGGTGCAGGCTAGCAGCAGCGCGAGCAGCGCAATCGCTGGCCAAAACAGGCGATGCTTGTAAATACGGGTCATTTGTTTTCTTCCCCGGTGGCGATGATTTCGATCAGGCGTGGCACATCCACATCTGGAGTGCTTGGAATTTCGGCAACCTTGGCGTGATCGCGCATCACAACGATGCGATCCGAGAGGCGCAGGACTTCTTCTAGCTCAGCGGAGATGAAGACCACCGACATGCCCTGTTCAGCTAGTTCGGAGACCAGGTTCATGATTTCGGTCTTCGCGCCGATGTCGATTCCGCGGGTGGGCTCATCGAGGAGCAACAGCTTCGGAGCGGTGGCGAGCCAGCGGGCCAGCAGAACTTTCTGCTGATTCCCGCCCGAGAGGTTCTTGAGCAGGGCGTTCGGATTGGCCGGACGGACGCCCAGTGCCTTGATATAGGCGTCCACGATTTGGGTGGCTTTGGTCTTGGGCAGCAGGCGGATCCATCCGCGCGCTGCCTGCAGGCCGAGGATGATGTTCTCGGCCACGGTCAGCTCCCCCACAACCCCTTCACCCTTGCGGTCTTCGGATGTGTAGGCGATTTTGCGGCCCAGGGCCTGCCGGGGAGTTCGCAGCTTCACCGGTTTCCCGCCCAGCTTGATCACCCCGTCATCTGCCTTGTCCGCTCCGTAAAGCAGGCGCGCGAGTTCGGTACGGCCTGAGCCCAGCAGGCCGGCCAAGCCGATGACTTCCCCGGGATAGAGGTCCAGATCGAAAGGCTGCACCGCTCCCTTGCGCCCGAGTCCCACTGCCTGCAGCAACGGTTCGGCGTCGGCCGCGCGTTCGGTTGCGGCGGTGCGTTCATTGGCGCCGCCCACTTGGGCATCGGAGGTGCCAGCGATCATCAGCGAGACCAGTTCACGTTGCGGCAGCTGGTCCTTCTCTCGTTCTTCCACCAATTGCCCGTTGCGCAGCACGGTAATGCGGTCGGCAATGGCGTAGATCTGGTCCAGGAAGTGCGACACGAAGAGGATCGCCACACCATCATCACGCAACTTCCGCATGACTTCGAAGAGCTGGGCCACCTCGTCGGTATCCAGGCTCGAGGTCGGTTCATCGAGAATCAGCACCTTGGCGTCGACCACCATGGCGCGGCTGATGGCCACCAGCTGCTGGACGGCCAATGAATGGGACCCCAGCGAGCTGGCCGGGTCTATCTTCAGCCCCATCCGTTCCAGATAGGTTTTGGCCTGGCGCCGCATGGTTCGCCAGTCAAGACCACCGAAACGGCGAGGCTCGCTGCCGAGCATGATGTTTTCGGCCACGGTGAGATTGGTGCAGAGATTCACCTCTTGGTACACCGTAGAGATGCCGCGTTCGCGGGCATCGGCGGGGCCTGTGAAGCGGGTGTCGTTGCCGTTGACCGTGATGGTTCCGGAAGCGATCGGATTCACTCCAGTCAGAGCCTTGATCAGGGTAGACTTTCCAGCGCCGTTCTCCCCCATCAGGGCGTGGACTTCACCGGGAAAAAGCCGGAAGCCAACGTTGTCCAATGCTTTGACCCCGGGGAACTCCACGGAAATTCCAGCCATTTGAACGATGGGCTTCGTTGTAGGGGAATGCTGCACGGTGATTTCCTCAGTCCGTGACATGGGTGTTGAATCAATCATTAACTTGCCTCTGCGAGTTGCTTGTCCTGCCACCTGGTGGTGAACCGGCGGGCCAGCCTGTGGCCCGCCGGCTCGTGCTCTTGCCTGCGTCCCTAGTAGGTGCGATCGGCCAGGACCTCGGCCGCTTCATCCTGGGTGAAGGCGGCGTCTTCAACGACGATGCGCTTCTCTACAGATTCGCCGGCTACTACCTTCTTGGCGATTTCTGCCAAATCCTCACCTAGCAGCGGGTTGCATTCGACGATGTAGTTGATCTTGCCGTCAACCAATGCCTGCATGCCGTCCTTGACCGCATCAATGGTGACAATCTTGATGTCCTCGCCTGGCTTCTTGCCGGCTGCCTCGATGGCTTCAATGGCGCCCAAGCCCATGTCGTCGTTATGGGCGAAGACCAAATCGATATCGTCATGGGAGTTCAGGAAACCTTCCATGACCTGCTTGCCGCCTGCACGGGTGAAGTCACCGGTCTGCGAGTCGATAATCTCGATGTCCGTGCCCTCAATGGCCTTCCCGAAGCCTTCCTTGCGGTCGATGGCCGGTGCTGAGCCGGTGGTTCCCTGCAGTTCGACAACTTTCAGGTCCTTGTCCAGATTCTCCACAACCCAATCTCCGGCCCGCTGTCCTTCTTCAATGAAGTCGGAGCCGATGAACGAGGCAAAGAGCGTGTCATCGGTGGTGTCAACGGCGCGGTCGGTGAGGATCACGGGGATGTTGGCGCTCTTGGCTTCTTGCAGCACAGCATCCCAGCCCGTTTCTACCACTGGGGAAAAGGCCAGGACGTCAACGCCTTGCGCGATGTACGAACGCAGAGCCTGGATCTGATTCTCCTGCTTCTGCTGGGCATCAGAGAAGCTGAGCTTGAAGCCGTTTTCTTCGGTCAGGGTGTCTTGGATGTCCTTGGTATTTGCCGCGCGCCACCCGGACTCGGCGCCAACCTGCGAGAAACCGATGGTAATGGTCTCAGAACCCGAACCTCCTCCTTCGCTGCCACTGGAATCCGAGCCGGCGCATGCGCTCATGGCTGCCATAGCTGCGATGCTGAGCGTTGCCAAGCCAGTGCGCAAAAAGGTCTGTCGTTTCATCGTGAGTTCCTCCTCGTGGGTCCCCGCCGGATAATGGTGGAGTGAATGGTCTCCGGCACCAGAACAATGTGTCGATGGTCACAATGTTAGCGCTAACAATTTAGGGTGTGAAGAGCCTTCCGGCTTTTGATTTCTTTTTCCATTGCCAACGGGTGACGGTTTTCAATCTAAATCGATATCCGACTAGGTAAAAAGGAATCAATGAGAGAAGGGAAATTATCCGGATTTAATCAATTGTTTGTTCGTCAGCTGGGCAATTCGGCACAAATATCCCTGAATTCTTGTCCTGCTTGACGGTGCGCCTCATGTAAGGATGCAGTGTGCGAAACTGGGCATGTGGATGCACAAATTATTTACACGATCATCGCCGGGCTGCTGCTAGTTGTATCGGCATTAGGCACCATCTTCCCGGTGCTGCCCGGCTCGTTGCTGACGATCGGCACGCTCTTGGGCTGGGGCTGGCTGCTGGGTTCCGGCGCTTCCTGGTGGGCGGCCGGCCTGGGCATGGCGATCGCCCTGCTGGGCTGGTCCGCCTCTGCGATCCTGACCGGCAAGAAACTCAAGGAACATCAAATCCCCAAAGGTTCCATTCTCTTTGCGGTCGTGGGTGCCATCGCCGGTGCATTCCTCATTCCCGTGATCGGCATGTTCGTCGGTTTCGCAGTGGGCCTATTCGCCGGTGAAAGCGTGCGCCGGCGCGAAGTCTCCGGCGCGCTCGGCTCATCCTGGGCCGCGTTGAAGGCCATGGGCCTGGGCATCGTCGTGGAATTCGGCTGCGTGCTGCTGACCTCCTCCATTTGGGTCATCGGCCTGATTACCCACTTCGTAACGCGCTAGATCCAGCCCATCTCGCGGGCGTAGCGCGCGGCCTCGATGCGGTTGGCAGTGCTGGTTTTGCCGATCGCATTGGACAGGTGGTTGCGCACGGTTCCCACCGACAGGTGCACCGCCGAGGCAATCTGCGATACCGGCGAGCCGGAGGCGGCCAGTGAAAGGATCTCGCGCTCACGCCCGGTCAGCGGGTTGCTGCGGCTCTCCACGCTGAGCATGGCACGCTGCGGATCCACTACCTTGTCCCCGCAATAGACCCTGCGGATGGCGGCAATCAGCTCGGCCGGCGGAGAATCCTTGACCAGGAAGCCGTGCGCTCCGGCTTCGAAGGCCTGGCGGAAATATCCGGGACGGTCAAAGGTGGTCAGGATCAGCACCTTCACCCCGGCGTGGCTGGCCTTGAGTTCTGCTGCGGTGCGCAGCCCGTCGTGCCGCGGCATCTGCACATCCAGCAACGCGATGTCGGCGGGGTGCGCATCCAGTGCGGCGGCGACCTCGTCACCGTCGGCGCATTGCGCAACGACGTGGATGTCTTCTTCGAGGTTCAGCAAGGCTGCCAGCGCGCCCCGGACCAGGTGCTGGTCATCGGCGATGAGAATCCGGATCACGCTGCACTCCCCTCTGCCTCGAAGGCCACTTGCACGCTGGTTCCGCCCAGCCGCGATGCCCCTACTGTACAACTGGCACCGAATTGCTTGGCGCGTTCCTGCATTCCGCGGATGCCGTGGCCTGGCGTGCTGGCTTGCAGGCCATCCCCGTCGTCATCGACGCTGACTTTTCCGGGTTCCAGATGCAGCACGATGGTGCTGGCGTGCGCGTGGCGCAGCACATTGGTGACCGCTTCGCGCAGGATCCATGCCACATGCGAACGCAGCTGCATCGGGACTTGCTCGGCGGTTCCTGCCACGGTGAACTCGAGGTTGTTGTCGTCGCACGCCTGCTGCAGCTCGGCCAGTTCCCCGGCCAGGTCCTGGCGGCTGAGCCCCTGCACCGTCGTGCGCACGGAGTCCAGCGCGTCCACGGCCAGGGCGCTGAGTTGTTCCAGTTCCCCGCGGGCCTGGGCGTACTGTTCCTGGTCCATCAGGCGCAGGGCCAGCTGCGCCTTCAAATTCAATGCGGTCAGCGAATGCCCGATGCCATCATGCACGTCCCTGGCCACGCGTTCCTGCTCGGCGACCAGCAGGTAGTCGCTGCGGATCTTTTCTGCTGCGGCCGAGCGCCGAATGGCGGCCACGGTAATCGCGTACACCACCATCAGCACGAGGTTCAGGCCGATCAGGAAGATCGCGTCCATGAACTGCCCGTAGACGATCGGCAGCGCGAAACTGAGCACCAGCACCGCGGCGTAGGCCGCGATGGCCCACTTCCTGCTGAGCAAGAAGATCGCGAAGGAGGTGATGAAGGGGAAGAGCCCCATGGTGGTCAGCCCGATGACCGGGATGCCCAGGGCGATAATCGCGCAGAGGACCAGGAAGTTCGCATGCGCCCTGCGAGCGCTGGTTCCGCCTTGCCCGATGTTCTGGGAGAACTTGGCGTACGACTGCAGGTAGACGGCGGCGAAGAGGGCGATCAGCGCCAGGCCGATGATCCGGGTGGGCAGCGAGTAGTCTTCCACGAGAAGGTCCAACACCGGGAAGACCAGGAAGATCACCCAGACGCCGGCGATCAGCCAGCCTCGGCGATCCCAGAATTTCTGGTCCTCGTCGATTTCGCAGAGCGGATCGTCCGCTGGCGCGGCGCCGGGCAGGTTGCGGCTCACTGGCGTGCCTTGGCCTTCCTGGTGGCGAGTACCGCGAAGAGAACGAAGATGAGTGCCCATGCCACAAGGTTAGCGGTTGGGATCCATAATGCATCCGGCGCCATTTCGATTCCGGCAGGCATGTCCTTGAGCAACGGGTAGCGGGCCAGGGCTACGTAGCCGTACATCGGGGTGAAGCGCGCCGCGTCGAGCATGCCTCCTTCCAGGGGCATGAAGACGTTGCCGAAGAAGGCGAAGAACACCATCAGGCCCGAGGCCAGGCCCAGGGCCGATTCGGATTTGAACATCATGCCAACCCCGATGCCATAGCAGGCGAAGACCATGGCGCCGAGCAGGATGATCAGGTAGCTCGCTCCCCAGATCCACCCTTCTTGCACTTCGGCTCCAGTCGCGGCGCCCAGGGCGAAGACTACTGCTGCCGAGGCACCGGCTACGGTGGCCGCGACGATCATCTTGCTGCTGACGAACATGGCCGGCGGCATTTTGGTCAAGGCAATTTGCCTGCCCCAGCCCTGCATGGTTTCGGTGGCCACGGTCCCGGCGATTGCCACAGTGCTGACCGCCGCCCCGTAGGCTGCCATGGAAATCATCAGATAGAACTTCACGTTGCCGGCGCCCAGCTCGAACTCGGTGTAGCTGGGGATGTTGCCGAACAGGATGTACATGGCGGCGGGCAGCAGCAGGGCGAAGATCAGGTTGTACCCATCGCGGAAGTGCCGCGCGAATTCCACGCGGATGTAGGTGCTCATCATGATGCGTCCTTGGTCAGCTGGATGAAGGCCTCTTCCAGGCTCGGTGAGGAAATTTCCAGGTCGTAGCCCTGGTAGTCGGCGAGCAAAGCGGCCGCGAAGCGGTCGGAATCGGCGCTGTGGAAAGCGAAGCGCAATCCGTTGCGTTCGGCCACCTGCACCGAATTATCAAAAGCCCCGGCTCGTTCGGCATGCTCCGCCGAGGGGAAGGAAGCGCTGACGGTGCGTCCGGAGATGAGCTTGCGCAGCTCTTCGGTGGCGCCGTCGGCAACAATGCGGCCTTGGCTCATCAGCACAGTGCGTTCTGCGAAGTTCTGGGCTTCTTCCAGATAGTGCGTGGCGAAAATGACGGTGCGCCCTTCGGTAGCTTCTTCTCGCATCGTGGCCCAGAAATCCCGGCGGGCCATCACGTCCATTCCGGCAGTTGGCTCATCGAGGATCAGTACATCCGGGTCGGGCAGCAGAGCCAAAGCGAACTTGATGCGCTGCTGCTCGCCGCCAGAGCATTTGCCCACGCGCCGCTTGGCGATCTTATCCAGCCCCGTGCGTTCCATGACCGGACCAATGCGATCTGCTTGCTCATGCATGTGGGCGATGACTGACACCGTTTCCTTGACGGTCATATCGCGCAGCAACCCACCGGTTTGCAAGACGGCAGAGACCCGCCCAGCGGAGATGGCTTGGCGCGGATCCAAGCCGAGGATTTCCACCGACCCTCCGGTGGGTTGGGTCAGGCCCAGGATCATGTCCACGGTTGTCGTCTTGCCAGCTCCATTGGGTCCCAGGAAGGCCACGATCTGTCCGGTCTGGATCTGCAGGTCAATGCCCTTGACTGCTTCAACTTTGCTGCGCGGCGTTGAGAAGGTCTTCTTCAAGCCGCTGAGCGAAACGGCATTCGTTCTAATCAGCGTTTCCATGCTTCTTAGTCTTCCCCCTTTGCCGGGTGTGCAGAAGAGCAGAAAGTCATGCGTTGCCCATGACCGTTGTCATGGACCGAATCCAGGTGGCTCGATGCAACCTCGCCGACTTTTACGTCGAATCCCGCTGTGAGCTTGGCAACTTGCCGCTTCCCAATGTTCCCCCGGCTCTCGTTGCTGGCCCCGTGAAAAGCCATGATCACTACGGGTCAACGAACAACTTGGAGATTTTCGCCCTTGTGGCCGGGTTGTCCCCCACCAGAGATTACGGATGGCACTCTGGGAAACTCACAGCGTACTCACGTAGGATTTTTGCTGTGCTAGATCATTCTTCGTTTCTTTCCCTTGTGACCGATTATGCGGCTCCAACCATGGGCGCGGCTTTCCTGCCCGACTGGTTGAACCCAGTCGTCTTCCTGAACAACCCCGCGCTTGGCCCATGGGTCTTGCTGCTGGTTTGCGCCATTGTCTTCGCCGAGACCGGCTTGCTGGTGGGCTTCTTCCTGCCAGGCGACTCGATGCTCTTCACCGTTGGCATGCTCATTGCTACCGGCACCATCCAGATTCCGTTGTGGCTCTTCGCCGCGGCGATCTTTGTCTGCGCCTTCGCAGGTGACCAGACCGGCTACATCATTGGCAAGAAATCCGGACCTGCCATCTTCAAGAAACCGGATTCCCGCTTCTTCTCGCAGAAGAACGTTGAGCGAGCCCACGAGTTCTTCGAGAAGTTCGGCGGCCGCGCGGTGATCCTGGCACGCTTCGTTCCAGTGGTCCGCACCTTCGTCCCAGTAATCGCTGGCGTAGCGAAGATGAACCACAAGACCTTCATCCTCTACAACCTGATCGGTGCCGCCCTGTGGGGAATCGGCGTCACATTGCTGGGTTATTGGCTGGGCCAATTCACCTGGATCGAAGAGAACATCGACCTGATCTTCGTCCTGATCGTCCTCATCTCGGTGATCCCTATCGGTGTTGAACTGCTCAAGGCCCGCAAGCCGAAGAGCAAGACCCCGGAAAACTGATCTTCAAGCACTTCGGCGGCGGAACTGACCGCCGCCCCACTGTACGCCGCGGCGCATCAACCAATGTCCACATGGTTGAATTGTGCCGCGGCGTACTCCTTTGCAGACAAGATTTTCGTCATTATCCACGGCTTGAATCGCTTCACGCGTGATCGGGCGGATGGCATTGGCCAGCACTTCGCAGTCGCAGAATCCGCCCAGCAGCTGCATTTTCCGGTCAATCGCGGTAGCTCGCGGAGCGCTCGCATCGCGATAAGACAAGAGGAAGAGATGGGTCCCGTCGCATCCTTGCGCGCAGACCGCACGATACAAATAGCACGCAAGGCATTCATGTTCTACAGGTTCGAGTACTGCAGGCATTGGTGGCTCCTTGAAACAGTGGATGGCAGTAACGAAGCGTTACTGCCATCCACTGTCCATTTTGAAGCGCCGCGCGCAGCGCATTGCTCACCCAATGTGGAAAACTAGCTCCCTGCCAAGCTCTGCCGGAGGAAAGCCGCAACGCGTTCCAGCGCTTCTGCCACACGCTCATATCCGGCCGCGAAGGACAAGCGGATAAACAGGTGGCCTTCGAACGGATCAAAATCGCCGCCAGGGGTCAGCGCCACATGCGCATGCTCCAAAACCGCTTGGCAGTACTTGCCCGCAGAACCGAAATGCTCCAAGACTTCGGGGGCCAACCGGCCGTAGAGGTAGAAAGCCCCATCGGCGGGAGCTGCCTCGCTGATGCCCAAGCTGCTGAAGTGCTCCAACACGTGGGCTCGGGTGCGGGCGAACTCGGCCACGCGCTCATTGGCTTCATCGAGGCTCTGCTGTTCAAAGGCAGCCGCCACCGCGCGCTGTGCTGGCGCTGGAGCGCACAAGGCGAGGTTCGAAGCCAGTGCGTCCACCGTTGGCACTAGCTCATCGGGCACGATCATCCAGCCCAGGCGCCAGCCGGTCATCCCCCAGTATTTGGAGAAGGAGGAGACAACAATGGACGAGGGGGAGAACTCCCACGAGGTGTGTGCCTTGCGGTCTGGGACGAATTCAATGCCGTGATAGATTTCATCGCTAATCAGCCGCACATCATTGGCCTCGCACCAGGTGGCCAAGTCCGAGAGCTCGCCGGCGCTGAACATGGTTCCGGTGGGATTATTCGGCGACGCGACAACCAGCCCGTCAAGGCGTCCATGCTCGTTCTTGGCCGCCTCAAGCAGCTGCACGGTGGGCTGGTAACGCTGCGCTGCACCGGTGGGCAAGTCGACAACTTCCAGCCCGAGGGCACGCAGAATATTGGCGTAGGCCGGGTAGCCGGGACGGGCCAGCGCCACCACGTCTCCGGCATCGAAGGCTGCCAAGAACGAAAGCTGGAACGCACCGGATGAACCAGTGGTCATCACGAAGTTCTTTGCGGGAATCTGTAAGCCATAGGTATCGAGGTAGTGCTTCGATAAGGCCTGTCGGGTTTCGAGCAGTCCCGCAGTTGAGGTGTACCCGAAGTCGGCATGCTCGGCATGCAGCTTCGCGGCCAGGTCATTCACGGCCGCTGGAGCACCGCCGCCAGGTTCTCCCACGCACAACGAGATCACGTCGTGGCCGGAGGTCCGCATCGTGGCGACCTGATCAACAATTTGCATCACTTCAAAGGGAGCTACCTTGGAACGCTGGGAGGCTTGCACTGTTTGTCCTTCTTTTCGCAGGCTTGGAAAACCGAAGCGCCCTCGCTTTGGTCTTCTCAGCTATCTGCTTCAAGGCTATCGGCTCCAGCTTGGTATTAGTGCGCGAGACAGCCGGTGAGCAGGCTCACCGACCCAGTTCACCCTTCGTTTGCCTCATATCCACCCTTGGGGCACGCGCTCCGGGCATCCTCAAGGTACCCGCCTTTTGCAGGCGACACCTCGCACAGGAGAACGCACTATGAACAACAAGCCCCTCTCGGCCGCACTTGCCGCCGCTGTATTGATCCCGTTGGTCTTGGCGCCGGCAGCCAGCGCCGCTGCTCTGCCAGGAACCGCTGCTTCCGCGCTTCCAGCGGTAACGGCCTAGTCCCCAGAACCGGGTTTCCGCGTACTGCCCTACCTCCAAGCTCCTGCTGCCACGTCGATGACCATCAACTGGATCAGCGAAACCGATGAGCCGGGCACGATAAGCCTCTCGGGACCGGGACTGGGAAAGTCCGGGAAGCAGAGCAGCGCACCACAGTACCTGGATCTCATGGAATACACCCGGGCCGAACTTGATCAGCAGATCGAGGGCTTGGAACAGGGCTCGTGGTTGAAGTCGAATTCGAACTACAAGCACTCGGTGACCTTCCAGGGCCTGCTGCCCGGAAAGTCCTACAACTACACCGTGACCCAATCAGGAGAAACCCACAGCGCGGCTTTCAAAACAGCTCCCAAGGGCGGGGCGTGGAAAAACGTGCGCATCATTGCGTTCTCAGATTCTGAAACCGAACCACGCGGACGCACCGAACACCGCGAGTGGGAGCTCTCCCCGGTCAACGGCTACACCGCAGATTCCATCCAGCGTCCGGGCGCGGGGTCCAAATGGGACCAGCAGTTCGGCATGACCACCCGCAACGGCGAACCGACCCTGCGCTACCCGCTGGACCAGTCCACCGCATTCAACGAGAACCTCAAGCACATCGAAGCTGCCGATCCGGACCTGGTCATGATGGCAGGCGATCTCACCCAGGGTTCGGGATACCAGCCGGCGTGGGACGAGTTCTTCGGCCATGTGGCCGGCGAGCATTCGGACTTGGCCTCCAGCGTTCCGCTGCTTCCAGCTTTGGGCAATTGGGAAACCTATGCGGCGCTGAACGGCGGCTACGGCACGGAAACCGACCTTGACCCCGGTTCACATTTTCCCCCAGCAGGATTCGGAATACCAGTTGGAAAAGACCGAGCGACGCGCCTATGACGACGTCGTGAGCTTCGCGGTAGGCAAGGATGGCGTGCCGCTGGCGAAGTAGTGCCCACGGCAGCGACGACTTGTCGCCACGGCTGCACGTAGTGGAGTATTGAAGCAGACGGCAAGACGCTGGTCAGAGCATCGTAGAGAGTAAGGCAGCAGATGAGTGAGCAACGCGTTTTCAAGGCAGTAGTCGGCAAGGAAGGCGGCTGGTGGAACATCTGGGTTCCGGAATTGGACCATGTGACGTCCACCCGGAAATCACGCAAGATCGCCCTTTACACCCGCTCACTGATCGCTGCAGTTCTGGGGATTGACGAGTCTTCCTTCCGCGTGGAACGAGAAGTGGTCAGCGCCGAAGAATTCGAACGCCGCTACACCGAAGCCGTGCGCAAAGCCAACGCCTGAGTTGGTATTGGCCGCCGTTTCCCCTACCCGGGCAAACGGCGGCCTTTTGCTATTTGCCCGTCTTTTCCAGTTCGCGTTCCTTGACCGGGTGACGGGAAAGGATCGAAATCCGGTTGAAGGCGTTCATGGCGACGGCGATCCATTGGATGGCTGCCACTTGCTCCACGCTGAGCACCAGACGGGCCGATGCCACCGCGGCGATACGCTCTTCTGGCTTGGGCAGGTCGGTAGCGGCTTCAGCGATGGCTAGTGCTGCGCATTCTTCTTCGCTAAACAGGCCGCCGCATTCATCCCATGTGCTCAGCAGGTTGATGCGTTGCAGGCTCTCCCCTGCGTCCAGTGCCTTGCGGGCATGCAGGTCCAGGCAGTAGGCACATCCATTGATCTGCGAGACGCGCAGGTTGACCAGCTCGGCGGTGCGGTCGCTGATTCCGGCTGCGCGGTAGGACTTGGCGACATCTTTGGAAAATCTGCCAATCGAGTTCCATAGCTCTGGATTGGTCTTATCAAGGAAAAGCGGGTCTGAAACGGCCATATCAGAACCATACATGCAGGCGCAGCCCTCCTGCACGAAGAGGGCTCGTTAACGCATCGTGGAGACCAGCGAAAGCTGGTCTCCACGGTAAATGCTACTTGTCGCCGTCGGCTGCGAGCTGGCCGCAGGCGCCGTCGATTTCCTTGCCTCGGGTATCACGCAGTGTGGTTTGCACGCCGAGCTCATCGAGGCGGCGAACGAACTTGGATGTGATATCCGGTTCGCTGCGGGTCCAAATGGAGCCCGGCACCGGGTTCAGCGGAATCGGGTTCACGTGCACCCAGCCGCGGCCGCGCGCGTTCAGCTTCTTGGCCAGCATTTCTGCACGCCATTCGTGGTCGTTCATGTCCTTGATCAGCGCGTACTCGATGGAGACACGGCGACCGGTCTTCACGTAGTAGTCGTACGCGGCATCCAGTGCCTCGTCGACCTTCCAGCGCGAGTTGACCGGGATCAGCTCGTCGCGCAGCTCGTCATCCGGCGCATGCAGCGACAGCGCGAAGGTGACCTGGACATTCTCCTCGGTCAGCTTGCGGATCGCCGGAACCAGGCCAACGGTGGAGACGGTGATGCCGCGGGCGGCCATGCCCAAGCCCTCGGGGGCATCGGCGACCATGCGGTGCACGGCGTTCATCACGCGCTTGTAGTTGGCCAGCGGCTCGCCCATGCCCATGAACACGATGTTGCCCACGCGCTCCTCGGGGTGCTGGCGTCCGCCCAGTCCGCCTTCGGCGATCACGCGGTTGGCCTGGACGATCTGGTCCAGGATTTCAGCGGTGGACATGTTGCGGGTCAAGCCCGCCTGGCCGGTGGCGCAGAACGGGCAGTTCATGCCACAGCCGCACTGCGAGGAAATGCACAGGGTGATGCGGCCCGGATAGCGCATCAGCACGGACTCGACCAGCGAGCCGTCGAACAGGCGCCAGAGGAACTTGATGGTCTTGCCATCATCGGTTTCCAGGCGCTTGACCTCGGTGAGCAGCTTCGGGAACATGGCCTCGGCCAGTTCCGCACGGCGCTCCTTGGGAAGATCGCTCATCTTCTCCGGGTCGGTGGTGTAGTGCTGGAAGTAGTGCACGGAGAGCTGCTTGGCGCGGAAGGCCGGCAGTCCCAGTTCCTTCAGCTTGGCCTGGCGCTCGGCCAGGGACAGGTCAGCCAGGTGCGTTGGCGGCTGGGAGACACGGCGCTTGGTGGCGAACTGCAGCTCTGGACGACCATCGGCACCCATCTCCTGCTTCCAGCCTTCGGCGGTTGGAACGACCTGGGCGCGGCCTTCGGCTTCGGCTCGGGACTTGGAGATGCGCATCTGCTGGGCGCGCTGGGCCGCGGCCTGCTCATTGCGCAGTGCCTTGCGTTCTTCGGCGGAAAGTGGGGTGGAATCGATGGAAGTCATTGCTACCTATTGTTTCATGTATCCGCGAGTATTTGGCGGTGAGTTTGGGCACGCAAAAACAGTGCCGCACCGCCAATCTACCGGCGGCGCGGCACTGCTGCATTCGGGTGTTCAGTACTTGAAGGATTCCTTCAGGTGGCCGAGGTTGCCCACGGCACCGGCAAGGTCCATGTCCCCCAGATGCCCGCTGGTGGCAGAGGCCGGTCGGTCTTTGCTCCAGTGCCGGAATCCATCTTGATGCTCGCGGGTAACCACCGCATCACCGGTGCCGGCCATGACCGCCTCCAGCTGGAAGGTTTCGCCCCAGAGGGGCTCGCCATGGTCGGTTTCACCCAGGTAAACCCTGACTTCTCCGCTGACCGAGCCGTTGGCGAGCTGCTTGTCGATGTGCACTTCCAGCGCATCGCCGTACATTCCCACAGCGCCCAGCGTCTCGCAACCGCTGTCCGGATCCCATGACGGCATTTCTCCTGCCGGGCAGTCGAAGTTCACCACTGTCGCATCCCCTGAGCCGGTTGTGCGTGCGAAGAAGCTGATCAGGTGCGAGTTGCCGGCAAAACCGTCGAGGGTTCCGACATGGGCTACCTCGCCCATGAGCCAGGTGGTGTCGGTCTTTTCCGGGGGTGCCGCCGAAGCGGGGACAAGCGCGTTCAGCGCCAAAATCGCGGTGCCTGCGGCGCACAGCCCTGCACCAGTCTTCTTCTTCATGATAATGGGTCCTTTCCGCTTCGCATGCCTCGATGCACGCGCAAGTGATGCCGTCCAGTGTGCGACCACCACTCCGGTTAATTCAATAGATAGACATAAGAGTTATCCGGACGCAATGCACGCTGGCCGGCAGCGGGTCTGGCCGTGCTGTTGCGCTCCGGCCCTCATATGCACTCTCACCGCATCTGGGCGCCATCCGGATAGATGCTCCGTTCGCAACCAGTCATCGAAACGTTGCCCTTTCGTCACGCAACGGGAACCGAACGCTGCCCGGGACCGGTCATCGTGAAGTCTCGCGCCACCTTCCCCTGCAACCAGGCACTGGAAGCCAGCCGGGACATCGCCGAATCCCGCAGCGGGACAGCCCAGCGCGGCAGGGCCCGGCCCAACTGCATGTTCACCTGCGCACGCCGAGCCGCACTGCGCGCTGCCCCGAGCCGGCGATCATCCAGTGCTCCCATGGGCGCCCTGGCAGCAATGAGGTGCGCCACCGCCTGCGCATCAGCCAGCCCCAAGCTCAGCCCCTGCCCGCCGATCGGGCTGATCTGGTGGGCCGCATCGCCCAGCAGCACCACGCGCCCATGGACCATCGAGGGCACCATCCGGGTGGCAGTGCCGAAGTTGCTGGTCATCGTGCAGGCCTCGGCGTCAAGAAGGTATCCGGTGCGATCCAAGATGGCCTCGGCCAGCATGCCCGGCGAATCATCGACCTGGGTTTGCTCGATGCGCACCACCCAGCGCCGCCGTGCAGCCGGCAGCGGGAAGGACTCGACAATCCCCTGCTGATGCAGGAAAAGCGCCGCAGTGTGCGCCAGCCCAGTGGTCTCCGGGAAGTCCCCCATCAGGTAGCGGTCGCGATGTTCCCTTCCGGCAAAGCCCACGCCGAGATCCCTGCGGACCGCGGAGCGGACCCCGTCAGCTCCGGCCAGCCACCGGGCCCGGTGCGCCACGCCGCCAGCGGCAAATTCCACGGCTTGCTCCGATTGCCCAAGTACCTGCTCGAAAGCGCAGTCCATCATCAATGACCCCGGTGCCAGCTGCTCCAAGCGCTCGCGCAGCAATTGCTCGGTGTCCTGCTGCGGCAAGGACAGCACATAGGGATACTGGCCGCCAATAGTGGAGAAATCCATCGAAGCGATACTCCGCCCGCGCGAGATCCCCAGTCCGCCGCGGATCTGCACGCCGCCGCGCTGCACCGCCGGTCCCACGCCGAGCCGCGCCAGGACCTCTTGCGCTGGAGGATGCAGGCCGATGGCGCGCGAGTGGGCTACCGGTGCGCCGCGCTGCTCGAAAACCCGAACGGCATGCCCGCTGTGGGCGAGCTCTATGGCCAGCGCCAGGCCCACCGGCCCGGCGCCGATGATCGCGGCGTCATCCATGGCCGCCAGCTTCCCAGAGCAGCAGGTTGCGGTAGGGCCGCTGCGTGCGCACCTCCCAACCAGGGCGGAGCAATGGCCTCAGTTCCCCCGGCACGAAGCTGCGCCGAATGGAGGTCAGGCCATCGCGCCGGATCAGCGAACTGCCTGCCAGCGGCAGGGTCGCCAGCCCGAACAGGCCCAGCGCCACCGGGGAACGCCGGATATCGCTGTGCAACCCGATCCCGGTGCACAATTGCTCGGTCTCGTCCTGCAACTGGCGCAGCTGGTCCGTACCCAGATGGTGCAGCAGGTGGTTGGAGAGCACCAGGTCGAACTGCTCGCCGTCGGCCGCTAGCCGGGTGCTGGTTGTTTCCCGGAATTCCAGCACCCCGCGCGGCAGCTTGCAGCGTTGCAGCGCTTGCCGGGCGTAGGAGATGGCCGGGGGATCCGGGTCGATGCCGCACACTGCTACCTCGAACCCGTCGGCGAGCGCCCAGCGCGCCAGATTCGCCGCAATGTCTCCTCCCCCGCAGCCCACGTCCAGAATCCTGGCCCGGACCCGGCGCGCCAGCAACGGGCGGATGTACTGCACGTAATTGCCCCGCCAGCCGGCTACTACCCGGTTGACCAGAGGGAACTGGGCGTAGGTGCGGCGCAGCAGCACCGGGTCGCAATCCGGGCGGTCCATTTCCTCGATGGCTTCCGCTGCCCGCGCCAGCCGGAGCATTATCCTTGCCGGCATATGGTGAACAGCCCGGATTCCACCGTCAGCCCCGGACCGAATGCCATGGAGCAGACCCTTTCGCCCTCGTCCGTAGCGGCCGCTTCCAGGATTTCCTTGAGCACGAATAGCACCGTGGCGCTGGACATGTTCCCGTAGCGATCCAGGATCGCGCGGGCTGGCACCAACTGCTGGTCATCCAGGCCCAGCCGGTTTTGCACCCGGTCCAGGATGGCCCGGCCCCCGGGGTGCAGACCCCAATGCTGGATCCGGTCCACGGAGAGTTCCGGGTCGGCGTCCTTGGCCAAGAGCGGCTGCAGCGCCCCGGTGATGTGCTCGTCGATGATGTGCGGAACGTAGGTGCCCAGCACCATCTCGAATCCGTGGTCGCCGATATTCCAGGCCATGGCCTCCTCACCCACCGGGGTGAGCACGGTTTCGAAGCCGTCCATTTCCAGCAGCCCGCTGCCCTGCGCCGAGACGATCACCGCAGCGGCCCCGTCGGCGAAGATGGCCGAGCCCATGATGGTGTCCGGGTCATTGGAGCTGTGCACATGCAAGGTGCACAGCTCGGCGCAGACCACCAGCACGGTGGCTTGCGGATCGGCCAGGCAGAAGTCGCGGGCCGCGCGCAGGGCTGGGAACGCCGCGTAGCATCCCATGAAACCAAGGTGGTGGCGCACCGTGCTTGGTGCCAGCCCCAGTGCCCGTACGATCTGGTAGTCCGGGCCCGGGTTGTAGAACCCGGTGCAGGAGACGGTAATGACGTGGGTGATATCTTCCGGGGCAAGGTCCGGGCAGGCGTCGAGAGCCTTTTTCGCGGCGTTCGTGAACAGCGCGCTGGCCTGCTTCGCATAGATGCCGTTGCGTTCGGCGGTGCTCGGGGAGAGCAGCCGGCCTTCAACCCGGTCGTAGAACAGCGGAGTTTCGGGTTCGGGCAGGGAGAGGTCGAATTCATCGACACAGCTGTACCTGGTGCTGATCGCGGCGGAGTTGAACGAGGTGGCGATGAGCCGTTCACCCAGCCGGCTCAGGTTCGGCTGGCTGGCAAAGACATCGCGGATCTCTTCCTGGGCCAGGGTCGTCGCGGGAACTGCGGTTTGGATCGTGCGGATCTTCACTGACATGACCCGAGCCTAGGACCGATGCGGGGGAAGGTAAACAGCTTTGGCGAATTACCAGCAATAGCCCGGGTATTCTGTTCCGCCGTGCGCGTGGATTATCTATCCCCTGCGAAGAATATGATTATTGTTATTAACATCAGATTCAATCGATCACGCATGAAGAGGTCAGCTTGGCAAAGGCATCAGTTCATTCCCTGGAGGGTATCCGCCGAACCATCCTTGATGGCTTCTGGTCCCCCGGTGACCGCCTTCAGCCGACCACTTTGGCAGAGCAGTTCGAGACCAGCACCACCGTGATCCGCGAATCGCTGACCCGGCTAGCGGGGGAAAACCTGGTGGTCATCCGCCCAAACCGCGGTTTCTTCGTGCCGGATCTGAACCTGCGCGAACTGGCGGATATCACCGAACTGCGGTGTTCCACCGAGGCACTGGCCGCCCGCTTGGCGGTGGAGCGCGGAGATGTCGCGTGGGAATCGAACTTGATCGCAGCCCACCACAAGCTTTCGCGCACTCCGCGGCGTTTGCCGGAGGAACCTGGCACCGTCAACCCCGCATGGTCCGAGGCGCACCGCGAATTCCACCATGCATTGCTGGTACCGTGCGATTGCCAGCCGATGCTCAAGCTCTCTGCCGACCTTTCGAACTTCACCGAGCTGTACCGCCGCTGGGCTGCCCCGTCGAAGGCCGCAGGCAAGCGCAACGTTGAAAAGGAGCACCAGGAAATCCTGGATGCCGCCTTGGATCGTAATGCAGCCCTGCTCGGTGAACTGCTCAATAGCCATTACCGTTCCACTATCCAGGTGGTCATGGATGCGGGATTGAGCACCCTGCGCTGAATCATCGCGCAGTAGTCTTTCCTTTCGAGCGCCGTCCAGCTATTTTTTGCCAGGCGCGGGCGGAATGACGCGCTGGGTAACGATGGCGGCGTTCATCGCTGCTACTGCCCGTTGCGCGGAGTCGGCTGCTGGTGAATCCTGTGCGAGTTCCGCAATCCGGGACTGCGCTTGGCTTCCCGTCATGGGTGCGAGCTCTTCTTCCAGCACATCGTTCACCAGGCCTATCGCCTGCAAGATCGCGAGCACGGTGGTGTCGCTGGTTCCCGGGATCTTCTGCCCGTGCAGGGCGCCCTGCAAATCGGTCCGGATCTGGCGCTGGATCTGTTGGTTGATGATGCGGACCCGCTGTTTGCCCAAGCCCAGCAGTGTGCGTTCACCGTATTCGATGATCCCGCCCTTGGCCAAGGAATCGGTCAGCGAGCGGGCATCGCACAAGGAATTGATCTTCACCGCTTCGTCGAGGCTCAGATTGCCTCTCTTTTCCAGCTTTTCCAATGGCGCGGCGAGAACTGGATCCGGGCAAGGGCCGGCACCGATGAGTTGGATCTGCCGCTGCTGATCCTCGCTCAGCGCCACACGCCCAGCGATCATCAAGTCGGTGATGATGGCAGCATTCATGCCGTATCCCGTAGCTGATACAACTGTCTCCGGCTTTTCGGAGTCATCGGCCATTAGCAAGTAGAGCTTTTCTGCAATCAACATATTTTCAGGCTACCGGCCTGCGGAGGCGAAATTCTTCAGCCTTCCGACGGATATTCAGGCTCGGCCGCCCTAGGCCGCGGACTTCTTCGCCTTGGCTACTTCGGAAGGCGAATGGGTGGTGCGGGGTTCGGAACGGTCCTGGGTCATCGCCGACGTCGTGCGGATGAATACCGAGATCCAGCTGAACATGATGGCCACGACCGAAAGCTCGAAACCGGTCAGGTTGTAGTACGACCATTCGGTCCACAGCTGGAAGGCCGCCCAGATCGCGCCAATGGCTGCGTAGGAGAGCATATGGAATACCGCAGGGTAGCCAGGCAGCAGCACGATGGTGCCCAGCAGCAAGAAGATCATGGCCGCCGAGACCAGTTGCACGAAGGCCGAATGCACTTCCATCGACAGATCGAAGGGGACCAGGCCAATGCCGATAATGCCGACCGAGACAATCAGCAGGCACCAGCGCACGAGCCGCGGCCGGGGACGCACCATTCGTGCAATCCTGTACCTTTCCAGCGCCGGGCGGCAACGGTAGGACTGGGCCAGGCGGACCAGGTCGCGGGTCAGGAATTCGGTGAAGGCCGCCAGCACCAAGCCGGAAATCACCAGCGTGAGGTTGAAGGTCCAGAACGAGCCCATGCCGGCCTGCGTGGTTCCCAGCGAAGAGAACATGCTCTGCCACCAGCCCTGGTCTTCGGCCAGCAGCATGCTGATCAGCACCCCGGCGCTCATGAAGATGCCCAGCACCACGGAAAGTGATTCCGCGTTGATGCGCGCGGTTGCTTCCAGGGACAGGTAGGCGGAGATGCCCGTGGCGACGCTGACTGCCAGCGCGCCTGCAAGCACATCCAGATGCAGCCCGTAGAAGGCTTGCTGGAACAAATGGAAGACCACCAGCAGGATCATGACCGAACTGGCTACGTGCACCAATACGAGACCCAGGGCCGTGACGATCTGGCGCCATTTGGGAATCTTCTTCAGCCACGGTTCCCGTGCTCTCAGCATCGAACGGAAAGCATAGGCGCTGCTGGTTCCGGCCGAGACAGCACCGCAAACGGCGGAGACGATGCCCACGGACAGATCGCCAAAGAGCGGCGGACGTTCGCCGGCGAAGATAATGAGCCCCACAACCAACCCGAATAGGGAACAGAACAGGCCGGCCCACAGGGCACGGCGCTCAATGTCTAGCTCGCTGACTCGTTTGCTGAGAGTTACATCGGGATATTGGGAATGCACGGAGTACATTCTCTCATTTTCATTGAAAAACGTGTACCGCCCGCGGCGCCGCCGCGCACTGCGCAGCAGCGCACTGCGCTAGTTGGAGGCCAAGTCGACCAAGCCGCTGGCCATCAGGCTCACGGCACCGCCGAAGGCAATCAGTATCACGAATGCGCGACTGAATTTTTGCGGGATCCTCGGAGCCAGGTAATTGCCCAGCAAGATGCCCAGCACCATCGCGCCAAGGCAAGCACCCCACTGCTGCCAATCCAGCTGTGGCATGCCGCCCTTGGCGGCCAGGGACGTCAGCGACAGCACCAGGAAGTAGAGCTGCACGGAGATGGCGAATTGCGCCTGCGGCCAGCGGCTGGCCACGGCGTATCCCGCGATGGCCGGGCCGGAGACACCGGCGGTCACTGACATGAATCCGGAAACTGCCCCGGCGCCGATGGCCAATCCCTTACTTTGGGCCAGCGCGAGATTTCGAATCATGAAACTCGAAACCAGTGCCAGGATCACCATGAACGATATGCCGATGGAAAGCCATGGACCCTCCAGCGAGTTCGCCAGCCAAGCTCCGGGAACGGTCATGAGCATGGCCGGTATGAGCATGAAGGCGACCTTCCGGTACTCGACCTGACGGAAGACCTGCGCAAAGATCAGCAAACTGCTGCAGGCGCCGAGCAGGTTGACCAGCATGACCCCCTCATGGGGTCCCAAGACCATGACCAGGAAGGGCGAGGAGACCAGCGCGAACCCCATTCCGGAGATTCGTTGCGTGGAGGCGCCCACGAAAACTGCAGCTGCCAAGCCGATTACCGCCGCTAGTTGCACGCTTTGCTCCACGTTGCCTCCGCTTTCCCGATCGCCATCCTCTATTACGTTAGTCCACGGCCAATGAGTCAATTGAATGGAGCCCGCTTCAGTTGGAGTTTTACGCTGTAGAGGTGAGCAATGACGTAGATTTCCTGATTATCGGCGGCGGCGCGATGGGCTCGGCGGCCGCGTGGTCCCTAGCCTCTGGCGGGCACGAGGTCCTGCTGCTGGAACGCTTTGCTCCGGGCCATCTGGAGGGCGCCTCGCACGGAGCAACCCGCAACTTCAATCCTGCCTACACCGAACCGGAGTATCTTCGCCTGCTGCAGCGTTCCGACGCTTTGTGGGATTCGCTTTCCGAGCAAGCCGGCACCCGGCTGCTGGAGCGCACCGGATTGGTCAATCACGGAATCGTTGCCGAACAACGGGGAATGCACCAGGTCCTCGCCCACGCAGGATTCGGCAGCGAGCTGCTGAGCATCGCTGCGGCAGAAGAGCGTTTCGCGGGAATGAAGTTCGAGACCGAAGTCCTGCATATCCCCGCCGGCGGCCAGATCAATGCCGATCTTGCGGTGGCTTCGCTGCAGAAGCTGGCCGTAGCGCACGGAGCTGCCGTGGAATACGGGCACCGGGTGACCGCTCTGCAGGTGCTTGCCGATGACCGTGTCGCGGTGCAAGTCCAGCACCAGGGCACCATGTCGGCTATCCGGGCTCGCCATGCCATCGTCACCGCGGGGGCTTGGACCGCGCAGCTGCTGGGCGATGCGTTCAAGCTTCCTGCCATCCACGTCACCGAAGAGCACCCGGTGCATTTCGCGCAGAAGGACCTGCCGGCGCACTGGCCGGGGTTCAACCACACCCTGGATCCGGCACGGGATATCGGATCACGCGTCTTCGGGCCCATCTACGGCATGCGCACCCCGGGGGAAGGCATCAAGGTGGGCTGGCATGGTTCCGGACGGATCATCGATCCGGAGCGCCGGCCGCACCAGGCCAGCGACGAGCAGCTGCGCGGGCTGCAGGACTACGCGGCACGCTGGCTTCCGGGAGCGGATCCATCGCGCTACGAAACGGTGTCCTGCACCTACGCCAACACCGCAGACGAGCACTTCATCCTCGATTCGCTGGGGCCGGTCACCGTCGGCGCGGGATTCAGCGGCCACGGCTTCAAATTCGTGCCCGCCATCGGCGAATACCTGGCCGACCTGGCCCTGGGCCGGCGTGCGGCCGACCCCCTGTTTTCCGCGACTCGCACGGCGGCGAAACCGGTCTTCCTGGAACGCCGCCGCGCGGTCGGCTTGGGCTAGGGGCCTATCCCCGTTCAGTGGCGGGCAGCTGCTGGGTGATGCAGTGGATGCCGCCGCCGCGGGCGAACAGCTCGCGCGCATCCACGCTGGCCACTTCCCGTCCGGGATAGGCCGCAGCTAGGATGCTCGCGGCCTGGTGGTCGTTGGGATCATCGAAGCTGCAGGCGATGACCCCGCCGTTGGTCACCAGGTGGTTGATGTAGGAATAATCCACCCAGTCCTCGGCATCGCGCAGCACCGTCGGCGCCGGCACGGCAATGAGCTCCAGCGCCCGTCCCTGCGCGTCGGTTGACTGCTCCAGCCGTGCGCGCACCGCCTGCGAAATCGCGTAGTCCGGGTGCCGAGGATCCTGCTGGTCGTGGTAGAGCACCACGCCGGGCCGGGCGAAGCAGGCGACGATGTCCACGTGGCCGCGCGTGCCGAATTCCTCGTTGTCCCGGCTCAGCCCGCGATCGAGCCAAATGGTCTTCCCGGTCCCGAGCAGCCGGGCGAACTCGGCCTCGATGTCCTTCTCGGTCCTGCCCGGGTTGCGCCCCGGATCCAGCTGGACGCTGCGCGTGGCCAGTACCGTTCCCTCGCCGTCCACGTGGATCCCGCCGCCCTCATTGGTGATCGATGCCCGCACTTGAGCCGTGCCAGCCAGGCGCGCGACATGGCCCGCGACCAGGCGGTCCTTGTCCCAGGACGCCCAGCTCTGCGCGCCCCAGCCGTTGAAGTTCCAGTTCACCGCCTTGAGTTGTCCGTCCGGGGTGCGCACGAAGCTCGGACCGGAATCGCGCATCCAGGCATCGTCCAGCTCGTGCAGGGAGTAGCTGACCGAATCTCCCAGATGGCGCCGGGCCTCGGCTTCGCTGGCCGGGTCCACCACCATCGTGACCGGGGTGAATGCGCTGATCGCGCGGGCCACGGCGCTCCAGGCTGCACGGGCCGCTTCGGCCTGCGCCTCGGTCTCTCCCAGCGTGTAGCCGCCGGAGGGGAAGGCCATGAAGATGCGCTCATGGGCTTCGGTTTCGGCCGGCATGCGCAACTCAGGCATGGGACTGGCTCCGTTCTCCCAGCTGCGCGTCTTCGCGCGGCACCGCCAGCGCCGCGTAGGTATCGGGCCGGCGGGTGCGCAGGAAGGGGAAGAGCGTCAGCCAGTCGCGCCGGGCATCCAGATCCAAGGTGGCCACGAGCACCGCTGAGGCATCGCGCGGGGCGCGGGCCAGGATGCGGCCGTAGGGGTCCGAGATGAATGACGAACCGTAGAAGTCCAGTGCTCCCTCGTCGCCCCACCGGTTGGGGACAACCATGAACAGCCCGTTGGCAATGCCGTTGCCGATGATGGTCTGGCGCCACAGCGGCTCGGTGTCGAAGTCCGGGTGGTCCGGCTCGGAACCGATTGCGGTGGGATAGGCCAGCAGGTCCGCTCCGGCCAGCGAATAGATGCGCGGCGGCTCGCTGAACCATTCATCCCAGCAGGTGGGCAGGCCCATGGCCAGGTCCCCGAGCGCCGCGATGCGGTGCACCGGATAGGGTTCGTCATTGGGCCCTTCGCGGAAGTACTTGTCCTCGTAGTAGCCTGCGGTCCGCGGAATATGCAGCTTGTTGGTCAGCGCGACGATCCGGCCCTGCGGGGAAAGAACCACTGCGGTGTTCAATCCCAACCCGTCGGCGGCCGGAGCCTTGCGGAACAGCGAGATGTGCACGTGCAGGTTGTACTTCGCGGCCATCTCGCGGGCGAAGGCCACGGTCGGCCCGTTCTCCAGATCCTCGGCGGTCTCGTCCGCGGCGTCGGCGTCCGGGATCTCGAAGGCCGGATATTTGCCCAGGGTCAATTCCGGGAGGAAGACGATGCGCGCGCCATGCTTGGCCGCGCGGGCAATGCCGTCCTCCAGTTCCCCGCGCAGTTCCCGCGGGTCTTCACGCCAGCGGTGCTGCACCAGCGCAATGGTGATCTCGCCGCGCGACTTGGCTTCGGCACGCGCTGGGGAAACGGGTGGCTCAAGGGCCAGGATCTCTTGCATTGGGCTCCCCTTCGGATATTAAACGAATGGTATTCGTTTACAGATTAGGTCCAGCAAACCCCTCGACGCAAGAGATTTAACGAATGACTTTCGTTTATTTGTGTAAGCTCTACCCAGAACCTTCAACAACGGGAGAATTCATGGCCAGGCCTTCCAAGCCGAAGCTCAGCACCGCCGCAATCGCCGATGCCGCACTCAAGCTCATCGACGCCCATGGCGAGTTCACGCTTCCGCAATTGGCCAAGGCCCTCTCGGTCTCCGCTTCGTCCCTGTACAACCACGTGTCCGGCAAGGATGAGATCATCGAGCTGATGAGAGGCCGGGCCATGTCGGCGATCAGCCTGCCAGATAGCGTTTCCAGCGACTGGCAGGAGATCGTACGGCAAATTGCAACGTCCTACTGGGAGTCATATTCAAGGCACCCACGGCTGATCCCACTGCTCACCAGCTACACAGTCCGCGACAGCACCACGCTGCGCGTCTACGATGCACTGGCCGAGGCCTTCGCTATGGCCGGGTTCGAACCGAAGCGGCGGCTGCAGGCCATCACGATCGTCGACTCCTTTGTGCTCGGATCCGCCTTGGATGCGGCGGCACCTGAGAATGTATGGGAAATCGACGGAGAGTCGACACGCGCTTTCAGCGAGTCACTGGCCACTGCCCTGGGCGACGAGGACCGGGCGTCAAATACCTTTGCGGTGGGCCTTGATCTGATTATCAATGGTCTATATTCGCTGCCAGACTAGTGCGGTTGGCAGGTTAAACGCTTGTTGCTGCCCAGAAGTCCAGCGCTGCCATGAATTTGAGTAAAGCTCACCGGGGCTGAACTCCATGATCCGTAATTCGCCCTGATCGCCACCGTGAATTTTCTGTCGAAGCCTACGAGCAAATCCAGCAGGGCACCCAGTAGACCCTGGCTCGAAGACAGGGATGTCGTGTAGCTTCGCGTGTTGCCAGCAAGCGACTCTGTCTTTACCGTCGAGCTGCCATTGAGTTGTCCGGTGATGGTATAGGACGTTGGTTCTGGTCCGGAAACCGACCAATCGAATCGGATGGTCTGCTGGTCCCCGACATTGCCTGTGCATTTAGCGTTGGCTGGGGGCAGAGCCGTGAGCGCAGTAGCCGTGGCGGAAGCCGCCGCTTGGCTGGAGAACGCTGCCTGGGTTTGTTCGATTTGAATCGGCAAAAGGCACAACGTGAGCATTGAAAACATGCCAGCCATCTGAATCAGGGTCCGTCGCCGAGATCGTTGCGACATGGATTCCCGACTAGCTCCGGATACCCGAAATTCAGTGGCTTGATGCTCGCGACCAGCAAAAGGGCCTGGGTCCATTTCGGCCTCATTCATGCCCTGCCCGGATGAAAGTCGGCCGCTTCCACCAGCCCTCTTGATGAACGCGACATAGAGCAGGTAGGCGCACAGCAGTCCGCCGAGAAAATAGGCCCATGGCTGGGACAGCCACGATACGACGTAGCCCAGGACCGGTACACTGGCCAGCAGTTTGTCGACGCTGTCCACCGCATACGGTTGCAGGTCCGCGACGGGATTGGCATCACCCTTGAGGACCAGCCCCGCGTCCGTCTTTTCGACAACCCGGTGCGTCACCCGCACTTCGTCACTGACCACCACCGAAACCACGTCGCCCACGGCGACGTCCTCTACCGCGGTCGGAACAGCCAGCCCCAGGGAACCGGTGGGGATGCCCGGTCCCATTGATCCCGAGGCGAAAACCAGGGGCTTGATCCCGAAAGCCAACGCCAGCACCGCCATGACCAGGCACAGGGTCCCGGCCGCGGCGCAGGCGTTCAGCACGAGGCGCTGGAACAGCGTCAGCGAAGATCCTGTGCGGGGTCCAGTTCGATTCAACTTCATCTCATGAACCCACCGTCGAGGTGAAGTCCAAGGTGATTGCCGTCGTGGCGCCCTGCAGGGTATTGGCCGCGGTTACTGGCAGCGAGTACTGCACGCACAGGGTTTCGCTGCTGCCGGCGGCCAAGGGCCTGGCGGCCGAGGCACTGCCGAACTGGGATCCAGCGTTCTTCGACAGCAGCGTGGTTCCGCCCGAGCAAGTAACGCTGGAGCCGGTGCCGCTGACCGTGGCGCCTGTTTTTACAACGATATTGAGTGCCGCCCCCAGCGCAGCGTTGCCCGATTCGGTGATTCTTCCGCCGAAAACATAGGGCGCCGAGATGGAACCGGTGTTCTTCACTGTCACGACGGATGCCGATGTCGAGCCCGGAAACAGGTTATTGCCGCTGATGGGCATCTGGTAGCTGGCCGAGGTTGCGCTGGTCGCAGTAGCTCCAACTCCCAGGGCAACGGTGGCCGTGCTGACGTTCGAGGTAGCTGTCGCTTGTCCGGTCCATGAGGCCAGCGTCGAGACGGTGCCGAATCCTACGAGGATGCCCAAGGACAGAATTGCCTTGATGCGCATTGAACGGTCGCTCATTCTTCCACTCCGTCCGTTTCAAGTTCCTTTTGTTTCCTGCGTTGCGCAGCAAGCAACGATAATCCCCCGATGCCCGCGATGCCTGCCGCCGCAAGCAGCGCCGCACCGCGGAACCCGGTATCTCCGAGCCCATCATGCCGCTCGGGAGGATCCGATTGGGGCAGCTCTTCCCTCGGCGCATCACTGTCGGGCGAATCCCCTTCGTCAGGCGGCCGCGAAGAATCCGGAGCTTGCCCATCTCCGCCTGCTAATTCGACGGCGTCGATGCGCACCTGCAACGAAGGCACCTGCTGGTCCTCCGACTCATTTTTCGCCGACCAGGGCAGTCCGACCCTCAGTCCGAATTCCGCGGCTTTGTCAGGTTCCAACCGGACTACCGAGGCTCCGGCTGTTTCGAAATAGATCCGGGTTGACGCAGCGGGCTCGATCGTCCGGATGCGGACTTCGATATCCGACTCCCGGTCATTGCGAATCCACAAGGATCCTGTGGATTCAACGCCAGGCGCCAAGACCGGACCTCCTCCAAATACCTGCGGTGGGGCATCGGAATAGACCCGGCCGTCCAAGCTGTAGCTTAGGCCCTGGTCAGTTTCCGCGGCTGATGCGGGCAGTGCCAGGCCGAGCGCTGCGCAGGGAATCACGGCCGTCATGGCCGCGCTGGCTGCAAGAAAACGGAGCTTCATCGCTGCCCTTTCCCCTGCCGTTCACGCCATGCCCCGCCGAACATCACCAGCGAATACACGATCAATCCGCTCGCTGCGATCCAGGTCAGCCACGTTCTCTGCTGGAGTGACAGAGCGCTGTTCACGTATCCCAGGAGCGGGACGGAATACCAGAGCTCGCCCCGGATCTGTTCGGGTTGCACCGGCTCGTCATCGGTATTGTTTGCATCCCCGCGGAAAATGAATTGTTCTTCCCCGCCCAGGCTCGCGCCGATAGCGGAAACACGGTGCGTAACGACTTCAGGCTCACCTGATTCCAGCTGGTAGGTGGCAACCTCGCCAATGCGAAGGTGCTCCGGGTCAATCGGCTTCACCACCACCAAAGTACCGGGCGGCAAATGCGGCCGCATGGATCCGGTGAGCACGGTATACGCCGTCGCCCCGCCCAATTTCGGAACCACGATCATGACGGCAATCAGGGCAAGGACGATGAACAGCACGAGCCAGGAAAGCACCTGCCCGCACCACCACCGGATCCCTGTGCGTTCCTGCTGTTCCCTGCGCCGGACGCGATTCCCAATTGTCATCGTTGCTGCCCCGCGAACCCCAGCTTGAGCGCCACTTTCCCGCCGGAAGCCGTTTGAGGTGCCCCGGAGGGAACCGAAACACGAATGCACAAGGCCTCATTCGCCATCGCCGGCGCGGCGCGCAGCACCCTGGCAGCTGCGAAGGAGGCGGTGGATCCCAGCGGCCCGGCGTACAGCCGTTCCCCGGCCAACGGCTGGTCGGCTTCGCAGGCCGCTTGGTCCATGCCGGAATAGATGCTCAGTTGCAAAGCGCTGGACAGGGCACGATCAGCGGCAGTCGGCGAAGCGGTCGCATTGACCGCCCCATCCAGCTGATAGGTCAAGTCCACAGTGCCAGCATTGGTGATCAACAGTGGTGCTTGCGTAAACGCCCCGGGGATCAGCTCGCTGCCGGACAGCTTCGCGAACTGGTGCTCGGTTTCGCCACCGGCCAGCAATGCCAGCGAACCGGTTTTCAAGGCTGGAGGATCCACCGTGCTTTCGGCGCGCCAAGTTGCGGCCGTGCCTTGCGCGCTGATACCCAGCAGCAAGAGCACAACCGCGACTATGGCGAACTTCAAGGGTTTGGGCATGCACCAGCCAATCCACGTTCCATGACTAAGCGCGGACTTGGTCCAAGGTCAGCGTCAGCGCTTCAAGATCCAGCGGCTGGTCGTAGGTCGACGGCGGGGTGTCCCCTACCGCTCCTTCGGCAAAGGTGACGGTGATCAGGAATGGAACTGAATAGGTGCCCGGATCGGCAAAGCTCAGTGTGCCGTCAGCTTCCTCCGTAATCCCCGGCGCCGATGCGTCGACCTGCAGAGCGACGGTCACGTATCCTTCCAACGCTCCCAGCGCCGTAGCCGCCTGGTCGACGCTCAGGGATCCAGCAATGTTCTTGCCTTCGGCATCGATGGTGGCGGTCTGGCTGAACGCAACGACGTCGCCGGGAACGAGCTGCTGGGTTGCCGGGTCGAACGGCTCGGGCGCTTCCGGATTGCTGATGTCCTGCCAGTTGCCCTCCCCGTTGGTCGTCAAGTTCAGGTGGCCGGTTTCCACGGTGCCCGCGTCAATAGTCTGCTGCGCCTGCCAGCGCGCGATCGTTCCAGCGCCGCCGAGCAACAGCGCTCCGGCTGCAACAGCAGCAATGGTTGCCTTGGTTACTTTCTTCATGAATTACGCATCCTCAAAGTTTCGGTGCCCCCAGTGACACACACTTTAAGTAAAGCTTGTTTAGTAGGTTTTACAACCCCCGGACGTCACATGACGATGCCGCCGGCTTGCACCGCTAAAGGAAACAAGACAACCGCCGTGAAAACGTATTCTCATGGCGTCGAAGGTTTTGGCTAACCAGTAGCTGATCAGTACCTTTGCATGGTGCTTCCAACTCTCGAAACGATCCGGCGCCGGATGGCGAAAGATGGACGGCAAAGGCCATCCACCTGTCCATAAAAGTCTAGCTAGTTAGCGAATCAATCCGCCTTTTGGATAATGCGTGAAACGCCCGGGATCAGCTTTCCCGATCTGGCGCCGACGCAAACAGATTCAGGCCCATGGCACGCGAAAGCTGCCCGATGGCCAGCTGCGCGCGCACCGAGTTCCCGGCCATGTCCAAGGGCGGCGAGAACGCGCCAATGGCGCCCTTGCCCGGAGCTACCGCGACAATGCCGCCAGAAACCCCGGACTTAGCCGGAATCCCGATCTCGAACAGCCACTCGCCAGAACGCTCGTACAAGCCGTTGGAGGCCACGGTCGCCAGGGTATCGCGGCAAACGTCTGCATCGACGACGCGCTTTCCGGTCACCGGGTTCACTCCGCCATCGGCCAGCGTCGCGCCCATGACGGCAAGATCATGCGCGCTGATATTCAGCGAGCACTGCTTGGTGTACACATCAACAGCATCCGCAGGTTCGTTCTCCAGCCGCCCATAGCTCTTGAGCAAATGCCCCAAGGCCTTGTTGCGCTCGTTGGCCAGCGATTCTGAGTGGTAGACCTCGTCATCCAGGCTCAGCGCCCGGCCGGCAAAGGCGGATAGCCCTTCCCGGACGTTCTCCCACTTCTTGGCAGCGGTCTTGCCGGGCATCATTGCTGTCGTGGCGATGGCGCCGGCATTGACCATGGGGTTCATCGGCAAGCCGTTGTTCAATTCGACGGCCATCACAGAGTTGAAGGACATGCCCGTATTGTTCACGCCGATGCGTTCGCGAACGACCTCGCGCCCATGCTTCTGCACCACCAGCGCATAGACGAACATCTTGGAGATCGACTGGATCGAGAACAGGTGATCGCAATCGCCAACCATGTGGACAGAGCCGCCGACGTGGGACATGGCGATGCCAAAGAGATTGGGGTCCGCTTGGCCCAAGATCGGAATGTAGTGGGCAAGGAGCCCGTCATCTGCATCCGCGTATCGCTCATGGGCTTCCTTGAGCAGGGAATCGATGCGATCATGTTCCAGCTCACCGGTAGAAACTTGCTGAACGACGTCGTCGAAATCGGTGGGAATAGTTTCGTTATTCCCTTCCGAAGGATAGGTCATTTTCACCTGCCTTTTAGTCCTGGGTCCGTTGATTCATGCTGCTTGATTTGACCTTATCAACAGCATTGCCGCTTAGCACCTTGGATACAGCCATCAACAGGCAGGAAGCATTGGGCCAGTTCTCCCGGCGCCCGCTCCAATCATGTGTCCACTTGGTGCTCAATGCATGAATCGCATGTGTTTTCCCCTACATTGTGGAGCAACTTACAGCGCAATGCACCCGATCTGACTTAGCATTTTGTGTATGGCTAAGGGTATTACTTTTCATACGCGCAAGTGGGTTCGCCCAGAAGACTTGAACGCAAACGGCACGCTGTTCGGCGGCAGCCTGTTGCGCTGGATCGACGAAGAAGCTGCGATCTACTCGATCATCCAGCTGGGCAACAAGCACGTTGTCACCAAGTTCATGTCCGAGATCAACTTCATCGCCTCCGCAAAGGAAGGCGACCTGATCGAGATGGGCCTGACCGCTATCGACTTCGGCCGGACTTCGGTCACCCTGCGCGCAGAGGTGCGCAACATCTTCACCCAGGAATCGATCCTGACCATCGAGAAGATCGTCTTCGTGAACATCGGCGAAGATGGCAAGCCGGCACCGCACGGCTACGACCACATCACCTACACCCGCGATCGCATCCCGCTGGAAATCACCAAGGCACTGATCTAGTCCCCGTTTGAATGCCCGAAGCCCTCAAGAATTCAAGGGTTTGATTCAAGGCTCCGCTCGGCCGCGCTTAACTGCGTGCTCTAGCGGGGCCTTGTTTCATTTCAAGGTTAATCCCGCATAGCTCTTGCGCTCGGTTCATGCGTCCAGCAAAGTTGTTTTTGCACTGAGGAATTCCCCCGACGCAGAAGCGAGAAACCCATGGGCCAGATGATTTTCGTCAACCTACCGACCGCCGATCTAGCCAGAGCCGACAAGTTCTACGAGGCCATGGGCTTCACCAAGAACACGACGTTCTCCGATGAAAATGCCACCTCATGGATCATCGCCGAGAACATTCTCGTAATGGTCCTGCGCCAGGAGTTCTTCGCAAGCTTCCTGGTCAACGGCGATAAGCCGGCGCTCGGAAGCGGCCTGCGCGAAACCCTCAATGCCCTCTCGGCAGAAACCCGCGAAGGCGTCGACGACTTCGTTGCGCGGGCCGAGGCCGGTGGCGGCAGCGTCTACCGCCCGGCAGATGAGCCATTCCCGGGCATGTACCAGGCAGCCGTTCAGGACCCGGATGGCCACGTCTGGGAAATCGCGTGGATGAGTCCAGAAGCAATGGAAAACCCAGGCAGCTAGGCTGCTAGCCGACCTCGGAATTCCGTAGGTGCCGCAGCTCTTCTGCTTTGCGGCGCTTGCGGAACTGCTTCTTCATCCCCTTGGCCGGATGCATCGGCTCCGGCCAGCGGGGACGCAACTGGTCCCCAAGGGTAATGCCGCGCATGCGCCGCCCGAACATCGGCAGCACCCACTGCCTCAGCCATTCCACGTCGCGCTGCGTGGCCTGCCAGAATCCGACCCGGTCCGCGGCGCCAAAGGGATCGAAAACCAGCTGGTGCGGATACCCGAGGATCTCCAGGATCCTGATGGCCATGTAGCGATGGCCGGCACGATTCATGTGCAGCTTGTCGATATCCCACATGCGCTTATCCCGGTAGGCCTCCCAATTCCAGTAGTCAACGAGCACTACTGAGTCCGGATAGCGTTCAGCGAGCCGGCGCACGTGGTCATTGAAGCGCCAGTTGCGCCGCTTGAACGGGGCGAGCACCGGGTGCACGGGGATATCGAACCCGGTGAACAGCAGGACCTTGGCACCCGTGGAAACAAGGGCTTCGACGGCTTGCGAGTATCGGGCAAGGAATTCCTTCATGTCCTTGCGGAATTCCAGGATGTCGTTGCCGCCGGCATAAAAGGTGATCACCTCCGGCCTGAGTTCCAGGGCTACGGGGATCTGCTCGTCGATAATCGACTGGAGCCGTCGGCTGCGGATTCCCAGGTTCACGTACTGCCACTCGGGATCCGCTTTGGATAGCTGCTTGGCCACGCGATCGGCCCATCCGCGTACCCCGTTGGGCAGCCTCGGTTCCCAGTCCCCCACGCCTTCGGTAAAGGAATCCCCGATCGCCATAAACAGCCGTCCCATGATTGGCTAATCTACAAGGAACAGTTGACTAAGCAATGACGGGAAAACGAACCCCACCACACTTTTAGATGACAACGGCGTGCAGTCGGTCTATTGGCAGAAGCTCATCGTGCCGCAGACAAGCTCTTCATCACCGATAGACCCGGAACCATAACGAAATCCTCGGATACAAGCCGAGCAATATCGTCTGCAATGCCAGAGGTGCCCTTCCCCATGTTCGGTCCGGCTAGTTCGGGAAGCTCGCGCACCACGCTGACGGCAGCAGATTCAATGGCCATTGCGGCCCGCTCTTCTCCTAGATGCGCGAGCATCATCGCACCAGACAGGATCGCACCGACAGGATTGGCCCAGCCCTTTCCGGCAATGTCGGGAGCCGAGCCGTGGATGGCTTCGAACATGCTAGGTGAGTTTCCATCCAGATTGAGATTCGCGCTTGCTGCGACGCCCAGGCCGCCCTGGATGACAGCTCCAAGGTCCGTGATGATATCTCCGAAGAGATTATCGGTAACTACTACATCGAATCTTTCCGGGGCAACAGGGAGATGGAAACACATGGCATCGACATGAACGTAGTCGACTTCAACTTCGGGATAGCGCCCAGAAACGTGGTCCACGACTTCCTGCCAAAGCTTCCCAGCTTCGATAAGTATGTTCTTCTTATGGCACAAGGTAAGTTTCTTACGCCGGCTCATAGCCAGCTTGAAGGAATACTCCACTACTCGCGAGATCCCCTGCCGGGTGTTGACCGATTCCTGGAGCGCCACAGTGTGAGGTGTATTTGCGTGGACTGTCGAACCTTGGCCAATGTAGGCACCTTCGGTATTCTCACGGACGATCACCAGATCGCAACGTTCCGGTGTCAGCCCGGCAATGGGGGTGGCGACGCCCGGGTAGAGCTTGACCGGGCGCAGGTTCACCGCCTGCTCGAATTCCTGGCGCATCGCTAGGATAAATCCGCGCTCAAGTATGCCTGGCTGCACTGCTGGATCCCCCATCGCGCCGAAGAGTATGGCATCATGGCCCCGCAGCTTTCGAGTCAACTGCGGGTTCCATAGCTCGCCGGTCTGCAGATAATGCTTAGCACCTGCGTCATAAGTAGTCATATCCAGCGCGAAGCCGAATTTCTTCTCAGCTGCAGCCAAAACGTCAAGTGTTCCGCCCATGACTTCCGGGCCGATCCCGTCTCCGGGGATGACGGCAACGCTGTAGGTTTTCATTGGATAGGCCTTTCACTAGCGGCTAGGTGGTTTTGAAGTTCGTTGAAGTATTCGCGTACTCGGCGTTGTGCAGCCTTACCGTCTGATTCGGCTAAACACTCCAGGATGCCTACCTGGAGGTTCCGCAGTTTTCCGGTATTCGTCGGGAACCACGCGGTAGCTGGCAAATGCACTTCCTCGGTTATCCGCACAAGGGTCGAGAATCCTTGAAGATAGCGATTGCCCGATGATCCCAGCAGCAATAGGTGCACCTTGGAAGCATTATGTGGCGTGGCGGTTCCCGAGTTGCGCAACGCTTGAAGCATGTCGGCGAGCAAGGGCCTCGATATCTTATCGACTGCCATGCCGCAGGCTGCCGATTCCAATAGTTCGCGGAATTTCAGTGCTTCACGCAGATTCGTTATGTCCATCTTCGTAACCGTGGCTCGCCCGTAGGAATCGAGCTGAACCACGCCTTCATGCTCTAGCAAGGCAAAGGCTTCACGCAAGGGTGTCCGACTGACGCCAAGCTCTTCGGAGAGCCGCTGCTGCGCCAAGACTTGTCCTGGCGCATACCGTCCCAAGAAGACTCGCTCACTGATGACGCCAGCAGTTTCCCGAGCCAGCGAAACGTTGCTCCTCCAGTCAAAAGCCACCGCCACCGCCTGTACTCGCACATCCGAATTTCTCGGTATCCCGAAGTGGAATTGTGAGCATTACTGTTCCCGGAGTTTCGCTTAATGTCAATGAATTCAACGTTTTAGAAGTGTGAAAGGGTCATTTTCCTCAAACCCGTTGACTGCGAGCTAGATCACTGATTAGCTTTGGTCATCTACTGGTCAGACCAGTAGGACTTCCATGGCGCCAATTCGAAAGTAGGAACGATGACTTCTCACTCAGATGCTTACCCTGCGGGATTGCCCATCGGCGATCGGTGGGTGCACTGCGCGGAAACAGTCCCCGTTATTTTCCCCTTCGATGGTTCAGTAGTTGCGCACGCGCCTGTAGGCTCTGCGGCACTAGCCAGCCAGGCATTGGACGCCGCCCAAGGCGTCGCCAAGGAAGTCGAGAGGCTGAGCACCGGCACCAAGCGGTCAATCCTCTTGGCGGTCCATCACAAGATTTCCGAGCACCGCGAAGAGCTCGAGAATCTCCTGGTCCTCGAAACCGGCAAACCCCTGGTGGACTGCCGGGTAGAAGTTGCGCGCACCCTGACCACATGGGCCGCGGCAGCCGAAGAAGTTGCGAACCTGCGCGGCGAAACAGTACCCCTGGATCTGCAGGCCAGCGGCGATGGCATGATCGGGTACTGGACCCGTAAACCGGCAGGACTCGTGATCGGCATCGCCGGTTTCAATTACCCTTTGCTCTTGGCCAGCCATAAGCTTGCGCCAGCGCTGGCGGCTGGGTGCCCGATCATCATCAAGCCAGCACCGAATACTCCTCTGTCCACGTTGTGGGCTGTGCACTTGATCCGCGAAGCCCTCGCCGCCCATCAGGTCAGCACCGCAGCGGTGCAGCTGGTTACCGGCGGCATTGACGTTGGCGAGACATTGGTCGCAGACCCTCGCTCAGCGGTGGTTTCCTTCACCGGGTCCGCGGCCGTCGGCCACCAGATCGCCAAGAATGCGGCACCACGCAAGGCAGTGCTGGAGCTGGGGTCTAACACCGGTTTCATTGTCGCCGAGGACGCCGACATCCATGCAGCAGTCGATGCCGTGCTACGCGGGGGGTTCTATGCCAACGGGCAAGCCTGCATCTCTGTTCAGCGCGTTCTGCTCGATGAGAAAATCGCTGGCGACTTCCAGCGGGAGCTGCTGGCGCGCATCGGCGAAATAGCGGTTGGCGACCCCCGCTCGGAACAGACCCGGGTGGCTCCGCTGATCAATAAGGCATCCACCGGACGCGTGCTGTCATGGATCGAGAAGGCAAAAGAACGCGGAGCACAGGTGCTGACCGGCGGAGGCTTGCTAGGAGAATCCATCCAGCCCACGATTCTGAGCGGCGTCCCGTCCGATGCAGAACTATGGTGCGAGGAAATATTCGGTCCTGTCATCTGCTTGCGCACGGTGCCTGACCTCGATGCAGCTTTTGAGCTGGTGAACGATTCACGGTACGGACTGCAGGCAGCCATTTACAGCAAGTCGCTGAAGACGGCCTTCCGCGCCATCGATGAACTGGAAGTTGGCGGTGTCGTAGTGAATGAAATCCCGGGATTCCGGTCAGACATCATGCCCTATGGAGGAGTCAAGGACTCCGGGATCGGCCGTGAAGGCCCCCGCTTCGCAATGGAAGAATTCACTGTCACCCGGATGGCCATCATCCGCCCGTAGCCCGAGGCAACATAAACGAAGGACAACACAATGGATTACACGCAGCTCTTCCAATTTGCCGGCCAGCGCGTCATGGTCATCGGTGCAGGCAGCGGCATTGGCCGTGAAGCGGCTCTGGCCCTCGACGCCCACGGCGCCCACGTGATTTGCGCCGACCGCGATGCCGAAACCGCGCAGGAGACCGCCGACATGCTCAGCAGCGGTTCCACGGTTATCGAGCTCGACGTTCTGGATATTCAATCTGTTCAGGCCGCTTCCAATGAATTCAATGACATCGCTGCCCTGGTGTTCACCGCTGCCACGAATGTCCGAAAGCGCATCGTCGACTACACGATGGAAGAATTCGACCGCGTGGTGAATTTGAACCTGAGGGCTTCATTCGGACTGATCCAGGCCTTCGCACCTCGGCTGGCAGCCAATGGCGGCGGATCCATCATTGGCATCTCGTCCATTCGCGCATCAGTTGTCGAGCCCGGGCAAAGTGTCTATGCGGCCACCAAGGCTGCACTGGTCCAGCTGGCCCGTACCGCGGCCGCCGAATTCGGCCCGCAGGGTGTCAGGGTCAATGTTGTTGCCCCAGGGGTTGTTGAAACCCCTCTGACCGCACAGATCAAGGCCAACCCCGGCTGGTACAACGCCTACGCCCAGAAGAGCGCCTTGGGCCGCTGGGCCAGGCCAGAGGAAATGGCTGGAGCCATTGTCTATCTTGCATCGCCGGCATCGAGCTTCGTGACTGGTTCGGTGCTCACCGTCGATGGCGGTTGGACCGCCATCGATGGTCGTTTCACCCCACCGAACTAGGCGGTGCTGCCAAGGATTCTTCAGACAGACCACCACGAAAGCGACTTAAGATGTCACAGACACCAGAGGTGCCAGCTGCAACTAAGACGCGCGCATTTGAAGCCATCGTCAGTTCCATTGAAAGCCAGGTACTTAGCGGCGAACTGAAAATCGGGGATCATCTGCCCGGAGAGCGCGAACTTGTAACCCAGTTTGAGGTGAGTCGTTCATCGGTGCGTGAAGCGATGCGGGTCTTGGAAAGCAACGGGATAGTTGCCTCTAGGCCGGGTGATCCGCGCGGAGCGGTTGTCCTCTCTCCCACGTCAGCGCCTTTGCGCAAAATGATAAGCCGTTTGGCCACGACCTCTTCGTCGAGCCTCGCGGATCTGCTCATTTATCGCATGACCATGGAATCTTCGGCCAATTCGCTGGCCGCAACGCGACGTTCCGATGCGGACTTATTGAAGCTCGAGAAGGCGATGGCGCGGATGCGGGCGGCGCGTTCGCAGAGCCAAAGCGCTTTCAGCCAGGCAGACCTCGATTTCCATGACGTGATCGCGCAGGCCAGCGGCCATGCACTGCTGCAGATTACCGGCGAAGCAGTCCGCCAGTCCATCGAGCAGCTCATCACGTCCAGCATTGAACAAAGTTCCGATGACGAGGCTTTGATGCAACGCACCCTCGACCATCATCACGAGGTCTTCATGGCCATCCAGAAGCAAGATGCGCATCTGGCTGAGCATCTTGCCCGCAGCAGCCTGTTCGAATACTACGGTCATCTGGTACCTGCCGATGACCGGACAGCTCTTGCCGCGCTGGCGTCCTTCGGACAGGCCACGCAAACCAGCTGATTTCCCGATACTGCAGATCAGAACAACAAGCAGGGCACAGCAACTGCGGTGGTTGCTGTGCCCTGCTTGTACGGGATTTTCAGTCCAAGTTCGACCACTGCGGTTTGGCGCTATCTGGCCGAGCTGCCTCATACCAGCTGGCTGCGCGAAGCACATCGTCATCGGTTCCAACTGCTCCGGCCAGCTGCACGCCAATGGGCTTGCCCTCGGACGTGAAACCGCAATTGACGGTAGCCGCTGGCTGACCGGACATGTTGTACGGGACGGTGAAGGCAATATGGCCCATGGTGGCGTCAGGATCCACCACTGGCATCGGTTGTTCCGCAGGAAAAGCAGCCATCGGGGAGACCGGAGAGATGATGAGGTCATACCCGGCGGTAGCCGCGATGGTCACCTTCTGCATCTGGTCGATCGCACCGAAATTCCTGATCGTGTCGGCGCCATCGAACTTGGCTCCTCCTTCGCACCAGCGCACGATGTAATCCAGGACCTTCGCCTGCTCGCTTTCGCTCAGTTCACGGAAATCGGCCCAGGACCGGGTACGCCAAAAGCGGTCAAGCTGGTCAAGCATGCCTTGGTCGATGAAGGGCGGCAACTCTTCCACCCTGGCACCGTCCTGCGCAAAAGTGTCCGCTACCGACTGCACCGCCGATCGGATTTCGGGGTCGACAGCGACCCCAGCGTTAGCTTCAAGCTGCAACCCGATTCTCATCCCGCGGACGCTGCCAAGCTTTGACTGCCATTGCATGGCCGGATAGGCCCGTGCCGAATAGTCACGGATATCTGGTTGTCCGAGCACTGACATGAAAAGGGCAATGTCATCCACGGTACGTCCCATGGGGCCGGCCGCCCGGCCAATGTACGGGACATCCAGGGGAATCAATCCTGCACTGGGTTTCAGTGTTGCCAACCCCTGCCAGCCGCCGGGCAGGCGAATGGATCCACCGATGTCGGTGCCGACATGCAGTGGCCCGTATCCAGCAGCAGCCGCCGATCCCGCACCCGCACTGGAGCCACCGGTGGTCCATCCAGGGTTCCAAGCGCTACGCGATATTCCGTGAAGGCTGGAAACACCCGAAGAGAGCATGCCCCAGTCCGGCATCGTAGTCGAGCCAGCCAGGATGCCGCCGGCTTCAAGAATTCGATCGGTGATCGGCGCGTTCTGCGTGGGCACCTTGGGGTTGGATAGGGCCGTTCCCGAAGGCATCGGGATGCCCTTGCGTGCTATGTTCTCCTTGACCGTTGCCGGCACCCCGTCTAGTGGACCGAGCGGTGTTCTGCTGGCCCAGCGTTGCTCGCTTTCGCGGGCCTGGCTCAGCACGTCTTCCGGATCGAACTGGTACATCGCGTTGAGTACCGGTTCACGTTCCTGAACCCGTTTGATGACCGACTCTGCTACATCCACCGGCGAGATGTCCTTCGCAGCATAGGACGCGTGAAGTTCCTGCGCGGACAGCTGGTGCAGTGCGGTGGTGTGTTCAGAAAGCTGGGACATGATGGCCTCTCAAGGAAAATGAGCATTACTAGCGCAGGGCCAGTTCGTTGCGCAGGGACATGGATGAATTCACCAAAGTCCGCGTATACGCATGCTGCGGACTGTCATAGATCTGTTCGGTTGTTCCGCTTTCGACGATCCGCCCTTCATTCATCACCACGACGTTGTCGCAGATATGCCGCACCACGCCAAGATCGTGGGAGACGAAGACGAGGGTCAGTTGGTAGTCGTCGACCAAGTCCGAAAGCAGGTTCAGTACTTGGGCCCGGACGGAGACATCCAGAGCGCTGACCGGTTCATCAGCCACCAGCACCCGAGGCTCGCAGATCAGCGCACGAGCAATGGAGATTCGCTGGCGCTGTCCACCGGAGAATTGATGCGGGAAGCGTTCCGCGGCATCGGCCGGCAGTCCCACCGATCCGAGCATCTCTGCGACCATCTTCCGGTGCTTGGCGCTATCCACCTTTTGCCCCGGAACAAGCAAAGGCTCAGCGATAATGTCGCGGACACGCATCCGCGGATCCAGCGATCCCATGGGATCCTGGAAAACGATCTGCAGCTGCTGGCGCAATTGGACCAGATCCCTCTCCTTGGCCCCTGCAACCTCGCTTCCTGCCACACGAACACTGCCTGAGGTGGGTTGGTCCAGACCTGCCAAGATGCGCAAGAGGGTGGATTTTCCGGAACCGGATTCACCGACCACACCGAAACGTTGCCCGGCAGCAACGTCAAAGGAGACGCCTTTCAACGCATGCACCTCCGAACGCTTCCCGAAGAGCGACGAGCGTCCGACAGGATAGAATCGCGTCAGGTCCTTGACACTGATCAACGAGGGTACTTCGGGAGCAATGTCCCCCGCGGCCTGATCGTGTTCCCGGAGATCGCTTATTTCCGCGTTTGCTGCTTCCACGACTGGCTGCGCTTCGGCCAAAGGCGGAATGTAGGAAGCGGCCGAAGCCACGGTGAATAACCTGCCGTCGGCATCTGTGGCATTCAGGTCCGAGGCGGCCAGCAGTCCTCGGGTGTAAGGGTGTTGCGGATTGCTGAATACCTCTCCAGTATCGCCTTCTTCAACCACTTGGCCGTTGTTCATCACCAGCACCCGGTCGCAGACGTTGGCGACCACCGAAAGGTCATGGGTGATGAACAACAACCCGGTGCCGCGTTCTTGGACCGATTCCAAGATCAGATCCAGAACCTGGCGTTGAACCGTAACGTCCAAAGCCGTGGTCGGTTCATCGCAGAGCAAGAGACCCGGGTTATTCGCCAAGGCCATCGCCAGCATGGCGCGCTGTCGCTGGCCTCCAGAAAGCTGGTGCGGATAAGAGCGGGCGGCCCGTGCCGGATCCGGGAGCTTAACCGATCCGAGCAGTTCCACCGCACGAGCCTGAGCCGCTGATTTTGAAGCAACGGTCTTATGACTGGTCATAATTTCCGCGACCTGCGGACCGACTTTCATCAGCGGATTCAATGCGGTCAGCGGCTCCTGGAAGACCATGCTCATATCATTGCCACGGATTTTCTGCAGTTCCCTGTCAGTTGCCTCGACCAGATTCCGTGGGTGACCCGCAAGCTGGATGGAGCCACTGGCGCTGACACCTTCCGGGAGCAACCCCATAAGGGCGGATGTGGTCATGGACTTTCCGGAACCAGATTCGCCAATCAGCCCTACACGATCCCCCGGATTCATGCGCAGATTAAAGTTCGAGACAAGCGTGCGGTGCTTGGTGCTGATTGTCAGGCCCCTGACATCTATCAGAGCGCCGGTAGTTGTTTTCTTATCCATGGATTACCGATCTCCATTCAGTTTCGGATCGAACCGATCACGCAGACCGTCACCAAGCAAGGTGAAGCCCAACACTGCAACGGCAATGGCGGCGCCCGGCCAAACGGCGAGCATCGGGAAGGTCCCCAGGAATTGCTGGGATTCTTGCAGCATGCGGCCCCAGGATGGGACTGGTGGTGGAGTGCCCAAGCCAAGGAAGGACAGCGCTGCTTCGGCAAGTACCGCAATTGCGAACGATACCGAGCACTGCACCACGACCATGCCGATGATATTGGGCAGCACATGGCGCCGGGCGATACGCCAGCTGCTCTGGCTGGATGCCTTGGCAGCCATGATGTATTCGGTGCTCATCACCTGCAGGGTGCCGCTTCGCGCAACACGCGCAAAGCCGGGTATCGAGCCAATGCCGATTGCAAGCATGGCCGTGAATGTGCTGGCTCCAAATACGGCGCCAAACATGATCGCTACCAGCAACGCGGGAAAAGCGAGGAGAATATCAGCGCCACGCATGGTAACTTCCTCGGTGATGCCGCCTCGCATGCCAGCCAGAATACCTAGCGGCGTCCCAATGATCAGGGCGATACCTACCGCAACCAAACCCACCAGCAAGGTAATGCGCGCTCCGTACAGGATTCCCGAAAAGACGTCGCGTCCGTACCTGTCGGTACCCATCAGATGGGTGACGCTGGATCCTTGCAAGCGATCCTGGGGAACTGCTTGTACCGGATCGAAGGGGGTCCAGACAAAGGAGACGAGTGCAGCGAGCACCACGAGAGCTACGAGGATGCTGCCTACCAGCAGCGTCACGGAGAGTTTTCGACGGGTGCTTGAAGCGGTAACTGGTTCTGCAGACATTACGCGCCCTTTCGAATGCGTGGATCCAGGATTGTGTAGAGAACGTCCACGACCAAGTTGATGATCAAGGTAATCGCGACGAGCACCATGACCACCGATTGCACGGTAAGAAGATCGCGGTTGCCCACCGCGTCGAGCAGCATGGACCCAAGGCCTGGGATCACAAACACCCGTTCAATGACCACCGCGCCAATGATCAATGCCGCTAACTGCACGCTGGTAACTGTCAGAACTGGGATGGAGGCGTTGCGCAGACCATGCTTGATCAGCGATTCAAGCTTCCCGAGGCCCTTGGACCGTGCGGTCCGCAAGTAATCCTCGCTCATCACTTCCATCACCGCCGAACGGACATAGCGAGTCAGGATAGCTCCCTGCACGGATGCCAGAGCGAGCACTGGCAGGACGACGCGGGAAATGAAATCTCCGAAGTCCTCGCCGGGCGGTGTCCACCCGTTGGCCGGAAGCCAACCCAGGCCCACGGCAAAGACGACCACCAGCAGAATGCCGGCGAGAAAGTTGGGAATGGCCACGCCTACCTGGCTGATTCCGCTGACAATGATGCCGCTCGGATTGCGGTGCTTGACCGCCGCGTAGGTGCCGAAGGGAATCGCAATCGCCAAGGCGAGGACCATTGCCAGCAGTACCAGGATCAGGCTGACTTGCACCCGGTCGACAATCAGCGGACTGATATCTTGCCGCGTGACGTAGGATGTGCCGAAGTTGCCGGTGGGCAACCCCAGCGCCCAGTCAAAGTACTGGACGATCAGCGGCCGATCGGTCCCGAACTCGGCTCGCGTTTTGGCCAATAGCTCCGGGGTGGCGTTCACACCCAGGGCAATCTGGGCAGGATCTCCGGGAATTGCTCGCATGAAAAGGAACACTGCAACCGTTGCAATCACATAAGTGACAACGAATCTTGCCAAGTTGATCAGTAATCTAATACCCACGTGATTTTCCCTTTGTCGGTGCGGCTATGGAAGCTATTTCCAGCCGATATTGGTCATATCCAATGCTTCGGTCACGGAGTTGGCCGGAATGCCGGTCACCTCTGCCCTGGCTACCACGATGTTCGGGAAGATGAACAGGGTATCTGCAGCTGCATCATCAACGATGGTGCGAACCACCTTTTTCATGCCATCCACGTATCCGGCTTCGTCGGCAGCATCGGCTTTTGCGGCAAGCTCCTCAATGCCTGAATTGTCGTAGCCCAGGTAGTAGTCCGGGTTGTTGAACATTGCCAAAACATCTCGGCTCTCCACTGCCAGGACGACCGACATCTGGTAATCGTGCTTGGTGAAGACCTCGTCGAGCCAGACCGCGGGGAATTCGGAGGACTCGATCTTAGCGTCGATTCCGACATCAGCCAGTTGAGAGACGACTATTTCAGAGACTGCGGTTGCGTAAGGGCGAGTTGGAACCTTGAAAGTGATCTGCAGGTTCTCGGCTCCAGCTTCCTTGAGTAACGCCTTGGCCTTCTCCGGGTCGTACGGGTAGATATCGTTCAGATCCTCGTAGTACGGGTCGGTGGTCGGAACCGGTCCGCCCACCACCGTGCCGTAGCCGTTCCATGCGGTGTCGACTACAGCTTGGCGGTCGATGGCATACATGACGGCTTGGCGCACGCGCTTGTCATCGAACGGAGCTTTTTTGTTATTCATGGACAAGACGATCTCGCCATTGGAGGTGCCGTCAAGGACCTGGTACTTGTCGTTTGATTCGAAACCGGACAGCAGTTCCGGGGACTGCATGTTGTAGACGACATCCACGTCGCCGGATTGAAGTGCATTGGTCGTGGCTACCGCATCGGCGAAGTAGCGCAGTGAGACCTTTTCAACCTGCGGTTTCTCGCCCCAGTAGTCATCGCGTGTCGCGAGTTCGATGGACTGCCCGCGGTTCCACGCATCAATTTCGTATGGCCCAGTCCCAATGGCGGTCGAAGCTAGTTCGTCAACGCCGCTTGGATCGAACATGGCTCCGACCAAGGTGCCCATGTCGAAAAGCCAGGCATTACTCGGCTGCTTCAGGGTAATGGCGACTTCGGAATCACTGAGGACATCGACAGAGTCCACGATTTCCATTTTCGTCTTCAAGCTAGAGACCCAGTCATCGGATTGGACTCGTTCGATACTGAATTTGACGTCATCGGCAGTGAACGCTTCGCCATTGGAAAAGGTTGCGCCTTCGCGAAGCTTGAACGTATAAGTCTTGTTCCCGTTGCTCAGCTCCCACGATTCGGCGAGCAACGGCTGGATCTTTCCTTCTTGGTCGATCTCGACCAATCCTTCATAGACATTGGACATGAGCGCTTGCGGAATAGCAGCGCCTGCAGTCGTGGTGAAGTCCAGATTGACCGGTTCACCAGTTAGCGCGACGGTCACTGAAGTGTTTTCGGCCGAGCCTTCCGACGAAGTCCCGCCTGATCCTGCAGAGCACGCGGTTAGCGCCAGAGAGCCAACCAGCACTGTCGCCGCAAGCCGACTGTAGTTCTTTTTCTCTTTCATGGGATCTCCATCGGTCAACATGTCCATTGAGTGATGTGATCCATACAACACCATATATGCTGATATTTCTACTAAGTTTTCTGGTCTTACCAGTTGTCGAAATATTTGGCTGGGGCGGTGCCGCCCCGGAGAACTGCAATACCTTGTCCGCTAACCGTTTCCACTCGCAGCTAAAGGAAGGCCCCAATTGAGCAAGCTAACTTTCACGCCGGCCGTGCCAACATTGACCTACGAGCGAGTAGTGCAACAGATAGAGGAAGCGATTCTGTCCAAGGAAATTGAACCTGGCCAGCACCTTCCCAGTGAACGCGAGCTCATGGTGCAGTTCTCCGTCAGCCGGCCAACGGTCCGCGAGGCATTGCGAGTATTACAGAGCCAAGGCCTCATTGCGTCGCGTCCCGGTAGCCGCAGCGGTCCAGTTGTCTTGCCGGTTTCCACGGATAATCTGGGCAGATCCTTTGCCAATATGGCGCGCATAGCTACCCTCTCACTCTCGGAATTGGTTCAATTCAGAATCGTTCTGGAGAGTTCCGCCTGCCAGCTAGCGGCCGTAATGCATAGTTCCGAGCAATTATCGGTCATGCGCGATGCAGTTGAACGCATGGAATCTGAGGCGGCTGCGGGCTCCGGATCCTTCAACCGAGCCGACCTCGATTTCCACGCGGCCGTATGGGAAGCCAGCCACAACAGCCTGTTGCGGATCTGTGGCGAGGCGGTATCCGGTGCCATCTTGAGCGTCATGAATGACCAGATGAGCCACGCGGACAACGAGTCCCTAGAAATGAAAAAAGTGGTGGCATTGGACCGAGCTATCTTCGATGCAATTGAAGCCAGAGAGCCAGTCACCGCCGGAAACGCAGCCAAGACGGCCATTTCCACGTATTTCAAACCTCGTCTGGATGATGAAGGGGTGCGCGGCGTTGAAGCGCTGACGGAACCTCGCTAATTCACGCCGGTTCCTTATCCCGGTGCCAAAGCGGAGCAAATGCAACACAGCGTCACCGGGTCAGAGCAGTTTGCGCATGATCAGCCGGGGCATCCTGCTGGCCTGGGCGTCGCTGACCCCGACGACCTCGAACCCGGCCTGCTCGAACATCTTCCTGGTTCCGACGAAGGCCATGGTCAGGTCCATCCGCCCTGCCGGATCCACGGGGTAGGCTTCGACCGCTGGCGCCCCGAGGTCCCGCGCATACTGCACTGCGCCTTGGACCATTTCCCGATTCACGCCTTGGCGGCGGTAGCCGCTGCGCACCACCATGCAGGTGATGCTCCAAGCCTCCAGATCATCCACGGACCTGATGAGCTTGGACTTTTCCAGCAGTGGGATCCTCGATCGCGGAGCGATGCTGCACCAGCCCACCGGTTCCCCTGCGCGATAGGCGATCACTCCCGGGGCAATCGGCTCGGTGCTCAGTGAGCGCATGGCGGCGAACCGGTCCCCTGCGCCTCGTTCCCTGATCTCGACGGCACCGATCCGGTGCGACAAGCACCAGCAATGCTTCTGCCTCCGGCTCGGATTCACTACCGTCGCGAAGTCGTCCATGCGTTCTTCGGCCAGCGGCCTGATCTCGATGGGCGCTGTTCCTGCCGCCTGCGGATCCTGGTTCGTGTCCATCTGTCCATCCTGCGCTCCGAAAAGCCCAAAGGGCACCCTGGGAGGCAAATTCTTCGGGTTTTCCATAATGAAGAACTCCGGTTCCCTCGGTGTTGGCGCTGACCTGCGCGCTCTAGTGTTGAGGTATGACTTCGACACCTAAGGTTCTACCGGGCACCGCACCTGCCCGTCCCCCGCTGAGATTGGGCATGACGCTGCTGCATGTGGCATTGTTCGGGTCTGCCGGCCTGATCCTGTTTTCGCTGCTGCTGGCCTGGCTCTCGGTAGGCGTCGCGCTGACCCCGATCCTCGGTTTGGGCCTGGTCGTCTTGGCCGGATTGGTCTATGCGCTCTTCGGCCTGGCCCGCTTCGAGCTGACTCGAATCAGCAACCTCTACGACATGGACGTCGCTCCGCTGACCTGGCGGCCACGCCGCCGTGAAGGCTTTGGCGAATACGTCCGTTCGCTCGGACGCAATGTGTCCAACGGACGCATGTGGGCGCTGCTGGGAAGCTTGCTCTTCTCCTGCCTGGCCGGCTCGCTGATGCTCACTGCCCTGCAAATGGCCGTGCGTTCGTCCATCGTTGCCTTCGCCCCGGTCTTGCAGGCAGATAGTGCCGACCCGCTGGGAACCGTTCCCGGGCTGTGGGGCTTCCAGACTCCAGTAAGCCAGGCACCTTGGCTGGTGCTGGCGGCGCTGCTGGGAATAGCAGTGGTTATCGGCTTGGTTTTCTTGCACCGGATGGTCACCGTGGGAATCGTCGGTTCTATTGCCCGCGAGAGTGCACTGGTCGAACGCGTGCGCACCACCGCGGTGCAGCGTGAAGGAGCGGTGCGCGCCGCAGAGGTGGAGCGCACCCGCATCGAACGCGACCTGCACGATGGGGTCCAGCCCCGGCTGGTCTCCGTGGCCATGACCTTGGGGCTTGCGCACCAGCAGATCGACAGCGATCCGCGCCAGGCCAAGGAACTGGTGGCCGAGGCCCATGCTTCAACCAAGTCCGCGATTACCGAACTGCGCCAGCTCACCCGCGGAATCTACGCGTCGGTACTCGATGACCGCGGACTGGATGCGGCGCTCTCGGCTATCGCAGGCCGCTCGCATATCCCGGTGGGCCTGGATATCCAGCTCAATGGGCGCTATCCGCGCGTGGCCGAAGCGGCGGTGTACTTCGCCATTGCCGAGGCGCTGACCAATGCTGCCAAGCATTCGCGGGCCCAGCGCTGCCAGATCACCGTGAGGGTCCGGGAGCATGAGGGCCAGCAAAGCCTGTGGGCCCGCATCGAGGACAACGGCACCGGCGGGGCGCGCATCACCCCCGGCGGCGGCCTGGATGGAATCAATAATCGGGTGCTCGCCGCCGGCGGCACCTTTAGCCTGGACAGCCCCCAGGGCGGGCCAACTGCAGTGGAGGTGAACGTGCCATGCGCGTACTGATTTGCGAGGATTCGGTCCTGCTGCGTGAAGGGCTGGTCAGGTTGCTGGCCCACAGCGGCCACCATGTTGTCGCGGATTTGCCCGAAACCAGCGGGCTGATGGATTTCCTGGACAACTCGTCCGCCGATGATTTCCCGCAGATCTGCATCCTGGATGTCCGTCTCCCGCCGACCTACACGGATGAAGGCATCCGTGCGGCGCTGGAACTGCGCAAGAAGTATCCGGATCTGCCGGTGCTGGTGCTCTCCCAGTACGTCGAGGAGCGCTACGCCTCGGAACTGATTTCCACCCAGTCCGGAGCGATCGGCTACCTGCTCAAGGACCGTGTTGCGGATGTCAGCGAGTTCATTGCTTCGCTGGAGCAGATTGCAGGTGGTGGAACCGTCTTGGACCAGGAAGTGGTGGCACAGCTGTTGACTCGACGCAATCACGATGACCGCATGCAGAAACTGACCGACCGGGAACGCACAGTCCTGGCCGCACTGGCCGAAGGAAAATCCAACCAGGCGATCGCCGCGCTGCTCTTCCTCTCGGAGGCCAGCGTAGAAAAGTACATCACTTCCATCTTCCAGAAACTCGGCTTGGAAGCCGACGGAACGGGCAACCGGCGCGTGCTGGCAGCCCTGGCTCATATTGAAACCCTGGGCACCAACCGCACAGACAGGACAGGATCATGACTACCACGCAAACCATGCCGCTACCGCCAAACCCACCGGCGCCACCCAACAACGGCAAGCCGCTGAATATCATCCTCGCGGTGCTCGGCGGGCTGGTCATTCTCACCTTGGTCATCGCCACGGCACGCAGCGCCTTTGCTTCGGTCTCCCGGGAGCATTCGGTCCACGAAGCAGAGGTCTCCGGGGTGACCGCCTTGGAAGTTTCGGCGAGCTCGGGACGCTTCGATCTGGTCTTTGCGGACACCGACAAGGCAACACTTGAAGTCAAAAGCGCCAAGTCCGCGAGCTGGAAGCTGCATCGGGAGCGCGATCGGCTCATCGTCGAAGCCCCGAATGCCTGGGACAACTTCTGCTTCTTCGGCTGCGGATTCGACGACAACGAGGCAACGCTGGTGCTTCCGCAATCCATGGACAACGGAAGGCTGGATGCGGACTTCGAGCTGTCCGCCGGATCCTTCAACGCAGTCGGCGCCTACAAGGACCTGGTGGTTGAAGTCGGTGCCGGGGAGCTGAACCTCACCGGCAGCGCGCACACCGCCGATATCGACTTGGGCGCAGGGGAAGCAACGGTGCGCCTGGACAATGTCCGAAGCGCCCGGTTTGATATCTCGGCCGGCGAACTCATTGGCGAACTCTCGGGCACGGCGCCCAAGAGCATCGAGGGCAGTGTCAGCGCCGGCTCGCTGGAGCTGGAACTGCCCGAGGCCACCTACGACCTGCGGCAGAATACGGCCGCCGGATCCGTCGAGAACCTGCTCGCCACCGATCCGAACTCCCCTAACAAGATCACGATCGATGTCTCCGCAGGCAGTGCCACCTTGCATCCAGCAGGCACCGCCCAGGAATCGGTCGGCCGCTAGACCCGGTTCCCACGAAAAAGGCAAAGCGTCCCTTCCCGGATCAGTAGTGATCCGGGAAGGGACGCTTTGGCGCTTGTGGCTAGGACCTAGGCCTGGTTCTTCTTCAAGGCAGCCAGGCGTGCTTCGATCTCGGAAACCTGCGGTGCGCCGGCTTCGATCTGCGCTGCGCCGTCGGCTTCCTCGAGGATGTCCTGTGGGGCGTTGCTGGCCTTCAAGGCTGCCAAGCGCGCATCAACTTCGGTCTCGGCACCGAGGTCTTCCAGCTGCGCGAACTGCGCATCCAGGGAAGAGGCCGCCAGTTCCTGCGCACCGCGGACCTTGGCTTCGTCCTGGCGGATCTGCTGCTCGAAGCGGCTGATCTCGCTGGTCGGGTCGTTGATGTCCAGGGCCTTGAGGGTGTCCATCATCTGGTTCTGGGTCTTGGCATTGCGCGCGCGGGCCACCAGCTCATCGCGCTTGGCCACCAGGTCCTGGCGCTTGGTCTGCATGGTGTTCAGACCGGTCTTCAGCTTGGCCACGACATCACGCTGGGTGGCGATCGTGGATCCCAGGTTCTTGGCGCGCTTCTCGGCGTCCATCTGGCGCTGGATGGCCACCGTGGCCAGCTGGTTGAACTTCTGCTGGTTGGTGCTGTCACCGGCGGCGGAATATTCGTCAGCCTTGTTCGACGCGGCCAGCGCCTTGTTGCCCCAGTCCTTGGCTTCCTGCTGGAACTTGGCGTGGTCGTCCTCGGCCATGCGCAGGTTGCCGATGGTCTGGGCAACCGCCTGCTCGGCCTGGGCAATGTTGTTGGTGTATTCGCGAACCGACTGGTCCAGCATCTTCTTCGGATCCTCCAGAGCATCCAAAGCGGCGTTGGCGTTAGCCTTGCCGATACCGAACATTCGAGCCCAAATTGAGCGCTTCTTGGCCATAGTGCGTCCCTTCGTCTTCCGTTGCTTAAAGCTTAGGGGAATTAGCAGCGCCGCTCTAACCGAAGACCACGCTGCGTTGGCAATCTAGTCATTGAAATGGCGCAGGTACCGTCCCGGGGCATCCAGGAAAAGCCGCCAGTTCCGCACCATGTCCAACTCGTCGTAGTCCGATTCGCGGATGCCCCACTCCCCGATTTCATAGATTCGCGCCTCCGGCAAGGAAGCAAGAATTGGCGAGTGGGTGGAGAGAATTACCTGGGAACCGGAACGCAGCAGATCTGCAATATGCGAGAGCAGCATGAGGCAGCCATTGAAGGACAGCGCTGACTCGGCTTCGTCGAAGACCCACAACCCATTGACATACGAGCGCTCGGTGAAGAACTCGACGAAGGATTCGCCATGGCTCTGGAAATTGTGCTTTCCGCGCGAGCCGATGGAGCCCAGATAGGCGAAGTGCCCGTGCATGGTTTCTGCGCGCAAGAACACTCCGGCCTTGGACGCACCGGCTCCGCGTTCCAATTGCAGGTGCGAGGACAACCCGGATTCGGTGGGCTGGGTATGGTGCATGCTGTTGCGGGTTCCGCCCTCGGCATTCAGTCCAAAGGCCGCTGCAATCGCCTCGACAAGAGTTGATTTTCCCGCGCCGTTCTCACCCACCAGCACAGTCAGCTGGCCCAGCTCAAGGCCCTCGTCAAGCAGTTGCTGCACCGCCGGGATCTGGGCGGCCCAGTCGGAACGATCCATGGGTGCCTTGGGATGTTCGGTGATGCGGCGAACCGGCAGAGTGTCGAAAAGTGCGCTCATGCACCCGAGGCTACCAGCAGCGCGCGACAGCTTGGCGGCCGTTATGCAGGCTTGGCCCCTTGGCCGCACCCATGGTTCAGCAGGGTGCGGCCAAAGAGCCACTAGGGTTTGCTAGCCGTTGGCCGGAAGCATGTTCCCGGCGAAGAACCCGGCAATCTCCTCACGCGCATCCAGCGGGAAGATCCCGGCGACGTACTGATCCGGGCGAACCACCACGATGGCGCCGTTCTTGCTGATTTCGCGGTCGCGGAAGATGTCGCGGCCGTGGCCGGCTGCGAATACCTGGTTGATGTCGTGCAGGCCGTACGGGACCTTCAGCGGCTGGAAGGCCTTGGGCACATCATGCAGCTCGACCTGCGTATAGTCCTGCTGGTAGATGGCCTTGGTATCGAAAACGGCATCCTCGTCCCTGCCTGCCGGGGTGTACAGGTTGCGCGGCGATGCCGGATCGGCGCTCCACCAAGCGGCGAAGTCGGCCATTGCGGTGCCCTCCAGTGCCGGTGCTGCCACATCGGCGAAGGCGTAGATGCGCCAGCGTCCGTCAGCCTCGTGGAAGTGGCCCAAGTGGCGCCAGCGATTATCCGAACGGCGGATGACCTCGGCGGACTTGAAGCGCTTGCCCACCGGGAAGCCCGGGGCCAGATCCTGGTGCTCCAGGCCGGCGGTGATCGGCGATTGGGTGTACTGCGTCATGAACCCGGCAGGGAATTCCTGGGTCTTGGTGTAGTACTTCTCCAGCTCGTCAGGGTCTTCCCAATCGTCCACCGACTTGGCCATCAGGGTGGACCATTCCTTGTCGAAGTCGATCAGGTTCTGCGCGATGACCTTGCGTTCCCCGGCGTAGGTATCCAGCAGCGCATCCGGGGCGCGGCCTTCGAGCACGGCGGCCAGCTTCCAGCCCAGGTTGAAGCCGTCCTGGATGGACACGTTCATGCCCTGCCCGGCCTTGGCCGAGTGGGTGTGGCAGGCATCGCCCATGATGAAGGCGCGCGCGCAACGGGTGCCGCGCTCCTCATCGGAAACGTCGTCGAAGCCGTCGGTGATCCGGTGGGCCACCTCGTAGACCGAGAACCAGGCGACGTTCTTCACGTCCATGGTGTACGGGTGGATGATGCGGTTGGCCGTGGCCACGATTTCCTCGACAGGGGTGTTGCGGATGGCCCCGGCATCCTCGGCGGTCAGCTCGCCCAGGTCCACGTAGAAGCGGACGAGGTAGCCGCCCTCGCGCGGGATGAGCAGGATATTGCCCGCGTCGTGGGACTGGATGGAGCATTTGACCTGGATGTCCGGGAAGTCGGTGTTGACCATGACGTCCATGACGCCCCAGGCATGCAGGGCCGCATCGCCGTGCAGCTTGTGGCCCAGCGAGCGGCGCACCTGGCTGCGCGCGCCGTCGCCGCCAACCAGGTACTTGGCCTTCACGGTGCGCTCTTCGCCAGTACGCGGCCCCGCCACGTACTTGATGCGCGCGGACACCGGGTATTCGGCGTCCGGGTCGATCTCGCAGCCGAGGTATTCCACGCCGTAGTCCGGGGTGATTTTGCCCGGCGCGCGTTCGGCGTCACGCAGGAAGTAGTCCAGGATGCGCGACTGGTTCACGTAGATGTGCGGGAACTCGCTCATTCCGGTGGAGTCGTCGGCAGCACGCGAATGGCGCTTGATGTTCGCCGGGTTCTCTGGGTCCGGGGTCCAGAAGCACATTTCGACATTGCGGTAGGCCTCTTCGACAACCTCGTTGGCGAAGCCGAAAGCCTGGAAGGTTTCCACCGAGCGGGCCTGGATGCCGTCGGCCTGGCCGACGTCGAGCCGGCCCGGGCGCATCTCGATGGCGCGGGCGTTGATGCTCGGGAAGCGCGAGAGCTGCGCGGTCACCACGGCGGCCGCCGGACCGGTTCCAACGATCAGCACATCCATTTCATCGGGAATTTGCTCGGCGCGGTCGATGCCGTAGCCGGCCGCTTCCTTGACCCGTGGATCCCCGGAAACGTATCCCCTGTGGTGAATCTGCATAATGTGGCTCCCCTATCGCTGTGCCGCCGAACTTCATTGTCTCGATAATTGCGACACTGTTCTAACTATAGAAACAATCGTAGCTTTCACGTAGGCTGTAGGCAAGACGTGGATCACACCCGGAACAGCGCGGCAGGCATCTGCGCAGGCCAGATGGAATGATTGGAACATGAGCAAAACCACCGAAGGCGGTTCGCAGACCCTGGGCCGCGGGCTAGAGGCACTGACCCTGATCGGGGAATCCGAGACGCCGCTGAGCGTCTCGGAACTCGGCGGACTGCTGGGCGTGCACCGCTCCATGGCCTACCGGCTGGTCAAGACCTTCGAGCAGTACGGTTTCGTGGAACGCAATCCTGCAGGCGAGCTCGAATTGGGAGCCCGCCTGGGCGCGCTGGCGCGCAACGTCGCCAAGTCCCTGCAGGCCGCGGCCGCACCGCATCTGGCCACTGTCTCCGATGAGCTGCAGATGACGGCGCTGCTTGTCGTCTTCGATGGCGAGGCAGCCGTTACCCTGAGCACCGCAGAACCCCGGCTCGCCGATGCCACCGTGGCCCAGCGCCCGGGCACCCGCCATCCGATCGACAACGGCGCACCGGGACGGGTCATCCGTTCCATGCTCAATCCCCAGGAGCACCCGGCCAAGGACTTCGAATTCAGCCATGACGAAGTGATCCCGGGACTAACCTCGATTGCCGTTCCGCTGGTGCTCCCGCAGGGCAAGCCCGCGGCCATCGCAGTCATCTACCCGCCGCTGGAACGCGATCGCAACCACATTGCAGCCGTGCTCACGGCCGCCTCGGCACGCATCTCGGCAAGCCTGGGCATCCGCTCGTGAGCGGTACCTGCCCGCACGCTGCGCTAGCTAGGCGGTGCAGGCCTCATTGGAGCACCCCGCATCACGCGGACGGTAGGTCTGGGTTCCTTCGACCTTCTCCCACACTATGTGGCGGTGCTGCCCGCAGCGATCGCATGAAGGAGCCAGGTACGTGGCCCGCTCTTCCATGGTGTATGCACGAAAATCACCCATCACAACCTCCGATGACCAGCCGCGAAGCGAAGTTCGCGGGCCTGCTGGACCTGCTTGGTGCCTTCACTCTACGCGCGGTTTGCACAACCGGCTAGGGTCCACTGGCGGCAGTTACCCACAGCCCCTCAAGCAGGGCTCTGCACCTCGTGGCAAACTAATGCAGAGAACCGGATATGACCGCTTCGCCACCGCCGGACCGCTAGCAAGGAAGAAGCCATGAGCACCTCTGAGCAAAAGCTGCAACGCTTGAAAGAACGCATTGCCCTATTGCTGAACAAGGCCGAGAACACCACTTTTCCGCACGAAGCGCAGGCATTCCAGGAACATGCCGAACGGCTCATGGTGCGCTATGGCATCGGCCGTGCGGAACTGGATGCCGACTCGGCCCACCGGGGCAAGAAGAAGGAAGCCATTATCGAGGAGCACTTCGATATGCGCGGCGTCTACCGCCTGGGACAGCGCGATGGCCTGTCCGCTGTGGGCCGGGCCTTCCGCACGGTGTCCATGCTGCAAAGCAACTACTCGACCTCGTGCAGGCTGTACATCATCGGCCATGAATCGGATGTAGCTACCGTCAAGAATCTCTTCGCCTCCTTGGTTGTCCAGGCGACTGCTGCCATGGCCCACTGGTGGGCACAGGAGGGCAAGCTCTACGCGAACTGGTACACCGATTCCGAGAAAACCATTGAACGCCGCGAATTCCAGCGCAGCTTCTACCTGCAAGTCGCTTCGCGCATCGCCATCCTCTACCAGGAAGAAAGCGTGCACAGCGGCAGCGGGACCGAACTGGTCCTGGCTAGCCGCAAGGAACAGGTCGACGAATTCGTCAGCAACCAATATCCGTTCCTGCGCCGCAGCAGGAACCGCGCCGCAGCCGGAAGCGCCAATGCCTCATTGGCCGGACGGGTCGCAGGAAGCCAGGCAGATCTCGGTTTCGACAAGCACGTCGACTCAGCCGCGACCGGCGAAGTCGCCAGCTAGCGCACTTGCTCTAGTTGCGTATCCTCGATGTAGCGCGGACGCCCGGCCATGATGCCGACCAGGGTCTGGAAAACGATCAAGCCGGCAATAAGCCACATTGGCGCAACCCATGAACCCGAAGTTTCGTGCAGCACCCCGACCAGGAACGGACCGGGGAACGCCAGCAGATAGCCCGCAGACTGGCCGAAGGTGGAGAGCTTCGAGACACCCGCGGCGGTGCGGGCCTTCAAGCCGATCATGGTCAAGGCCAGCGGGAAGTTCGACCCGCAAATGCCCAGCAGCACCGCCCACAGCACCGCTCCCTGGACCGGAGCAAGCAGCATGCCGATGATCGCGATGATGCCCACGGCACCGTTGAAGATCACCAGTGGCGCCTGGTTCGAGAATTTGGCAGCGAGCGCCGGCATCACGAAGGACAAAGGCACGCCCACACCCAGCAGGATCGCCAGCAGGGATCCAGCGAATGCCGGCGAGACTCCCAAGTCGATGAAGATCTTGGGCAGCCACCCCATGAAGATATAAGCCACGGCGGACTGCCCGCCGAAGAACAACGCCACCCACCATGCGGTGGCGTTCTTGCTCATCGGCCCGATGCCGGCCGCATCATTTGAGTTACTGGCAAGATGCTGCTGCTGGGCTGCGATTTGGTTGCGCATCCCGAAGTACACCAAAAGCCACAGCACCAGCGCCAGCAAGGCCAGAATTGCCCAGAATCCCAAGCCCACGCGCCAGTTTCCGCCGAGCATCTGATTCACCGGCACGGCGACCCCCGCAACTCCGGAAGCACCCAAGGCAACCGCCGTAGTGTAGGCGCCGGTGACAATCCCGATCTTTCCCGGGAACCAGCGCTTGACCAGTACCGGCATGAGAATGTTGCCCACCGCGATGCCCGCAAGGGCCAATGCGGTGCACAGCAGGAAGAATCCGGTCCCCGGAGCCACCGCGCGCAGGGCAATGCCCAACAGGACAGCACCCATGGCTGAGGCCACCACTAGTTCCGGTCCGCGCTTCCCGGCCAGCCGCGGCGCCAAGGGACCCAGCAGCGCGAAGCACAGTGGAGGGATGCCGGTGATCATTCCGGCCACGAAGCCATTCATCTGCAGGTCGCCAATCACCAGATCAAGCAGGGACCCCAAGGAGGTGACGGCAGGACGCAGGTTCAGCGAGGCCAGGATGATGGCAAGGATCAGCAGTGCGCCAGAGCCCTTGGACAGGGTGGCGCGGTTTTTCGGGAAGTCAGGCATGGTATCCACAGACTATCTGCTTCAACACCCGGATCCCATCCCCGTTGCCTGGACTACGGCAACGGGCCGCCCCAAAAGTGGGACGGCCCGTGCCGAATGAAAAGTCCAGAGTTGGCTAGCCCAGTTTGGCGCGCACCATCTGGGAGACAGCCTTGCCATCGAAGCGGCCAGCGATTTCGGCGCCGACCAGCTTCATGGCCTGGCCCATGTCCTTCATGGTCAGGTCGTGATCGGCTGCAAGTTCGGCCATGATCCTCTCGACAATGTCCTGGGCTTGCGCTTCGTCAAGCATCTTGGGCAGGTACGTGGAGATGAAGGCGGCTTCGGCCAATTCGCGTTCAGCCAATTCGGTGCGGCCGTCCTTGGCGGCCAGGCCAGCAGTTTCCTCGCGGTTGCCGACTTCCTTGCGAAGCAGGTTCTCGACATCCTGGTCGTTGAGCTCGCTGGGGTTCTTTCCGGACTTTTCCTTGGTGCCGATGGCACTGAGGATATTGCGCAGGGTCGTCTTCTCCAGCTCGTTGCCGGCCTTCAGATGGGCGATGCTGTCATCGCGCAGGCGATCTTTCAAACTCATGGGAACTCGCTTTCAATACGTGTGCTTGAAATTTTACTCGCATTATCCGGTTACCGTTTTCCGGAGTACCAGCGGTCAAGCATGAGGTCGCATTTGATACAGTAGCCAGATGAATTCACTGCGCGCTGGAGCTAGCGTCATCGCACTGGCTCTTATCGCAGCCATCCTGGTGATCTGGCAGCCATGGAATTCCTGCGACGCGCCCGATGAAGTTTGCGATTTCGTTGCAGCCGTCGAGGACCGGGACGGGGTCCTTGGCGTCCAGATGTCCTCCGAGGTCATGGATCACGATGCCTTGGCCGCACCGGATCTGTCAGTTGACCTGCAATTCGTGCTATCGGATCAGCTCGATCACGCACAAGCGGAAGTAATCGTGCGGGAGATGGCACAACAGATCCAGGCTGGGGCCCATGCCCTGAGCTTGCGGAACATCGACCTGGCCTTTGTCGCCGGTGAACCCCAGAATATTCCAGGCTCAAAGACGAAAACCTACCCACTGGAAGTCTCCGACAATTTTTCGCACTTTGGAGGCGAAGAGCAAGCGAAGCCTGGTCTTCTCGGTGAGAGGGCTTCATTCGCATTCCGCCTACGCGAGCTCGGCGCGGCAAGTGCGGCTAACTACTCGGCCACGGCGTTTAATTTGGAGCAGCTGCTGGCGCTGGGAAAATTCGCTGCACAGGCCAAGCACCCCACCGATTTGGCACTAGCAGATCGATCCGTGCGCTATTCGCCCGCGAAACGCACTGATATTCCCGAGCTCCAGCTTCTTATCGAGGCGGCCAAGCGAGGTGTCTTCGAGAGCGCCAGCATTGATCATTCCGGATTGAACCTGGTCCTCGGCAACGAGGCGCCAGCAGAGGCGGAAAAGGAAACCCGCTTATGGCTGGAGCGGCATGGTCCCTTTGGCGAGCCCATGCCCTACAAGCTGGCATCGCCTCGATACGAGGTCCTTGCTGAAGGCTGGGTTGGAAACAAGAAACCACAATGGCTGATCCCCAAGCCTGTGGTTCTTCCCGACAAGGTCAAAAGCTGGCCAGCGAATCAGCCAGCTCCGTTGTGCGCAGAGGGGGACTTGGAAATAGCCCTCGGCGCACCCGATGCAGCTGCCGGTTCACGGTACATGGCGGTCTACGCCAAGAACATTTCTGCTCGCTCGTGCGCGTTGCAGTCCTACCCGCAGATCGATTTCCTCAACGCGGCCGGCGATGCCCAGCCGGATATCGAGCTGCAGCCCGAACCGGATATCCTCCTTGAACGCGTTGCCATCCCTTCCGGCGAAGCGGTGATTTCGACGCTGGATTGGAATGCCATGTCAACGTCCCAGGATCCGGATGAAACCGTTGCCCTGGTCATCGCCGCAGCCAAGGGGATGAAACCGGTCCAGCTCGCACCCCAATACGATGGCCAGCCGACGTCCCTTGACATCCTGGACGGGGCGCAGATCGCCCAAAGCCCCTGGGTCCAGGCGCGCGACGGGTGGGCAATTCCTGGAGACGCCTTCAAACCGCAACCACCGGCCACTCCTAGGCCCTAGGCCTGGGCAAGCCTACTGGGTGCGCGGCGGGAACGCCTTGAACTTGCGGTAGTGGTTGGCCGCATTCAACAGCAGATAGAGCTTGCGGCGAGGGTTCTTCTCGGCTGCGAACTTCAACGGGTTCGAGACCTTGCCTGCCTTGAGCAGTGCTTCTGCCTTGCGGCCGGTTCCGCTGTCCAGGAAGCGGCGCAGCAAGTGGTGCGGCAGCACGGTGAATAGCCGCTGGCGCGACAGCTGCAAGACACCTGTGCCGGTGTCCACCACCGCGTCGGTTTCCGGGTTCGACTGATCGAACTGCGCGCCGAGGAACTCGGTGACATAGAAACGGGCCGGGTTCACCCCGGCTGCGGTCAGGTAGAAGTGGTTGCGGCCCAGGCGCGGGTTGATCTCGAAGAATTTGATCTGGCCATCGCGGTGATCGTATTTGGCATCGATCATGGCAATTCCGCGCCAGCCCAGTTCTTCGAGCATGCGCGCGCCATCGGCGGCCATCGCATCGTTGCGACCGGTGACAATGGCGGCCGAATTGCCCAGCACCAGCGGGGCATGCTCCTCGATCACCACTTCGCCGTAGCCGGCGAAGATGACCTTTTCTTCCTGGGTGGCGAAGTAGGTGCACAGGCGCATCGCGTCATCTCCACCCGGAATGTACTCCTGGAAGATGTACCCCGAGTCGTAGCCGCTGCCATCGATTCTGGAAATCAGGGCTTCGAGGTCGGCACGGCTGTCGATGGTGTGGATCTTCTGCTTGCCCTCGAACTTGGCGGCGATCCAATCCGCGGAGCTCGATGGCTTGCCGATGACCGGGTAGTCGAAGGAACCAACCAGCGAATCCAGCGGGGTTCCCGGGTAATACACGGCGGTGCGCGGGTGGGCGATGCCCAATTTTTCGGCGAGCGCGTAGAAGTTCTCTTTCAGTGCCGCACCCTCGATGGTTTCCAGCTGGGGGTACGGGATGACGTACTGTTCCTCAAGCTGCTCACGGTTCTTGGCGATCAGCATGATGTGGAAGTCCAGGGAGCCGAAAAGCATCAGCGGCCGATCCGCCGCGGCCTTCAGCTCATCGGCCAGCTCGACCAGGGCCGCGACTACGCGTCCCTCGTCGGCCATGGAGCCGATGGGGCGCAGTTCGATGGCTACCGAGTGCTCGATGACGCCGTTGCCGGCAGCCGGCAGAACCACCGAGCGCACCCCGTAGGCCTCGTAGAATTCGCGCGCCAAGGTGTAGGTGCCGATGTCCCCGCCGAGGATGACCGGGACAAATGGCTGGGTTGGATCGATTGCCAAAGTGGTGTTTTCCCTACTTCTTGCGCCAGTTCATGTATTTTTCGAAGGCCCACGCCAGGGGCTTGTTCAGCGCCAGGTCCCACTCGCCGTTGGTCTGCACGATGTCGCAGCCGGTGTTGGTCTTGAACTTGGTCAGCCCCGAGAGGTGGTGCTCCTTGTCCAGGGTCGCGCTCACGCCGCCCTGGTCCAGATAGCGGCAACCTGCCTCGATGGAATCGATGACCATGTGCTGCATGATCGCCTTCGGCGCGAACAGCTTGCGCTGCTCCGAGGAGGAAGCGCCGTACAGGTACCAGGCCAGGTTCGAGGAACGGATGACAATGGATGCGGCCAGGTCCACGCCTTCGTTGCTGGCGATGTATAGGGTGCAGGAGCCCGGCACCGCTTCGTTGAGCACGGTGTGCATCTTCTCGAAGTAGCCCAGCGGGCGGCCGGTGAAGTCCTGGCGGTCCGCGGTGTGGTTGTACAGGGCATGGAAGCGGGCCATGTCCTTGGTCTGGCCAACTTCGATTTCCAGGGTGCTTTTCAGCGCCTTGCGGGTCTCGTTGCGGGTGGTCGCCGAGTAGCTGGCCATGACCTGGTCCACGTCCAGCTGGTTGCCGTCATCATCTTGCAACGCCACGCGGGCCACGAATTCGGGCTGGCCCGCAGCGAAGTCCAGTCCCACATCTTCTTTGGAGAAGCCCATTTCCAGCAAGGCGTCATTCAGCGCTAGCGCGGTGCCTGAGGTGCTCTGGGTTTCAAGGTCAGCGAGCTGGGTGAACCCTTCCTTGCCCAGGTTCTTGCGCACCGCGGCGGCACCCCAGGTGCGCACGGCCAGTCCCGGGCCCATCTTCAGCTGGAATGCGCCACGATTCTTCAGGTAGGCGGCCAGCGGCTGGATTACCTGTTCAGGAGCATAGGTGCCGAAGTCGATGACCGGGCCATCGGGGATGTAGGCGAGGGTCTTCTTGATGACCGGGGCTGCGCGATGCAGCACCAGTGCGGCGCCTACCAGCTCGTCTTCCTCGAACCAGCCGAGGGATTCACCGCGCCAGCCGCCCTTGACCTGGGCCCATTCGGGACGCTGCAGGAAGCTGACGTCTTGGGCGGTCTCAAGGAATGATGAGTGCTCGGTGCCGGAAATCGGACGCACATGAAGTTCGTTGTGGCTCACGGGTGAAATCCTACCGTGCTTCCCTCTCCGGCTGGGGGATGCTGGATACCCCTAGGGGGTACTTGACTTAATACCCCTAGGGGGTATAATCGAAATATGGATACCAACCACACGCCACATGAAACAGCTGAGCACCACGGCTATCACGCGGATAAAAGCGCGTTGGAACGACGCCTGAAGCGCATTGAAGGCCAGGTGCGCGGAGTGGCCAAGATGGTCGATGAAGACAAGTACTGCATCGACATCCTGACCCAGATCTCCGCTATCAACGCGGCATTGCACAAGGTCAGCGTGCAGCTGATCGATGACCATATCGGCCATTGCGTGGTTGATGCGGCCAAGTCATCCATCGAGACGGGTGATCCATCCATCGTGCAAGACAAAATCGCCGAGGCCACGGCCGCCATCTCCCGTTTGGTGCGCTGAGCGCGCCCCAACGGACCCATTTCCAATTCACACAGAATTCATCGAAAGAGAGCAAGATCATGAGCCACAACTGCAATTGCGGATGCTCCTCGGAAAAGAACTCCAACCAGGGCCTGCAGATCATTCCCCGCGAGCAGAGCACCCCGCTGACTAGCCATGTGGAAATCAAGATCTCCGGCATGACCTGCGGCCACTGCGTATCCTCTGTCACCGAGGAGCTCAAGGAGCTTGACGGGGTGCAAGAGGTCGAAGTGTTCCTCGATGCGAAGGGCGTGTCCACCGCCAACGTCACCACCAGCGCAACCGTAAGCGAAGAAAGCATTCGCAATGCCATCGACGAGGCTGGTTACACCGTCGAAGCAATTAACGCCTAGCCGCAAAAAGCCAGGCACCAAGCCACAACGGCAAGAAAGTGCAAGGTCGTAAATCATGACTTCCCATGCCCCGCATGAAACAATCCCCGAATTGCGCACCGTCGATCTGGACATCCAGGGAATGACCTGCGCCTCGTGCGTGAATCGGGTGGAACGCAAACTCGGCAAGCTGCCCGGTGTCAGCGCGACGGTGAACCTGCCCCTGGAAACCGCCAAGGTCCAGGTCCCAGCCGATGTCACCGATGAAGCACTGATCGATACGGTGCAAGCCGCCGGCTATACCGCTTCCCTCAAGCACCCGCCCAAACCTGCGGGTTCGGATCACCAGGGAGATGGTGAGCATGAGCACGGCGGGCACGAGCACCTGGTGCCCAACCACCTGCTGCGCCGCCTGCTGGTCTCCGCGATCTTCACCATCCCGCTGTTCATCATTTCCATGATTCCCGCAGCGCAGTTCCCGCACTGGGGTTGGGTCGCCTTCGCGCTGGCCACTCCCGTGGTCTTCTACGGCGCCTGGCCTTTCCACAAGGCAGCGGCCGTCAACGCACGGCACCTGGCCTCGACCATGGACACCCTGGTTTCCCTCGGTGTGCTCGCGGCCTACTTCTTCTCTGCAGTGCAGCTGATCCTCGATCCGCAGCTGACTGCCCATGTCGGCATGTCCATGTCCGAGCATGCGCTCTACTTTGAAACGGCCGGCGTCGTGGCCACCTTGCTGCTGCTAGGCCGCTTCCTGGAGCACCGCGCCAAGTCCTCGGCATCCGATGCGCTGAAGTCCCTGCTGAACCTGGGCGCCAAGGATGCAGTGGTGCTTCGCGACGGCACGGAAGTGAAGATCCCTGCCGGGCAGGTGCAGGTCGGGGACCATTTCGTGGTGCGCCCAGGCGAGAAGATCGCCACCGACGGCGTGGTCATTGACGGCGCCAGCGCGGTAGACACCTCGCTGCTGACCGGTGAATCGGTACCGCAGAGAGTTGCGCCCGGCGATGAAGTCACCGGCGCGACCCTGAACGCGTCGGGCCGGCTGGTGATTGAAGCTACCCGCGTTGGCGCGGACACCACCTTGGCCCAGATGGGCAAGCTGGTCTCCGAAGCCCAGTCGGGCAAGGCGCCCATTGCCCGCCTGGCTGACCGGATTTCCTCCGTCTTCGTGCCGATCGTACTGGCCATTGCGCTGCTCACGTTCATGATCTGGTTCTTTGCCAGCGGCGATCCCTACCAGGCGTTCACCGCTGCGGTCGCCGTGCTGGTCATCGCCTGCCCCTGCGCATTGGGACTGGCGACCCCGATCGGCTTGCTGGTCGGTACCGGACGCGGCGCGCAGCTGGGCATCCTGATCCGCGGCCCGCAGGTCCTGGAAGATACCCGCAAGCTGGACACCATCGTGCTGGACAAGACCGGCACCGTGACCACCGGGATCATGACCCATCAAGGCACCAAGGCCATCGACGGGGTCGATCCCAATGAGGTCCTGGCCTTGGCCGGTGCCGTGGAACACCATTCCGAGCATCCGATCGCCCAGGCCATCGCCAAGGCCGCAGCCGACTTGGGCCCGCTGCCCGAAGCCAGCGACTTCGATTCCGATCCGGGCGGCGGCGTGGTCGGCACGGTCAACGGGCATCGCGTTGCCGTAGGCCGCTTCAGCTGGCTCGAAGCCCAGGGCGCGTCCTTGGATGACTCCGCCAAGGCCATGCTCGCGGAAGCCGAGCAGGCCGGCGCGACCGCCATCCTGGTCGCGGTGGACCAGCAGTTCCAGGCAGTGATCTCGGTGGCGGACAAGATCAAGGACAGCTCCGCAAAAGCTATTGCCGAACTCCAGGAGCGCGGCCTGCGCGTGGTGCTGCTGACCGGCGACAACCAGTCGGTGGCTACCGAGGTTGCCGCCCAGGTAGGTATCAAGGCCGAGGACGTATTCGCCGGGGTCTTCCCTGCCGGCAAGGCCCAGGCGATCACCTCATTGCAAGAGCAGGGCAAGGTCGTGGCCATGGTGGGCGATGGCGTGAATGACGCGCCAGCACTGGCGCAGGCCGACCTCGGCATCGCCATGGGCTCGGGCACCGATGTGGCCATCGAAGCCGCGGACATCACCCTGATGGGTAACGACCTGCATCAGGTCACGCAGGCCATCGACCTTTCGGCCCGAACCCTGTCCACCATCAAGATGAACCTGTTCTGGGCTTTCGCCTACAACACTGCCGGCATTCCGATTGCGGCCCTGGGCTTGCTGAACCCGATGATCGCCGGAGCGGCCATGGCAGCCAGCTCGGTGCTGGTGGTACTGAACTCGCTGCGGCTGCGACGGTTCGGGAAGTAGCCCTCCGTACCTCCCCACGCGGGGCATCGGTTGAACCGATGCCCCGCTTTGCCGCATCCATGCCCTTGCTTCCCGAATCATTACGAAGCGGAGAATCCCCCATTTCGCCAGCCACTTTCCACGATTGGCGTGGCCAAGCGGTTATCCGGGGCCCGAAGTGTGAAATTGCGACTTGCACCACGTTCATTTTTCTGCGCATACTGTGATGGCAATCACCACATATGCCGTTGATGCGTGGCGGGAGAGATCCGCTCACACCATGGGCGGGCGCCGTAGGAGCAATTTCCTCCCCGGGAAACTCTCAGGCACCTGTACCGCTACGAACAGGCACCTCTGGAAAGCAGCCCAGGTTCGTCCGGGCTCACCGAAGGAGCAAGCTTCACCCAGTATTCGGGTGGAAGTGAAAACTCTCAGGTTGTAATACAGATTGGGGAGGGACCAAGAACAGTGCCGCACCGAGCGCACCAGTTTCGAGGGACTCCCCGTGGCATTCGCAGCAACTGCTCTGAGCGCAGCATGCCGCGCAATGCCCAGCTGGAATCCTTCCTAGTCGGATGCGTTCTTCAAAGCGAGCAGCTGCTCTCCAAGCCTTCAGGGCTTGGGGGCAGGAGCGCTTCGAGGCGTCACACCACACTCCTGGAAGGCAATCAGCATGAGTACCACCAGTTCTGGCCCCGCACTCGAACGAGGGCTCTCCAATCGTCACATCCAGCTGATCGCCATTGGCGGCGCCATCGGCACCGGCTTGTTCATGGGCTCCGGCAAGACCATCTCGGTAGCCGGCCCGTCGGTCATCTTCGTCTACATGATCATTGGCTTCATGCTGTTCTTCGTCATGCGCGCCATGGGCGAACTGCTGTTGAGCAACCTGAACTACAAGAGCTTCGCCGACTTCGCCGGCGACCTGCTAGGCCCTTGGGCCGCATTCTTTACCGGCTGGACCTACTGGTTCTGCTGGATTGTTACCGGCATCGCCGACGTCGTGGCCATCGCCCATTATGTCGCCTTCTGGTGGGGCGATTTGCCGCTATGGATCCCGGCACTGGCCTGTATCGTACTGCTGCTGGTTCTGAACCTGGCGACAGTGAAGGCTTTTGGCGAAACCGAATTCTGGTTCTCGCTGATCAAGATCGTCGCCATCGGCGCACTGATCGTGGTTGGCCTGGTTATGGTGATCACCGGTTTCGAGCACAACGGTGCTTCTTCATCCTTCGCTAACCTGTGGAACGACGGCGGCATGTTCCCGACCGGCTTCATGGGCTTCGTAGCCGGTTTCCAGATCGCGGTCTTCGCCTTCGTTGGCATTGAGCTGGTTGGCACCACCGCGGCGGAAACCAAGGACCCCGAAAAGACCCTGCCCAAGGCAATCAACTCGATTCCTGTCCGCATCCTGTTCTTCTACGTTGGCGCGCTGATCATCCTGATGGCCGTGACCCCCTGGGATCTGTTCTCCGCTGCGCAATCGCCATTCGTGGGCATGTTCGCCCTGGCCGGTCTGGCTGGCGCCGCTGGCATCATCAACTTCGTGGTGCTCACCTCCGCGACCTCCAGCGCCAACTCGGGTATCTACTCGACCTCCCGCATGCTCCGTGGCCTGTCCATGGAAGGCGATGCACCGAAGACGTTCACCAAGCTGTCAGGCCGCAAGGTTCCGCGCAACGCCCTGATGTTCTCCTGCATGTTCCTGCTGGCCGGCGTCGCACTGCTCTACGGCGGCGATTCGGTCATGGGAGCATTTACACTGGTCACCACCGTCTCGGCCCTGTGCTTCATGTTCGTCTGGACCATCATCCTGCTCAGCTACCTGGTCTTCCGTGCTCGTCGCCCGCACCTGCACGACGCATCGAAGTTCAAGGTCCCTGGCGGCAGCTTCATGCCATATGTTGTGCTGGCATTCTTCGGCTTCATCTTGTGGGCCCTGACCACCCAGACCGATACCCTCATGGCTATGGCTATTACCCCGATCTGGTTCCTGATCCTGGCTGCAGGCTACCTGGTCATCCGCCGCAACCCCCAGCACCAGGCGCTGCGCGCCGCGCACCTGGCCAAGGTGGCGCACGAACGCTATGAGGCCTCCGCCTACCGTGATGCGGAATCCTTCGCCAAGCGCGAAGCGGAAACCGCGGAGCAGGTTTCCGAGGATATCCACCAGTAGCCCGAGCACCTGACAGGTCTCTCGATCAGGCCCCGGCATCACCAGATGCCGGGGCCAAACTGCATAGTCGCTGGGATCGCTACCGCGATCGCCGGGGTCGATGCGATCATGGCGGCAGGCAGCAACCACTTGCACAGTCCGACCCGCTGCCGCTTGGAGGAGAGAACCATGGCATCAACCGGTCCGTTACCGCGCTTCGAATTCGATCAGAGGCTGGGTGCCTTGCCTGATTGGAAGCGTGATGACCTGGGTTTGCGGGCCGCTTACCGTTTCGATTGCGCGAGCACGGCCTTGCAGTTCATCGTCCAGGTAGGCCTGCGCGCCGAGCAGGACAACCGGCATCCGCACCTGGAGTGGCGGGTTTCCATCGTCGAGCTGCGCCTAGCGCATAACCAGCCCGAGCATCTGGGAGCACTGGATCTGGAATTAGCCCGCCATATCTCCATCGAGGCCGGCAAGCTCGAAGCGCAGGTGGTCACCGAACACTGGTAGCCCCCGGCGTTCGGCCTTGGCGCCGGCGGGCCACCAGCAGCGAGATGGCGATGCTCTGCACCGCACCCACCAAGGCGCCCAGCGCCGTCATGGAGATGCGGTCGATGAGCAGGGACGCGGCCGGTTCAGGGCTGACCAGGTGGACCATGAGCAGTGCGGTGACCGTCATGAAGACCATCCCCACCGCATAGTTGCGCAGGATCACCAGCTCGATGACGAACTGCGAGGCCAGCGCAGCGGCCAGGATCACCCAGACCGGGGAATCGAAGGCGAAAACTATTGCGGTCAGCGCTACGCCAATGCAGGTGCCTGCGCAGCGCTGCAGCCCGCGGGCTACCCGCGCATAGGCATCAGCGCCGGTGACCGCGGCGATCGCGCCGAGACTGGCCCAGTACCAGTGGCCGTCGCTGAGCAGATGCCCTGCGATGCCCGCCAGCAGCACGCCCGAGCCCATTTGGAGCGACTGGGCCATGGCCAGGGGCGAGGGCGCCCAGGCATATCCGGAGCGCAGGGTATGGAGCAGGTTGGCTTTGCGCATCGACAGGCCAAGCATCAGCAGCATGCTGAAGGCCATTGTTCCGCCGCCGGCCAGCAGCACCCCGGTGAAGCTTTGCGAACTGGCCGGGATGCCCAGGCAGGCGCCGCCGGCGAAGACCGCGAAGACCGGTCCCGGCGGCATCCAGCGCGCGGCATGGGAGACGTAGTTGGCGCCAAAACCAATAAATGCCAGCACTAGCACACGTACCGGGAACGGTGCCTCGATAAGCGAAAAACAGGTGCCCAGCAGCATTGCGGCCAGCTGCACGATGCCTGCCGAGAACTGCTGCCAGAAACGCGGCGCGTACGCGTCGAAACGGCCGAAGACCGCGCAGAAGGCGCCGAACGCTGCATACATTGCCCAGTCAAGGCGGCCAAGGCCGGCCAACAGGATCAGCGGCGCGGCCAGGCTGACCGTCGCCTTGGCTGCCGGGATGAGCGACGGGCGGTGTGGGGCCACGACGACGCTGCGCTGCACTATTTCTTCCAGGTGGCGCTTCACTGGCGTGCCTCGCCGTCCTGCGTAGCGACCAGCTGCAGCAAGGCGCGCAGCTGCTCCCGCTGCGGCTCATCCAAGGCGCCGAAGACCTTAGCTTCGTTATGCGAGGCAGCCTCCATTGCCCGGGCAGCGAATTTCCGGCCCTCGGGAGTCAGTGTGATGACGTTGCGGCGGCGGTCCTCCGGATCAACTTCGCGTTCCAGGATCCCACGGCTCGACAGCTGATCGAGGTAGGCCACCAGATGGCCGCGGTTCACATTCGAGCGATCTGCCAAGTCGTTCTGGGAGATGCCGCCGAACTCCTCCAGCGCGCAGATGATGGTGAAATGATGCCGGGACAAGGACCCGGATTCCATCAGCTCGGTGAGCTCCTGGGTGCCGATGCGTCCGGCTCGGGCGGTGAGATAGCTCAGCGAGTTCCATTGGAACTGCGGAATCCGGTATTCGTTCATCCCTTCAAAATATCATTTCGGCTTGAAACGATTTCGCCATGAAGCAGTTTATTCGATGAATCTCACACGCAGCTGGCGCGCGTTCCATCGCCAGCTGCGGTCCACGGAATCATCGTCTCTTGGAAGGTGAGGGCTTGTTCTCCTTGGCCGCCGCCATAGTGCGCCGCCTGTCAGAGCCGAAGATCAGCCAAGAGGAATTTGGCGCCCAGTTCGCCGATGAGGATGGCCGGGGCATTGGTGTTTCCGGTGGTGATCTTGGGCATGATCGAGGCATCGATGACGCGCAGCCCTTCCAAGCCGCGTACCCGCAGCTGCGGATCCACCACGGCCTGCGCATCCGTGCCCATGCGGCAGGTACCCACCTGGTGGTGGTAGGTCACGACGTTGTTCCGAATGTAATCCTCCAGCTGCTCATCGCCGCGTATTTTTTCGCCCGGGTAGATTTCCCTCGCTCCCCAGTCCCCGGCCAAGGCATCTTGCTCCACCATCGCGCGGCATTGCTTCATCGATACCAGGAATGCCTGCATATCCCGCGGATCATCCAGCGCATTCAAATCGATGTTCACCGGGTCATCCAGGCCAGGCCCGCCCAGGGTGATTTCACCGCGGCTGTGCGGGGTGACGATCCCGGAGTGCAAGGTGAACGCAGTGCCGCCGACCGGTTCCATGCCCGGGGAATACATGGGCACGGCGAAGAAGATCGGCTGGGTGTCCGGGCGATCCAGGCCCTCGCGGGATCGGGTGAACATGTGCGATTGCGAAACGGAGACCCCGGCACGCGGGGCGGGAATCGCCCGGGTGGTGGTTTCGGCAATCACCGGCGCCAGCAGGTGGTCATGCAGGTTCTTTCCCACCTGGTCCAGCTCATGCAGCGGCATGACGCCCGCGGCTTCGAGCTCGGCCGCCGGGCCGATGCCTGAGCGCAACAGGATTTGCGGGGATCCCAGGGCACCGGCGCTGAGCACCACCTCATCCGCGCGCAGCTCCTGCAGCTGCCCGCCGATCCGATAGCGCACGCCTACAGCGGATCCGGATTCGAGGATCACCGAATGCACCTCGGCGTCCGTGATGATTTCCATGCGCTCGCGCACCGGCTTCAGATAGGCCTTCCAGGTGTTGATGCGTTCGCCGCCAGCAACGTTGATCTGCTCCTTGGAAACGCCTTCCAGCTGCTCGCCGTTGTAGTCGGGATTGAACCGGATTCCGGACTGCACCGCGGCGTCAATAATCGACTGGTGGATCTCATCCAGCTCGTAGTCGTTGTCCACCGGCACCAGCCCATCGCTGCCGTGGAATTCGCTGGCGCCGCCAGAGAAATTCTCGATTTCCTTGTAGATCGGCAGGACATTCTTCCAGGCCCACTGCTCGCCGCAGTCCTTGGCCCAGTCATCGAAATCTTGCGGGGCGCAGCGCACCCAGATGGTCGCATTCAGCGCGTGGGAACCGCCGAGCACCTTGCCCCGTGGCAGGTGCATCGGCTTGTTCGCTGCCCCGGCCATCGGGACGGTGTGGTAATCCCAGTCGTCCTTGCTATGCCACAGCTCGCCCATGCGCGAGAGGTCGTGGATGGCAGGGTTGGTGTCCTCGGAGCCAGCTTCGAACAAGGTCACCCGCGCCCCGGCATCCACGAGCCGGCGCGCGACCACCGAGCCAGCCGAACCTGCGCCTACGACTATGACCGACTTGCTGCCCATGGGTTTTCCTCCAGTTAGGATGCCTGCGAAACTTGTTTCTCCCAGCCTGTACAGGCCAGCGGGTTTTCCCTTGGCATCCGGCGCACAACAATTGGCATCGCGTGCGCGTTTTTACCCTACGGGCCGCTTAGATTCCCTTGCGTGCCGCACGCAGTTCATCGACACGCACCAGCACCACGCCGCACACAATCAGCAGGCCGCCGAACAGCTGCACCGCACCAGGCAGTTCGGAGAGCAGCAGCCAAGCCCACAGCACCGCGAAAAGCACCTCGGTCAACGAGATGAAGCTGGCCACCTTGGACCCCAGTTCCCGGGCGGCCATCACACCGGTGGTGTAGGAGAACACGGTGGCGATCAGGATCAGCCCGGTCAAGGCCAACCACCACGGGGTTTCATATCCAGCAAATGATCCGCTGCCGGCGGCCCACTGCATTGGAAGGATTCCCAAGCCGCCAACCAGCAGCATGGTTAGCGCGCCAACGGCCATGCCACCGGCCGACAGCATGATGGGTGGCAGCGCGCCATCGACCTTGGCGCTAATGAAGAAGTAGACCGTCAGGCCCACCGCTGCCCCCAAGCCCCAGAGCACGCCGATAGGATCAATCCGCGTGGCGCCGGTCAGATCCAGCACCGCCACCAGGCCCGCCAATGACAATAGGGTGCCAGCGATCGTTGCCGCCGACGGGCGCTTCTGGTGCTTGGCCCAGAGCACCAGCACGATGAGCACCGGAGCCAGATACTCCAGCAGCAAAGCCACCCCGACATCCAAGCGCTGCACCGCCAAGAAATAGCACAGCTGGCAGGCTCCCACTCCAAACAATCCGAAGAGCACAATCGACACCCAGTTGGTGCGCAGCAACGTCCAGCGGCCGCGCATCGCCAGGACCGCAGGGATCGCCAGGACCAGCGCGGCGCCGGCCATGCGTGCGGCCACGGCCGCGTTGGGACTCCACCCTGCTTCGAAAAGCCCCTTGGCGAAGGAGCCGGAAATCCCGAAGGCCGCGGAGGATGCCAGCGCAATCCAGATCCCCCGGGACTGGCTTTGACGCAGTACTGGACTGCCGGCAGTGGCGGCCGGAAGGCCGGAATCAGACAGGTCGCTCATGAGGATCTTTGAAGTCTTTCGCGGAGAATTTCATGCCGCCGTTCAGGGGCAAATGGGGGTATGAGCATGACGATACGGTTAGGCTTGAGTGGCAGTCAATCTACCCAGCTTCCAGGAACGAATTATGACCTTTGCCCTAGATATCGAAGCTTCATTGAAGTCCGTGGTGAACCTTCTGAATACCGAGGTGCAAATCGTGGATATGCTCTCCACCGTCGCTGATCTCGATGAGTTCCTTGATGCCGAGAATTTCGAAGGCTCCCGCGCGCACAACCAGGCAGAGCTTCGCTCCATTCGCCAGTTGCGTTCCCAGCTGAAGAACATCTGGATAGGTACCGAAGAAGAATCCGTCTTCCGGGTCAATGCGATCCTGCGCAACGCCAACGCCCAGCCTCAATTGATCAAGAGCGAATCGCTGGGTTACCACCTGCACGCCACCACCAACAGCACCCCGCTCTACGACCGCATGGCCGTGGACGCCGCGATGGCACTGGCGGAAGTGATCCGCTCCGGCGGATTGCAGCGTCTGCGGATCTGCGCCTCGGAGGACTGCGAGGCGGCCCTGCTGGATCTGTCGCGCAACCGCTCCAAGCAGTACTGCGATACCGGCAACTGCGCCAACCGCGAGCACGTGCGCGCCTACCGTGCGCGCAAAGCCGGAAAACGTATCGACTAGCCAGAACCCCGACACTGAGCACACCAAGTCTAGTTTCGTCCGTGATCGGCCAGCGCCCCTGCGCACTTCATCGCCGCAGCGTGGCCGAGTAGCTCGCTGTAGCCTCGGGCCCACCGCCCATGCCCGTGACCAGCGGCCAGCACGTGGCCAAACTGTCGCTGGGCGATGTCCCTCGCCTTTTACCTTGCCCGGGCCATATGATGAACACACAACCGGGGATACCGGCAGTTGCAGTAGTGGAAGGGGCAGGTCATGACTCAGGAAACCCACGCTTCGGATGATTACGAAGCACGGATAGAAGCAGCTGAGAGCGGACCATTGAAAGCCGCGGCCCGCTGGGTTGTAGCTCTGGCTTCTGCCACGCTGGGCGATGCAGAGTACGAAGCGAACGAGCCCCAGGTAGTCGTGCATTCCCGCCAAGATGATTCGGTGCTTCTGCGCATGACAACCTCCAGCCTCGAAGAAGCTGAGCGGCTAATCGTCCAGATCCGCGCGGACTTGGAGGCTTTGGGCACCGAGGAATTCAAGGCGGAGTGGGAAGGCGCAGGCGACAAGCCCTAGCTAGATGGGCTAGCGGCTAGTTCTCGACAAGAATCCCGTCGATATCCGCGTACACCATCGCGCCCGGCCGGACCTTCACATCCCCGATACTGATCACTTCATCCACCGAACCGTGCGAACGCTTGACGGTTTTGCGCGGGTTGCTGCCTAGTGCCTTGATCCCGAGTTCCATTTCAGCCAGTGCCGCACGGTCGCGTACGGCGCCGCTGATGATGACCCCGGCCCAGCCATTGGCTTCGGCATTCGCGGCAATCATGTCACCCATCAGGGCGTAACGCAGGGATGCTCCCCCATCGACCACGAGCACTGCGCCATTGCCCGGGAAGCTCAGGATCTCCTTGACCAGGCCGTTGTCCTCATGGCACTTCACGGTACGTGCCGGCCCGTGGAAGGACAGCCGCCCGCCGAAGTCCTGGAATTGAGCCGAGACGGACTGCAGTGCATCCCCATGCTGGTCGTAGAGGTCGGCGGTGCTGATCGGTTCCTGGTGCATGGTGTTTCCTTCATGAGCTGCGATAGTGGTCCACCACACAGCTTAGCCCGCAGTGCCCGCAACCCCAGCGCATGACGAAAGTGTCAGAGATTCAGTTCCGCTTCATAGGCCTTGGCGTCCAAGGCGCCGAGGCGCGAATTGCGGCGGCCGAAGCCCAGATAGATCGCAGCTCCCACAGCCATCCAGATGGCGAAGACCAGCCAGGTGATGCCAGCCAGGTTGAACATCAGGAACAGGCAGGCAGCGATGCCCAGAATCGGGGTCACCGGATACAGCGGGACGCGGAAGGTCCGCGGGGTATCCGGCTGGGTTTTGCGCAGGTACATTACCGAGACACCTACCAACGAGAAGGCGAACAGGGTGCCGATGCTGGTCGCTTCGGCCAGCTGGCCCAGAGGAATCAGCGAGGCGGCAATGGCCACGACCGCGCCGGTGACGTAGGTGCCGATGACCGGGGTGCGGGTGCTGGGCGAAACCTTGGCGAAGAAGCGCGGGATCAGGCCGTCGCGGCCCATGGAGAGCAGGATGCGCGTCTGCCCGTACAGGGTGGTCAGCACCACCGAGACGATCGCGATCACCGAAGCCAGGGCGAAGGCCAAGACCATCCACTTCTGTCCGGTGATCTCGGAAACGATCTGCACCAGGGCGGCTTCTGATTCGGCGAACCAGTTCCACTCCCGGGCGCCAATGGCGGCTACAGCAACCAGCACGTAAATGGTGGTTACCAGCACCATGGCGATCATGATTGCCCGCGGCAGGTCCTTCTGCGGATTCTTGGCTTCCTCGCCGGCGGTCGAGGCCGCGTCGAAGCCGATGTAGGAGAAGAAGACCATGGACGCTGCCCCGGTCACGCCCGCGGCACCCATGGGCAGCAGCGGAGCGAAGTTCCCGGCATTGAAAGCGGTGAAGGCGACCACCACGAAGAAGACGAGGATGGCGATCTTCACGATCACCATGACGGTGTTGGCCAGGGCCGATTCGCGGGCACCGCGAACCAGCAGCAGGGTCGCCAAGATGACCACGATCAATGCCGAGAGGTTGATGACGCCGACGTCGCCCGGGCCGGCGGCCAGGGCCTGGGGCAAAGCCAGGCCGAAGATCTCCAGCGTCTGGTTCACGTAGGCGCCGGCACCCACCGCCACCGCTGCCGCGGAAACTGCGTATTCCAAGACCAGGCACCAACCGCACACCCAGGCCATGCCTTCGCCCAGCGTGGCGTAGGAATAGGAATAGCTGGAGCCGGAGACCGGGACCATGCCCGCCATTTCGGCATAGGAGACCGCCGAAAGCAGCGCGGTGATGCCGGCAAGCACGAAGGCGATCCAGATCGCCGGTCCGGCGACCGGAACGGCAGATCCGAGGATCACCAGGATGCCGGTGCCCAGGGTGGCTCCGACGGAGATCATGACTAGCTGGGTGACGCCCAGCGAGCGCTTGAGCGTCCCGAGCCCGGCGTTGTTCGCGGCGTCGTTGGCCATCGCCTGGATGGACTTGCGCCGTCGCAGCTGCTTGCCCAGTGGGGTGCGGCCATGCTGATCAGAGATACTCGTGCTACTCACTTGAAATCCTTGGTGCGTGCTCGAGGCGTCCTGCCTCGATCAATTGGCCCGGCAAACGACAACGCGCTGGGACTATCTGTGGATGGACAGTCCCAGCGCGTCATGCCGCGTGGCTAAGCTTTATTATCAGTCTTCAAACTTCTTGTCCGGGTTGGATGAGGATCGGTTTACCCCGGTCCCCTTTCCCAGGTCAGGATCATTGTCCTTGGCGGCCATGGTCATCACCGAGATGACCAGCAGGCTTGCGACAAAGGCGATGCCGAAACAGGCCAAACCGATATCGAAGCGCAAGGGATTCTGCGATCCGCCGGTGGAGCTAACCAGGCCGACCACGCCGGCGACGATGGCCAGGATCAGCGAGAAGCTCAGTGGGCCCTTGATTGACTGGCTCCACGGTTGCTTCTTCTTGTTGTTTCCCACCAGGAACTCCGTTTCTACTTTTACTGCAGACCTAAAGACTAGTTGCTTTCCTGGTCCGGCGAATTGATCGTGGTCGGGGCGGCTGCCTTCGTTTCATGGCGATGGCCGAAGGCGGCAATCAGCGCGAAAACGGCCAGAACGATAGTTCCGCCGCCAATCAGGCCGAACAATGCGTGCGCATCCATGCCACCGCTGAAGCACAGCGAAATGGCCAAGATCACGCCCACCGCGCCGGTAACCAGCTGGTTCCTGAACGGCGGGAAGGCCTCGCGATGCTTGGCAAAGACGATGAGCTCGGCAATGCCTCCGGCCAGGAATGCAAAGGCACCCACATAGCCGACCCAGGCAATCGAGCTGACGAAGATGGTGGCGATACCAGCCAGAAGCATCAGTCCCGCACCCAGCGCGTAGGGGGCGCGCGACTTCTCCGGCGCGCTTTCCACAGATACGTACTGCCACATGAACACGCCAGTGACAACGAGGAACGCTGCCGTGGAGTAAGTGACAACCTTGTCATCTGCGCCGATCCAGAAAATCGACATCAGGGCATAGGCCAGGGCTGTCAGGCCGCGCAGGAATACTGGGCGGAAAACTTCTGAAGCTTGAACTGGGGTGGTTTTTGGTGCAGGCACAATTTCTATTCTACCGCTCATAGAACTAACCGCCACTTCGCCCGGGGTTAATCACATCAGCCACGGCGGCGAATCAGCGACTGGTCCAGATCCCCGATGCTCGCCGCGCCCATCAGCTGCATAGTCACTTCCACTTCCTTGGCCAGCAATTCGATGGCACGGCTTACGCCTTCCTCTCCCCCAGCCATCAGGCCGTAGAGGTAGGCGCGGCCAATCAGCACGAAGTCCGCTCCGGCGCACAGCGCGGCGACAATGTCCGCGCCGGACATGATGCCCGAATCCATGATGATTTCCATGTCCTCACCGACTTCGGCACGCACTTCGCCCAAGGCCTCGAAGGCGATCGGCGCGCGGTCCAGCTGCCGGCCGCCATGATTGGAGACCACCAGTCCGTCAGCACCGGCGGCCTGGGCCTGGGCAGCGTCTTCGCTGGTGAGCACGCCCTTGACGAAAAGCTGGCCCTTCCACAGCTCGCGGATCCATTTCAGATCCTCGAAGTCCAGGGAGGAATCGAACATGGAGTTGATGATCGTTGGCAGGTCTGCCGACGTATCCGACAGCGATGCGAACTTCAGCGAATCGGTGGTCAAGAAGTTGTACCACCATTCGGGTCGGTACGACGCATCGAGCACGGTCTTCACGGTCAATTCCGGCGGGATCTTCATGCCGTTGCGGGTATCGCGGTGGCGTTGGCCGGCCACCGGGGTGTCCACGGTGACCAGCAAGGTGTCATAGCCCGCTGCAGCGGCACGTTCCACCAGCGCCCTGGACTTCTCCCGGTCCTTCCACAGATAGAGCTGGAACCGTTTGCGGCCCTCGGGGGCCGCCTCGGCGACCTCCTCGATGGATCGGGTGCCCATGGTGGACAGGCTGAAGGGAATCCCTGCTTCTCGGGCAGCCCGCGAGCCGCCGATTTCGCCCTCGGAGTGCATGAAACGGGTGAAGCCGGTGGGGGCGATGCCGAAGGGCAATGCCGATGGGGCACCGGCAATGGTGGTGGAAAGATCCGACTGCGCGGTTCCGTGCAGGATTCGCGGCAACAGCTCAACGTTATCGAACACCGCTCGGGCGCGGGTCGCGGTGATTTCTCGCCCGGCAGCGCCATCTACATAGTCGAAGGCCGCGGCGGGGGTGCGGCGCTTGGCGATCTTGCGCAGATCCCAGATGTCGGCGGCACCGGCCAGCCGGGCGGCGCGAGGGCTAGTGCTGGGGAGTTTGAACTTCATCAGGCTGACCAGTTCGGCCACGTCGGGCAGTTGGCGCTTGAGATTACCCATGGGTTGTTCCTTTACTTCGGTGGAAATTGCCGGTCTAGTACAGGGTGCGCGAGCTTGCGCGGGTGCCGATGAAGATTGCAATGGCCGAGGACAGGCAGCACAGCGCCAGGTATCCCGCTGGCATCGCGATGGAGCCGTTGCCCGCCTGCAAGAGCGCAGCGGCAATCAGCGGCGAGAGCCCAGCGACGATGGCGCCGTTCAGTTCGCGCGCGATGGCAATCCCGGAGAAGCGCACCGAGACGGGGAACAGCTCGGTGAGGAAGGCCCCTTGGGCACCGGAAGTGCACGGGATCACCAGCGCGTAGCCGGCGGCGATGCCCAGGAACCCGAAGGCGAACTCGCCAGTGGAGATCAGTGCGAAGATCGGGAAAGCCAGGATCAAACCTGAAATGTTTCCCGCCGCCAGCACCTTGGAAGCGCCGAACCGATCGGCGAGCCAGCCGCCCACCGGCGTGAGCAATACGGAGACCAAGGAGCCCAGGGTGACCGCCAGCAGCGCATGGCTGCGTTCCATGCCGCTGGTGACCATCAGGCTCAGCGCGAAGACCGCAAGGATGTAGTTCACCGCGTTGTGTCCGGTGATGGCCAGGAAGCCCAGGGCCACGCGGCGCCAGTGCGCGGCGAAAACCTGCACGATGGGGAGCTTGGCCTGCTGCTGCTCGGCACGGGCCGAGGCCATGGCGGCGGCATAGTCAGGGGTCTCTTCCAGCTTGTTGCGGATGTAGATGGCCACGAAGAACAGCAGTGCCGAGACCAGGAATGGGATGCGCCAGGCCCACCCGAGCAGTACCTCGTCACCGGCCAGCGAGACCAGGAAGAAGCACACGGTGGCCAGCGCGATGCCAAGCGGCGGGGTGGACAACACCAGCGAGGTGTAGAACCCGCGTTTTCTCGGCTCCACGTATTCGGCCACCAGCGTCATGGCACCGGTCAGTTCCGCGCCAGCGCCGAATCCCTGGATCAGGCGCAGCAGCACCAGCAGGCCCACGGACCACACGCCCCAGGTCTGCGCGGTCGGCAGCAGGCCGATGCCCACGGTGGCGATGCCCATCAGGATGACCGAGAGCAGCATGGCCGGGCGGCGCCCGAACCGGTCCCCCAGGTGGCCGATGAGCACACCGCCCAGCGGGCGGGCCACGAAGCCCACCGCGAAGGTCGCAAAGGACGCGATCGAGGCCGCCGCTTCTCCGGCTCCGGCGAAGAACAGCGGACCGATCACCACCGATGCGGCCGCGCCATACAGCGCGTAGTCGTACCATTCAATGGCCGTGCCGAAGACAGAGGCGAACAGGGCCCGGCGCCGGTTGCGCGCTTGCTGCGTGCTGGCAGAGTTCTGGGTGATCGGCACAGTCGTAGTCCTTGCGATAAAGTGGTGTTCCGTAAGATACCTGAAATATATTTCACCTCAGACTAGAGTGTTGCCCAGAGCGATAGCTAGATCAGGTCGCCAAGTTACGCCCCTTAGGAATCGGAAAACCATGGCCAGCTCGCTCTCCGAACAGCTCACGCTCACCTTGCGCGAACGCATCAACCGCGGGGAACTTGCCCCGGGAAGCCTGATCATCGAACCGGCACTGGCCCAGGAGTTCGAGGTCTCCAAGACCCCGGTGCGCGAGTCCCTGCGCCAGCTCACCAGCGAGGGCCTGCTGCAGGTGCTGCCCAAGAAGGGCTATCTGGTTCGCGCCATCTCGATGAATGATGTCTATGAAGTCCTGGAACTGCGCAGCTTGCTCGAACCGCATGTGGCGGGGCAGGTAGCCAGCATGCATTCGGCAGCGCTTGTAGTTTCCCTGGCCGGGCACCTTGAAGCCCAGCAAAAGCTGGCGGTCTCCGACCCCATTGCCTCCATGCATGCCGCCCAGTGCTTCCATAGCGAACTGGCCGCGGCATCGCGCAACTCCCGCATTGTGGACAGCCTGGAGAACTGCTTCACGCAAACCGCCCGAGCCCACTACGTCTTGCCTTCCATGCAGCCATACATGTCCCAATCGGACGAGCTGGCCGAGCACCAGTCGATCTTTGCCGCCATACAGAATTCAGATCCTTCAGCGGCCGCCGAGGCCATGACGCTGCATCTGGAATCCATCCGCCGAGCCATGCTGGGACATCACTAGCGGCCAACCACTGGTGCATCATGGGCAAGGCACACAGCATCGCCGTGCTTGCCGGCGCTGGCGTCAGCACCGATGCCAGGCCAGAAGGCCTGCGCTGACTGAACGAGTCCGCTGACGACTTTCTGGTTCAAGCTGGATCCAACGCCAAGCACAGGCAGATGATGCCCGATAACCGGATTGAGCGGCTTGGCGTGCATGACTCGCTCTTCTCCTGCGCCGTGGGCAGCCTGCTGCAATTCCGCCAGCCAGGGGACGTGGACTTCTTCGTGGTCCGCGAGAACATCTTCGAAGGCATCGAACGCCGTCATCCGGAAAACGGTAGCGTCCTGTACCGGTATCGGCCACGCCCTCGAATACGCATTGGAGCTCGCGCAAACCGGTAGCGCCAAGCACCTGACCAGCCCAGCGCAACAGCTCGTTGCCCAGCCCGGATCCGGGTGCCGGGGCACCACCAGCTCACTGGACCATGCGGTCACCCATGAGATTGCCGCCCAGGCAATGGAGCTCCAGGAGTAATCGGTGGCGAGCGGCCCGGTGGCCTGGGTTCAGCTGCCCAACCGCATCCAAGCGCTGTTCCTGGCACGCAGGGACAGGCTCACGCCGCGAGCTGCCATGTAGCCGATGGCGAAAGCAACCCAGATCCACAAAATCGCTGACGTGGAATCCTTGGCAAAGACCTGAACCGCCCAGAGCATCGGCACGTAGAGAACAAGGTTCGCTACGCCTACCAACCCGAGATAGCGGGCATCCCCCGCACCGATGAGCACGCCGTCCAGCACGAACACCAAACCGCACAACGGCTGGGACAATGCCAGCACCCATAGCCCAACGGTGGTCAGCTGGCGGATCTGCTCATCCGGGGTGAAGATCATCGGGAAGACCCACGAGGTGGCAAGCAGCAGGATCCCGGTGACCACGCCGAAGCAGATGCCCCAGCGGCTCATGATCCCGGTGAGCTTGCGGACCTGCTCTGCATCCCCGCGGCCCAGCTCCTGGCCAATCATGGCCTGGGCCGCAATAGCCAACGCATCCAGTGCAAAGGCCAGGAAACTGAAGATCGTGAAGACCAGCTGGTGCGCTGCCAGTGTCTGGGTGCCGGCGTTGGTGGCGACAAGAACCGTGAGGAGCAACGCCGCGCGCATGCTCAGGTTGCGCAGCATCAACCAGGAACCGACTTGCCCGGTGGAAATGAACCCGGACCAGCTCGGCGCCATGGAAATTCCTTGCTTGCGGATTCTTGGCAAGATCATCCACAAATACACCACCGCCATCATCCACTGGGCGATCGATGTGCCAAGCGCGGCACCGGCTACGGACATATCGGCCCAGTAGACCAGCACGAAGTTCAGGACGATATTCAATCCGAAGCCAGCGGTGGCCACGATCAACGGTGTTTTCGTGTCCTGCATGCCACGCAGCACGCCGGTGGCTGCCAGGACCAGCAGCATCGCGGTCAGGCCAGGCATCGAGTACCTGATGTAGTCGACGGCGAATCCAGCGGTTTCCCCTTCGCCGCCCATCAAGCCCACAAGCCGATCGGCACTGAAGTATCCGAGCAGCGAAAGCGCCACCCCGAGGACTACGGCAAACCACATGCCATCACGGCCCGCCGCCATGGCCTTGCCGGGGTTGCCAGCGCCCAGGGCTCTGGCTACAGCTGGCGTGGTGGCATAGGCCAAGAAGATCATCAACCCCACCGCAGTGTGCAGCACCGTGGTGCCCAGTGCGGCACCGGCCAGCTCGGCCACACCAAGGTGGCCCACGATGGCCGAATCGGCCATCAAGAACAGCGGCTCGGCGATCAAAGCACCCAAGGCGGGAACTGCCAAGGCAAGGATCTGCCGGGCCAAGCTCCGCGGGGATTCGGTGGGGGTTGAAGGATTCACAACCTCAACTCTACGAAGCAGAGTGGACTTTCACCATTTGCTTGCGCGCAGGAGGATTCCCGGTGCAGTCCTCTTTCCTGCGTCCGGAGCGAGTACTAGGTTTGGAAGCAAGCAGGGCACAGCCAGCACCGCCACCAGAAAACAGGTTTCCCATGGGACAAGAACATATTGGCCATTGGCAATGCGCGGGCTGCGCCGTGGAGTTCCCGCCGGGCCCGCAACCCACCGGCACCTGCCCCATCTGCGCCGATGAACGCCAGTACATTCCGGGCGGAATCCAGCGTTGGGTGCGCACCGAAGACCTGGCAGCAGCCGGCCACCAGCTGACGATCACTTCGCTGGAGCCGGGACTGAATGCGATTGCTTCTCCCGAAATCGGCATAGGCCAAAGCTCCTTGCTCGTGGAGACCACCGCGGGCAACCTGCTCTTCGACGTGCCCGGGCTGATTACCGGAGAAATCATTGATTGGCTGGATAGCCGCGGAAAGCTGGCGGCCATTGTGGCGAGCCATCCGCACATGTACGGGGTGCAGCAGCAATACAGCCAGGCGCTGGGTGATGCGCCGATCCTCGTCGCCGAGAAAGATGCGCAGTGGGTCCAGTATTCCTCAGCCGCCGTCAGGACCTGGTCCCAGCCTTTTGAGGTGCTGCCCGGGATCAGGCTGATGCAGCTCGGCGGCCACTTCCCGGGCAGCACTGCGGCTGTTTGGGAAGCAGGGGCCGATGGCCGCGGAGTCCTGCTGGCTGGCGACGCGATTTTCCCCGTGGCCGATGGCAATGCGACCTTCTTGCGCAGCTACCCCAACCGCATCCCGCTCTCGGCTGCCGTGGTGCGGCGCATGGCCAAGGATCTGGAGCCGGTGAAGTTCGACCGCCTCTACAACAACTTCGCCGCCTGCATCCAGGCCGATGCCCACCGGGTGGTCCAGTTCTCTGCGGAACGCTATGCCAGGTGGGTATCAGGAGAATTCGACGATCTGACCTGATATTTCGCGCAAAGTTGAGTATTCCGAATGCGGCATATGAATTATCCGCGAAGGGATGGGTCCCTTTTGGAGAGCAAGGAAGCCATGATCAGGGCAACCACCTGCAACGCGCCAACGCAGAGCACGACGCTGGCCCAGCCGTAGTGCATGAAGGGGATGCCGATGAGCCAGCCAAGCAGTGACGAGCCCACGTAGTAGAACAAGTTGTACAGGCTGGAGGCCTGCGCCCTGGCTCCGGTGGCCAGCACCGGCACCCACCCGCTGGCGACCGCGTGGGCCGCGAAGAAGCCAGCGGTGAAGATCAGCAACCCGCTGATGATCACGACCAGGTTCCCAGCCAGCGTCAGCAGCAAGCCCAGGGCGCTGGTGAGAATGCTGATGCGCAGGGTATTTCGCCGTCCAGCCTTAGCGACGAGTTTGCTGCTGGCCACCGAGGTGTAGGTTCCAGAGAGGTAGGCCAGGAAGACCAGTGCCGCCCACGAAGCCGGAATCAGGTACGGCGGTGCTTCCAGCCGGAAAGCCAGATAGTTGTAGACGGCCACGAATCCGCCCATGAGCAGGAATCCCTGGGCATAGACCAGTGCCATTTTGCCATGCAATGCATGTGCGAACTTCCTGGCGATGCTGCGCAGGTTCTGGCCGTGGATGGGGTCGAAGCCCTGGGCGCTGGGCGCCTTGAAAAGGAAGAAGAGCGTTGCCAAGCCGGCCATGATGCTCACTGCCGCGACCCCCCAGCGCCAGCCGGCGGGGTCTGCGACAAAGCTGGCGACCAAGCGTCCGGCCAGCCCGCCAAGGGTGGTGCCGGAGATATAGGTGCCGCTGGCCACGGCAACGGCTCGCGGATTGACCTCGTCAACGAGGAAGGCCAGTGCAGAGCCGGGAACACCTGCCAAGGCAATTCCCTCGAAGAACCGGATCGCCACCAGGAACTCGAAGCTTGGCGACAGGCAGCTGAGCAGTCCCAGGGCAACCGAGGAGATCAGGGCGATGCTGATGACCTTGCGGCGCCCGACGCGGTCGGAAATGATGGCCCATGGAGTCACGGCCAACGCCAGCCCCAGGGTCGCTGATGAAACGGCAAGTGCCGTGTGCGAAGAGGTGATGTGGAAATAGCCGGCGATCACCGGCAGCAGCCCCTGCACCGCATAGAGCTGGGAGAACGTGGCAACGCCGCCGGCAAAAAGCGCCAGCAGCATGCCCCGATAGGCGGGGGTGTTCGGTTCGAGTCCGGTAAATGCCACTGCCTAGCCTCCCACAGGAAGCAGCGGGTAGATCAGGTACACCACCAGCAGCGCTACTGCATTGTTAATGACATGCAGCATGTAGGAGTAGGCCAGCGACTTGCCGCTGAGGATGTAGGCAACACCCATCATGACGCCCAGCATGAAGTACGGCACGACTTCCAGCCACGAGCCGATGCCCGCGCCAATGAAGTGGATGCTGGCGAACAGCACCGTGGAGATCAGTGCGCAAATCCAGACGTTGAGCTTGCGTGAAAGCTTGCCGATGAGCAGATGGCGGAACAGGTATTCCTCGACGAATGGGCCGAAGAGCGCAGTGACCACCAGCATGACCGGCAGCGGCACCGTTCCGGCCATGGATTCCAGGGCCGCCTGGTTCTCGCTGGTGGCCGCTTGGCCCGTCAAGGCGGCGATGATCCCGTTGGCCATGATGGTCAGGAACCAGCCACCGGGCAGCATCAGCCATTTGGCCCAGGGGTGGTAGCGCATGGTCTTGAACGACTCGAAGAACTGCGGACCGCACTGGATCATCGCGAGAATGAAGAAGGTGACATACAGGATCAGGTTGATCCCGAACAGCGCCTGTTCCTGGGTGGAGAAGGCGCCCATGTAGCCAGGGATCAAGCCGATGAGGCCTGCTGCGCCCCCGACAAAGAAGACGAGGTAGGCAAGAACTGTCCAGAAGTCGCCCTTGGTGAATTGCCCGGCGTTGAAGACGCGTTGCTTGGGCCGCGGAGCCGAATAGGGGTTCATGTACTCTGGCCGTTGTTGCATATGACAAGCCTAATCGCCTTCCATGTGGATTTCCCAAGTTCATCGTTCCACGTGAAAGGACGAACCCAGTCCAGCCGACGTCGAAGTCTGCTGGACTGGGTTCAGCGAGCTGCGGTAACCGCGAGCTCCCATCATCTGCTAGTTCTTGTCGAAACCTTCGCGACCCTTGTCCACGAAGGCCGGGAAGAGCACCTTGTAGCTGACACCGGCAATGGCCGCACCGATAACCGGTGCCAGGATAAACAGCCATACCTGGCCCAAGGCTTCAGGGCCGGCGAACCATGCGACGCCCAGGGAACGTGCCGGGTTGACCGAGGTATTGGTGATGGGAATGGACACCAGGTGGATCAGGGTCAATGACAGGCCGATAGCGATCGGCGCGAAACCCTGCGGCGCGCGCTTGTCGGTGGAGCCGAGGATCACGTACAGGAAGATCGCAGTCAAAACGATCTCTGCGACCAGTGCCGCAACCAGCGAATAGCCATCTGGTGATCGCTCCCCATAGCCATTGGAAGCGAAACCGGATTCGACTGCGTTGAATCCGTCCTTGCCCGAAGCGATCCAGAACAGCACGGCACCCGCCACCGAAGCAGCGACGATCTGCGTGACGATGTACGGGAGGACATCCTTCCACGGGGTGCGCCCGGCAAAGGCCGTGCCCAGGGTGACGGCAGGGTTGAAATGGCCGCCGGAGATATGCCCTACTGCGTACGCCATGACCAGCACAGTGAAACCGAAAGCCAGAGCTACGCCCAGGAATCCGATGCCCATGTTCACGGTTTCATCTGCGATGACCTTGGCTGCGAAGATCGCTGAACCACAGCCACCGAAGACCAGCACGAATGTGCCCAAGAATTCTGCCGATAGTTTTGCGCCAACAGTTGGCACAGCTGCATCTGACATGCTTTTTCCTTATCCTCGATGAATTATGCGAGTTCAAGGCCAGCTTATGTCCTGCCGATGGGGCTGCGGTAGGCCTGCGGCTACTTAATAGATCTCGTTCGTCTTATTTTTCTTCTGGGTTCATGCTTCTGATCTGCCGCGCCGCAGTTGCGGCGTTTCTAGATCGTGGTTCGGGGCTGCCGTTCGAAAATTGAAGCGGCCGCAATGCCGACAACGACACCGAGAAGATTTCCCATAGCGCAGTCCCACACCATCTGGGATCCGCTCTTCGGATTAGCCAGCTGAAGCATCAGGATAATCAGCGGCGTGAAAAAGCTGAGGGCAAGGCCGTAGTTCCGGACCATATAGGCCTCGGTTGGGAACATCAGCAAGATGATGCAGCAGCCGATCATCAGTTCGCTGGGAGTCAGGGCCGTGATCCCAAACAACACGCCTATACCGGCCAGGGTTCCCCCGATGCGGTGAGCCCCACGTCGCAACCGTCCCCGGGCATTGCCGACGGCAAGCGGAACGGCCGCCCCGGCCATGGTCCATTGGAGATGCTCGACCTGCAGAGTAATCCCGACAGCTCCAGCTAGGAAGACAACTATCAGGTAGGTGCATGCCCTGCGCAGGATGCGGGGCCATGGAATCGCGAGGCCTTCCGAGCCGCACTCTTCCACTCGTCCGAAGCGTGCGGCTTGGCCGAGCAGGATGCTGAACAGAGCGGTGGCGACGAACGCGGCCAGGCCTTCAAGGGCGGGAAGCTCCCCCACCGGCAAAGTTCCCAACGCACCAAACGCAAAGAGCGGAAAGAAGGCACCGCCGGGCTTGAGCCCATATCGATCAGCGATCAATGAGCTGAAGGCCGCCCAGAACATTCCTCCGGCAAGCAGCGTCCACCCGCGCATACCCAAGGGGGCCATGGCGATCCCGCAAATTCCCGCACACAGCATCAGTGCAGCTCCGAGCACCTGGTCCTTCAGTCGCTGCGAGCGATGCGGATTTCGGCCGTACATCCCGACAATGGAGCCGAAAACAGCGTAGGCAAGGAGGTCCGTTCTGCCAATCAGCAGCAGTGCAATCCCCGGAAGTCCCAATCCGAGGCCTACGCGCAGGGCCGGGCGGATCTCTGGGCTGTGCGAAATGGCGAAGAGCTGCCAATTCACGAGCGAACCGCGCGTGAATTTGAACTTACCAATGGCTGTGGAGACCGGAGCTGCTCTGCCTGCCGTCAGCATGGAATCCCGAGTCGTCCTGGCAATTATCTGATTGCTTGCATCCCTCGGATCCCATGGTGCCTCAAGATGGTCAGGTTCCACTGTTCTCTCCGCTCCCAGTTGCACGGCCCAATTCCTAAGCGACTTGGGGTCTGGTTCTAGGTTCAGGGATTACCATTGATCAGATCCAATAATTAGATCCGATGATTCAGTAAGTGCTACTTATGATTCCTGCTGAGATGCATATCGACCGCAGGGAATGTGCTAGAAATTATCTTTTCGAGCGCCTGCGACATCAGGGTTAATGGACTGCTGTCTTCCATTACAAGAGAAATTTGCGAGGTAACTTGCGGATCATCCAGCCTGTAAAGCTCAATACCAGGCAGAGCTCCCAAGGGTGGCAACCACTGGCGCGGAACTATGCTGGCCCAGTTCCCGGTGGACACATGCGCGAGCAACGTGACTATCGAGTCGCATTCGATTCGCGGCGAGACTACCAGATCGTGCCGGCTGAGCGTCTGGTCGAGGACCTGGCGCCCTCGAAGAGATGAGTCGAGGAGGCATAAGGGCAACTCCAACGCCGTCGCCCAAGCCGTCGTTGCGCCCTCGGGGAGCATCCCCGGCGCAGTGAGCAGCACATGTTCCTCGGCATAGAGCGGATAGACCAGCAGTCCAGCTAGGTCCTGCGGCTCCGCGTAGATAAGGCCCGCGTCAAGCTCGTAGTTCCTGATCTGACGGACGATGTCCGCCGAATGGAGACTCGCCTGGACGTTGATGCCCACTTGCGGATGCGCACGGGCAAACTTGTCGGTGAGGGTTGCAACAGTTGAAGAGGCAGCAGGAACCGTTCCCAATCGAAGTGTTCCATTCAGGCCGTTCTCGTAATGGGAGATTTCCTGTCTCAGCGAGGCATGGTCTTTCAGGATTTTCCGAGCCCATTTGAGAACCGTCTCGCCTTCAACGGTCAGTCCTTGGAAGGCATGGCCCCGGCGGACCAATGGCGCGCCCAGTTCCTTTTCGAGTTTTCTAATGCCCTCTGATAATGCTGGCTGGGAGACCGCGCATTCTTCAGCTGCCCGGGCAAAATGTCCCTCATTGGCCAGTGCCACCAGATATTCCAACTGTCTAAGCATCATGTTCATATTGCATCATTTCCTGCAGGAACAAGTGCGATCGATGGCCTGGAGGCGTGCCGCAGCGGTTCGATCAGAAGCAGGCCTGGCAATGCAAAAAGACCCCGGCACCGGCAGTGAAAATCTGCCAGATGCCGGGGTCTTCGCGACTCAAGGTCCTACTCGGTTTCTTCCTTTGCTTCCGGTGCCATGTCACTGGCCACCGTGGCTCCGGCCGCTACCGCGGGCACCGCAGCCGTATCCGGATTCGCATCCACGTCCTCGGCCGGGCCGGCGAACTGCGACTGGTACAGCCGGTAGTAGGCTCCCTGGGTCCCCAGCAGGTGCTCGTGGTTGCCCTGCTCCACGATCCGGCCGGACTCCATCACCAAGATGGTGTCCGCGTCGCGGATCGTGGACAGCCGGTGGGCAATCACGAAGCTGGTGCGGTCGCTGCGCAGCGCAGCCATCGCCTGCTGCACCAGCAATTCGGTACGGGTATCCACCGAGCTGGTCGCCTCGTCCAGGATCAGCAGCGACGGGTTGGCCACGAACGCGCGGGCGATGGTGATCAGCTGCTTCTCGCCGGCCGACACGTTGGTGCCTTCCTCGTCGATGATGGTGTCGTAGCCATCGGGCAGCGCGCGCACGAAACGGTCCACGAAGGTCGCCTTCGCGGCCGCGATCACTTCCTCATCGGTGGCATCCAGCCGGCCGTAGCGGATGTTCTCCATGATGCTTCCGCCGAAGAGCCATGCGTCCTGCAGCACCATGCCCACCTTCGAGCGCAGGTCGGCGCGGGAAAGGTCGGTGATATCGCGGTTATCGAGCATGATCTTCCCGGAATTCAGCTCGTAGAAGCGCATTACCAGGTTCACCAGCGTGGTCTTGCCTGCGCCGGTCGGGCCGACAATCGCCACCGTGTGCCCCGGATCCGCATCGAAGGACAGGTCCTCAATCAGCGGCTTGTCCGGGGAGTAGGAGAAGGACACATTCTTGAAGGAGACATGCCCGTCGGCGCGGGCAGGAAGGCTGTCCTGCGCGTGATCCGGTTCCTGTTCCTCGGCGTCCAGCAGCTCGAAGGTGCGTTCAGCCGAAGCCACGCCGGACTGCAGCATGTTCGCCACGCCGGCAATCTGGCCCAGCGGCTGGGTGAACTCGCGGCTGTACTGGATGAACGCGGTCGCGTCGCCCAGGCTCATCGTGCCCGAAGCCACGCGCAGCCCGCCCACCACGGCGATGCCCACGTAGGCCAGGTAGGACACGAAGTTCATCACCGGCATGATCATGCCCGAGACGAACTGGGCGCCGAAGCTGGCCTTGTACAGTTCCTCGTTGCGCGCGGTGAAGCGGTCCACCATGTCCGCTTCGCGGCCGAAGACCTTCATCAGCTCGTGGCCGGAGAAGGATTCCTCGATCTGCCCGTTCAGCGCCCCGGTGTTCTTCCACTGCGCGGTGAACAGCTTCTGCGCCCGGGTGCCGATGATGCCCGCGGCAGCTGCCGAAAGCGGCAGGGCCACCAGCGCGATCAGCGCCATTTGCCAGGAGACCACGAACATCATGATCACGATGCCGATAACGGTCATGGCCGAGGAGACCAGCTGGCTCAGCGCCTGTTGCAGCGCGTTCTGGATGTTGTCCACGTCGTTGGTCACGCGCGAGAGCAGATCGCCGCGCTGGCGCGTGTCGAAGTAGTTCAGCGGCAGCTTGTTGATCTTGTCCTCGACGTCCTTGCGCAGGTTGTAGACCACGCGCATGACCAGCTTGTTCAGCAGCCAGCCCGAGGCCCACGAGAAGAGCGAGGCGACGAAGTACATGGAGAGCACTATCAGGATGTACTGCGAAAGCTGGGTGAAGTCGATGCCCTGCCCGGGGACGAAGTCCACCTTGGAGAGCATGTCGGCCTGGGTTCCCTGCCCGGAGTCGCGCAGCTGCTGGATCACCAGCTCCGCGGGCGTGCCGGCCGGGATGTTCTTGCCGATCAGCCCGGCGAAGATCACGTCCATGGCCTTGCCCAGGATCCGCGGTGCGATCACCGAGAGCACCACGTACACGGTGATCAGCGCGAACACCAGGACCATGCCCAGCTTGTACGGGGACATCAACCCGACCAGGCGCTTGGCCGATGGCCAGAAATGCTCGGCCTTGCGCACCGGGGCGCCGCCGCTCCAGTCGTCGGCTCCCGCCGCGGCATCGAATTCATTGACGTCCGCGAGCTCGCTTTCGAGCTGTTCCGGATCGATATTCTTCTGCTTCTTCGCCATTTAGGCCACCTCCTCCACGCTCAGCTGGGATGCCACGATTTCCTGATAGGTTTCCGAGGTTTCGAGCAGTTGCTCGTGGGTACCCCGGGCCACGATTTCGCCATGGTCCAGGACCAGGATCTGGTCCGCACCGGTAATGGTCGATACGCGCTGGGCCACGATGATCACCGCGGCGTCCTTGGTCGGTTCGGCCAGGGCCGCACGCAGCCTGGCATCGGTGTTCACATCCAGTGCCGAGAACGAATCATCGAACAGGTAAGTGTTCGGCTTCGCGGCCAGGGCCCTGGCAATGCACAGGCGCTGGCGCTGTCCGCCGGACACGTTGGTGCCGCCCTGGGAGATCTTCGAATCCAGCTGGCCTTCGCGTTCGGCGACGAAGCCGTCGGCCTGGGCCACCTTCAGCGCATCCCACAGGTCATCCTCGGTAGCGTCCTGGGCGCCGAAGCGCAGGTTGCTGGCGATGGTCCCGGAGAACAGGTAGGGGCGCTGCGGCACCGCGGAGATGTTCCGCGAAATGGTGTCGCGTCCCAGTTCCCTCAGCGGCGCCCCGCCGATCAGGATTTCGCCTTCGGTGGCGTCGTAGAGCCGCGGGATCAGGTTCAGCAAGGTGGTCTTGCCCGCACCGGTGGAACCGATGATGGCAGTGGTCTGCCCCGGCTTGGCGGTGAAGGAGATATCGTTGAGCACCGGCGCCTCGGCGCCGGGGTATCCGAAGCTGACGTTCTTGAATTCCACGGTGCCCGGGGTGGGCAGCGCGAGCTGCCGTTCGGCGGCGTCGAGCATGCTCGGCTCGCTGTCCAGCACCTCGGAAATGCGGTCGGCCGAAACCATGGCACGGGGAATCATCATGGCCATGAAGGTACCCATCATGACCGCCATCAGGATCTGCAGCAGGTACTGCAGGAAGGCGGTCAGCGCGCCGACCTCGACCTGGTTGTTATCCACCCGGTGCCCGCCGAACCACAGCACGGCGGCGGTGGACAGGTGCAGGATCATGGTGATCGCCGGGAACATCAGCACGAACAGGTTGCCGACCTTGACACCGAGGTCGGTCAGCTTCTGGTTGGCGTCTGCATAGCGCTGCGTCTCATGCTCTTCGCGCACAAAGGCGCGCACCACGCGGATGCCGGTGATCTGCTCGCGCAGCACGCCGTTGATCCCGTCGATGCGGGTCTGCATATCGCGGAACAGCGGCATGAGCTTGATGACCAGCAGGCCCACGACTATGAGCACCAGCGGTACCGAAACCCAAACGAGCCAGGACAGTCCGGGATCTTCGCGGATCGCCATGATCACGCCGCCGATGGACATGATCGGCGCGGTGATCATGAAGTTCAACGCCATCAAGGTGAGCATCTGGATCTGCTGCACGTCGTTGGTGCCGCGGGTGATCAAGGTGGCGGCGCCGAATTTGTTGACGTCCTGTGCCGAGAAGGTCGAGACCTTCTCGAAGACCGACTGGCGGATGTCGCGGCCCACGCTCATGGAGGTCTTGGCCCCGAAATAGACGGCGGCCACCGCGGTGGCTACCTGGATGAGGGCCACCACCAGCATCAGTCCGCCGGTACGCCAGATGTAGTCGATATCGGCTTTGACCACGCCGACGTCGATGATCCTGGCGTTCAGGCTAGGGAGATAAAGAGTGGCCACGGTGGTGGCCAGCTGCAAAATGACTACGGCAATGATCCACCCCGTGTACGGCTTGGAGTGTTTCAAGATGAGCTTGAGAAGCATGTGGAAAATCCTCGCTGGCATCAAGCTCTCCGGCATGCTGGACCTTCGGATTAAGGGCAGCGTGATTGAAGAGCGATTGCCAGTCTAGCGCTCGCCTTGGACACTTTGAATCATCCTTGCGATTGATTTTTATCAATCACTGGAAAGCACCCGCATTGCCGCAGGATCCCGGGCATGGTGGCGTTAATCATAAACCGTGTACTTACCGGCAGGACAGGTGCCGGTTACTTGCCACCAGCTCCTCTTGCGGTGGACATCACCGTTCTGCCTAGTCCCGTGCCCCGCGGCCCAGATAGGCCAAGGCAGCTACCACCTGGGCACGGGTTCCGGTTTCCAGGGTCGGATGGATCACCGGGGCGAAGAATGGCGAGTGGTTCGCCGGGATCTTCGAGGCAACGGCGCCCTCGGCGACCGCCGCCCGGTAGGTGTCCGGATCCGCGCAGCCCACCGTCCAGTAGGTGTACGGGATGCCGAAGGCATCCGGGATGATGCTGAAGTCCTCCGAGGCGGTGGCCGGATCGGCCTGGTAGACCTGGCCCTGGTCGAAGTGGGCTTCGAAGGCCTTGGTGATCCGGTCGTTGGCCACCGCGTCATTGCTGGTCAGCGGGAACTGGTCGTAGAACTCGAAGTCCGGTTCCCGCGGCGAGCCGGCGGCGGCGCATTCGCCGCGCACAATGCGCTGGATGGAGTCGATGACGCGCTGGCGCAGCTGGAGATCATAGGTGCGGATATTCAGCAGCAGTTGGGACCGGTCCGGGATGATGTTCGCGGCACTGCCGGCATTCAACGCGCCGACGGTCAATACGGCGAACTGCCCGGGCCGGGTTTCACGCGAAACAATGGTCTGCAGCTTGAGCACGATGGACGAAGCCATAACCACCGGGTCCACCGAATTATGCGGCATCGAGCCGTGGGCCCCGCGCCCGTAGACGGTAATGCGCAGGCTGTCGCCGGCGGAAAGGACCGGCCCGGCGGTAGTCCCGATCATTCCGGCTTCCGCCGGCATCACGTGCTGGGCCAGCGCCACATCGGGCTTCGGGATCCTCTCCACCAGCCCGTCGGCCACCATGGCCTTGGCGCCTGCGGCGGTTTCCTCGGCCGGCTGGAACAACGCCAGATAGGTGCCGGACCAGCTCTTCTGGTTCCCGGCCAGGAACTTGGCGGCGCCGAGCAGGGTGGCCATATGCATGTCATGGCCGCAGGCGTGCATGGCACCCGGGACCGTGGAGGAATATTCCAGCCCGGTGTCCTCGGCGACCGGCAGGGCATCCATGTCGGCCCGGGCCAGTACCGCCGGCCCGTCGCCATTGCGCAGGACCCCGACGATTCCGGTGCCTCCGATCAGGCAGGTTTCATAGCCCAGATCCTCGAGTTCCTCGCAGATTCGCGCCGAGGTCTCGTGCTCGGCCAGGCCCAGCTCCGGATGCCGGTGGAAATGCTTGTAGAGCTCCTCCTGCCAGGGCAGCTGCTCCAAGATCGAGGCGGTGATTTCCTGTGCAGTGCCCATCGGGTTCCTTCCATCGCGCCCAGCTGCGCTGAGCCCCAGGGCCCCGCTGGCTAATTCGTTTTCAATCTATCCCCTGGCCGGCAGGACAGTCCAGAATCCGGCCGATTGCAACGGGAGCCAGATCCGGCGAGCGCTGGTGCCGCTAGCGGTCCCGTTCGGTGCAGATGCAGAACCTGTTGCCCTGCCGGTCCGTGGCCACAGTGAAGCTCGGCGCATACTGGGCATCGAGGCCGGCGCTTTCGCTGCCCAGCGCCTCGAGGACCGGCTCGCTTTCGGAGAACGGGACCCACACATCCAGATGCAGGCGGTTTGGGTTCGGGTCCGGTGTTTCCTGGAACCAGATGCCCGGCAACCTGCCCGCTGGATCGGCAAGGCTGCCGTCGGCCTGCTCGCGGTAGCCCAGTCCAGCGGCCCACTGCCCGGATATGGCTTGGGCGTCGTCGGTGTCGATGCCGATTTCCACCATCTTGATCAAATCCAGTCGCGCTTTGGCATGCAAGGCGGCGGCCCGCTGCGAGATTTCCGAGGCCAGCGCGAGGTCCCGTTCGGTGATGTCGCCACCGGCGTCGTGGGACACTGTCGAAACGAACAAGAGGTTGTAGCGCCAGTCCACATCCGGATGGTGGTTGGCCATCTGCGCTGCGGCAGCGATATCGCTGAACAATTCGATGGCCTCTGCCGAGCTCTTGGCCTCATACACGGTGCAGAGCTTGCCGGCCAGCTTCCGCCACTGCGGCAAAGCCTCCAGCCGGGAGGCCAATTCGGTGCTTTCAATGCGGTCATTCACGGTCATGTTCTCCTCCTTTTGGTGCAACTGTGGCACCACTTCCCGGCCGGCTCAAGCGATCGCCCGCAATGCACAGGTTAGCGCCAGCGCCAGCTGCTGCGAACTGGATGCCGCCTGTGAACCGGAACTCGGCTGGTCCTGGCGCGGGCGAATCGGCTTAGCCTCGATAGGAATAGCGCAAGGAGGGCAGAATGCCATGCTGAACATCTTCCAGGCCAAGATCAGCGACTCGACGCTGGATGACATCACCTCGGAGGACAGCAATCGCAGACGCCGGCTGCTGAGCCTCGCCGCCCTGCTCGTGATTGCAGCCTTCGTACTGGCGGCTCTGCTCGGCGCATTCGACCAGAAGAAGAGCATGGAACAACAGGCCGACGGCTTCGCGGTCCAGCTGCAGTATCCCGCGGTGGTCCGTGCCGGCAATGAAATCCAGCTGAGGGTTGAGATCACCTCTGCCAACCCCTTGCCCGAGACCATCACGCTGGACCTGAGCGAGGACTATCTCATGCTCTTCGAGGACTTCTCGGCCTTTCCCGAACCCGAGTCCGAGTCGAGCCGAGCTGATGGAACCATTGAATTCGAGGTCGCCCCGGCACCGGGGTCGCGGCAGATGGTGGCCACCCTCACGGGCCGGGCTTCGGACGAATGGTCGCCGAGCGCCAAGGGCGTGCTCGGAATTGCGGTCAACGGCGAAAGCACCGACCTGAAGATCAGAACTTGGAGGATCCCCTGATGGAAATAGTCATCCGCGCAGCCACCGCCTTCATCATCCTGTGGCTGGTTACGCGCGCCGCCGGCAGATCGACCCTCGGCGAACTCAGTTCCTTCGAGCTGGTGCTGTTCGTCGTCCTGGGCGACCTGGTGCAGCAAGGCATCACCATGGAGGACCGTTCGCTCACCGGCAGCCTGCTGGCAGTATTCACCATGGTGGTCCTGGCCGCTGCACTGAACTTCGCCAACATGCGCTGGCCCAAGCTGGGCAAGCTGATGCAGGGCCGCCCGATTGTGCTGATCCGCGACGGGGTCCTGGACCGCAAGGCCCTGCACAACGAGCGCATTGGGCTGGACGAATTGAGCATGCTCGCCCGCCAGGCAGGCATCGAGAACTACAGCAGCATCCGGCTTGCGATTCTGGAAGCCAGCGGCAAGATTTCCTTCTTCACCCAGGAAGCCGAATCCCGCCCGTGACCATATAATGCAATTGGAAGAAGGGGCATCCCTGCACGGGATGCCCCTTCTGCGGTTCTCAGCCCGCCGGCGCGCTACTGCTGATCGGGTGTTTCCCGCTGGTCCGGCAGGTTGGCGGTCCGCTCGGCGTCCAGGCCTTGCTCGTCATCCTGGTCGGGGTAGTCCAGCAGCGTATCGTCGACCGGACGCTGCCCGTCAATCGGTTCGGGTAGCAGCGTTTCGGGATTGAGCGCCAAGGGATCGCCGTCGTTTTCCTCCAGCACCCGGTCTGCTCCGCGCAATGGATCCTCGGCGTCCTGGGCCTGGGGTGCATCCGATGACCCAGCCGCCGGCTGGCTATCGCGCCCATCCAACGGCTCGTCCGTGTCCGAGTCCTTGCGCACGTCGTCGAATTCAGAATTATTCAGTGACATTCCAGCTCCTTCTCGTGTTTCCAATCGGTAATGATTTCCAAGGTGGACTTCAGCTTCTGCCGATGCTGCTTGCGCATGAATTCCAAGATAGTCCCTTCGAAATCCGGGTCGGCCGATGCGGTGGCGTCGGTGGCCACCGCCACCGGCAAGTTCGCAGCGAAGGCATCGGCCGCGGTGGCGGAGATGCACGTCTCGGAGGAGACCCCGGCGATCACCAGCGAACTGGCGCGGTGCTGCAGCAGCAGGTCCTTGAGCGCCGTATTCCAGAAAGCGCTGTCCCTGCGCTTGACCACCTCGATGGCCCCGTCCAGTTCCAACTCCGCCAGATACGCGGCCTGCCCCGTTCCTTCGAACAGGTAGCCCTGGTCGTCTTCGAGCATCTTCAGCGTCCATGTGGATTTATCTTCCTTGTGCACGGTGCGCACGCTGATCACCGGGTATCCGGACGCTCTCGCCGCCACGGCCAGCTGGTTGCAGCGGGCTGCCAGATCCTGGCGGGCCAGTGCCAGAACCGGATCCTCGAAGAATCCTTCTTGCAGGTCAATGAGCAGCAGCGCAGGGTGGCTGAAGTCGCTTGTCGCGCTCATGGCTCAGCGTGTTCGGCGCAGTGCTGGCAGCAGTACGCCTTCTGGACGTCGTGGACAGCGTGGCCCAGAATGGCGCAACCGCAGTGCGCGCACCTTTCGGCCATGGCGTGGATGGCGCATTCGAAACTGTCGAAGCGGCCAGAGCGCCCGTTCCGGCTGAGCGTGAACACCGTTTCGCTTACATTGCCGCAGATATCGCAGGTCTGCATGGATTGCCTCCTGAACTCGGATTGGCCATGGAACAGCTAGCGGTCCCCTTCGCCTTCGGAATACTGGTCTTCCGGGGAATCGTCGAGGTCGGGGTCGGCTCCTTGGACAGGAGGCAGGTGATTCCCGGGCTGCTCCAGGTCCTCTTCTGACGGTTCCCCGGAGTCGGCTGGCAGGTGTTCGTCGTCGGGTTGCCCCAGCGGCCAGAGATTCTCAACCAGGTCCTTGTCGGGATCCTTGAATCTGTCGGCAGCATGCGAAATGGCATCTTTGGCTTTGTCGATGAATCCCATGGTCATTCTCCTCACGTTGCGTTTCCCGGTTCTCTACCAACTACCAGCTATTGGCGGCACAAGTACATGATTAATCGGCTGTTGCCAGAGTCGAGGGGGCGCATCTGCAAGCTCGCTGGCAATGGTTGAAGACGTGCTTGCTGTGCTGGAGCGTGGAGGGTGTCCCACAAAAATACGCGAAAGGAGCACGATCATGGTTGCAGCCAAGGAACTAATGACCTCGCCTGCCAAATGCGTCAAGGAGCAGGACTCGATTCAAGTGGCCGCCCAGATGATGAAGGACCTCGGGGTCGGCATGCTGCCGATCTGCGGCAAGGACAACCGCCTGGCCGGCACGATCACCGACCGCGACATTGTCATCAACTGCGTTGCCGACGGCGTCGTGACTTCCAGCACCAAGGTGGCCGATTACGCCCAGGGCAAGCCGGTCACCATCGGAGCAGACGACTCGGTCGAAGAAGCCATCCGCACCATGCAGGAACACCAGGTGCGCAGGCTTCCGGTCATCGACGGGCATTCGCTAGTCGGCATGCTCGCCCAAGCAGACGTCGCCCGCTACTACGACGAGCAGAGCACCGGCAACCTGGTCGAAGGGATTTCCCAGGACTAGGATCTCCCAGCCCAGCCGGACCACAACGCAGAGCTTCCGGGAAAACCATGGTTTTCCCGGAAGCTCTGCCCTTGTTCTCCTGCGATTCTCCTGGCGGGAACGCCGTCACCGTCCGTTGGCGTCTGTGCCTCCCCGCGGATCGTCCAAGGAGCTCGGTCCCCGGATCACGCGGTACAGGCCGTAGATGAAGACCAATGCGCCCCAGCCGGCCACGATCCATAGCGGCCCTGAGGTGCTGTCCGGCGCTGCGAGCAGCGCATAGATGGCGAATCCTACGGCCACGAGCCCGCCGACAATCGCCAGCCACAGGCCAGCGCGATGTTTGCGGGGGCTGTCCGCTGCTTTGCCAGTCACGGCTTCTCCTTTCGCTGGCAGGAAAGTTCAACCTGCGTCATAGCGTTCTTCCCTTTCCTCGGATTCATCTTCGGTGTTCTCGTTGATGCTGCCCCGGCGAACCACGCGCTCGTCGCCTGGCTGGGCATCGTCATCCGGTTGCGTGGTGCGAGCCGGATTCTCGGGCTTCTCGCGTTCACTCATTGCGTCTCCTTCCATGGCGGTCTGCTATGAATTGCGCAGGGCTTCGATGAGTTCGGCCTTGCGCATTTTAGAACGGCCATCAATGCCGATTTCCTTGGCCCGGTCCTGCAGCTCCCGGACCGTCCAGTCCTCGTAGTCCCCGGCCTTGCCTCCGCGCTTGCCCACTGCTGACCGGCCATCGCGGGCGGCGGCGTTGGCGATGCGCGCCGACTTCTGCTTGGAGTTCCCCTCCTCGCGCAGCTCCTCGTAGAGTTCTTCATCCTTGATCCGGCTCTTGCCTGCCATGGGTTTCCTCCCTCTCACGCTTCGCCAGCCGGCCCTTTTGCAGTGCCAGCACTGTGCGTTCCACGCTAGCCACTTCACTGATCAGGGGACAGTGCCCCTGCCGGACTTTGCGCTGAATCCCAGACTTCAGCGGTAGCACAATTCATGCAGCGGGGTGCGAAACTGGATCTTCGCAGAAAAAAGTCTGGCTGTTGCCGCCAAAGGTGGAGGTGATCCGCGCGCAGCGGAGGGTCCGGAGCACACTGGAACTGAACCCGGACGCCGCTGAGCGCACCGCACCGGCGTCCTGCCGCAACAGCAGGAGGAAATCCCATGCCCGAGAAGAATCCCCAGAACCGCACTGAGCCGCTCGGTAACGGCAGCGAAGACCGCGCCGGCAAGGAAAAGATCAGCCCGCCCGAACAGCGCCAGGAGGAACCCGGCCTGGACCGGGACCTGAAGCCCAAGGCGGATCATGGCGAGCGCAGCTACAAGGGCCGGGACCGGCTGGCCGGAAAACGCGCCCTGGTCACCGGCGGCGACTCCGGCATTGGCGCGGCGGTGGCTATCGCCTTTGCCCGCGAGGGAGCCAAGGTCGCCTTGGCCTATCTGCCCGCCGAACAGCCTGATGCCGATGCCATCGCCGGGGTTTTGGAAGATGCGGGAGTCGAAGTCCACCTGCTGCCCGGGGACCTGCGGGACCGCAATTACCGCGATTCATTGATCGATGAGGCGGTGACCGCGCTGGATGGCTTGGACATCCTGGTGAACAACGCGGGCAAGCAGATCAGCGTCGAGTCCCTGGAAGAGCTGAGCGACGAGCAGGTCGAAGCCACCTTCGATGTGAACATTTTCGCGATGTTCGCCTTGAGCCGCGCAGCCCTGCAGGTGCTTCCCGAAGGCGGCTCCATCATCAACACCACCTCCATCCAGGCCTTCGATCCGTCGGACCACCTCATGGACTATGCCGCCACCAAGGGCGCGATCAGCAACTTCACCAAGTCGCTGGCGTCCCAGGCAGCGAAGAAGGGCATCCGGGTTAATGCCGTGGCTCCGGGCCCCATCTGGACTCCATTGCAGCCTTCGGATGGCCAGCCGATCGAGGCGCTGCCTGAGTTCGGCCACGATACCTGGCTTGGCCGGGCCGGCCAGCCGGTGGAAGTGGCCCCGGCCTATGTGTTCCTGGCCAGCGATGAGGCTTCCTACGTGGTCGGTTCCACGGTGCACGTGAACGGCGGCAAGAACCAGCCGTAGGACGGTGAACAGGTCCCCGGGCGATAGGGCCCGGGGATCATTCCACGTCATCCTTGCTGATGGTGAATTCCATATTCCTCCGCTCGTATTCGCGCTGGCTGAAGGTGGCGCGCTGGACTTCCTTGACCTCGTCAAAGCTGGAGCCGATGGCTCCGCCCATGGTTCCCAGCGAGGATGCCAGCCAGGCAAGGTTGATGTATTCGGCCAGCGTGACATCGTGGCGCAGCTGGTAGGCAAGGTATTCCTGGTCAATGACAATCAGAGAGCCTGCCAGCAGGGCGAGGAACAAGAGCAGGTACATGACTGTCGCGGCAAACCCGACCGTCAGCACGGTGGCCGCGTTGTAGACGACCATCCGCTCGCGGCGGCGGTTGCCCTTGGGCCTCTCCCACAACCGGTTGTGCAGCAGCAGCCAGAGCGTGAGGATCAGGATGCTTGAGACCGTGATCAGCGAAAGCCGCCCGGCAGGCAGGTAGTCGGCCATGGACCAGATGCTCGTGTAGAACACGCCGAAAGCACCGGTGGCCACCGCACCTGCCATCGCGGAGGAAAGCCGCGGCACCAGTTTCCACGGCTGGTTGCTGCGCACCATCCCGGCGATCAGCAGCAGCCGCCCGCGCAAACCCTCGATGCTCGAGATGCGGTTCTGCTCGTTCTGCCCGTCCTGCCGGCTGGCGTGCACGCTCATCGCCCTTCCCAGCGGGGTCGGAGGCGGAGCCGGCTGCTTGCCGGTAGCCAATTCCCTGACCAGTTCGGCCAGTTCCCGTGCCACGGTGCGTGGTCGGGCCAACCCGAGGCTCGGCATGGAAAGCACGGCCGAGGCATCCTCGACGGAAATCACCGAACGCACCGGCCGGTTCTGCACATAGTGCGGTGCATCGGTGAGGTAGATGATGAAGTCCCAGCCATGCTTCTCCCGCAGCCTGGGCACCTTGTCGTTCAGCGCGACCCGTCCGCTCTCCCCCAAGGGCAGGGAAAAGGGAGCTACCTGCACGTCCCATTGCTGCTCGTGCTCCTGCAGCTTCTCCATGACCCCTTCCAGCCGGGCAGCGATCCGATTGGCCATCGCGTCGGCTATGCCAGGGTCGGCAATTAATCCCACCGTGCGCTTCTCGGGCTCTTGCACGCTCATCAGCACCTCGCAGCTCTCAGGGCAGCAGCTTGGCCCGCTCCCACAGCACACACTAGGAAGTCGCGCCCGGGCCTGCAGTGCCGTTCAGCAACCTTGCAGGAATCAGCACCGGCAGTGCACGCTTGATCCCCGGAATTCCGGGGATCCCCGACTCACAGGCAATGCCCATCAAACTTGCCTTGTTGCCTGCTGCCCGGTGTGGAATGGTCGGTGCCATCGCCCATCTGATGAAGAAAGGACAGTCCATGGAATCCACCCAGCCAGAAGAAGAGCGGCACCCGGGGATCACTCCAACGCCCGATGAGCCCGCGGAGGAAAAACAGAATTCTATCGGGGACCACGAAGACGCGTTCGAGCAGCCAGCCGAGGAGCAGGACCCGGACCAGGTGGACACCGACCAGTTCAATACCGACTGATCCGCGTTTGTGTCCCGCCGGCAACGATACGACTAGGAGATAACCTCTTGAAAGCATTGACATGGCAAGGCAAGCGAAAGATCGGTTTCAGCGATGTCCCGGATCCGGTGATCCAGGATCCCGGGGACATCATCATCAAGGTCACTTCCACCGCGATTTGCGGATCGGACCTGCATCTCTATGAGCTGCTGGGCCCCTACATGCATGCCGGCGACGTGCTGGGCCACGAAACCATGGGCATCGTCCAGGAAGTCGGCAGCGGCATAACCAAGCTGTCGGTAGGCGACCGGGTAGTCATCCCGTTCAACATCTCCTGCGGCCACTGCTGGATGTGCCAGCACGACCTGCAGTCGCAGTGCGAGACCACCCAGGTGCGCAAGCACGGCAAGGGCGCCCAATTCTTCGGGTACTCCGAACTCTACGGACAGGTGCCCGGCGGCCAAGCCGAATACCTGCGCGTGCCCCATGCCGATTACGGTGCGGTGAAAGTTGGCGACCAGCTGCCCGACCACCGCTACCTTTTCCTCTCCGATATCCTGCCCACCGCGTGGCAGGGCGTGCACTACGCCAATGTCCCCGACGGCGGAACCCTCGCGGTCTACGGGCTCGGGCCGGTGGGCCAGCTCGCCGCGCGCATCGGCCGGCACCTGGGCTATGAGGTGCTGGGCATCGACCCGGTGGCAGAACGCCGCGCCATGGCCGAGCGCCACGGCATCCAGACCCTGGACTTCACCAAGGACACCGTGGGCGAATTGCGCGGGCGCACCGGTCGAGGCCCCGATGCCGTGCTCGATGCGGTGGGCATGGAAGCCCATGGTTCCCCGGTCTCCTCGATGTTCCAGCAAGCCACCGGGTTGCTGCCGGACAGGGCCGCGCAGCTGGCCATGGAGAACGTCTCCGCGGACCGCACCAGCGTGCTGGATTCGGCCATCGATGCCGTGCGCCGCGGCGGCACCCTGTCGATCAGCGGTGTCTATGCCGGGGCCGCCACCCCGATGCCGATGGTGAAGCTGTTCGACAAGCAGGTCCAGATCCGCCAGGGCCAATGCAATGTGCGCTCATGGACCCAGAAGCTGCTGCCGCTGGCCGAGGATGCAGCCGATCCGCTGGGCCTGGACGACTTGGTCACGCACGAGCAGCCGCTCTCGAACGGTCCGCAGATGTACGAGACCTTCCAGAAGAAGCAGGATGCGTGCATCAAGGTGGTGCTCAAGCCCTAGCGGCTAGGCGCTTTTCTTCCCGGAACCGGAGGCCTTCTTCTTGTGTGGCGAGGAGGAGGCCTCCTTTGCCGTTGCCTTCTTCGTGGCTGGTTTCTTCGCGGCCGGCTTCTTGGCTGCGGTTTTCTTCGCAGGTTTCTTCGCCGCTGGTTTCTTCGCCGCCGCGGCCTTCCCATCCTTGGCTGCCTTGGCCGGGGCCTTGGCATTGCGCCCATCAATGCTGCGCTTGAGCGCCTCCATCAGATCGATGACCTCGCCGGACTCGCTGCTCTGGTCCGGGGATCCGAAGGTCGCCTCGGTATCCAGGTCCTCGCCCTGCTCGATTTTCGCTTCGATCAGCGCCTGCAGCTGGACCTGGTAGTCATCCTGGAACTCGTCCGGCGTGAAATCACTGCTGTACTGGTCCACCAGGGAGGCAGACATCTTCAGTTCCTGCTCGCTGATCCGCGGTGATTTCTCCGGTGCCACTGCCTCGGCATCGCGCAGCTCGTCCGCCCACATGACCGCTTGCAGCACCATCACCTTGGATCGGACACGCAAGATGCCCAGCCGGGTCTTCTGGCGCAGGGCGAAGCGCACCACTGCCAGCTTCTCGGTGTCCTGAAGCGTTCGGCGCAATAGCTCGTAGGCCTTGGGCGATTTGGAGTCCGCCTGGAGATAGTAGCTCTTCTCCAGCATCAGGGGATCTACTTGGCTGGCCGGGACGAACTGGACCACCTCGATTTCGCGGCTCTTCTCCGCAGGCAACGCGTCCATGTCCTCATCGGTGAGCACAATGGTCCGTTCTCCGTCCTCATAGGCCTTGTCCAGATCCTTGTAGGCGATTTTCTTCCCGCACACTTCGCATCGGCGCTCGTAGCGGATCCGTCCGCCGTCCTTGTCATGGACCTGGTGCAGGTCGATGTCGTGGTCCTCGGTGGCGCCGTAGGCCTTGACCGGCACGTTCACCAGGCCGAAGGCAATTGATCCAGTCCAGATAGCTCGCATGGGCATAGTGAAGCATCTTTCCAGCCAGTGTGTCACTGCCCTAGTGATTCTGGCAGGCGGCGCTGAGGTTCGGCAGCGCGAAACGCAAAGCTTGCTTGGAACGCTGGATTCCCCGGCGCCGCTCGGGAAGATTGGTCCTCATAAGGCAAAGCAAAGGACAGCGCATGGCACGCAGGGAGCAAACCGTCACCGTCGCGGGGCACACGCTGAAGGTCAGCAATCTGGATAAGGTCCTGTACCCGCAGACCGGGACCACCAAGGGCGAAGTCATGGACTACTTCCAGCAGGTGGCCCCGGTGCTGATTCCGCATGCCGCGTGGCGCCCGGCCACCCGCAAGCGCTGGGTGGACGGCGTGGGGACCCCCGAAGAACCGGGCAAGGTGTTTTTCCGCAAGGATCTCGAGGACTCTGCCCCAGGCTGGATTCCCTCGGCCAAGCTGCAGCACAAGACCCACTCCAATATCTATCCGCTAGTCAACAACGAGGCGGTGCTGGCCTGGATGGCCCAGGTGGCTGCGCTGGAAATCCATGTTCCTCAGTGGCGCTTCGATTCCTCGCTGGAACCTGCCAATCCGGACCGGCTGGTGCTGGACCTGGATCCCGGTCCGGGCGCCGGCTTGGAGCAGTGCGCTGAAGTCGCCTTGATCTGCCGGGAGATTCTCGACGGCATGGACCTGCCCAGCTTTCCAGTGACCTCCGGTTCCAAGGGCATCCACCTCTATGCCGGACTGGATGGCAAATACACCTCGGAGCAAGTCAACGAGGTGGCCAAGGAATTGGCCTCCACCTTGCAGAAGGAGCATCCGCAACTGGTTCTCGCCAGCATGAAGCGCTCGCTGCGCGAGAACAAGGTGTTCGTGGACTGGAGCCAGAACAACGCCTCGAAGACTACCGTGTGCCCGTATTCTCTGCGCGGCCGCGCACGGCCCACTGTCGCGGCCCCGCGGACCTGGGAGGAAATCGAAGCGCCGGGGTTGGAGCAGCTGGACTTCCACGAGGTGCTGGACCGCATTGCTGATGGAATCGATCCGCTGGCGCAGCTGGCCTCGGGACAACAGCAGGATCCCGATCGCCTGGCGGTCTACCGCTCCAAGCGCGATGCGGCGCTGACACCTGAACCGGTGCCGGAGCAATCCGGGAATTCCCAGTCCATGCAGCCGGGCGGAAAGGACGGCACCGGCCTCTCCTTTGTCATCCAGGAACATCATGCCCGCGCGCTGCATTGGGATTTTCGCCTGGAGCACGACGGAGTGCTGGTCTCCTGGGCGGTGCCCAAAGGTCCACCCCTGGAACCAGGAATCCAGCGCTTGGCGGTCATGACCGAAGACCATCCGCTCTCCTACGCAAGCTTCGAAGGCAGCATCCCCAAGGGCCAATACGGTGCCGGGGAAGTATCGATCTGGGATTCGGGAAGTTGCACCATCGAGAAGTGGCGCGAAGGCAAAGAAGTCATCGCAGTGCTCACCGGCTCCCGCGAGGGCGGGCTGGGTGGAGTGGACCGGCGGTTCGTGCTGATCCAGGCCGCAGGGATGGGCGGCAAGGACAATTGGCTGCTGCAGCTGGCCAAGGATCAGCCGGTAGGAGCCGGTGCGGGAACGTCCGCTGATTCCGGTGGCGAAGAACCGGAGGCTGCTCGCGAGCCTAGCGCCAAGCAGGCCGTGGCTGACCTGTCGGGCCAGGCGTTGCGCCCCATGCTGGCCACTGCCGGCACTGCTCGGGAGATCTCCGGCGAGCGGGGTTGGAGTTTTGAGATGAAATGGGACGGCTACCGCGCGTTGGCAGTAGTCGATGGCGCCAAAACCAAGCTGATTAGCCGCAACGGCCATGACCTGACCGGAGACTTCCCGGAACTCGAAATCCTCGGTTCGCTGCTGCCCGACCGCTGTGTGGTGGACGGGGAAATCGTCGCCCTGGATTCTTCGGGCCGCCCTGACTTCTCGCTGCTCCAGCAACGGGTGGCCCACCAGCGGAAGAAACGCACGAAGCAGGCCTCGGCCATCAGGATCCAGTACATGGTCTTCGACGTGCTGCAGCTGCCATATGACAAGGATGCAGGACTGGTGGATCTGACTTCCCTGCCCTACGCGCAACGCCGCCAACGGCTTGCGGGCCTGGATCTCGACCACCGGTACGTGCAGGTGCCACCGGCCCACACCGGGACCTTGGAGCAGGCCATCGAGACCAGCCGTGCGCTGGGCCTGGAAGGCGTGGTGGCCAAGGAACGCGACTCCGTCTACGAGTTGGGCCGGCGCAGCGGCAGCTGGGTGAAGCTCAAGCACCAGCGGCACCAGGAAGCTGTGGTGATTGGCTGGCGGTCTGGACAGGGGTCGCGCAGCGGCAGCCTGGCCTCGCTGCTGCTGGCCATTCCTGGAAATGGCGGCTTGGAATACGCCGGCCGGGTGGGCACCGGATTCAGCGACGCGCAACTGGCCGAAATCCGCGAGCGGCTTGAAAAGATCGAACGCAAGACTCCCCCGGCCAAGAACATCCCGGCAGCGCATCAAAGCGATGCCCACTGGGTGAGTCCGAAATACGTGGCAGAAGTCCGATACAGCGAACTGACCTCGGACCGCCTTCTGCGCCATCCGGTGTGGCGCGGCTGGCGCGAAGAGAAGCAACCGGATGAGGTCCGCTGGGAACCGGCAGATCCGGCCGGGAACCAAACTCCAACTAACCACTAACAGAGGAGCAGAACATGAAATTGCTGGTAAAGATCTTCGGAACCCTGATTTCGCTCGGCGCAGGCTGGCTCGGAGCCAAGCTCGTCTCCGGGGTCTGGCATAAAGCCATGGGTGAAGAACCGCCATCCCTGGCCAACCCCGAAAAGCAGCAGCAGGCCGCCGTAGGCAAGGTGCTGGCGTTCGCCGTGATCTCGGGGGCAAGCGCTTCTGCCATCCAGGCCATGGCCAAACGGTGGACGCGTTCCCTCGAAGCCAAGGCCGCCAACCGCTAGCAGGCCGCATTCTGGCCGGTAACCGGATGCACCGGGTCGCGCAGCTGCTGCCCAGTTGCACGGCTCGGTGTTTTCGTTGGTGCCGGGCAGCTTTCTGCCCGGTGTGCACTGCCCTGGTGCATCGCGGATGGCTGACGGCCTGCGGGAATCGCATGGTGACCAATTGGCCGGTCGACAGCTTCTCCAGCAGGCAGAACTGCCAACGGGATTGCAGGCTTTTGCAGCATTCAAGCCTTCCTTGATGCCTTGGAAGTGTGCGACACGGTCCATGGCGAGGTTATTGCCTTCCAGAAGTCCGTCGGAAATATATCCCAGAAGTCTCTGGCATTGAGTGCATCCACTGAATTAGAATGAAAACAAAATATCACTATATGAAAGTTGAATCGATGACTGCCCATTCTTCTCCGCTCACCGCCGGCCAGCCAGCGCCAGCCTTCTCCCTGCAAGATGCCAAGGGAGAGACCATCTCGCTTTCGGATTATTCAGGGCAGAAAGTGATCGTGTATTTCTACCCCAAGGCCGCGACTCCCGGCTGCACCACCGAGGCCTGCGATTTCCGCGACAACCTCAATTCGCTGCAGGCCGCAGGATTCTCCGTTCTGGGCATTTCTCCGGACGCTCCGGAAGAGCTGGCTGCCTTCGCTAGCGATGAATCGCTGAATTTCCCGCTGCTTTCCGACCCGGGCAACGAAGTTGCCAAAGCCTACGGCTCCTACGGTGAAAAGAACATCGGTGGAAAGACCGTCGTGGGCACGCTGCGCTCCACCGCAGTCATCGATGAAGACGGCAGCATCCGCCAAATTGAATATTCTGTGGACGCCCAAGGGCATGTGGCGCGACTTCGCGATTCCCTCGGAGTCTAGAGGATTCCGCACCCGGATCTTTCCGGTGCCAGCCCGGACGCTTCGAGCCGGGGCCAACTTTAACCGGCCCCGGCCACATCCTGCAGACTGCGTTGAGGATCTCTGGACGGCAAGCTACATCTGCATCTCGGAATGGGCATTGGCCAACAGATGCGTGAAAGCACCGCGCTCGAATGCAGCCCGCTGGCGGACCGCTCCATTGCCTGTCTCCAGCATGTTCCTGAGTGAAATCACAGCATAGTCGTAATCTCCATGTTCCTTCAGTGCGCCCTCAATGAGTCGGAGCATTCTGCGGGCCAGTTCCTCCACAGCGACCTGCTCTCCGGTTCGCGTGTCCACGTGCACTCCGGTGATTCCGTTCTTGGCCGCTTGCCACAATGAGAGGTCCAGGACTTCGGGCAGATACTCGATCGCATCGAATTCGCCGGCCACCGCAGTCTCGACCAGCCCTCGCATGAGCACGGCCAGCAATACCGAATCCTGCGCTCTCAACTGCGAGTCCGCGACCCGAATTTCGAGTGTCGGGTACTTTTCCGACAACCGGGCGGACCATCCGATGTGGCCTGGGTCGGGAACTGCATCGGTTCCATTGATTCGCGCAAGCCGAGTCCCATAGTCTTTCGAATCCTTGAAGTACGGCGGAATTCCCTGGACGGACCACTTTCGATAGTGAATGGTTCTCCACGATGAAAAGTTGCTGTCGCCCCCTTTCCAATACGGAGAATTGGCGCCCAGGGCGCAAAGAAATGGCAGCCATCCGCGCAAGAAGTTCAGCGCACGAATTCCCGCTTCGGAATCAGGGATGGACACATGGACGTGCAAACCGCACATGTAATGCTCTGACGCTATTCCGGAAACGAAGTTGCCGATTTCCCGATACCTTGCATTATCGGTCAGCTCCGGAGCCTGCTGGGCAATCATCGGCGCCGCGCCCAAACCCGCGACCAGCAGGCCGCGGGAGGCCGCTTCGCTTGCCAGAGCACTGCGGAAACTTCCCAGCTCATGCAGGGCCTGATCCCGGTCTTCGCAGATGGCGCTGGCATGTTCTATTTGGCAAGCAAGCAGTTCGTTCTGCACTTCGCCATTGCGTTGCGAATCCAGCGCTTGCCGTAACGCTTCTTTATCCGTGCTGGCCGGCAACCCTGTTTCTGCGTCGAACATGAAGAATTCTTCTTCAATGCCAAAGGTGCTCATTTCGTGCCTCCCGGAACATGGCTGCTAGGGCGTCGGACCAGCAACCGGCCTGTGTTGACTTACTGCTGGCTAACCTGGTCTGCCTGATGCGAACTAGCGGGGAACTGCTCATCTTTCTTCTTGCGCGGAACGGATTGCCGCATGATCAATCCCCTTTCAGCTAGGCTGCGAATATCCGGATGGCCGCAGCTTCATCCGCCTCGGCGGCTTGCGTTCTGCGTAAGCGGATTCTGAAACAGTAGATCCCGTAGCCTGGCTGCATCTGCTTGCCCGATGGATTCTCATGGTTTTCCCATCAACCCAGAATGAATCGGACATGAAATCTGAACTAGCTGTGAGGTCCAGGGACATTGTTTAGTCGGGCGAAGGGTGCGCAGCCAATCGCTGAGTGGTGTCGGTGGTGGTTGTAGAAGTGGAGCCAGCCGGGCAGAGCCAGGCATCGCTCGGCGTTTGAACCGTAAAACTTGGCATAAGCCCACCCGCCCCCGAGTGTGCGGTGGAACCGCTCGATCGTCCCGTTCGTCTGCGGCTGGTAGGGAGGTGCTCGCTTGTGTCTGATGCCAAGCCGAGCGCAGAAGTCCCTCCAAAGGTGGGATCTGTAGGCCGACCCGTTGCCGGATAGGACTCGCTCGACGGTCACGCCCCGTTCAGCGAACCAGGCCACAGCGCGTTCGAGAACTCCCACCGCTGTGCTTGCCCGCTCGTCCATGCAGATCTCTGCATAAGCGGCTCGGGGGTGGTCGTCGATCACTGTGTGAACGAACGCCGTTCCGGTCCGCGGCTTGTGGTCTTTGCCTCTGGGCAGTCCCGGAGTGGCGGTTCTGTTCCGTGCGCCTTGCTGCCGACCAACGTAACGATGTCCACCACCGACGGGGATATTCCCGAACTTCGTGACATCGACATGGATCAACGATCCCGGATAAGGGTGCCCATGTCGCCGCAAGGGCTCACCAGTGACACGATCGATACGGGAGAGGCGGTTCACGCGGCAACGGGCGAGGACCGCGTGAACCCTGGACGCCGGGAGACCAAGTCACGCAGCGATCTGGGCTGGACCAGCCGAAGTCGCAAGCGCAGATTGATGATCTGCTTCTTCTTGGCATGCTCGGGCGTCCTGCCTGGATTGCAATGCGGCCTGCTGGAGCGATGCTGCATCCCATGCCCACCCTCTTCCCGTCAACGACCGGCCCCCTTCCGGGCAGTGATCGGAGAGAGCATATACATCTTCGCTGCCATCGTGGCCGGATAGCCGTCTTCAACGATCAGACGGGCTATCCGGAGACGGGTACGAGGCGTGAGCAGCGCATTTGGATCAGTCATCGATTGGCCTCCGCAGTGGTTTCCAAAAGCGTGCGCCGGCTCAGCACCATGGTCAAGAGCGCGGCCGCCGCCAATGCCGCGGCCACCCAGACCGGCGCGAGCACCCCCAACCCTGCCGCGAGCCCGAACGCGCCAAGCACAGGACCCGCCGCGGCACCGAGGTTCAATGCCGCGGTTGCGTACGAACCGCCCATCGTTGGAGCAGCCGACGCTGCATACAGCACACGCGTGATCAAGGTGCTGCCAATGCCGAACGACAGGAAGCCCTGAACGAAGACGAGGACGATAAGCGCAACGGGATGCGACGCGACCAATGCCAATCCGATCCATCCTGTCAGCAGCAGCGGGCCGCCGACTGCAAGCACGACGCCGGGGCGTTGATCTGACAGTCGCCCAGCGATCGTGACGCCAAGGAATGATCCGACGCCGAACATCACCAGTGCGAAGGACACCCACCCATCAGCCATCCCCGCAGTCTCGGTCACTACGGGGGCGAGGAAGGTGAACGCCGCAAAGGTCCCTCCGTTGATCAGCGCTCCAAGTGCCATGGCCAGGATGAGCCGCGGCGTCGCCAACTGGCTGAGCTCGGCACGAAGCCTTGGCGAGGACCCGGCAGTTGCGGTCTGACCGGCATTGTTCGTGATCCCTCGAACGACTCCGAAGACCGCCGGAATACAGAGGATGGCGACTGCCCAGAACGTCGTTCGCCAGCCCAACGCTGTGCCGAGCAGAGACCCAGCGGGGACACCCGCGACGGTTGCGATCGTCGTGCCGGAGAGCAGGATCGACAGTGCACGCCCCTTCTGGTTCGCTGGCACGAGAGTAGCGGCCGTGCTCAGTGCTACCGCGAGGAATCCTGCGTTTGCAAGAGCGCTGAGCACCCGGGTGATGAGGAGGAGAGCGAACACGGGTGTCATCGCTCCGATGACGTGGCTTCCCGCGAACACGAGAAGGCAGACGATCAACGTGAGCCGCGGTGGCCAACGGCGAGCGAATGCCGCCATCACTGGCGCGCCGATGACCATACCGATCGCGAAGGCCGAAGTCAGCAGGCCCGCCGTGCCGACCGAGACGTCAAGCTCGGTCGCGATCGCGGGGAGCAATCCCGCGAGCATGAATTCTGAAGTGCCCATGACGAAAACCGCCAAGGCAAGCATGTAGAGAGCAAAAGGCATCGAGTACTCCGAGGTGAGAAATCAAGAAATGGTTCTTCTTGTCACCACGGCCAGCACCCCGGGTACGCCAGACATACGCCAACACAGATCGTGGGCGTCGTAACTACTGGTTGAAGGGGCTGGCGGTGTGACCGACAACCCCGGACTTGTCTGACTCGGGACTCGACATATCCCGAACTCTACAGCGCTCGACTGCGCGTGGCGTGGATAGAAACGTCCCTAATCGGCACGACGTCGTTGCGCGCGGGGGCAGAACACTGTCCCTGGACATCACAACTGGCTCTGGAAGCGGCAACGATCTGCCCGCAGCTGCGGCGAACAGCAAGCACGGCTGTGGACGTTGGAAATGCGGTCCGTTCCGGCGTACATACGAAGCCTAGCGACGGGCAGTCCGCGGCAGACCAAACAAACTACTGACTAGGCCGGAAGCTAAGTTCAAAAAGCTCTCCTCTGAGCCTGAAAATTAGCTGAGAACCCAGGGCCACCCCTCCCGGTCGCAGATCAAGTGGCCTAGGTTTGAAACACACTCCGCTTCTCAACGACGGCGAGCCTTGCCTGCCGGCAGGCTAATCCGCAATCTGCGAAGTGGCGTGACTTATGGGTGCACTCGAGAGTTACGAACAAAGTGGAGGTAGTACTAATGCCAGGACGTATAGTCAGGTCCAAGACTGCTGAACGTGTCGCCGAACTCCTGGGGTCGCGCGAAGGACGCTCCCATCTGAGCGAGTACGGGTGGATCCAAGGAATGCCCGTGATCATTGCACAACTCAACGAGCCGGTAGACGACGTCATGGGCCTCGCTTCCGTTCACAATTGCGCTGTTCTCGTGGCGATACTGGACGCCCAGGGCGAGCAGCTTCGTTTCATCCATGTCTCGCCTCCCAACGGTGCTCTCCGGATCGTCGATGAGACTCCTGCGAATACCCGGATCTGCACGCTCTTCGAGCAAGCGGAGGAAAGCGGCATGCTGGCCTTCCGAGTTCGGTATTGGACCCACACGGCAATTGCCAACGCCCTGCCAGTCTTCACCCCGGAAGAACAGTGGCCGCTGGCGATGACGCGCAGCTAGCTGCCGGGGCACTGGAGGCCCCGCCCAGGTGCCGCTGATTCAACGGCTCGCTGCTAACCGCATATAGGCCATTTTCGACTGACGGTCCTGGCTTACCCGGAATTCTCCGGGGAAGCCAGGACCGCTGCCGCAATCCCCTGTCTTAGCGCCCAGCGATCTTCACCAGCTTGTGGTTGATGAATTCGTCCATGCCGTACTTGCCCAGCTCGCGGCCGATGCCCGAGCGCTTCACGCCGCCAAATGGCAGCTCAGGGTAGGAAGCCGAAGGCTCGTTGACGGCCACCATGCCGCTTTGCAGCTGCACGGAAACGCGCTCTGCGCGTTCCATGTCCTGGGTGTGGATGGAAGCTCCCAGCCCGTAGTCGGTGTTGTTGGCCAGGGCCACGGCTTCTTCTTCGCCATCTACCTTGTAGAGCACGGCGACCGGGCCGAAGAGCTCCTCGGAGAAGGCACGCATCTCGGGGGTCACCCCGGCAAGGATGGTCGGCTCGTAGAATGCGCCCTCGCCCTGGATCGGCTTGCCTCCGGCCAGGACCTGGGCACCCTTGTCGATGGCGTCCTGCACCTGTGCGGCCAAGCCGTCGCGGGCCGCGGCCGAGGACAGCGGGCCGAGGAAGTTCTCCGGCTGGGCCGGGTCGCCCACCTTGATTCCGGCCACCTGCTCCACTAGCGCCTGGGAGAAGTCCTCGTAGACCGAGGAATCGATGATGAAGCGCTTGGCCGCGTTGCAGGCTTGGCCGGTGTTCCCGAAGCGGGCGCGCATGCCCAGCTTGGCAGTGCGCGCCACGTCCGCGTCGTCGAAGACCACGAATGGATCCGAGCCGCCCAGTTCCAGCACCACCTTCTTCAGGTTGCGCCCGGCAATCTCTGCCACGGCCGCTCCGGCGCGCTCGGAACCGGTCAGGGATACTCCCTGCACCCGGCGGTCGGCGATGATGTCCGCGACCTGGTCATTGGTGGCGAAGATGTTCACATACGCGCCCTGCGGGGCTCCTGCTTCCTTGAAGATCTCTTCCATGGCCAGCGCCGACTCCGGGCACTGCGGCGCGTGCTTGAGCAGGATGGTGTTGCCGTTCATCAGGTTCGGCCCGGCGAAGCGTGCCACTTGGTAGTACGGGAAATTCCACGGCATGATGCCCAGCAGCGCGCCGACCGCTTCCTTGCGCACCAGCGCCTTGCCGCCCGAAGCGATCTCCAGCTCCTCGTCGGCCAGGTACCCCGGACCGTTCTTGGCGTAGTAGCGGTAGATCGCCGCCACGATGCCGATTTCCCCCAGCGACTGCTTGATGGGCTTGCCCATCTCGCGGGTGATGATCGCGGCCAGCTGATCGGCGCGTGCCTCGTAGATGTCTGCCACCCGCTCCAGCAGGGCGACGCGTTCCTCCAGTGCGGAGACCGACCACTGGGTGTAGGCGTTGTGCGCCTCGGCGATGGCATCCTGGATCTGCGCATCGGTGGCAGTCGGGTAGGTTGCTTCGACTACGCCGGTGGCGGGATTGGTAACGGCATAAGTGGACATGGTGCTCCTTCGAAGATTCGCTTGTTGGACACTTAGCGCCCAGTCTTCCAGTTCCCGTCGCCAATGCCCCGGACTGTTCGGGTATTGGCGTGTTCGCCACGGAAACTGCCGCTGTTCCTCCAAAGCCGCGGACTGGGCCGCAGCAGGGATTGCAGGGGCTGCTGGACTCCTCGCAGCTGCGCCGGGTGGTGCGCTGGACGCTCGGGATCCGGCTCGATCCTACTCGCTTGCCTCCTGCTTTCCTGGAAGCTCCGAGCTGTCGCCATCGAACCTGAATGCTTCCTGCGCATTGGCCGCGATCCGTGACCTGCGGCGCGCTCTTGCCTAGCGTCGTAGGCAACCAGCAGCGCTCCGCACGGACTGCGGAGCCGGATGCGCGGCCACCTGCCGCGCCACCCGCAGCTGACGACAGCAGCAGAGGAAGGGAAGACATGAGCACCAACGATGACACCAGTTCGAATCCATTCCCCGATGACCCGCGCAGCACCCCGCAACCCGGAACCGTCCGCCACGGCTTGAACGATCCGGATCCGTTGACCGAGCCGCAAACCGACCTGTTCCCTTCGGGCACTGTCGAACCGGTACCGGCCGACGCGCATGATTCCGATGACCTGCAGTCCGCAGGAAGCGGCAATACCTCGGGTAAAGCGCAGGCAGCCCAGGATCTGGCGCGCGAGGGCCAGGAATCCGCCACCCACGTGCTTGACAGCGCCAAGCAGGAAGCCTCGATGCTCGCTGAGCAGGCCAAGGACCAGGCCACCCACCTATGGGATGAACTCGGCTCCGACCTGAAGGAGCAGACCTCCGCGCAGCAGCGCAAGGTCGCGGCCAACCTGCGCGACATCAGCGATGAGTTCCGCGCCATGCTCGACCAGTCCAGCGCGAGCGGGACCGCCTCCATGCTGGTCGACCAGGCTTCGCATCACAGCGGACAGGCCGCCGATTGGCTCGAACAGCGCGAGCCGCACGACTTGCTGGACGAGGTCAAGGGATTTGCACGCAAACGCCCTGCCGCCTTCTTGGGGCTGGCGCTGGGCGCTGGGCTGCTGGCAGGACGTATGACACGGAATGCCAGCGAGCCGAAAAACACCACAGGGCACCGCGACCAGGAACCACGCCCCGGCACCACCAGCGCACCGAACGCCTCGGGCGTTGACGGGCCAGGTCCGGTGCGGGTTGACCCGTCCTTCCACGGAACCACCCGCGTGGATTCGGCAGGCAACCCGCTGCATGACGATTCGGTGGATGTTGACCCGCTGCGCTCCTACCCTCCTGGGGATCCGCGCAGCACCGACTACCGCTAGGAGCATTCGATGACTCACACGACGCCAGATCCCGATTCCGCAGAACATGAACGCAGTTCCCTCGGCGCCCTGTTCAATGACCTGACCCAGAACGTATCGCTGCTGGTTCGCCAAGAGATCGAGCTGGCAAAGACGGAGTTGAAGGAGTCGGCCAGCTCCGCCGGCAAGGGTGCAGGCATGTATGCCGGTGCCGGTGTTGCCGGCCATTTCGTCTTGCTATTTCTTTCCGTTGCGGCTTTCTTCGGATTGTCGCTCTGGATTGGCTACGGCTTCTCGGCCTTGGTGGTCGCCGCCCTCTGGGCGGTGATCGGTCTGGTCTTGGCAAGCGCAGCCAAGAAGAAGATGCAAGAGATCAAGGGACTGCCTAATACGGCCGAGACAGTCAAGAGGATTCCATCAGCTTTTACTCCGAAGGATGATGCACCATGAGCAAGAATTCAGAAGAACTCCGCGCGGAAATCGCCCAGACACGAGGCGACATGCAACAGGATGTGGATGCGATTGCCGACAGGGTCAGTCCCAGCCACATTGCCCACCGACAATCCGAAAAGGTCAAGGACTCATTCAGGAAGGTGAAGGACTCCGTCATGGGAACCGGTGAATCAACAAGTGACCAGCTGCACCACTACAGTGAAGACGCCGCGGAAGCCGTCAGGGACGCACCGCACAGGGTGGTGGAGCAGACCAAGGGCAATCCGCTGGCCGCCGGAATCATCGCCTTCGGGGCGGGACTGCTGGCTTCGTCGCTGCTTCCGGGGACCCAGAAAGAAGCCGAGCTGGTCCAGCGGGTCAAGGACAAGGCAGAACCGCTGGCCGAAGAGGCCAAGGATGCGGCGAAGCGGATTGCCGAAGACCTGCGGGAGCCTGCGCGGCAGGCCGCCGAGGACCTGCGGGATTCCGCGCAGGAATCCGTGCAGGCCGTGAAATCCGAAGCCAACTCCGAAGCCGAGCATCTGCACGGCGAAGCGAAGGACACGGCCAAGGAGATGGGTAACGGCTCCTGATCCCTAGGCGCGGCAAGAGGCTGGTGCGTGCAATCACTGATTGGAACCACCAGCCTCTTGCTCTGCCCGGTAGGCGCTGAGCCAGTCGGGGAATCCACCGTGATTTAGCTAGCTAAGCTAAATAACCACTAGGATGAGTCCATGGAGAATCCCAAATGACTCAGTCTGCTTTGCCTACGCAACTGGTATGGTTCCGCGATGATCTGCGCACCAGCGATCACCCAGCGTTGGATGCCGCGCTTTCTTCCGGTCCGGTGATCGCGGTATATGTCCTGGACCAGGAATCTGCCGGCATCCGCCCGCTGGGCGGCGCGGCCAAATGGTGGCTGCATCAGGCGCTGGAAGACCTTCGCCGATCACTGGGACAACTGGAAATCCCGCTCATCCTGCGCCAAGGCCCGGCCGCCGGGATCATCAGCGAACTCGTGCACGAAGGCAACGTGCAGGCGGTGCACTGGAACCGCCGCTACGGACACGCCGAACGCGCCGTCGACATGCAGGTCAAGCAGGACCTCCACGTGCGAGGCATCCACGCCCGCAGCTACAGCGGGACGCTCTTGCATGAGCCTTGGGAGCTGCTGACCAAGAACAAGACCGGCTACAGGGTCTTCACGCACTTCTACAACGCGTTGCGCGACGGCGAGATCCGTCCTCCGTTGCCCGCGCCACAGGCACAAGAACCCCTCCCGGACACTAATCTTCCCGCCAGCGTCGAGTTGGAGAGCTTGGGATTGTTGCCGGCTTTGGACTGGATTGACGGACTCGCCGCGCAATGGGAACCCGGAGAAGCGCCTGCGCGCCAGCGCCTGGAGCAGGTGCTGGAATCAATCGCCGAAGACTACCCGGAGCACCATGACCGCCCCGATCTGGACGGAACGTCTGCCCTCTCCCCCGCCTTGCGCTGGGGGCATGTCAGCGCAAGCCAGATGTGGGAGGAGCTGGGCCGGCTGGCCGCCGTAAATCCCGAGGCTTCCGACGGTGCCACCGCGATGCGCCGCCAGCTCGCCTGGCGGGATTTCTGCTGGCACCTGTACTACCATCACCCGCAGCTTCCGGAGCGGAATCTGCGTGCAGAATTCGACCATTTCGACTGGGCCTGGCCTGAGGCAGACCCGCAGGCCGCGGAATACATGAGCTGTTGGCAACAAGGACGCACCGGCTTCGGTCTAGTGGACGCCGGCATGCACCAACTATGGAAAACCGGGTGGATGCACAACCGGGTGCGAATGGTCGCAGCCAGCCTGCTGGTAAAGAACCTGCAAGTGCATTGGAAAGCCGGCGAGCGCTGGTTCTGGGACACCCTGGTTGATGCGGATCTCGCCAGCAATACTGCCAATTGGCAATGGGTCGCCGGCAGCGGAGCCGACGTTTCCCCATATTTCCGGGTCTTCAACCCGGAATTGCAGGCCAAGAAATTCGACCCTCAGGGAAGCTACGTCGCAAAGTATGCCCCGCTGGCTACCGACCCCATTGTTGATCTGAAGCAATCGAGGCGGGCTGCATTGGATGCCTATGAGCAGATGAAGCTCAGCTCATAGTCGCGAAGCATCGGCCAGCGGGAAAATGAAGCCGCGGATCCACGAAGATCTTCACATGCTCTTCGCTGTTTCAGCCCGATGCCTCTTCGGCTCCCTGTCTCAGTGCATCAGCTTCCTTGCCGGAGGGTCCAGAGCATTCTCCACCGAGTGCCGGAGCTTATACGCCTACCCGCATCCTTGGGTGCGCCCGATAACCGCAAATAAGTCCAATCAAGACCAATCCGCCTTCCGCCCTTCTCCGAAGAACCTCTACAGGGTTCCTTCCGGAACCCGCAAAACTCGACACGGACCAGAATCCGTGTCCCAGGAAGGACTGATTGCCATGCGCACATCGCCTAACCGCTTGCTCGCAACGATTTTCGGGGCCGTGTACCTCCTCGTCGGCCTGCTCGGGTTCCTTGTCACTGCCGGCGTGGACTTCTTCGCAACAGAGGGCGGGAAGCTGATCATTTTCGAGGTCAATCCACTTCACAACGTCATCCACCTGGCCATCGGCGCAGCACTGCTCATCGCTGGGCTCGGATCCGTGCGTGCTTCCAAGCTCGCCAACACCACGGTGGGCGCCGTCTACCTCCTGGTTGGCATCCTCGGCCTCTTCTTGGCCTCTACAGCACTGAACATCATTGCCCTGAACGGTGCGGATAACGTCCTGCATCTAGCCAGCGCGATTGTCCTGCTGTCGGTAGGCCTGTCCCAGGACCGGACGCCAGCAGCCCATACTGCACGGTCATGATTTCCCATGAGGCCACGGAGCCTGCCACCGAACCTGCCATCCAAGGGCGAGATGCAGTTGCGAGCTCCGTTGCCTTCGGCGGCCTCTATGCCGGGATCGCCGGACTGGGAGTCGCGGCGCTGGCCGCGGCCTCCTCCGCCAGCCTGGCATCGGCATTCGGGGTCGGGTCCGCCCCGGCACCGTGGTGGGCGTGGCTCGGCGCGATAGCATCCGCGGCCTGGGCCGGGGTGGCGCTGGTGTACGCCGTTGCCAGCCTGCTGAAGGCAGCGGCCCCTGCCGTGAAGCTTGCGGTCCCCTGCCTGGCGCTCGTCTCCTCCGTGCATTTAGCCAGCATTGTTGCCGGCCTTTGGGGGTTCCCGGAGGGAGCGAAGAATCTGGATCTCACGATTGCTTCCTTGCTGCTGCTTGAGCTGTCGGTGCTGGCGGTCTTCGTGTGGCAGCGCAAGCGGCGGAAGAACTATCCGCACCGGGCAGTGCGTTCCAGCAGCCTAGTTGTCCTCGGGAGCATGTTTGCCGGTTCGGTTGCGGTTGCGGCGGTTGCCAGTTTGGGGTTGGCAGCTTCGTCCGCTGGAGAACTCGCGGTACCGCATTCCGAGCACGGCGCTCATCGTTCGGGAGACATCGACCCGGGAATCATTGGGAAAATGAAACAGGCAGAACACCACCACTAGCCGCAGCCAGGGGGCCAGTGCCAGTGATCCAACTGGCCCCGATAGCTGCAGGCTAGGCCCGCGGATCAACAATGATCTTCACGTGTTCCTCATTGTTGTTGATCAGCTGGTCGAACCCTTCGGAAACCAGCTCGTCGAGCCCGATGCGCCCGGTGATGAACGGGGCCAGGTCCAGTTTGCCGCTTTGCACCAGGGCAATGGTGTCCGGATGGTCATTGGCGTAGCCGATGGTGCCGCGCAGGTCGATTTCCTTCAAGACCAGCTTGGGCATGTCCACTTGCGGCTTATGCCCCCAAATCGAAACGTTGACGATCACCCCGCCGAGATCCACCGCGTCCAGGAGCATATCCAGCACCACCGGGACCGAGGAGCACTCGAATCCGGCATCGGCCCCGCGTCCTCCGGTCACCTCGCGCACCTTGTCCGCCACGTCCCCGTCCCTCGGATCAAAGACCTCGTCGGCAACCCCGGTTTCCCGCGCCTTGGCCTTGCGGGCCTCGGAGAGTTCCGAGATGTAGACCGTCAGCCCTTTGGCCTTAAGCACCGCTGCGGTCAGGAGGCCGATCGGGCCGGCACCGCCCACGATGGCTATCTGCCCTGCCTGGACGCCGGAGCGGACGAAGGCGTGGTGGGCCACCGACAGCGGCTCGATCAGCGCGGCCTCATCCAGGGGAATCTTGCCGATCGGATGCACCCAGCGGCGTTCCACGACAATTTTCTCCGATAGCCCTCCGCCGCGACCGCCCAGGCCGATGAAGTTCATGTCCTCGGAGAGCTGGTACTGCTGGCCCTTGCCGGTGTCCACATCTTCATGGATGATGTACGGTTCCACCACGACGTGCTCGCCGACTTCAAGTCCGGTGACGCCCTCGCCCAGGGCGGTAATGGTTCCGGAGAACTCATGGCCCATGGTCACCGGCGCGCTCTCTCCCGAGATCGGGTGCGGATGCCCGGCCGGCGGGATGAAGATCGGGCCCTCCAGGTATTCGTGCAGATCGGTGCCGCAGATGCCGCACCAGGCCACGTCGATGGCCACCGTTCCGGGCTTCAGCACCGGCTCATCGATGTCCTCGATCCGGATGTCCTTCTGGCCGTAGTACCGTGCTGCGCGCATGGCTCCCCCTCGATTCTTCTGCCTGTTGCCGACCGGCCCGATCCCGGCCGGCCATTCCAGCTCCAAGCTACTGCGGCAGCCAAGGTTTGGGAACCGTTGCAAGAGGTTTCATCCGATGGCACCGGCAAGCCATCCAGCCAAAGCCCAGCCAGCAGTGCGCGGCCTGTTCGCGGCGCACAATGGACTATGGACATCATGTCGGCGGCGCAGCGTTCGGCGCTCATGTCGCGCATCTCCAGCAAGAACACCGGACCGGAACTGGTCCTGCGCCGGTTGCTGCATGCCGCCGGGTACCGCTACAGCGTGCACGGCGTCCTGCCCGCACGGCAAGTTGCCCAGCTGCGTGCTGCGCATCCCGGCATCCCGCTGCGGGGCGGAAAGCTTCCCGGATCCCCGGATCTGGTCTTCAGCGCCCGGCGCAAGGCCATCTTCGTCAACGGCTGCTTCTGGCACGGCCACGACTGCCCGGTGGGCCAGCGGCGCCCCGCATCCAATACCGGGTACTGGAACCCCAAGCTGGATGCCAACATCGCCCGGGACCAGCGCAATCGCGATAGCCTGGCGGCACTTGGCTGGGAATCGCTGACGCTCTGGGAATGCGAGCTGAAGGCGATGGATGGCGTCTTGGACAGGGCAGCAAGTTTCCTCGGACCGGTACGGATCCTGCCGGGCAGCCCCGGCGGGCAGGACCCGTCCCAGGGCACCGGAGTTGGCTAAGATCAAAGAGTCCGCCCGATCTGCCCGCAGCGCACCTGCCCGTTCCCCGAGGTCCATGAAAACCAGCACGTCCCGCTTCGAAGTCCCGGTACTGCTGGGAACCCAGACGCTGTTCAATATCGGCTTCTACGCCGTGGTTCCCTTTCTTGCCGTAGTGCTGGCCAACGACTTCCTGTTGGCAGGCGCCGCGGTGGGCCTGATCCTGGGCATCCGGACCTTCGCCCAGCAGGGCCTCTTCCTGGCCGGAGGCAGCCTGGCCGATCGCTTCGGCGCCCGGCGCATGATCCTCATTGGCTGCGCAGTGCGCGCCGCCGGGTTCTTCACGCTGGCCGCCTCCCTATCCTTGGGTGACCCGAAGCTCTGGTTGTTCATCCTTGGCACATTGCTCACCGGATTCGGCGGGGCACTTTTCTCTCCGGGCCTGAGCATTCTGGTGGGTGCGGCCCAGACCGCGCGCGACAGGGGCCAGCCCACGGGAGCCAAGCGGGCCACGCTCTTTGCGTGGCTGAGCGTCACCGGAGAAATCGGCGCGGTGGCTGGACCGCTGGTGGGAGCGGCCTTGTGGGATTGGGGGTTCGCGGCCGTTGCAGGTTTCGGGGCAATCTTCTTCATCGCCATCGGACTGTTCCTGGCTGCGACATTGCGCCGCTACGCTCCGGAAGTCACTTCGCTGGATCATGCTGGATCCCGGGCCAAGCGGCCGGCCCAGCCTGGCAGCCTGCGCCGTTGCCTGGCGGACCGGAAATTCGTGGCCTTCTGCGCCTTGCATGCCTCGGACCTGCTGGCATACAACCAGCTCTATTTGGCCATTCCCCTGGAATTGGAACGCACCGGCCTGCCCACCCAGTGGCTGGGACTGGTTTTCGCGTGGATCTCCGTGCTAACTCTGGGCTTGCAATTGCCCATCGCATGGCTCGCCGCACGGATCGGCTCGGCGGCGACCCTGCGTTGCGGATATTTCTCCAGCGCCCTGGGGTTCGGCGTACTCGCATTTCTCCCCGCCACGGCTTTTGGCGAGAATACCGCGGCGGTACGCATCTTGTGCGCGGTCACCCTGCTGGCCTTGGGGCATATGAGCGTGCACCCTGCAGCTCTTTCGCTCGTTCCCGGATTCGCCGGACACCGGGGTACCGGATCCTACTTCGGCTTGCTGTCCAGTTGCGGCGGCCTGGCGGTGCTACTGGGGAATTTGCTGGTGGGCTGGCTCTTGTCCCAGGCCGGCCAGGGCCACATCCCCGGATTCCTGCCGTGGCTGGTTCTCATCATTCCGCTGGTCGTTGCTTCCTGGCTTGGCGCATCGCTCGTGAGGCGTTCAGGCCTGCAGACCCAGGGTGCGTGAAATGCGACACATGACGCGCTGCCCTCGCAGAATTTCCACGGGGCACCCCAACTTTGCACTACTCAGCTTCCACTCTTCCCAGGCTCCCTGCGGGGGCTTTTCCTCCGCTTTCCTTGCCGGGCCATAATCAGCAAAACGAGTCAACTAATTAGGGTACGCTTACCGAGGCTCTATTGCATTAGATGCCAATCCATCACGTAATGCCGAAGGATTTCCATGAAACTTGGACGATTGAGCGTTGCCGCAGGTTTTGCGGCCATTGCCCTGGCGCTGACCGCCTGCAGCTCCACCCCTGCGAGCTCCGCCCCGGAACAAGCCGCGGACTCGGAAGCCCGCGTGGTCGTGGCCAATTTCCGCGCCCCGGTATCCAATTGGGCGCTGGAAAGCGACGACGCCTATGTGCTCTCCATCGCCGGTTGCCTGGAAACCCTGGCCAAATACAACCAGAGCACCAAAACCGTTGAGCCGATGCTCGCTGCTTCCTGGAAGCAGTCCTCGGATACCGAATGGGATTTCGAGCTGCGCAAGAACGTGCTGTTCCAGGATGGCACCGCCATGGATGCCAAGGCCGTTGCCGGCTCGCTGAACCATGTGCTCAAGGCCACCGCCCCAGCGCGTGCGGTGAACCCCAAGACCATCAAGAAGGTCCAGGCCCTGGACGCGGATACCGTGCGCGTCACCACCCCCGCCGCGGATCCGCTGCTGCCCTACCGCATGGCCAGCGTGAACGCCGGCGTGCTTTCCCCTGCCGCGTACACCGGCAAGGGCATCGACCCGATGGAGCACTGCACCGGACCATTTGCCCCGGTCTCCGAAAAAGCCGGGCAGTCCCTGACCTTGGACCGCAACGCGAATTACTGGGACGGAGAGGTGAAGCTGGCCGGCGGCGAAATCCGCTACATCACCGAAGGCGCCACCCGCGCCACCCAGGTCCAGACCGGAGAAGCGGACATTTCCATGTCCATCCCGGCCACCAGCCTGGCGGCTCTGGAAGCCGATAGCAAGATCAGCGTGCTCAAGGCCGACTCGCCTCGCACCTCGACCCTGTACCTGAACAACTCGCGCGCTCCATTCGAGAGCCGGGAGCGGCGCAAGGCCGCCACCATGGCCCTGGATCTGCCGGCCATGGCCGCCAGCATCTACGAAGGCGCAGCGCAGCCTGCCACCGGCCCCTTCGCCCCGAGCGAGCCCTGGGCCAACCCGGATCTGGCCGTGCCGCAGGTGAATATCGAAGAAGCCAAGAAGCTGGTGGAAGCTTCCGGATACCAGCAGGACAAGCCCCTGGAAATCATTGCGATCACCGAACGCGCGGAGTTCGCCGGCGTGGGCGCCATCATCCAGGAGCAGTTCAAGCAGATCGGCTTGCAGGCCAATGTGGTGACCAAGTCCTACGGCGCCGCGGAACCGGATGTGCTGGCCGGCAACTACGACATGATCCTCAGTCAGCGCAACCGGATGATCGACATTGCCGATCCGATCGGCTTCCTGCAGTCCGACTACACCTGCGAGGGCGGCTACAACCTGAGCCACTACTGCAACAAGGACTACGACCAGCTGATCGGCCAGGCACTGGCAGAGAAGGACGAGGCCCAGCGCCACGACCTGTACCGCCAGGCAGGGGATCTGCTCGCCGACGACGCCGCGAACGCCTGGCTGGTCAACGAGCAGGCTATCGACGGCGTGGGAGCCAAGGTCCAGGGCTACGTCCAGGACCCGCTGACCCGCTACGTGCTGACCAAGGATCTGGCGAAGACCAGCTAGCGTGTCTCCTCTAGCCATCATGCTGCGCCGGGCCATTGGACTCGGCGCAGCAGTTCTGCTTTCATCCTTCGCGGTATTCCTGGTCCCCTTCGTTTCCCCCGGGGACCCCGTGCGGTCCTTGCTGCGCGCCCGCATGGATATCGGGGCCGCCGACGAGGCAACGGTGCAGGCCTACGCACAGCAATTCGGCCTGCACGACCCGATGCTGGTGCAGTTCGGACGGTGGCTGGGCCGGTTCGCCACTGGAGACATGGGCATCTCGCATATCAGCGGCACCCCGGTAGCCGACCAGGTGCTGCCGGCCATTGGCGTCACCCTGTCCTTGGCCGGCAGCGCGCTGGTGGTGGCCATCGCCGTGTCCATTGTCTTGGGAGTGCTGTCGGCCACCCGTGCCGGGAGGTGGCCCGATAGGCTGATCATCTCGGCGACCCATGCGTTGATTGCCATCCCCGAATATGCGCTGGCTCCGCTGCTGGTCCTGCTCTTCGCGGTGCGCTTCTCGCTGCTTCCCTCGGCCGGTTTCGAATCCCCGGCCTCGATGGTGCTGCCGGTCTTCATTCTGGCCTTGCGCCCCATCAGCTTCTTCACCGTCGCGGTGCGCTCTGGGGTGCGCCAGGCATTGGACTCCGAGCACGTGCTGGCCGCCCGCGCCCGCGGGCTGAGCAGCACCCAGGGGCTGGTCCGCCATGTGGTTCCCCACGGTTTGCTGCCGCTGTGGACCATGGTGGGTGTCTGGTTTGCCGGACTGCTGGGCGGGTCGGTCATCGTGGAAGTCATCTTCGCCATTCCCGGAATGGGCCGGCTGATCTTCGACTCCATCGTCGATGCCGATATCCCGGTCGCCCAGGGTGGCGTGGTGGTGGTCGTCACCTGTGCTGTAGTGGTGACCGGAATCGTTGACCTGGTGCACAGGATCAGCGATCCCAATGTGAGGATTGGTGTACGACATGGCTAGGAATCATTCCAGGGAAATCCTGCTTTTCCCTCCCGCGTTCATCTTGCTGGCGGTGGTCGTCCTGACCATCGCCGCTCCGTGGATTTCCCCCTACAACCCCGACGCCCAGAACCTGGCGGACCGGTTGCAAGGTCCCAGCCTGTCTCATCTGCTGGGCACCGATGCCCTGGGCCGCGACACCTTGAGCAGGGTGCTGCACGGTGGCCGGTTCTCGCTATCGGTAGCACTGATCACCACGCTGTTCGCACTGCTGGTTGGCACCGCACTGGGCCTGCTCAGCGCGGTGCGCGGCGGGTGGCTGGATGAGCTCTTCCTGCGCGTGAACGACTTGCTGCTCGCGCTGCCCGAAATCGTGATTGCGCTGCTGATCATCGCGGTCATGGGTCCCGGATTCTTCACCATGGTGCTTTCCGTGGGCGTCGTGGCATGGACCCCCACCGCACGGTTGGTGCGTTCCATGGCGGCCCAGGCCTTATCCACCCACCACGTCGAAGCCTCCAGGCATGTCGGCGCTTCGCGCTGGTTCATCCTGCGCCACCACGTCCTGCCCTTCGTGGCTGGACCGGTGCTGGCCCAGGCGGCATTGCGCTTCGGTCTGCTGCTGGTATTGCTCGGCTCCTTGTCCTATCTGGGCATCGGCGTCCAGCCGCCGCAGTCCGACTGGGGTTCAATGCTCGCCGAAGCCCAGCCCCATGCCATCCGCTCCCCTTGGGGCCTGATTGCGCCGGGCGCAGCCATCTTCCTGGTCAGCTTCTGCGTCACCCTGCTGGGCAATCGAATCACCCACGTGCTGGGCGGGCAGGACGTGCTTGCCACCGAGGCCAAGGCGGAAGCCCATGACTAGAGAACTTGAATTCATTGACCTTTCGGTCAGCTCCGGCGATCAGCGATTGCTTTCCGAGGCACGCGGCGCCCTGCGAGCGGGCGAATTGGTGGCGGTTGTCGGGCGTTCCGGTTCCGGCAAGACGCTGCTCACCAAGGCGATCATCGGCCTGCTGCCCCAGCAGTTGCGTGCCGAGGGGCAGATCCTGCTTGACGGCCAGCGCCTTGACCAGCTGGACGAGAAGGCCATGGACTCGGTGCGCGGACGGCGCATCAGCATGCTGTTCCAGCAGCCCAAGCGCGTGATGAACCCGCGGCTGACCATCCGCGCGCATCTGCTCGAAGCCCTGGGAGCCCACGGCTGGGGCAAAGCCCGCCAGCACGAGCAGCAGGTGCTGTCCTTGCTCGAAGAAGTAGGCCTGTCCCCTGCCCAGCAGATTGCCGGCCAGCGCCCGGACCAGCTTTCCGGCGGGATGGCCCAACGCGCCATGCTGGCCATCGCCTTGGCCGCTGACCCGGAGTTCATTTTGGCTGATGAACCAACGTCATCCTTGGATTCGATTCTCAAGGCCGAAGTGCTGCAATTGTTGCGCCGCAAGCAGCAGGAACGTGGCGTGGGCGTCCTGTTCATCACCCACGACATTGCCAGCATCCGGCACATTGCCGACCGCGTCGTGGTTGTCAGCGACGGGCAAATTGTGGACCAGTGCCCCACCGCGCACATCTTCTCCAAGGACCGCCATTCCAAGACACGCGAGCTGATGGAAGCCAGCTTGCCTCCCCTGCGCACGCCACGAATGAAGGATTCCGCATGCTTGCTGGAAGCAGTGGATGCGGGCAAGAACTACACGCGCCGCGCAAAGGGTCCGGCAGCATTGAAGCCCACAAGCTTGCGCCTGCACGGCGGCCAGGTCCTGGGAGTGGTGGGCCGCTCCGGTTCGGGCAAGAGCACCTTCGCCCGGCTGCTGGCCGGGTTGGAAGAGCCAACGACCGGACGGATCATCGATACGCGCCGCAATGGCGAAGCAACGCGAGTGCAGGTCATTGCCCAGGAACCGTACTCGTCCTTCGATCCCCGGCTTTCGATCCGCACGTCGATGAGCGCGGCGGTGCACCGGCTGCCGGCAATCCAGGCCGGAGAACGCATGGCGCAAGCCATGGCCCAGGTGGGATTGGCCGAGCAATTACTGGATCGCCGGCCCGGCCAGTGCTCCGGCGGCCAGCTCCAGCGCCTGGCCATCGCGCGGGCGCTGCTGACCGACCCCCAGGTATTGATTTGCGATGAGTCCACCTCGGCACTGGATTCGGTAGCCCAGCGCCACATCCTGGACCTGCTGCTTGATTTGCGCGAGCGAATGGGGCTGAGCCTGGTGGTCATCTCCCACGACATGGACGTGATCCGCTATGTGAGTGACGACGTAGCCGTGTTCTACGAGGGCGAGCTGGTGGAGCATCGTCCGCTCAACGATTTCCTGGGCAATGCGGAACATCAGCACAGCAAGGATCTCGTGGCCGCGCTGGACCTGACCGCAGCGGTTCCTGCTGCCGGCTGATTTCTGCTCGCGTAAGAAAATCCGGAACTCTTGTGCCCTGACTTGGACCGCTTATAGATTGATGGGCTATGACCGACAGTTCGCAGAAGAATCCGTCCATCACCCGCCGGTTGCCATTGCTGGCCCTATGCGCAGCCTTGTTCCTTGCAGGCTGTTCGGCTCCAGCCCCGGATTCCGGCGACGCCCAGGAGCCAGCTTCCGAGAGGACCCGACTGGCCAGCGTAGCTGAAGCCGGAACGCTGAAGGTCTGCACCACCGGGGACTACCGGCCGTTCACCTATCTTGACCCGGACACCGGGCAATGGTCGGGAATCGACATCACGATGGCCAAGAATCTTGCCGAGTCGATGGGCGCAGAACCCGAGTTCATCCAGACCTCCTGGAAGGACTTGATGCCGGACTTCCTCTCCGAATGCGATATCGCCGTGGGCGGGGTATCCATTTCCATGGAACGCGCCCAGCAGGCCTACTACAGCGAAGCCACCCTGGACGAGGGCAAGACGCCCATCACCTTGTGCGAGAACGTGGAGAAGTACGACACGGTCAAGGAAATCAACCAGCCCGGGGTCCGTTCCATCACCCCGATTGGCGGGACCAACGAGAAGTTCGCTGATGCGAACTACCCGAAGGGCGAGATCATCCGTTTCGAGGACAACAACAAGATCTTCGATGAGATCATTGCCGGGCGTGCCGACGTGATGACCACCGATGCTTCGGAAACCCGCTGGGTGGCCAACGAGCACCCTGAGCTGTGCGCGGTGCACCCGGATCAGCCATTCAATTTCTCCCAGAAAGCCTACTTGCTGCCGCTGGGCGATGACGAGTTCCAGGAATACGTGAACCAGTGGCTGAACATGGCCAAGAATGACGGGACGTTGGCGGCTGCCGAGAAGCCCTGGTTCGGATAGCCGCCGCCAGAACATGACAATAGGCCAGCGGCCACACCCCGAACTATTCGGGGCGTGGCCACTGGCTTCTTCTAGTCCTTGGACTGGCCCAAACCTGGAACTGCTAATGCATGTGGCTGCCGCCATTGATGTCAATGGTGGTGCCGGTCAGGTAGGAAGCGCCTTCGGAGGCCAGGAAACCAATGACCGATGCGACTTCTCCGGTGGTTGCGGTGCGCCCAATGGGGATGCCCGCGGCAATGGCCGCCTCCTGCTCGTCGGTGCTGCCAACACGGATGTTGGTATCCACAGCGCCCGGCGCAATCGCATTGACGGTGACGCCGCTGGCCGAGATCTCGCGGGCCAGCGCCTTGGTGAACCCAAGGATTGCCGCTTTCGCTGAGGAATACGGGACCTTGCCGAATACTCCGCCGCCCCGCTGAGCAGAGACAGAGGACATGTTGATCACTCGTCCCCATCCGCTCTCGATCATTTCCGGCAGGAATGCCTTGGTCACCAGGTAAGTGCCCGTGGCGTTGACGTTCATGATCTTGTTCCAGATCTCCAAAGTCGTATCCAGGAAATCCACCGGGGAGGTAATCCCCGCGATGTTCACGACGGCGCCGGTAGGAGGCAGTTCCCCCGCGGCGACGCGGGCTGCCACCGCCGCCTGGGCCGCGGCGACCGAGGATTCGTCGGCAACGTCGATCTGGTGGCCGAATGCCGGCACGCCAAATTCCTCTGCAATCTCCGTGGCTACGCGCTCGGATGCGGAGTGGTCCAGATCCAGAATCGCTATGCCCCAGCCTTCCCGGGCCAGGTGCCGGGCGGTTTCGATGCCGATCCCCTGTGTCGAGGTGGCACCGGTCAGTACTGCAGTGCGCTGGGTTTGATTCATCGGATTCCTGCTTTCAATACGGCCCGCCCGAACAACGATGAGGCGAACTTGGTGGTTGCGGTGCTCTGCTCTGGACAAACGCACCAGAAGTTTGTGGTGCACACCACGATAGTTTTGTTTACTGTTGACAGTCAACTGTTAAATTTTCTCTTGACAGAACTTGTGCCGTCGCTCACACTTCTATTAGTGTTGACTGTCAACAATGAAAATTGCCCGCATCCCACAACTCACGAAGGGAGCCACTCATGAGCAGCGAAGCTCTAGAAATGCGTGGCCCGATCCACGGCACCAAGGACGCCAAGCGCGTCGCGATAGGCTCCAGCGTCGGAGCCACCATTGAAACCTACGATTTCATCGGCTTCGGCACCGCGGCCGCCCTGTATTTCGGACACGCATTCTTCCCCGGCGCTGACCCGCTCACGGGAACGCTTGCATCCTTCGCCACTTTGGGCGTAGGTTTCGCTGCCCGGCCCTTGGGCGGGATCATCGGCGGCCATCTCGGTGACAAGATCGGGCGCAAGCCGGTGCTTGTCACTTCGCTGATCGTCATGGGTCTTGCCACATTCTTCATCGGCGTGCTGCCCACCTACGAGCAGGTCGGCGTGCTGGCTCCAGCGCTTCTGGTCTTCGTGCGCATCGTCCAGGGCCTGGCCTTCGGCGCCGAATGGGGCGGGGCAATCCTGATGACCTACGAACACGCGCCATGGAAGCAAAAGGGCAGGTTCACCGGGATTGTCCAGTCCGGATTCCCGGTAGGGCTGCTGCTGGCCAATCTGGTGTTCCTGGTCAGCGTGCAGTTGCCTGGCGACTGGGGATGGCGTGTTCCGTTCCTGGCCAGCCTGCTGCTGGTGATCGTGGGACTGGTCATCCGTTCGAAGGTCCCGGAGTCCCCGGTCTTCGATGACGTGAAGAAATCAGGGCAGATCGTCAAGTCGCCGATCAAGGATGTCATTCGCACCGACTGGCGCAATATCCTGCGCGGCATCGGGCTTCGCATTGCCGAGACCGCGGGCTACGCGGTCTCCATCACCTACATGATCTCCTACCTGCACACCACTGGCTTGGCCGCGAACTGGCAGACGCTGACCGCCTTGAGCATCGCCTCGGCCATCGGCATCTACGCGACCTACCGCTGGGGCCGGCTCACCGATCGCGTTGGACGTCGCACCGTCTACCTCTTCGCTTGCGCCTTTGCCGCGCTCTTCGGCATTCCGATGTTCCTCATGGTCAACACCGGCTCGTTCCTGATGATCATTGCCACGATCGTGATCTCCTATGCCATCTGCCAGAACTCCATGGCAGGTGCCCAGGGGGCCTGGTTCCCGGAGCTCTTCCAGGCCAAGACCCGCTCCTCCGGCGCCTCACTGGCTTACCAGATTTCGGCCATGGTTTCCGGTTTCACCCCGTTCATCACCACTTTGCTTTTCATGCAGTTCGGCTGGATGGGCCCGGCCGCGCTCTTCATCGGCTACGCGCTAATCGGCCTGTGGGCGGCTCTGGTCACCAAGGAAACCTGGGGCCCTCGCGAACGCCACCTTGCTGACCAAGCCATCGCCGAGAATCCGCAGGCAAGTTGCGTCTGACTCGGTTAGCCAACCCGAACCCCGACCCGTTGAATTCCTGAAAGGACTTCCCATGGCAATTGCAGCCACCGACAACCAGACGCTGACTTTGGGCCAGCGCACCGAAAGGGTCCGCGACGCCGCCTACCGCATCCGCCACCACTCGCTGAACATGGGCGAGGTGCAGGGCCAAGGATATGTAGGTCAAGCATTGGGTGCTGCGGACATGTTCGCGGCCGTCTACGCGGACCAGCTGGACTTCCGTCCGGCAGAACCTGACTGGGAAGACCGCGATCGCTTCCTGCTTTCCACCGGCCACTACGCCATCGGCTTCTATGCCACATTGGCCGAAGCGGGCATCATCCCGGTGGAAGAGCTGGAAACCTACGGGTCGGACGATTCGAGGCTTCCGATGTCCGGAATGTCCACCTACACCCCGGGCATGGAAATCTCCGGCGGCTCGCTGGGCCACGGCCTGTCCATCGCTGTGGGCATGACCCTGGGGCTGCGCCACCAGAACAGGACCCAACGGGTGATCAATTTCCTCTCCGACGGCGAACTCGATGAAGGCTCCACTTGGGAAGCGGCCATGGGTGCCGCACACCACCAGCTGGGCCATCTGACGGCCATGGTGGACATCAATGCCCTGCAAGCCGATGGCGCGACCGCCGGCGTGCTGCGCACCGAACCGGTCACCGAAAAGTGGGAGGCCTTCGGCTGGTACGCCCAGCGGATCAACGGCAATGACCCGCGAGCGCTGCTGCAGGCCTTCGACAACATCACGGCCCAGGCCGCCCTGGCCTCGCGCCCTTCGGTCATCCTGTGCGACACCAAGGTAGGCCGCGGCGTTCCGCTGCTGGAAAACCGCGAGAAGGCCCACTTCATGCGCATTGAAGACAACGAATGGCAGATCTGCCGCGACCAACTCACCGAAGGCTTCGAAGGGAGCAACTCCTAAATGTCTGCCACCGCCAAACCACGCTTGAAAACCTCGGCCATGATTGCCTCCTTCGCGGAGCCCGGCCAGAAGACCGCGCCAGCGCCTTTCGGCCATGCCCTGGCCAAGGCGGCCGAGCAGGATCCGCGCATCGTGGGCCTGACTGCCGATCTGGGCAAGTACACGGATATGCACATCTTCGCCCAGCAGCATCCCGAGCGCTTCTTCCAGATGGGCATGGCCGAGCAGCTGCTGTTCGGGGCCGCCGCGGGATTTGCCGAAACGGGCATGATTCCCTTTGCTTCCACCTATTCGGTGTTCGCGGCCCGGCGGGCCTATGACTTCCTGTGCCTGGATATCGCCGAGCCGAACCTCAATGTGAATATCGTGGGCGGCCTGCCCGGGCTGACCACCGGCTATGGCCCGAGCCACCAGGCCACCGAGGACATTGCCATCTTCCGCGGGATGCCGAACCTGACCATCGTGGATCCCTGCGATTCGGTGGACATCGAGCAATCGGTGCCGCAGCTAGCGGCTTCTGAAGGGCCAACCTACCTGCGCCTGCTGCGCGGCAAGGTGCCTACCGTCCTGGATGAATACGACTACAGCTTCGAATTGGGCAAGGCAAAAGTACTACGCGGTGGACGTGACGTCGTCTTCGTCTCCAGCGGCCTGATGACCATGCGCGCACTGGATGCCGCGAAGGAACTGGCCAAGCACAACGTGGACGTTTCCGTGGTCCACTCCCCCACCATCAAGCCCTTCGACTCGGAAACAGTTCTGAAGGAGGTGGCCGGGGACCGTCTGGTAGTCACGCTGGAAAACCACTCGGTCATCGGCGGGTTGTTCGAAACTCTGGCTTCCACCATGATCCGCGGCGGTGTTTCCTCTAAGGTCGTTCCCATCGGCCTGCCCGATGAGTTCTTGGATGCGGGCGCATTGCCAACACTCCATGACCGCTATGGGTTGTCGATCAGCGCGATTGTGTCCAAGGTCCTCTCCGAACTCGGCTAGCTCGCCGGGTAATCCACCAGAACGATCGCCTTTGGCGGGTGCGTTGCTCTCGACGCACCCGCCAAAGGCGCTAAAATCAACAGTTAACAATCAACAGTTGATCTCCAAGATTGAGGGGCGCTTTATGGCTATGGCCGATTCTTCCTTGGTGGGGCTTCGGAAAAAGAGCCTGCGCGAGCAGGCTCTGATCGCCCTGCGCCGCGCCATCACGACCGGTGAACTGGAGCAAGGCACCCATCTGGTGGAAACAGAGCTGTCTGCCTCCATGCAGATCAGCCGCGGCACCTTGCGCGAAGCCTTGCGCCAGCTGGAGCAGGAAGGCCTGGTCTCCGCAGGCGAACGCGGCCGGTTGTCAGTTCGCCACCTGGACAACAAGGAAATCCAGGACATCTTCGCGGTGCGTGCCTCGCTGGAAACCCTGGCGGCAACGACGTTGCTGCAGCGCGAAGACCTTTCAGACGCTCTCGCGCAACTGCGCTCCGCGGTCAGCACCATGGAGCAACTCGAGGGCCATGAAATCGAGGAGCGGATCGAAGCGGATCTCGAGTTCCACCGCACTCTGTGCCGGCTGTCCGAGAATGACACCTTGCTGCATGCCTGGGATCAGCTTGAGGGCTCCATCCGCATGTCCATCATGTTCGGCGGCTACGAACGCGGGGTGCGCAATATGGATGTCGCACGGCATTTCAAGCTGGTGGACACCATCGAAGCTGGCGACAGGGCCGCGGTCAGCGCGGAAATCTCCGAGCATATGCGCATTGCCGCCGAAACCCTGATGGGCTCATAGGAATCTTCTGCGGTCTGCCCATCTCGCTCCTCGAGGTGTTTGTGCTACGCCTCGATGCGGCGGGGCCCAACCGGACTTGTACCGGTTACGGTAATACGGTCTGGAAAGCCGGACGTTCATCGAACAAAGCGTTCAGTTGCCCCTGACAATGGTGCCGGACGGGATCGTTGATCCGCTCCTTTTTCCACGTGCTGCTCCTCGACTGGTTACGTCGCCACCACCCACCAAGCGGATAGTGATAGCAACACGGATCCTTACTATCATTTTCTAAGAAAGTGATAGTAAGGGGAATTCATACCATCGCTTTGGAGGGACCCATAGCCGGCTCCCTTTACGCCTGGCCTGCGTTCAGCTCCCCTATTTTGAGGTACCAAGAGCACTTCTGACTGCCGAAAATCCTCATACTCTTTTCCGGTGCTGAAGTTCGGCGATCGAGATGACCTGGACTTTGCGCAAATGAAAAAGCTCATCAAGAGCGATTTGACGCAAAAGCTTTCGCTATTGAAACCTCCCTGTTGCCCAGTGACCTAAGCCTACGCGCACGTTCATTCACATTAATCAATATGAACAAACGTATACTTTCGTAAAAGTGTACGTATATTCACCTTCTTGATTGTGCACGTACGTTCACTTATAATAATGTGTATATACGTGCACAACAGGAGGTTTCATGAATCGCGACGTTTCGACCCAAAAGGAACTCGGAGCATTCGTGCATGATGCCCGGATGAAACTCGGCCTCACTCAAGAAGCCCTAGCCGACCGCGCAGGCGTTTCGCGCAAATGGCTTATAGGCCTGGAGCAGGGTGTACGCACGAGAGCTGAACTCGGCAAGGTGTTAGATACCTTTGAAGCACTCGGGATATCAATAAATCTTTCTTTCAATGCTGAACCCGAAATCGAGTCATCAGATGAAGACCGCTACCATTCGATAGCTCGTATCTCTCCGGCCGCGTCGGAAGCAATTAGAAAAGCCTCGAGTTTGGATCAGTCCTCTTTCCCAAGATTGGCACCCTCGAACATAGGTCAATCGGCCTTCCGAAAACTAGCCGCATCGGGGCTCGGCGAATCCTCATTCCAAAAGTTCGCCAAAGAACTGCGCAACCAAACAGGCATCCGAAACCTAGCCGCCTCCGATCTCGGTCAATCGGCGTTGCAACAGTCCCTTAGAAAAGGGTTGCCTAGTTCAGATGCTTCGACTTTCGATCGCAACTCAAGCACCGCGAACGACGTAGAAAGCGAGCAGGATCAAGCACTTCTTGATAATGACGAATGCAATGAACCGGACAATAAAGATGAGAACAACGAACAGGGCCCGCGATGAAAGAACTCGTGACCTTTTTATACGGGCAGCCTGTCGGAATCCTTCAACAAGATCATTCCGGTAACAGAAAATTTCAATTCGTCCCACAAGATTCTAGACAAGCCAGATTATCCCTGGCAATGCCCTATCGAGAGACCCCTTACCAGCGCTCTATTACTGATCCGTTCATCGAGGGGCTAATTCCGGAAGGCGAAGCTGTCCGCCAGTCGTTCGCTGATGACTTTGGCATTTCGGCAAAGAATCCCTTCGCCTTACTTGAGCATATTGGGTTTGAATGTGCAGGAGCAGTGCAGTTCGTACGGCCGGATGAAATTGACGAGTTAACGCGTTCCGCAGGTGAACTCGTGGCTTGCAACGACAATGAAATCGGTCAACGCATCAGGGTTTTATCTTCGTCTCCGAAAGGATCGTGGACTGTCGGTCGTGAAAGGTGGTCACTAGCTGGAGCTCAAAGCAAATTCGCTTTGAGATGGCAGGACGGATGGCATGAAGCCACTGGCAGCGAACCGACAACCCACATTTTCAAGCCCGGCATCCAAGATTTTCGAGATCAAGCACTCAATGAGCACCTATGCCTGAAGACTTTGGGACGCATGGGATTACAAGTTGCCGAAACCAACTTCACGCAGTTTGACGGGCAATCGACAATCGTGGTGAAACGGTACGATCGGCTTATTGAGGGAAACAACGTCTATCGGGTCCATCAAGAAGACTTCTGCCAGGCCACTTCGACCTTACCTACAAACAAGTACGAGTCGAACCGAGGACCCAGCGCACTCAAGATCATTAAGACCCTTCGAGAAGCTCGTGCTCCTGAAACTGAAGTTCAAAAATTCATTGAAGGCCTAATAGGAAATTACCTTTTGGGAGCTCCCGACGCACACGGCAAGAACTACTCGATACTCCATCTCCCTGATGGCCGTGTGCAGCTTGCGCCATTTTATGACATCGCATCTGGCTTGCCCTACGAACACGTTAGTAACGACGGTTTTCCGAAGAAAAACGATGGATTGCGGAAGGCCGCCATGTCCATCGGGGGCGAGCGACAGTTCGGGAGAGTCTCATCAAAGCATTGGTCAAGATTTGCTCGTGAAGCAAAAATAGATGAAGAGTGGTTGCGGATGACAGTGAGTGCGATGACGTACGCTCTGCCTATCGCCATGGCAGAAGTTTTCGAAAACGAATCCGAGGCCATAGGCAACAGCGAACTACCGAGCAAGCTTTATCCAAAGGTCGAACATCTCTGTGCGACAACTCAAACTCTTCTAGAGCATGACGTGTAGCTCGCTGGATCTGGAGAAGCCACCGCTTCCGTTTACGAACGGAAGCGGTGGCTTCATCTAAACTAAGTCAGAAGTTTTAGAGGCTAGTTCTCCCAGAAGGGGTAGTCGATGTAGCCCTTGGGACCTTCAGTGTAGAAGGTCGCGAAATCTGGTTCGTTCAGCGGCAGCTGTTCCTTCCAGCGGCGCACCAGATCCGGGTTGGCAATCGCAGGGCGGCCCACAACAACCGCTTCGCCCCAACCTTCGGCAGCCACGCGAGCGGCTTCCTCATAAGTGGTGATCTCCGCGAAGCCGGTGTTCAGCAGCACCGGTCCGCCAAAGGCCTTGCGCAGCGACTGGACCAGCTCGCCGGCTGGGTCATGGTGCAGGATGCTCAGGTTGGCCAGCCCCAGTGGCGCGATGCCCTGGACCAGCGCGGTGTAGGTAGCCAGCACATCCGCACGATCATTTTCTACCGCGCCCTGGACATTGTGTTCCGGCGAAATGCGCAGGCCGGTCTTGCCAGCGCCAATTGCTTCAGCGACAGCGGTAACTACCTCGATGACAAAGCGGGCCCGGTTCTCCGGGGAGCCACCGTAGTTGTCGGTGCGGGTGTTGGCCGAAGGCGCCAGGAACTCGTGCAGCAGGTAGCCGTTGGCCCCGTGAAGCTCCACGCCGTCGAATCCGGCGGCGATGGCGTTGCGCGAAGCGGCAACAAATTCCTCGATGATCCTTGGGAGTTCTTCGGTGTCCAGGGCATGCGGAACCGGGTACGCATGCTTTCCGGTATAGGTGCGTGACTCGCCTTCAACCGCGATGGCGCTTGGTGCCTCGACGTAGTCTGCACCGGTGGTTTCCGGGTGGGTGACCCGTCCGGCGTGCATGACCTGGGCAACGATGAGGCCACCTTCGGCGTGCACCGCGTCGGTAACCTTCTTCCAGCCGGCAATCTGCTCCTCGGTGACCAGGCCCGGCTGGCGGACAAAGCCCTGGCCAGCAAAGCTCGGGTAGGTGCCCTCGCTGACGATCAGGCCCAGGGACGCGCGCTGGCGGTAGTACTCGACGACATCTGCGTTGGGCACGCCGTCCTTGCCAGAGCGAGAGCGGGTGAGCGGTGCCATGACCAGGCGGTTGGACAGCTTGAGGTCGCCGAGGGCGAGAGGGGAAAACAGATCCATGGGGCGGGACTCCTGAATTGGAAATTGTAGTTGCACAGCGTAACTACCTCCGCAAGCAACTTATTCCGTTTCGGCTAAAAACATGAGCTGGCTAACGGCTCCAAGGCATTGGAATCGCCTGAGGCTCATTGCTTGGATTCGCGGGCTCGCCAGGAGCAATAAACCAGCGGATGCGGCACAGCTCCGCACCGTATCCGCTTGATCCGACGGGCTATACGGCGGTGTAGCCGCCGTCGACCAGGTGGTAGCTGCCGGTCACGAAGGACGCGGCATCGCTGGCCAGGAAGGCCACTAGCGCCGCCACTTCTTCCGGCTTGCCCAAGCGGGCAATCGGGTGCTTGTCGACCAGCGCGTCATAGGCTTTCTTGGGCATCTGCTGCAGCAGCGGGGTGTCGATGAAGCCCGGGGCCACGCTGTTCACGCGTACCCCTGAGGTGGCATACTCCACGGCGGCCGTCTTGCTCAGGCCCACCACGGCATGCTTCGTGGAAACGTAGGCGGAGCTGCCGGCGAAGCCCACCGAGCCGAGGATCGAGGCCATGTTCACGATGGACCCTCCCCCGTTCTCGCTCATGGCGTTGGCCTGGGCGCGGGTTCCGCGGAAGACGGCGTTGAGGTTCACGGAGATGACCTTGTCCCAGTCCTCGTCGGTCAGCTCGCCCACCTTGGCGGCGCGGCCGCCGATGCCTGCGTTGTTGACGCCGATCTTCAATGGAGCCATGGCGTTGGCGGCCTTGATGGTTTCGTCGATGACAGCCGAAGAGCTGGCATCTCCTGCAACAGCTACAGCTTCTCCGCCTGCGGCCTTGATGGTTTCCACGGTAGCGCCCGCGGCCTCGGCATTGAGGTCCTGGACCACCACTTTGGTTCCGTTGGCGGCTAAGAGGATGGCGATAGCCTGGCCGATGCCCGAACCGGCGCCGGTGACTACTGCCGAACGATCTGCTACATCATACTGAGCCATGATGGACCCACTTTCCGTTTCAAGATGGTCACGGGATTTCCGTTGGCCTCATACCTTGGACGCTACTCCGATCCATCTCGAAAGTCGATGACGTGTCAATCAAAGGTCTATGAGCTCAGTCACTGCTCCGCAGAGCCAACCAGGCGACGCAGGTTGCTGCACGCCAGCATTTCCCGGACCTATTCCCCGGTCATCGAAACGATGCGTCGGCGGACCATCTTGGCGCCTTCAAGCAGGCCCTCGATCTTCTGCACTTCCAGCTTTTCGGTGTCCACGCGGTGGCGCGGCGCCATGTAGGCGAGCATTCCGATGAGATCGTTGCCAGCGCCGCGGATCGGGACGGCCACGGAAATGATTCCCACTTCCAATTCATCAATGGTGCTTGCCCAGCCGCGTTCGCGAATCTGATCCAGCTCGGCATCCAAGGCTTTCCATGTGGTGATCGTCTGGCCCGTCAGCTTTTCCAGTTTGCTGCCGGTAGCAATGCGGATCGATTCCTTATCCAATTCGGAGAGGAGCAGCTTTCCAGTAGCCGAGGCGTGCAATGGCCAGCGCTGGCCCTGCAGCTCGGTCATCGACATGCCAATGGCGCGGGGAGACGCTTGCTGCACGAGATCCAGGTCGTACTTCCCGTGGCGCACGCTCAGCGTTACCGTTTCGTTGAGCATCTCGGCGATCTCCACCACCACGTCGCTGACTCGGGATAGCAGTCCAGGGGTGGGATCAACGTCCTGGGCAATGCGGGCCAGATCCCACCCAAGGGTGTAGTGCGTGTCCTGGCGGTCGACGAACCCTTCTTCTTCCAGGGTCAGCAAGAGGCGGAAGACCGTGGCCCGGGCCAAGCCGATCTGCTTGGCGATCTCCGTGACCGTCAAGGGTTCCCCCCTGGCGGCAAGGGCGCGCAGCACCGCGATTGCCCGTGAAACCGACCGGTTTGCCGCCATGCCGCCAGAGGATTTTCCACTTGTTTCTCCCATGGAGGGGAACCAGCCTTTCGAATAGTCTTCTATTCAGCCTAGCCGGTTGACCGCAGGGTGAACACTCTGCCCATAAATCGAGCCAAGGCCCGATTACCCTTCGAGTGCGGCGCGCACCTCACGGGATACCCGCAACCCGCTCTCGATAGCACCGTCGAAGAAGCCGGCCCAAAGGTTGGCCAGGTCGCTGCCGGCCAGGTGCACTGCCCCTTCGGCACGCTGCAGCTCGGCTTGGCCCGTGGTGTAGGCCTGCGGCCGGTGGATGAGCCAGGTTTCCTTGGCGTAGGGATCCGCGTTCCAGTCGTGGGCCGCGATTTCCAGGACTTCCAGGTCATCGCGCCAGGCACGCAGCGCTTCCTGCACGTCCTCGATACTGGTGATGTCCAAGCGTGAGGCGTCGGCGCCGAAGGAGACCAGTACTGCATCCTCTTCGCCCACGAATTCCGTGCGTACCACCGAGAGCGGGTGCTCCTGCGTGGAGTACGCGAAGAATGGCTTGATCGGACCCTTCACCCGGATCCAGAGCTTGAGCCCCTGTGATGCGGTACCTGCCTGGCTCACCTCGCGCTTGACCGGCGACAGCGCAGGCTGGATATCCAGCTCGTGCAGGATGTTCAGCGGAACGGTGACAATGACCCGGCGAGCGCGCAAGCTCTCGCCGCTTGCCAGTACCACGGTGGCGCCCTGCTCATCGTGGGCAATCGAGGCCACTGGCGCATTCAGGCGGATCTCTCCGGGAACGTCGGATGCAATGGCCTTGACCAGCTGGTCATTGCCATCTTCCAGCCGGTAAACGGCGCTGGCCTCATGCATGACGCGCCATGCTCCGGAGGTGGCCGCGGTCCAGCGGATCGCTGCGCTGAAGCCGACCTGGTCCAGCGGCCCATTGCAATGCCCCACCCAGGCCGCTTCATTGGCCTGCCGCTCGTCATCGCTCAGATCCAGGCGGTCAAGGGCCTGCTGCAAGGTCAGCTGATCGGCCTGCGCGAACTGATCGTCATTGGAGACCAAGTCGGGGCGCGGCAGGAGCTTTCCGCTTTCGCCTACCAGGGCGTGCATGCCGTGGTCGATCAGGTCCATGAAGCCGGCCAGGTCCCCGCGCTGCACCTTGCCATCGGCATACCAGAAGGTCTCCTCGGACTTCGGGCCGCGGCCCGCGCGCAGTCCGTAGCGGGTGACCTCGGCCCACACGTGCGGCTGGGTCCAGTGCAGCCAGTTTCCGCCCAGCTCCAGGTGCTTGCCCAGGCGGTCCTCGGTGTAGAGGCGGCCGCCCATGCGGTCGCGCGCTTCGAGCACGGTGACCGAGTAGTCGGCTGCGCCCAGTTCGCGGGCGGCGGTCAGTCCGGCCAGGCCGGCGCCGATGATGATGACATCTGAGTCGTAAGTGTTGTCCATGGTTTTCCGGTCCTTTTCATGTGCCAGTCGTGTACTGGTAGCCACTGTATGGTGCGGCATCCCGGAGATCACTTATGCGGATGTATGATATTCATACTATTTTCATCACTGCGCACAAAATCCTGGAGAAAAGATGGCGGAACTGCTCACGATCGCCAAACTCATTTCCGATCCGGCCTTGGATACCAAGGTGATCGCCGGCCAGTCAGGCCTTGGACGCATCGTGCGCTGGGCGCAGACCAGCGAATCCGCTGAGCCGTGGCGCTGGCTGGGTAACGAGGAACTATTGATGTCCCTGGGCCTGAATATCCCCGCGGAAGCCCAAGAGCAGGCCGATTTCGTCCGCAAGGCGGATGCTGCGGGGATTGCAGGGCTGATCATTGGCCAGGATGGGCTCGCACCCGAGCTCACACGCGAGATGCTGCAGGCGGCCGATGAACTGACCTTCCCGGTGCTGTCCACCGGACCGCAAACCCCCTTCGTGGTGATCGCCCGGACAGTGGCCGCCGTGACCACCAACCAGCTGAACCGCTCGGTCCTGCTACTTTCCCGGATGTACCAGGAAGCCGGATCGCAGAACCGGAAGGGCAAGCGCAGCGGCGACTGGGTGGAAAAGCTGTGCTCGGTGGACATTGCTGTCCAGGACACGATGACCGGATGCCCAGTGATCGGCACACTGCCCACGAATGCGCATCGCCGCCACTCCCTGTCCACCATCCGCCCCACCCAATTGCTCGTCCCGGCCGACGCGCAACTGGATGCCCTGCTGCTGGTGCACCTCAAGCAGATCCTCGCGGTCGATGCCAATTCGCTGCTCCAGGATGCCGGCAATGCCGTCGCCGCGGCCGAAACTTCCCTGCGACTGGGCCTGGCCGGCAAGCTGGGCGAACACGATATCGATGGCGGTGCATGGATCGCTGGGGAGCCCGGATTCCGGGTCGCCTGCGCCCCGGGAAAGCTGCTCGATGCCGTGGCGATGTCCCTGTCCTTGCACGGGTTGATGCCGCTAGCCACGTCGTGGAAGAACAACTCCATCGCCGTAGTGCGCGAGAAGGATCTTCCGGTGCTACGGACGATCGCCAGCGAATTGCAGGCCACTTTCGGACTAAGCTCACCGCAGCAGCGCTTCGCGGACCTCGAAGGCGCGGCGCAAGAAGCGCAGGGGGCGATTCCTTCTGAACCCCGGCCCGGAGAACTCGTTGAATTCTCCGGACTGCAGGTGTCACTGCTGGCCCGATCCGCCTCGGAAGCCGAGCGAATCGTCAGCATGGTGCTCGGCCCGCTGGCAGGCTCCAGCAACCAGGTAGCCGTGTACCGGGATTCCCTTTTCGCCTTGCTGGACCGCGACCTGCAATGGCAGCACACCGCGAATTTCTTGGGCATCCACCGGCAGACCTTGGCCTACCGGATCAAGCAGGCCGAATTGCTGACCGGGCGCAGCGTACGCAAAGTAGTGGATATCTCGGACTTCTACCTCGCGCGCAAGGCCTGGCCCATCACACAGACCGGATCAGCACGCACCAACTACAGCGGATAGGCCCCCGCAACGCGAACCGCCCGATACGCGTTCCCTCCGTCGGGAACGCCCACCGGGCGGTTGCTGCAAGGCTTTTCGATTCTAGCTGCTCGTTTCTGGAGCTCGGGCTGGCACCGGGGCGAGAAGCATGGTGGAGGTATCCAGCAGCTCATTTTCATCCTGCCCATTGGCCAAGGCGAGCGCTTCTTCGCGCGTGCGCACCACGGGCGCCGAACCGAGCAGCGGACGGGATGCCGTCTCGCGCAGCTTGAAGGTGGCAAAAAGCGCGATGACCGAGAAGAACATGATGTAGTAGGCCGGTGCGAAGTGGTTGCCGGTGGTGTTCACCAGGATCTGGCTGACCAGCGGCGTGGTTCCGCCGAAAATGGAGATCGACAGGTTGTGTGTGACTCCCATTCCGCCGTACCGCGAAGCGGTGGGGAACAGCTCGGACATGACCGAGCCGGTCAGGGCCAAGAAGAAGGCGCTGGGCAGGGCCACCATGAACAGCGAGAGGTACAGCGACCACATGGTTCCCACGTGCATCAGCGCAAAGGCGGGCACCAGCAGGACCAGGTTGCCGATGGTAGCCATCATGTAGATCGGGCGCCGCCCGATCTTGTCGGACCAGATCGCCACCAGCGGGATCAGCGCCGCCTGCAGGACCAGCACAACTACCGCAGCCACTGCGGTGTGCACTGACGGCGACCCGATTTCCGCTTCGAGGTAGGTGGGCATGTAGCTGGTGAGCATATATCCGGAGGTGCCATCCGCGGCGATCAGCGCGCAGCCGATGAGGATCTGCGGCCAGTAGTGGCGGAAGATGTTCGGCAGATTGTGGCGGACGAACATCGGATGGACCTTGCCGACCTCGGCAGCCTCGCGGGCCGCTTCGAAGGTCGGGGATTCCGGGATCTTGCTGCGCAGTGAAATCGCCACGATGCCCAGCGGCAAGGCAACCAGGAACGGGATGCGCCAGCCGCCGGCGAGCATTGCATTCTCGCCCCACACCGATGTGGTGAGCATGGAAGTCGCAGCGACAACTGCCGCACCGGCAGCGAAGCCGAGCATCGATCCCGAGTTCAGCAGGGAGGTCATGAATCCGCGGCGGTCATCCGGGGAGAACTCGGCAACGTAGGTTGCGGCGCCGGAGTATTCGCCGCCGGTGGAGAAGCCCTGCAGCATCTTGAGCAGGTACAGCGGGACGATCACCCACAGGCCGACCTGCCCAGCGGTGGGAAGCAAGCCAATCAGCGTGGTGGCTCCGGCCATCAGGGCGATGGTGAAGAACATGACCTTGCGCCGGCCGATCTTGTCCCCGAGCGGGCCCAGGATCATTCCGCCCAGCGGGCGGACGATGAAGGACACGGCGAAACCGAACAGCGTTACCAGCAGGCCCATGCTCTGGTCCATGCCTTCGGTGAAGACCGCGGTCATGGTCACTGCCAGGTAGCCGTAGACCCCGATGTCATACCATTCGATGAAATTGCCAATGCCCGCGCCGATCTGTGCGCGGCGCAATTCCTTCTTGTCGACGACAATGCAGTCATCGGCGCGGAGCCTGCGCGATACCTTGGGCAACGCGGGGCGCTGCATTCTCGATGATTCGCTCATCGTATTCTCTTTCCTGCCGGGAATTGGTTTCGAGATCTGATGCTCTCGCTGCGCATGAACTGCTGTGGAATTTTCACTTGCAATAGCGAAACAAGAACTTCATAACGTTCACCAGATGATCATGCTAGTTATCTAGTGAACACGACACTTCGGTGATGCACAACACATTCTGCAAAACATTTCATCCTCGGACCCAGCTTCGGGGCCCGGAAATTCAAGGAGTGCAGCTGCACGAACGGAGCTGACATGGCGACTGAGATGTTTTTGGCGCCCTGGGCGTTGAGCAGAAATGTCCCGGATTAAACCCGCGACGGCGCAGGAGCATTGCCCATATGGCCGGGCCCATGGCGGCACGAGGGCGCCAAGGCAGCGCCAGAAAGCCGCGCGAGGAAGCGGGATGATCCCGCGGGGATTCGCGCGGCTTGGGTGGAGAGGCACCAGGATTTTTGCCGGTGGCGCCTCAGGCCCGCGGCGTCCAGCGCCCGGGAGCCAGGGGCCTTGTCCAGCAGGCCTGGTCCCTGCGGGAGGCTATTTTCCGCTGTCCATGTAGTGGATGCAGCGGCGGGCCAGGCTCTTGCTCACCCCGGCTTTTTGTGCGATGCGCTTGGCATCGCGGATCGGCACCGGGATGCCCTGGCGTTCAATGACGGTCGTCACCCGCTGCACCGCCCAGGACGGCGGCGCAGCCGGGGGCGCCATTGCGATCCCGCTCATGCAAGGACGCTTTCCCGCAGCTGTGCCGCGCGTCGCGTCTCGGCCACATCCCGATGCAGCTGTTCCACCAGGGTTCCAGCATCCGCATATTCAATTTGCGGGCGCTGGAATTCCAGCAGGCGCACCACCAGGTGCTGACCGTAGAGATCCCCGGAGAAGTCGAGCAGATGCGCTTCGAGCAGCACCTGCCCGCCGGTGCGGTAGAAGGTGGCGCGCCGGCCGATGGACACGCAGGCAGGCACCTGGCGCCCATCGGGCAGCTGCACTTCGGCACCCCACACGCCTTCGAGCTGGTCATCTTGCAGCATGGGGATATTCGCGGTGCGGAAGCCGAGTTCTCGCCCGCGGGCGTCTCCGTGCTCGACGATTCCTTCAATGGCATGCATGGGCTCTTCCCTCCTGGTGGTACTTCGCGGTTCCGGTCAGCGACCGCGCGGCTGGCCGTTGACCAGCTGCGGAACGCTGTCCGGGTTGGCATCCTGCAGCTGTGCCGGGAGCAGATGCTGCGGGAAGTTCTGGTAGGCCACCGGGCGCACGAACCGCTCGATGGCGGCGGCACCGACCGAGGTGGTCCCCACCGCGGTGGTGGCCGGGTAGGGGCCGCCATGTTGCTGGGCGTAGGTCACCGAAACCCCGGTGGGCCACTGGTTCCACAGCACGCGTCCGGCCTTGTTCGCCAGCACCGCGACCAGCTCTTGGACGCGGTCGCCTTCTTCGCCGTGGATGGTTGCGGTCAGCTGGCCCTCGAAGGTCTGCGCCGCAGCCACCAGCTGCTGCTCGGAGTCGTATTCCACGACCAGTGCAGTCGGCCCGAAGCACTCGGCCTGCAAGGCCTGCGGATCTGCCAGCAGCTCGTCGATGCCGGTGATCAGCAAGGTGGGCGAAGGCTGCTCGCCCAGCGGTTCGCCGCCCTGCGCGAGCACCTCGACACCGGGGTGCGCGGACAGCTGGTCCAGCACCTGCCCGTAGCCTTCGCGGATGCGCTGGTTCAGCAGCCCGGCCCCAGCCGGGAGCGCGGCCTCGGACAGCAACGGGCGCAAGCCCGAGCCGCGCGGGATGAACAGCGTTCCGGGCTTGGTGCACAGCTGCCCGGCGCTGGTGGTGAAGGAGCCGATGAAATCGGCGACGATCTGCTCGCCGCGCACGCTGGCAGCCTGCTCGGTGACGAACACCGGGTTGTTGCTGCCCAGCTCCCCGTAGAAGGGAATTGGTTCATCGCGGGAAACAGCCAGGTCCATCAGGGCCCGGCCCCCGGGGATGGAACCGGTGAATCCTGCGGCCTTGATCCGCGGATCCAGCAGGACGGTGCGCCCGGCTTCGGTTCCGAAGACGACCTGGAATAGCCCGTCTGGCGCGCCAGCCCCAGCCAAGGCATCGTTGACCACCTGGGCGGTGAGCCGCGAGAGTTCCAGATGCCCATGGTGCGCCTTGACGATGACCGGGTTGCCCGCCGCCAGCGCCGAGGCGCTGTCGCCGCCGGCCACCGAGAAGGCGAAGGGGAAGTTGCTGGCCGCGAAGACCACGACCGGACCGAGCGGAATGCGGGTGCGCCGCAGATCCGGGCGGGCGGCTCCCATGGGCCACTGCGCATCGGCATGGTCGATGCGCGCGTCGAGGTATCCGCCATCGCGCAGCAATTCCCCGAAGAAGCGCAGCTGGAAGGTGGTGCGCTTCAGTTCCCCGCGAAGGCGCGGTTCGGGCAGGTTGGTCTCGGCCATGGCTATCGGAACCAGCTGGTCCGCGGCGGCATCCAGCGCATCGCCCACGGCGTCCAGGATTCCGGCTCGCCGGGCCGGGCTGGTTGCGGCCCAGGTGCCGAAGCTGGCTTGCGCGGCGGCAAGATAGGCTTCCAGCTGCTCGGTGGTGGTGTTTTCGGTAGTTGTCGCAATGCTCAGGGCCATTTTCAAGCTCTTTTCTGCTCTGTGTGTAGCGGTTCAGGAATGCGTGGCGGAACTAGGTTCCGGCGTGTAGTCGAAGGAGATTTCCCCCCAGCCTTCGAAGCGGCCGGTGATCGCCGTGCCCGGGACCATCTTCTCGGCAGCCAGGCAACTGCCTGGCAGAATGAATTGGCCGGCCTTCAGGGTGATTCCGTATTCTGCGATGCGCCGGCAGAGCCAGGCGATGGCCGACACAGGATTGCCGTGGATGGCATTGGTGTTCCCGCGGGCCACTTGTTGGCCGTCGAATTCAATGCAACCGGGCTGGTTGGCGAGATTGACCTCGGACAGCTTGCGCGGCTGCCCGCCGAGAATCACCCCGCCCACCGAACCGTTATCGGCCAGGGTGTCGAACAGGCCGATCTTCCAGTCCTTGATCCGCGAGTCGATGATTTCCAGTGCGGGCACCACGAAGTCGGTGGCGGCCATGACATCCGCTGCGGTGACATGCTTGCCGCCCAGGTCCTTCTTCAGCACGAAGCCCGGTTCCAGCTCGGTGAACGGCTCGATGAAGTCGGCCGCGCTGATCGGCAGGTTCTCCGGGTAGAACTGGCTGGCCAGCAGGTAGCCGTAGTCCGGTTCGTCCACCCCGAACTTGCTCTGCATGGCCTTGGCGATGTTGCCCAGCTTGAAGCCGGCGACGCTGTCCCCCGCTTCGACATTCAGCCGGATGATCTCCTGCTGCACGCGGAAGGCATCGGCCACCGTGGGGCCTGCGGAATGATCGATCAGGCTCTCCAGTGGCTGGCGTGATTCCTTGGCGGAAATCAGGCGTTGGGCAGTCTGGGCAATGTTGATTGGCAAAGGGATCTCCATCCTCACCTCGGGCGGCGCTGGCCGCCGGAATGTCTTGGGACGACGGGGCAGCGGCTTGCCTGCCGCCCCGTCGCTGCTGCTTGCTACTTTTTGATCCGCTGGTCGCCCAGGTGCCAGATACTCATGGCCGAAAGCATTTCTCGCGGATCCCAGACCACCGATTCCTCGGTGACCTTGCCATCGCAATGGCTGATGAAGGTCGCGCCGGTAACAGTCACCGTGCGTCCGGTCGGCGGGACGCCCATGAATTCCCCGGTGTGCACCCCGGTGCTGCGCCAGTGGATTGCTGCCAGGTTGTCATCCTCGATAGCCCGCAGGATTTCCATGTTGAAGTCGCTGAAGGCCTGGTGGGATTCGGTGATCTGGCGGAACAGGTCATCGATGCGCTCTTCGCCGGTCTTGGAGTAGCGCACGTAGTCTTCGGATACCAGATCCGCGAAAGCCGCGGTGTTGCCCTTGCTCCACGCCTCGGTCCAGGCGGAGGTGATGCGTTCCAGGATTGATGCCATGATGCTAGGCCTTTGCAGTTGGGGCCGGTGCCGGCCAAAGGTTGAAATCTCCGAATTTTCCGCCGCGGAAGAGCAGCGCTTCGCGCTCTGTGGCTTCCATGGTTTCCACTCCGCCGACAATCATGTAGTGGTCACCGGCAACGACTTCCGAAAGCACTTCGCAGTCGATCCAGGCCGAAGCGCCGGCGATGCGCGGGGTGCCGTTGGCGCCGATCTCGTAGTCGATGCCCTCGAACTTGTCCACACCCTTGCGGGAAAGCGCCCGGCTGACCGGAAGCTGCTCGGTGGATAGGATGTTCGCGGTGAAGCGGCCCAGGGAGCGCAGGGTCGGCCAGGTGCTCGAACCCTTGTCGACGCAGAAGGTGACCAGCGGCGGTTCCAGCGACAGGGACATGAAGGTTCCCACGACGAAGCCCATGGGCTTGCCGGCGGCGGTCATGCCGGTGATGGCGGTGACGCCGGTGGGCAGGGCGCCGAAGACCTTGCGGTATTCGGCCGGATCAATCCCCGTGTTCTGCGGGGTCACAATGATGGACATGGGAAACTCCTAGCTGGCTTGCGCGGTGGTCTGCTGGTTCAGTGCTGCGCCTGGGTGGTCCAGGGGCAGCCGGGCGTTGCCTTCTCCGAAGAGCGTCTCGCGCAGGGTGGACCCGGCGAAGGAGGTGCGCATGGCGCCTCGGCGCTGCAGCTCGGGAACGACGAATTCGGCGAAGTTCTTGATGTCCTGGAACTTGATGGCATTGGCCAGGTTGAAGCCGCTGGCTCCGGTCTGGTCCATCCAGGAAATCAGCTCATCCGCGCAGGTTTCCGGTCCGCCCACGATGACTGGCGAGGTGCCGCCGATGCCGATGTACTCGGCGATGTCGCGGGTGGTCCAGTCCTTGGACGGGTCCATCTTCAGGAAGAAGTTCAGCATGGTCTGCCCGGCGTTCGTATCGATCTCCTTCAGCGGGACATCCGGGTCGAAGGCCGACAAGTCCACCCCCGCCCAGCTGCTGTAGCGGGCCATGGCCCCGTCGTAGGAGACCAGTTTGAGGTACTCCTCGTATTTGGCTTGCGCTTCTTCATCGGTGGCAGCGCTGATGACGGTGATCATCTGCAAGGTGGCGATGTTCTCCGGATTGCGCCCGAATTCCAGCGCCTTGGCCTTCAGCCCGTCGACCTGCTTCTTCAGCGCTTCCTTGGTCATCGCGTTCAGGAAGACAGCCTCGGCTGTCTTGGCGGCCAGCGCCACGCCGCGCGGGGATCCGCCGGCCTGGAAGATGACCGGGGTGCGCTGCGGCGAGGGTTCGCACAGGTGGATGCCCGGAACGCTGAAGTGCTCGCCCTGGTGCTCGATGTTGTGCACGCGGCTGGGGTCCACGTAGGTGGAGGTCGAGGCGTCGCGCAGCACTGCGTCCTCGTCCCACGAAGTCTCCCAGAGCTTCATGGCCACGGTGATGAATTCCTCGGCGCGGGCGTAGCGGTCGTCGTGGGCTTCGGCGGCTTCGAGCCCGGCGATGTTCCGCGCTGCGCTGTTGGTGTAAGAGGTGACTACGTTCCATCCCACCCGGCCATCGGTCAGGTGATCCAGCGTGGAGAACTTGCGGGCCAGCTTGTACGGGGCGTCGTAGGCGGTGGAGGAGGTGACGCCGAAGCTCAGGTTCTTGGTTACCGCGGCCATGGCTGGAATCAGGTATGAAGGATCATTGGCCGGGATCTGAGCGGCGTCCTTCAGGGAATCGTTCACCGAGCCCTTGTAGGTCTCGTGGTAGCCGTCGTTGTCGGCAAAGAAAATCCCGTCAAAGCAGGCAGCTTCGAGCAGTTTCGCGCATTCGACCCAGTAGCCAAGCGACTTGTATTCACCACCCCGGTCCTTCGGGTGGCGCCAGGTGCCAGCGGAAAGATGCGCCGGGCCGTTGAAGTCGAACGCGAAAACGCGCATCTCTTTTGTCATGTTGAATCCCTTCAATGTGTTCACTAGATGAACTATGTGTTTATTCAGTGATCACAGACTAGGGTGTCGAAGGCCACACCGTCAAGCGGTAAAGGAGTTCTATTTCACATGGATCGGCAATTGTGACAAGCAAGCTCGCAGGCGGGCTTTGCAGCAAAAGCCAGCCGCTTCCGATTCCTCCACGTCACTTCGCGTACGCGTGGGTTGAAGGCATGAAATCTGGTGACGCCAAGAGAATGTTGGTGCGAGGAGGAACCAGCGGAGCAGCCGGCGCAGTTCTCTCGATGAGCTGACCTACGACTGCGTTTTTACCTTGGTTTGGGGACCAATTCCTTGCACGGCCGGAATGATGACTCAGCTCGCGAGGTGCAATAATGGCTGACCGAATAGACGAGTACCCACAATCCACCGGGGCAGAAGGGTGTGAATTCACCGTACGGCGTGCATGGCGCAGAGACTTGATTACCTTGGAGCGCACCGGGAATAGGCTTGGCCCAGACGCGGGCGCCTATCCCGCAGCAGAAAAATTGCTACGACAGCTGGTGCACCCTGTGCGCGGTGGACGACATGAACCGCTCATCGTGGGAGGAGAACAGCACCGCTCCCCCGCGTTCGAGTACCGAATCGATTGCCTCGCACAGGCATTGAAGCCCGGCCGAATCCAGCGCCTCGGTTGGTTCATCAAGAAGGAGCAGCTGCGGTTCGCGCACCAGCACGGTGGCCAAGGCAACGAGTCGGCGGGCCGAAGCCGGCAGTTCATAAGGGTGGGTCTGCGCGTAGGATTCCAGGCCCAGCTGTGCAAGCACCAACGGCACGCGGACACGTTGGATGCTCTTCTTGGGAAGGCCGAAAGCGACCTCCCGGGCTACCGTACGTTCGAAGAGCTGGTCCGAAGGATTCTGTAGGAGCATCCCGGCATCAGCTGCCACCTGCACTTTTCCGGCAGCTGGCTTGATCAGCCCTGCGGCGGCTTTGAGCAGTGTCGTCTTGCCCGTTCCGTTGGCGCCGGCCAGCCCCACGCATTCACCGGCACGGACTTCAAGCTCAAGGCTGGAGAGGACCGGGGCGCTGGCGCCTTGGTATCCGAGTTGCACGCCGGAAAAGCCCAGCAAAGGCTTTGCAGATGCAGCGGGGACAGATGGTCTTTTTGACTTGGAAGGCAACGCAGTGGTTGCAGCGCCTGCAGTTGCCCGCTGCAAAGTTCCCTCCGCCAAGTTCCACAGTGAATCCGCTTCTGCGTCCCATGCTTCTGCCGTCCGGCTCAGCACCACAAGTGCAGTGCCCTCGGCACGTAACCTGGTGATCATCGAGGTCACGGCCTGAGTTGCCTTGGAATCCAACCCGGCCAACGGTTCATCGAGCACAATGATGGACGGTTTGGCTGCGGACAACGCGGCCAGTGCGACCAGACGTTCTTGGCCTCCTGAAAGCTTGGCGGGATCGCGTTCCAGCAGATGTTCCAGGGACAGCCGCGTGGATAGCTCGTCGATGAGCTCTGCCATCTCTTCACGGGGCATTCCTTCGTTCTCCCGCGCGAAGACCAGCTCTTCTGCAACCGTCTGGCGGATCCCCGAGAGGTAGAGCCCGGCATCCTGGGGCAGCAGTCCTACGTGCCTGGCCCAGCCTGCGACGTCGATGCGTGGCCAATGCTCCGGAGAATAATCGATCCGTTGCCCCGCCAGGATCACCGTTCCCTCGCATTGGTCCGCTCCTGGCCGCGGAAGCATGCCAGCGAGTACTCCGCCCAGCGTGGACTTTCCGGATCCAGAGTCGCCGGCAATGACAGTCAGGGAACCCGGGGAGAATTCCAACTCGATCTCGCGCAAGGCCTCGGCGTGCGCCTCGGAGTAGCGGAAGCTTCCCAGCCTGAGGTGCAGCGCCGCGGTGGTTCCGGCAGGTGCACGGTGTTCCATAACCATCATGAGGCTCCCCCGAGTGGCACCAGAATCGCTACCGGCACCAGCACCGAACAGAGCAGGGCAACCCAGCGGACGCCCCTTTGGATCTGCGAGTCCGCGACGTGGCGCAATCTGCTGTGCTCACCGCGGGCGGGGAAACCGCGCGCGGCCAGATGCACCGAACGGTCATGGGCATCTTGCACCGAGGAGAGCACCAGCGGTACTGCTCGCAGCCTCAGGCGCTGCAGCCAGCCGGCCAGGCCCCGGCCGGTTCCTGCTTTCCGCAAGGCCTGGGCTTGGCCAATGGCATGCTGCTTTTCCATCATCTGCGGAAGAAGGAACAGCGTGGATGCCAACAGGTATCCCGCCTGCGGCGGAGCCGGAGACAAGTCGATAGCTGCCACCAGCTGGTGCTTGTCGATCAGCAGACCGCAAAGCAAACCCGCCACCACCAGCACGGCCGTGCGCAAGGCCAGGGCCATGGCGATCTCCACTCCCCCAAGCGTCAGGCTGATTGGCCCCCAGGCCGCGATCACCGCCGAAGAATCCTGTGAAGCCAGTCCATGGATCATCAGCAAGGACAGGAGAGTCGGGAGCATGATGGCACCGCTGAGCGCCGCGAGTTTGCGGGCCTTGCCCGCAACTGCGCCAATGGCCAGGCAAAGCACTATTACCGCGCAGCTCAGCCACCAGCGGCTGGCAGCCGTGGCCACCGAAACGGTGAGCACGGCTAGGCAAAGCACGGTAAAAGGATGCAACTCAGCGATGCGGCGCTTCATAGGTGGCCTACTTGTTTCCGCTCTTGCCCAGCACCTTGTAGCGGCGGATGAATTCAAAAGAACCGCTCAAGCGCTTCGGCAAGGCGAAGACCAGCAACGCCGCGATGAGGAAGACAATTGCCTTGTCTCCCGGGTCAGAGATCAGGGCCTGCTTGGTGACGGCGGAGAGCAGCGAATCCCCCATGGAGCGGAAGGCCGCAACTACTGCGCCGGTACCGACACCCGAGGTGCCGCCATAGACGAAGGCCGCCACCGGGGATGAGACTACGCCAACCAGTACACCGGAAACCAGGCCCGCGATTGGGGCAAGGTATGGCCGGCGCAGGGCGCCGTAGCGAGCGGCGGTTCCCGCAAGGAAACCAACCAGCGCGGCTCCTGCAGCGAACGGCAAGACGGTGGGGGCAAACAGCGACCAGATCAGCGTGCTGAGCACACCAGTAGCGGCACCGGCACGGCGGCCTGCCAAAAAGCCCACGAGAACAGTACCGATGGAATCCAGGTAGAGCGGGACCATGACGGACCCGACGAATTGGCCCAGGATGATGTTCAATGCCAGCGCGACCGGGATCAGTGTCAGGGCGGAGACCGGCAGATCCGGCAGCACGGCGAACAGCAGCAGGACGGCAGCGATCAGGTAAGCAGCGAAAGTTGCCAAGGCAACTCCCTGACCCAGACCCTCGACGATTCCCGCGGGTTGGGTGATTACCAGGAACAGGTAGGTTCCAACGAGCAACAGGGTTCCAGCTGCGCCGAGCACCCTGCGGCGCAGGAGCTGGGTCGCTGATGCTTCGGGCAAAAGAAGGTTCGGTGACATGATGAGGCAATCCTGGGGATACGAGTTTGGCTGCGCGCAGGATTGCTCCCGCAACGCGCGAATGGCGGGTCTATGTCACCTCGACCCGGTAGACGATTCTAGCCCACCTGCCTGCGCTCAGGAATTCTCGTTGAGTTTCCTTGCTAGCGCACCGAGGCGCTGGACCAGCTCGGCAAACCCTGCTTCGGGGTCATTTGACACGACCACCTGGGCATTCGCCGGCTTGCCCCACAGCCCACGGAAATCGGCCACGGTTGTGCCAAAGAGCAATTGTGATTCTGTCTCAACGTCCACCGTTGCGGGGCGGGTTTCATAATCGAGGGTTCCCGCGGCAACGCCAGCGGCAAAGTAGTCGTGCACGTGGGCGATATAGCCCTGGTCGTAGTGCCTGTGGAATTCGAAGTAGAACCGCAGGGCGTCGGAGAGGTAACGCACCAGCGGATTGGAGGACTTGCTCAGGGTCCCTTCCGGGTCGCTAGCCTGGACGATCTCTGGTTCAGCGCATCCAGCTTCTTCGGAGAGCTTCGTCAGGAAGTCCGGCTGCATTTCGAAGCGTTCCGTGGTGTCCAGCGAACAGACGATCGGCAACTTCGAAGAGTCCAATCCTTGTTCAGCGGCAGCCGTGTAAGCAGCAAAGACCTCCTTTGCCGCATGCGGGTCCACGTGAGTGTTCCACTCAGCGGTAGGCGTGGTGTTGCCTTGGTAGTAGAAGGCGCCGCCCATGATCACTACCTTGCGCAGCATCCAGGGGAGGCGTGGTTCGCGGCGAAGTGCCAGAGCGAAGTTGGTCAGTGGCGCGGTCAGAAGTACAGTCAGTTCGCCCGAGTTGCTCCGTGCAGCGTCGATCCAATAATCGATGGCATCGGCACCCTCCAACACAGAGGATTCCGGGTCTGGGAGCGTTGCATAGCCAACACCTTGTGGCCCGTGGGTTTCCGGCGTCGTCACTAGGGGGACCTCTAGGGGCTCGCGTACGCCCATGAGCACAGGAATGTCCGACTTTCCGCAGAGCGTAAGTAGTGCGCGATTGTTCGCAGCGACCTGCTCGACTTCGACGTTGCCCGGGGTACTTGTAACAGCCTCTATCCAGACATGCTCGAGCGAGCAGAGATGGGCCAGCGCCAAGGCATCATCTATGCCGGTGTCGCAGTCAACTAGAAGACGGACGAGATCCACGAATTACCTCCCAACACACCTCAATATTTCATTGAGCCTCAGAAAAGACGACATTTAGTATTTGACTATGCAACAGGTCCGCGCGCAAGTAAGGACTACGCTGTGTATGTATCCGGCGAGATCTGAACGGTTGGGACTATCGCAATTAGATGATCAGGCTAGCCAAAGATTGGAAGCTTTGAGAGTTCTTCAAAATTAGTGGTGCAATACCTGTCTAACCCGCCAGGCTTCAACAGGGATCTCACTATGAAATTCGCGAGGATTCTGAATCCCAAAGCCGAACCGCCAAGATTCTCCAACCGCCCAATGATCACCTCGTTCGGCTCGATCGACGAACCCACATGACCAAAATACGCCAAAATATCCAAAGCCCGCTTCGTCAACGTTGTCACCAATGCCGTCAACTCGATTGAATCCTGAGGCAAGACCGCTGCCAGCTATGGGTCAATTCCCACAACCGTTCTTTCCCCACCTGTAGCGGGGAGCCTGGCAATCGGCCACCAAGCGCTGCTGCACCTGCCACGTCGCTTCAACTACTTAATGGCTTAGTACAGCAAACCACGCCTCCAGCTAGCATTCCCCGTCGTTGAGCAGTTCGTCACCGATCTGCAGCGTCTTTGGTACCCGAGACAACGGTTCCTTGCTCCGGTCCCGCCGGGTCAGGGTCTCAAATTTGAATCGATGCCAGGCTTTCTCCAACGCAGTCCCTACCAGCTTCACCATGTGGAACGGATCCAGCCCTTCCACCACTAGTAGCAGCTATTCCACCGCCGCGGTCTTGAACCCGGCGGTCCCGTCCGTCGCAACAATCTGCACCCCGGCACGCCAGGCATGCTCCCGGTGTTGCAGACAGGAATTAAAAACCTGCTTCGACCGTCCATGGACCATGCTGTACAGCAGACGTATTTGGAAGCACCTGTGCGCCCATCGGATAGCACTGATGTAACGATCGGGTAGCGCATCAATGCAACCCGAGCAGAGCTGGCCCGAAGCACGAAAAGTCCATTGGATACGATGCGCGGGCAAAGTCCTCCGAACCGGGCTCATGGCTACCACCATGGGCAAGCTGCGGCATTGTCTCGGCTTCTGGTCGGCAATGCGAAGCATTGAGACGAAAGCCGAAGATGAGCAAGTCTCAGCCGGTCAAGCCCAACGCGGTTGGGTCGACAGGCGAAGCTTCCCGCAGACGCTTCCATGCCGTGATACCCGGAATGACTCTGGAGCGGGCTGGGCCGCCCCAAGGACGCGTCTTCTACGCTGGTCGGTTATCGGTTGTATCGGATCTTCGGCGCCCCGTGCAGCTATTGGGCCCGCGAGGTGAAGATTTCCGGGTGCTATCCGAATCGCGCACGCATGCTTCACTTTCGATACACATGCGCTACCAACTGCGTCTGCTGAACACCATGCCCAGCATTCATGCTGGTCCTATCCACTGATGCACCGGGGTTAGGGCAATGATGACGGTGGCGTAACTCTAGTCCTGGAAAACTTTGCATTCTATGACCGCGCGGGTTTCGGTGACGTGCTGTCGTGTGGAGATCAGATCTGGGGATAGTAGGTGGCATTGTTCATCAAGGGGAGCAAACTACAGTGTTCACGCAGGAATTTTCATTCTCGTGATGCCCTCGGCTTTATCCGGACCGTGGCGCACCACCTGCTTTCCGGAATACGTTTAAGCTAATACGGTCTAAAATTTCGAAGGGCAGGTAATATCTCATTGAATCTCCAGACGATACTTGCAAATCATCTATATTGAGCATTAGCTTGTTACAGAAGACAAACAAAGCAAAGTCATCCAGCCTTGAATTTTAGGATTACAGTACATTGAATATTCACGATAAAATTAAAAACGAATTAAAAAAGGGGAACTATGAGCCGTACCTCAGGCATATCAGGTTCCCTCTTTATAAGAATATAACCCCTAACACAAAGATTGAATTCACCCATCCCATTACAGCCATAGTAGGACCCAATGGTGCAAGTAAAACATCAATCCTTCGAGCCATTGAAGCCTGCCCCGATCAGGTTAGTCTTGGAAATTATTGGTTCACAACATCCCTGGACCCAATCTCACCTTCACAACGCTACCGTTACATCCATGGCTATAATGCAGGCAGTAACAGACTAGTCGAATCCGTCAAATCTAGAATATCAAGAACTGGCAATCCTGATATCTGGGAACCCTCCCGCCCATTAACAGGCCCTGATGACCAAATGGAGCGAATGCCGGATATTGGTGATACCGAAGAAGCCGATTTAGATTTTCGCGTGAAAACCAGATGGAAAGCCATCGACAAAAACGTGAAATATATTGACTTCAGAAAAGATATACCTGCCTTTGATTTATTTTACCACTTTAATTACAACGGAAAATATGAGACAACCCTTAAACGTAAGGATTTCCTGCGAACTCGCGCTGAGAAAGTATCCAAAATTTTCGATGAAAACTTAAGCAATTTCATATACTATAAGTTAGAGAGAGTTGTGGAACGGCCCGTCACTTTTTCCGCGGAAGAGGTGGCTGCTATTGAGAAAATACTTCAGAAAAAATATTCTCAAATCGATTCACTTAAGCATTCACTCTATGGGATGGAAGGTCACACCATCCGCCTTCATTCCCCCAATCAGGACTACACGGAAGCTTTTGCTGGTAGTGGAGAGTATGCGGTAGTAATGCTTGTACGGGAGATTATTTCTGCACCCAAAAATTCCTTAATAATCTTAGACGAACCGGAGGTCTCACTCCACCCAGGTGCTCAGCATAAACTTATGGAATTTATCTCGCAACAATGTGTTAAGAATAAGATTCAGTTTGTATTGGCAACGCATTCTAACGAAATAATACGAGATCTCCCGAGTGACGCAATCAAGGTTCTGAGCAATAATCCTGCGACCAACCTTACTGAACTGTTGTCACAGTCCTGCGTGCCCGATGAAGCCTTTAGAGTCTTGGGTTTGGATGTACCAAGTAAGGTAATTTATGTTGAGGATAAACTCGCGCAAGCCATCGTTGAGTTTGCAATTAAATGTATCGGCCCTGGTTACGGTAAAGCAGAGGTCCGACCGCTCGGCGGTGCTGATTCCATTATGGGAAAATTCGTGCCTCTGCTTGCGCGTTCCAATAATAAGAGCCTCGTCATACTTGATGGTGACCAGGAAAAATTTATACTCAATAGTTCAACGGAAGAATACTATGTAGGTCTCGATACAAGCGAAGATTTCGTGCAGCCCGAACACGTTAGCACGAACACTCATGCTTGCACTTCGGACTGCGATATAATGAAGAGCATTGAGTGGGTCAGTACTTGGCCTCGGGAACCGCATGAAATACCAGCTAATCTCAAACGCCTCCCGAGGAAGCTAGATGAGCTAAGCGATAGCAAGGTTGAACTAGAGTTAAGTCGGCTTTCTATTACAAACAGCCTCCTGACATTCAGTGGCGGCGCGCAAGGAAAGCGAGAGTCACTAACAAATGGAAAAGAGATAATACAATGGATACGCTCAAATGTTAAATACCTCCCTTTCCAAACCCCTGAAATTTTTTTGGCTGAGGCCGCATTCAATATTAAGTCATTAAACAGAGAAAATTTTGCGAATAAGTCAAATAAGGATATTTGGGTAAAACGTGCATTAGATATCTTTATTGACCGAACTGCTGAAGATTTGTCTAGTGAAGATATTTTGTCAGCGCAAAGAATGCATATTAGAGATGTTAAGGACACCAAGGAGTTCTTTGACCTCATGGAGACTATAAAAGAATTTCTGTCCTGAAAGTTTATACATGAAAAACCTTGGAAGCATCGACAAATATAAGGTTGTTGACTTTTTCTCCGGATGTGGCGGGACTAGCTCCGGGTTCGAAGCAGCTGGTTTCGAAATTCTTGCTGGAATCGACAATGATCCATCGGCAGCAACAACCTTTCGGCAGAATTTCCCTGATGCTTTATTTTTAGAAAAAGATATAAATGATTTGATGGTTGACGAGGTGAAAGCGATTGTTGGTGTTCCAGAACGGACTCTTTTCGCTGGCTGCGCGCCATGCCAACCTTTCTCCAAACAACAGCAGTATTCGGATTCCTCGGATCCTCGTCGCGGCTTGCTTTTGCATTTTTTGAAGTTCATACAAGGCATCAAACCTGCTTTTGTTTTCGTAGAAAACGTTCCAGGAATACAAAAAGCTGATTTAGACAATGGTCCTTTTGCGTTATTCGTAAGAGGCCTATTGGACAATGGATACAATATTGAATATCGAGTAGTAAAATCCAGTGATTTTGGTGTTCCTCAAACGCGAAAACGGCTCATGTTGATGGCTTCTCTTTATACCGAGATCTCAATCCCTCAACCAACTCACGGCGACTTACTACAGCCTTTAGTTACCGTTCGAGATGCGATTGGTTCTCTGCCTCCAATTGCAGCGGGAGAGCAATGCGAAGATGATCCAGATCATCAATCCGCGAATCTCTCGCAAAAAAACCTCGAAAGAATAAAGGCAACTGCCGAAGGAAAAGGGCGGGAATCGTGGCCTGAGGAATTAATGCTTGAATGCCATCGAACTCACCTGGGACATAGTGATGTGTACGGTCGGCTCGCGTGGGACCGTCTTGCATCCGGGCTGACCACAAAATGCATCAGTTATTCGAATGGTCGTTTTGGCCATCCCGAACAAGACAGGGCTCTCAGCGTCCGTGAAGCAGCTCTATTGCAAACGTTTCCCCCAACCTTTCGATTCTTTGGAGGTATCTCGCACAAAGCAAAACAAGTTGGGAATGCAGTACCACCTTTACTAGCCCAGCGTGTTGGAGAGGCCTTCCTTAAATCTGCTGCGTCGAAAACCTAATTTCAATCCATCGTTTGTTAATTCTGCAGAACCACGGAGGAGTCGAATTCTCACTATTCGCAGGTTCATTCTGTACCAGGTGGTCCAGCATTGGAGGACAGAAATATATGTATCTAAAAAAATTTGAATTTCAAGTAATGGATATGACGATCGACTTTTCTATTCTTTTGCCAAATAGGGGTTGAAGGTACTTCAGTTCCAGCGTGTTGGTACCGTTATTCCACCCTCATGGAACTGTAAGAATGCCATTGACGCACTGCGCTTCCTGCGACAACAAGTAAGCATCGAATGCAGCGCGGCCTATAGAACACCACCCCGGCCACTGCTGCACTACACAAGACATGGAATGTCCATACTGCCTCGTTGAGTCTCCTCAGCGAACTCGATTTGCCTCGCTGACGACATCGCAAGTCGTTTCGCCGAGGTAACCCAGGCGCAATGGTCGCACACCGGATGTCCCCGCGCCCTGTGAAGGCAGGCCCGAAGCGTGTTCCCACGAGCTGCCTTTGCGAGGGGCTGGGCTCAGCCCACGCACCGCAGCAGAGGTAGATTGAGTCTTCACGCCTGGGTATCTGGAAGCACGCCTGCTGAACGACCCGGAAAGCGGCGTGAAGTTGTTGGCCTGATCGGTAGTGGCGTTCATCAGACCGCCGGCAGTACCAGCAACCCGTTATCGGAGTACCCGATCGGAGGAATGGAGCGGTACCCAGTAGCCGGAACAGCCGTACCAACTCGCACTATTCGGCACTTTTGAGCTGATGTTCATTTTTCCAATTTCGCGAATAGGTAATCCGATGAATTTTCTGATCAATCAATGTCATGACTTAGAGTTGACGTAAAGGCAGTACTTTGGCGTGAGAAAAGCGTCTGAGCAGGCTAGGTCAAACACTTCGTCCTCCGATCCGAGCCGTGAACACTCGGCGGTCATGTCAATCAACTGAATATTATCAGCTACGCGCTATTTTCAGTTATTCGATAGCTTATCTACTCTAACTCACCCTGTTGATTGAATTTTCGAAAAATTCGTGCCTAGAATGTTCTTCTTGTCCAATAAAAGCTTTAAATTCTCCAATTTTATATGCCCACTGGTTATCAATCATCACACGCTCTATTTCAAAGTCCTTTTCTAAAATTGTCAACTTTTTCTCGAGATCAGCTATTGGCAATTTAAAATTGGTTTGTTCAATTATTTGATCAGCGGTCATGAACGATAAACTATTTTTCAGCACTTTGTAGACAGGATCCGCGATAAGAGAATTTGCGTTGTTTTTTCTCGCTCCTGTAGTTCTGTTCAAGGCATTTGCTATAGATTCGCCTAAAGCGCGTGCTACGGGTGGCGGGAATGCATTTCCGATCTGTCTATATGTACTCGTCTTCTTACCTGCGAATTTCCACTTATACTCGCGGCTACCCCAGCCTTGGAGTCTAGCCACCATGCTTAAAGTTAGTTTCGGACCGACTTCGAATTCATCGCCAGGTTGCGGAGCCGAATCAGCGATACCCTTACCATTGACTCCAAGTTCTGCCCATGCCTGTTTCGCACGGGTAGGCCCGAGGTCCGCACCGCCATGTTTCTTTGACCCCCCCACAATTGTCGGGCCAATTCCATCAGCGTGCTTGGCCCATCGAGAAGCACCTTCCCAGCCGTTGGCCGACATTAAGTTCTCTAGTGCCTCGCCCACGGTCACACGTCTATCCTTGGGCTCGGGCCAATGAAAGAACTGAAGATCTTCCAGCTCCATTGCGATAAGAACGAATCGTGGCCTAAGCTGAGCAATCCCGTAATCCGAAGAATTGATAAGTCGCCATTCAGCTCGATACCCCAGTTCCTCAAACCTGTCAAGAACGTGCTGCCTGTACCCTGCGAATCGAGGCATACTCAGTCCACGGACATTTTCCAACATTACAGCCCGCGGTCGAATAATCCCCACCTGCTCGACTGCCCAGGCGAACAAGTCGCGTTCATCGCTTGAACCTAGTTGCTTCCCGGCAATGCTGAATGGCGGACAAGGCACGCCGCCTGCGAACAGGTCGATCCGATATGGAAGATTGCTTGACGAATAGTCAGCTGGGTTCCAAACGGACTTATCCGCGACGTCTCCGACCGCTACATTCCAGTTTGGACGGTTGAGTTTGAGCGTCGCTGCTGCTGTTTCATCAAGCTCAATAGCGAGCTCATGGTGAAACCCTGCGCGCTCCAACCCCAAGGACTGGCCACCAGCTCCTGCACATATTTCAATTACGCGCAGTATGCTTTGCATTAGAATTCTCCTCTATCCTGCACTACAACGATAGTTTCGTTGAACAGATAACGTCCGCTCCATGCTACCGGTTGTAGGCTCCACTCGTGGTTGTATTATCATCCACGACTACGACAATATGGCACTCTGTCTAGCGGCGTCGGTCCGTTGTAGCAAAATGTGGAAATCCATGTACGTGTTGAATCACTCACCTTGCCGGTGCAATCTTCCTTGCACTCACTCGTCGGCGATTTAGGATTATTGGTTCCGAATAGTGGGCGCGATTCCAGTTCTTCCGCGTTCGTTCGCACTCATTTTCCAGTGCTCACCTTCGAGTACTACGCTATTGGGAAGTGCAACATCTGCTTTAGCGACTCTAAGGCTTACCATTTCCCCCTCCTGCGGAATCACGCACCCCAGATCCCTGGCGATATTGACCTGTCGCGTGTAATCACCGGACAAGATTATGATTCCTTCGGCTTGCAAGGTGCTTCGTGCTCCACCGTTAGCTCGTACCCGTTTCATGTAGTCACTTTGCTGAGCTACTGTTGCAACGACATTACGTGAAATTCTCTGGTTCATAGCAATCCGGAAGAGTTGATTGACGCGGGCTTGGCCGCTGCGTGGAGCGAAAATTTCCGCCACGTCTTCCTCAGGAATTTGAAGCAAAATATTGGGCGGCATTGGTGCATCCTTTTGGATCCAACGTGTACGTGCCTTGCCCAACGAGTTGAGTGTGCCCTTTTTATCACGGTTCATGCCCACGTTACGATTCTCCACCGACGCCCGAACCAAGCCCACGCTCCACGTAGATTTCTCGTCGCTCGCAACAGATCCCAGAATCAATTGCCCAATACTCTCTGGCGGAAGCATCCAACTCGCAGTGGCCGAATATTTGCAATCGACTTCGTGTCCAGCGATCTGATAATCCATCAAGTTGCCATCAGAGAAATCGAATTCACGTTGAAGGTTAATTTCAATGAGCGTACCGAAGTGTGTTTTTTCAGTCTTATATAGCTGATCCCACCGATAGCGGCCAGTACGCAGGCCATCATACAATTGGTCAAATGTTTCCCGGAAGACTTTTGCCATACGCCTTCCTGTGGGGTCCTTAGCAATTATCCATTCAATGACTTCTTCGAGAGGTGAATCGCCTAGTGAGACATCGTATTCACGTGAAAGTTTTGACATAGTTCTATCGTAACGGGGCAAGTCAAAATAATTCGAGTTATCCCTAATCAAGGAATCCGCGCAACAATGTCGCGGTGCCATCTAGATGTTCTCGCATCAGCTTCTTCGCATTGGCCCCATCTCCGCAAAGGATTGCGTTCAAGATTTCCTCATGCTGGCGACTTGAATGCGCGATATTCGGCTTCAAGAACGGAATCCGATCAAGCAACTCACTGGTTGCGTCTCGTGCTTCGGCAACGGCTTTCGCCAACATACTCGACGTAGACAAATCGGCGATCATGACATGGAGTCGAGCGTCCAGGGGCCGGTAGCTCGTCTCGTCGGCAGAATTGACAGCTTCGTGCGCGAGCATCAAATTATTTCTCTGCGTTGCCGTGAGCGACGCTCTTGCGGCCAATTCAGCCGCAGCAGGTTCAACTACCGATCTGAACGCAAGAACATCTTCAATGCGTGCACGATCGGAATCATCCAACGGATTCTCATGCGAATTCGGATGAGCCGCAACAACTGTTCCACCGTAGCGACCTCGCTGGACCTGCAAGTAGCCTGCACTCTGCAATTCCGCCAACGAGTCGCGCAATGTTGCTCGTGAAACACCCAGGGCCTCGGCAAGTTCCCTCTCCGCAGGCAATTTTTCGCCGGGCGGGAAGACGCCGAGTCTCATGGCTCGCAACAGTTGCCCGAGAGTCTCCTCGAAGACGTTTCCCCGGCGCACTTGCCCAAGGAACCTCATCCCATCCCGGGAATCCAATGGTTTAGTTTCGGCCATGATCTAAGAATGGCACACAATTTGGTCCAAGAAAACACCTTTCATTTTCTCCTCCAGCTCAATTTTCAAACTAACCTATTGACTTTCCTTCGTGACCCCTGCCACAGTTGAGCGCATGCAAAGGACTGATTTCAGTCCATTAGATTCAGGACTCATGGACCGAGGAAGCTCACATGACCAAGAATTCACACATCGACTACGCATCGGTCGACAAAGACTATCTACGACATAGGCAGCTCAAGAAAGGCGCCGCAGGTTGGATCCTGCTTGCCGGCTTGGGAATTGCCTACGTCATTTCCGGTGATTTTTCAGGCTGGAATCTCGGCTTGGCCGCTGGCGGCTGGGGCGGATTGCTCATTGCCTTCGTGCTGATGGGCATCATGTACACCTGCATGGTATTCGGCCTGGCAGAAATGTCATCGACACTGCCCACGGCCGGCGCGGGCTACGGATTCGCCCGCAGGGCCATGGGACCACTGGGCGGTTTCGCCACCGGCATGGCAGTGCTCATCGAGTACGCCGTGGCCCCTGCCGCTATCGCCACCTTCATCGGCGGCTACATCGAGGCCCTCGGCCTGTTCGGAATGACCAATTCGTGGCCCGTCTACCTGGTCACCTACATTGTTTTCATCGGCATCCACATGTGGGGCGTTGGCGAAGCGCTCAAGCTAATGTTCGGCATCACCGCTATCGCCATTGTGGCGCTGGTAGTCACCGTCTTTGGCCTGATACCGCACTTTGAGCCAAGCAACCTCTTCGACATCGTGCCAGACGGTTCGGCCGGTTCCTCAGCCTTCATGCCGTTCGGCATTTCCGGAACCCTTGCCGCGCTGGTCTTCGGCATCTGGTTCTTCCTCGCAGTAGAGGGTGTCCCACTGGCAGCCGAGGAATCGCAAGACCCAAAACGCGATATGCCCAAGGGCATCATTACTGCAGTCATCTTCCTGGTCTTTTCCGGTGCTGCCATGCTCATCCTGGTGCCAGGCGTCGCGGGCGCCGAAGCCATGAGCGTCTCCGGCTCCCCTCTTCCCGAAGCGCTGCGCGAAGCCTACGGGCAGAATTCGGCGCTGGCGAACTTCGTGAATTACGCGGGCCTGGCAGGATTGGTGGCCAGCTTCTTCTCTATCGTCTATGCCTACTCCCGGCAGCTGTTCGCCTTGTCCCGTGCCGGCTACTTGCCCCGGGTCCTCTCCCTGACCGGCTCCCGCCATACACCATGGGTGGCCCTGCTGGTTCCAGGCACCATCGGATTCATCCTGGCAGCAGTCATCCGCAATGGCGACCAGCTGATCAATATCGCGGTCTTCGGAGCCACCGTCTCCTACGTGCTGCTGAATCTGAGCCACATTGTCCTGCGGATCAAGGAACCCGACCTGCCCCGTGGGTATCGCACCCCGGGCGGCATCGTCACCACGTCCATTGCGCTGGTGCTTGCTGTCATTGCCCTCATCGCAACATTCGTCGTGGACATCCTCGCCGCAGGAATCACCGCAGGAGTCTTCGTCCTGGCACTCGCGTACTTCTGGTTCTATAGCCGTCACCGCCTGGTTGCCAGCGCGCCCGAAGAAGAATTCGCCATCCTGGAGTCCGAAGAAAATGCCCTGAAGTAAACCGGACCCAGGCCACAGAACCACACCCCGACAATCGAAGGAACATTCTCCATGCAAGACATCCAAGAACTCGTCAAGGCCGCCAAGAACGAACGCATGCTGAGCGTTGAACAGCTGACCGAGGGCATCCGCACCGGAGTCTATGATTCGGTCATCCTCGCCTTCACCGACATGCAAGGCCGGCTCCAGGGAAAAATCGTCCACGCCCAGTTCTTCCTGGACACCGTGCTCAACCACGGCACCGAAGCCTGCAACTACCTGCTGGCAGTGGATACCGAAATGAACACCGTGGAAGGCTACTCGCTGACCAGCTGGGACACCGGCTACGGCGACATGGAGTTCGTGCTGGATTACGACACCATCCGCCCAGTTCCGTACTTGGAACGCACGGCACTGATCCAGACCGACTTGGCCACCACGGACGGACGTCCGGTTCCAGTGGCCCCGCGGTCCCTGCTCAAGGCACAGCAGGAGAAAGCCGCTGCGCTGGGCTTGCGCGCCATAGCAGGCACGGAACTGGAATTCTTGATCTTCAACGACTCCTACGAAGATGCACAGCAGCGCGGCTACCGAAACCTCACCCCTGCCAACCAGCACAACGTGGACTACTCGATCCTGGGCTCAATGCGCGTCGAGCCGCTGCTGCGCGATATCCGCAACGCCATGTACGAATCGGGCATGATCGTCGAATCGGCCAAGGGCGAGTGCAACTTCGGGCAGCACGAGATCGCTTTCAAATACGACGACGTGGTCACCACTGGCGATAACCACACCTTCTACAAGCTCTCGGCCAAGCACATGGCCTCGCAGCGCGGGCAATCCATCACCTTCATGGCCAAGCCCAACCAGCGCGAAGGTTCCAGCTGCCATATCCATATGTCGCTGCGAAAGCTCGACGGATCCTTGGCCTTCTGGGACGAAGCCCGCGGAGAACGCACGGAGATGTACAACCACTTCATCGCCGGAGTCTTGGCCACCATGCGGGAGTTCACCCTGTTCTACGCCCCGAATATCAACTCCTACAAGCGTTTCGCCAAGGGGTCCTTCGCGCCTACCGCCGTTGCTTGGGGCCTGGACAACCGCAGCTGCGCGGTCCGGCTGGTGGGCAAGGGATACGGCGCACGCATGGAGAACCGCTTGCCCGGAGCGGACGCCAACCCGTACCTGGCCATGGCCGCCATGCTGGCGGCCGGTCTCTACGGCATGGAGAAGAAGCTGGAACTGCCCGAGATGGTGACCGGAAGCGCCTACGACTCCGGATCCCAGCATGTGCCCCAAACCATGGCCGAGGCCCGAGAGCTCTTCGCGAACTCGGAAATCGCTTTGGAAATCTTCGGCAAGGAAGTAGTGGAGCACTACACCCGCTACGCGGACGTGGAAATCGAGCAGTTCAACGCGGCGGTCACCGACTGGGAAGTCTCCCGCGGTTTCGAACGCCACTGATCACGAAGGACAACTACAAGTGAACTATCCATCGGACCCGGCAGCGCAGCGCAGGCCGCGCATCGGGCTGACCACCTACTGGCAGGAAGCCAAATGGGGTGTCTGGGAAAGTACCGCGGCCATTGTCCCGGGCAAGTACATCAAGTCAGTAGTTGCAGCCGGTGGTACGCCAATGCTTCTTCCACCGGTTGCCACTGACATCTCTGTCTTGGACGTCCTGGATGGGCTGATAGTCATCGGCGGCGTGGATGTGGATCCTGCCAACTACGGCCAGCAACCGCACCCGCGCACGGCGGCACAGCCGGAGCGGGACCTGCACGACATGGCTTTGGCCGCCGCCGCGCTGGAGCGGGCCGTTCCGCTGTTCGCCATCTGCCGTGGCGCCCAGGTGCTCAACGTGCAGCAGGGCGGAACCCTGAACCAGCACCTGCCCGATGTCCTTCCGGATGCTGCCGAAAAGTACCAGCCAGCTCCCGGGGTCTTCGGCACAGTGGATTTCACCACCGCGCAGGGTTCTCTGGCGGAGCAGATCCTGGGCAACCAGGCCAGTGCTCCGTGCTACCACCACCAGTCCCTGCAGGAGGTAGCCAAAGGCCTTGAGGTCACCGCCCGCGCCAGCGACGGGACGGTGGAAATCGTTGAAATGCCGCAGGCCCGAGGCTGGGTTCTGGGCACGCAATTCCACCCGGAAGAGAACTTGGAAGATATCCGGCTCATGCAGGCTTTCGTCCAGGCTGCGCATGACTACGCCACCAGCAAATCTATTTCGACACCACAGGAAGCGCTATGAGCACTGATACCGCAGTGAAAGACACTTTTACCGTGATCAACCCGGCGACTGGGCAAGCAGTCCAGGACGTCGCGCTGGCTGATACCGCGCAGGCGGATGCCGCAATTGCCCGGGCCTCCGAGGCTTTTCCCGCCTGGAGCCAGGTCGCTCCTGCTGAGCGCGCCGCGCTGCTGCGCAGATTCGCGGCCGCAGTAGACCGCGATCTGGAGAATCTGGCCCAGCTGGAAGTGCTTAATGCCGGGCACACCATCGGCAACGCACGCTGGGAGGCCGGAAACGTCAGGGATGTGCTGAACTACTACGCAGCCGCCCCGGAACGGAACTTCGGCAAGCAGATTCCCGTAGCAGGCGGAGTGAACGTGACCTTCCACGAACCGTTGGGTGTCGTCGGGATCATCGTGCCATGGAATTTCCCCATGCCGATTGCGGGGTGGGGGTTCGCCCCGGCACTGGCCGCGGGCAATACTGTCGTGCTCAAGCCAGCGGAGCTGACCCCTCTGACCGCCATCCGCCTGGGCGAGTTGGCGCGCGAGGCCGGCATCCCCGAGGGTGTCTTCACCGTCATCCCGGGCAAGGGCTCGGTAGTCGGCGAGCGCTTTGTCACCCATCCCGACGTCCGCAAGGTGGTTTTCACCGGTTCCACCCAAGTGGGCCAGGGCATCATGCGCGGATGCGCGGACCAGCTGAAGCGTGTCACCCTGGAGCTGGGCGGCAAGAGCGCCAATATCATCTTCGCCGATGCCGACCTCGACAAGGCAGCCGCCCAGGCACCGGGCGGTGTCTTCGACAATGCCGGACAGGACTGCTGCGCGAGGTCCCGGATCCTGGTGCAGCGCAGCGTTCTGGATTCGTTCATGGAGCGATTCACCCAGGCTGTCGCGGCGGTTACCGTCGGGGATCCGAGCGACGAAGCTACGGTGATGGGCCCTTTGGTCTCCGCCAAGCAATTGCAGACGGTGTCTTCCTTCCTGCTCGATGAGCAAGGCAATCCCCGCAATGATATCGCCTACCAGGGAAAGATCCCCCAGGGCGAGGGCTTCTGGTTCCCGCCTACGGTCGTGGTTCCCGAAGATCCGCAGGACCGGATCCTGCGCGAAGAGATCTTCGGCCCGATCGTCGCGGTGATCCCATTCGAGGATGAGGCCGATGCCATCCGCATTGCCAATGACTCGGAGTACGGGCTCTCCGGATCCATCTGGACCCGGGATGTGGGCCGTGCCCTGCGCGTGGCCCGCGCGGTCGAGGCCGGGAACCTGTCGGTGAACTCCCATTCCTCGGTGCGCTATTCCACTCCTTTCGGCGGCTACAAGAAATCCGGACTCGGCCGCGAGCTGGGACCAGATGCTCTCGAAGCCTTCAGCGAGGTCAAGAACGTCTTCATTGACACCGAAAGCTGATTTACCGCAAAGCCTCAAACAACTAAAACAAATCACTAGCAAGGAGAACCATCAAATGAGCGAAACTGCCCCATACAACGGCTTGGTCACCAATCGGCTTGCCGGACGAGTCGCCACTATTACCGGCGGAGCCTCCGGCATCGGCCTGGCCACGGCCAAGCGCTTGGCCCATGAAGGCGCCAAGGTGGTCATTGGCGATATCTGCGCCGAGGAAATCGGCCAGAAAGCCGCCGAAGAAGTCGGCGGGCTTTTCGTCCGCACCGATGTCACCAATGAGGAAGACGTCAAGAACCTGTTCGCCACAGCCAAGTCGACCTACGGTTCGGTGGATATCGCATTCAACAACGCGGGGATTTCCCCGGCAGACGACGCTTCCATCCTGGATACCGGCATCGACGCCTGGCGCAAGGTCCAGGAGGTCAACCTGACCAGCGTGTACTACTGCTGCAAGCACGTGCTGCCTTATATGCAGGAACAGGGCCGGGGCTCCATCATCAACACCGCGTCCTTCGTCGCTGTCATGGGTGCGGCAACCAGCCAGATCAGCTACTCGGCTTCCAAGGGCGGGGTGCTGTCCATGAGCCGCGAACTCGGTGTCGAGTTCGCCCGGCAGGGCATCCGGGTCAATGCGCTTTGCCCCGGCCCGGTGAACACCCCGTTGCTCAAAGAGCTCTTCGCCAAGGACCCGGAGCGCGCCGCGCGCCGCTTGGTGCATGTGCCGCTTGGTCGGTTCGCGGAACCGGATGAGCTGGCGGCCTCGGTAGCCTTCCTTGCCTCCGACGATTCTTCCTTCATCACCGCGAGCCAGTTCCTGGTGGACGGCGGCATCGCTGGAGCCTACGTCACCCCGCTGTAAATAGCGAAACGCTCCCCAGAAACTGGCAACTGATAGTCCAGATCTGGGGAGCACTCGTGCCTACTATTTCTTTGCCAACGCCCTTCTGCCAGCTCGATTTGCTCCAGCATCCCCAATTAATCGGCGGGCAACGGCCCGAGGGCTGCCGGATGAAACGTCCCAGTCAGTGAGGCTCATCCCGGTCTTCTCCTAGGCCGAGAACTTGGCCCCCGAATTCGGATTGGGCTTCAGCGTAGCGTCCGCCAAAGAGCTGGTTCGCAGTTCAAAATGACCGGAACCCGGAGCTGCCAGCCAAGGTCCGTTGCCGGCAGGCTTCGCCCGCAGGAATGCACGCTCGGGTTTGTTTCCAGCCAGCGACATGGCAATCGCAAGCTCCAACCAAGCGGCTTCAACTCTCGCAACACATAGCAGCAGGACTCCCCTCCGGTTGCAGGCAACACACGGTAACTGCACACGACTGCTGGATCGCATAGCGGCCTCCAGTCTGCACAATGCACCTAGCCGGGGAAGCCAGCTCGAGACAAACCGGCCCGCGCCGATCTTGATGAAATTTCTTTCCTTCCAGCCGATAGCCAACACCAAACTCAACCTTTACACTGGTGTGATACTTAGATCAGGCTTCCGCCGCCACTAACAAAGGATGCTTCTTGCGCATTGGAGAACTGGAACAGAAATCCGGGGTGCCAGCCCGAATGCTGCGCTACTACGAGGAGCAAGGCTTGGTGACACCACGCCGCCTGAGCAACGGCTACCGGGAATATGACGAATACCTGGTGGACCGGGTTGGGAAGATCCGCGGACTCCTCGACGCTGGCATCCCGACGCGGATCATCAGCCTCATCCTGCCTTGCCTGAACCAGCCGCAAACGGTCGTCGTCGACGATCCGGATCCGGGACTTCTGGTGGTCCTGCAGCGCGAACGGGACCGGATGACCGAAAAGATCGATGTCCTGTCCCAGAACCGGGAGGCGATCACCCGCTATATCCAGGCGCTGGAGGCCGCATCCAGCGCCCAGGAAGGCGCCACCTCGGACCGAAAAGCGTCGTAGCAGGGCTCCCGATTTGACCTTGACATTGGTGAGAGGGTTGCACAATGGGTAGGTGATTTCCTCCTACCCACCTTCGACCGCCGGCGGTAGCCGTTTTCGAGCAGCCTCTGCACGGGCTTCCGTCGCGCCCGCGCAGTCATGGGGCGCGCTTCCGCACCCGAACGAGTCGACTCTCCGGTCCCATATAACTGATGACGCCGGTAGCGACGGCGTCCGCCGCGTTGCGCCCGGACCCCGCGTTGAACGCAGCGCCCTTTGGCCGGGCGGAAGCCCGCGCCATGGCTATTGCTTGTACTGCCTTGCGCTGCGCAAGAAGCCCCACGGCTCATCCGCGCGATCCTCGATGCGACGAGCATTCTCGCCCCGACTTTCCCCAGGAGAACCCTCTTTGTGGGCAAGACCACGACTCACTACTGCATCCGGCCGCAGAACCTGTCGTTCGCGGTCGCAGCAACCCCGGTATTTACACCCATTAACTGCCCAAGGCCCGCATGAGGGCCAGAAATGGAACACCCATGTCAACTTCCCAAATGATTCTCGGTATGCAGCTGGGCAACGGGTTCGGAACCCATGGCGCGGCCTGGCGCGGCACCGGCGTGGACCCGGCCAACTACGCCGATTTCGACGCACACGTGCGCTACGCCCAGGCGGCCGAACGCGGCAAGTTCGCGTTCCTGTTCCTGCCCGACTTCCTGGCCTATAAGGCAGATGGGATGCAGGAGGCGCCAATGCTGACCCTTGAACCGGTGCTGACCCTGGCCGCCATCGCCCGCGCGACCGAGCGCATCGGCCTGGTGGCCACCGGATCCACGACCTTCAACGAGCCCTACAACCTCGCCCGCCAGTTCAAGGCCCTGGACGTGATGAGCCACGGCCGCGCCGGATGGAACGCCGTGACCACCAGCGACCCTGCCTCTGCCGCGAACTTCGGGCAGGAAATAGCACCCCGGCCGCAACGCTACCAGCGGGCGCACGAGAGCATCCAGATCACCCAGGCGCTCTGGGGCAGCTGGCAGCAGGATGCCTGGATCAAGGACAAAGCGAACGCCCAGTTCATCGATCCAGCGAAGATCAATGCCGTCAACCTGCAAGGTGAATATGTCGCCTCCCGCGGGCCGCTGCCCATCCCGCCCTCGGAGCAGGGGCAATCGGTGATCTTCTCGGCCGGCGGAGGTGCAAACGGCCTGGAGATTGCCGGCCGGTACGCCAGCGCCGTCATCGGCGCCGTGTTCACCATCGAGGAAGCGTGCGCCCAGCGTGAAGCCGTCCGGGAGGCGGCGCGCAAGGCCGGACGCAACCCCGACGAGGTGAAGTTCATCGCCGGAGTCATGCCGGCCATCGGCGCCACCAAACGAGCCGCCGTGGATCGCCGAGTTGCCTTGGGCGATCGAGCCGCCGTGGCTCTGGTTCCTTATCTGGGCTCCATGCTGGGGCTGGCTCTCGATGAGAGCCAGCTCGACGAGCCGCTGCGGAGCGCCCAATTGGAGCGTGCCCAGCCCAGCCCCTTCGACCCACGTGCCCCACGTGCTCTCGAGGTGGCACGTGAAGGGTGGACACTGCGTGAGGTTTTGGCCCACGGAGTTATCGATTACCACCCCACTCCTGTTGGTCCAGCGTCGGTCACTGCGGATCACATGCAGCAGTGGTTCGAGGCGGGCGCCTGCGACGGCTTCTGGGTATCCATAGATGTCTACGAGGACGGAATCGATACCTTCGTCGACGAGGTTATCCCGCTGCTCCAGCAGCGCGGCCTGTACCACGAGGACTACGAAGGCAGTACGCTGCGCGAGCACCTCGGCGCCCCGGCCCAGTACGGCCTGGATACCCGACTGGCGAACCCTGCGCAATGAGTGCCACCGAGGGCAACCACATCCACGAAATTGACCAGGATATATTCCGCAGTACCGTCGGCAGCTTTGCCTCTGGCATCACGGTCATCACCGGCCACGATAGCCACGGGCCCGTCGGGTTCACCTGCCAATCGTTCTACAGCGTCTCCATCGATCCGCCGCTGGTGTCCTTCAGCGTGATGAAAACCTCCGCCAGCTATCCGCGGATCCGCGACACCGGAAGCTTCGCGGTCAACGTGCTCTCGAGCGGGCAGGGGGCAGTCGCCAATCAGTTCGCTCGAAAAGGCGGAGACAAATGGGATGGCATCCAATGGAGCACCGCGGTACGGGGAAGCCCGATCCTCGATGGCACCCTGGCGTGGCTGGACTGCACCATCTTCGCCGAGCACGATGCCGGGGACCACTGCATTGTGCTCGGGCGTGTGACAGAGGTGGGAACCTCACCTAGCGGCCACACTGAACCGTTGCTGTACTTCCAAGGCAAATTCCGCGAACTTCGCTGGTAGCACCACGTTTTGGTCACATTCGCAGACTCGGGACTTGACCTTCACATCAATGGCAAGGTTGAGAATTGAGAAGCACAGATCCCGCAAAGGAGAATTATGGAAATCGGAATCATCGGCGCCGGCTCGATCGGCTCGACCATCGCCCGGCGGCTCAGCCGCCACGGACACAGCGTCACCATCGCGAATTCCCGCGGCCCGCAGACCATCCCCGCCGCGGCCTTGAGCGCCGGTGCGCGAGCGGTCAACGCCGACGAAGTTGCCAACGGCGTTGATGTCCTGATCCTTTCGGTTCCGATGAACCGCAACAAGGACATCGCCGCCTACGTCCGGCGCGCCCCCGGATCCGCGGTGGTCATCGACACCTCCAACTACTACCCGTTCCGTGACGGCATAATCCCCGCCTTTGAAGCCGGGCAACCTGAGAGCGTCTGGTCATCCCAGTTGTTCGGCCGCCCCGTTGCCAAAGCCTGGAATGCCATCACCTCCCAGTCCTTCAATACGAAAGCCACCGAGGCGGGCCATACGGACCGGGCGGCCATTCCGGTGGCGGCCGACCGTGAGGACCACCGGAGCCTCGCGATGTCCCTGGTCGAAGAAACCGGCTTCGATGCCGTCGATGCCGGGGTCCTCGCCGAGTCCTGGCGCCAGCAACCCGGCGCACCGGTCTACTGCACGGATCGTACGCGCGAGGCGATGCCCGCCTTCCTGGCAGCCGCGGACAAGGAGCGCGTGCCGCAGCGCCGGGATCTGGCCATGGAGGCCATCGGCGGCTACATCGCCGCCGGAGGCACCCCGGATGGCAAGTTCCTCGTCGCGATCAACCGCGCCTGCTACAGCTGACGCGGCAGACGCCACACTTCACCCTACAAACCAGGAAGAATAACGAGTGACTCCTCACGAATCGACAGCAATACAGGAAGTCGGCGGCCGATCATCCTCCGGCAATCCAGCCCCGGCGCAGAGCGCATCATGGGCGGCGGTAGCCTCGCTGGGCGTGGGCGTCTTCGCCCTCGTGATGGCCGAATTCCTGCCGACAAGCCTGCTCTCCCGGGTTGCCGCGGATCTGTCGGTGACAGAGGGCCTGGCCGGCCAGTCCGTCGCCATCACCGCCATCGTCGCAGCGGTTTCCGGCCTGCTCATTCCCGTCCTGATCCCGCAAATGGACCGTCGGCGCCTGATGATCATCCTCTCGGCCCTTGCAGTGGTTTCCAACCTGCTGGTGGCGTTCGCCCCGGCTTACCCGGTCCTGCTCGCGGCCCGCGTCCTGCTGGGCATCGCGATTGGCGGCTTCTGGTCGCTGGCGATCTCGATCACCGCGAGGCTGGTTCCGCCCGCGAAGCTCGGACTGGGCTTGACGGTCGTGAACCTCGGCGTCTCGCTGGCCACCGTTGCCGCCGTCCCGCTGGGCACGCTGCTCGGCGAGGTGTGGGGCTGGCGCGCGGTATTCGTGCTGGCCGCCGGCGTGAGCATCCTCGCGGTCATCATCCAGGCAGTCACCCTACCATCGGTCCTGGCCGGCCCTTCGGGAGGCTTCCGAGCACTGGGGCAGACCCTGCGTTCCCGGCTGATTGCCATCTGCCTGTTCACCCTGGCCCTGATGGGTGCCGGGCACTTCGCTGGCTTCACCTACATCCGCCCTGCAGCCACCGGGTTGGGCGGACTGGATCCGGAGCAACTCGCGGCCCTGCTGCTGGTGTACGGTCTGGGAATCGTGGGCGGCAACGTGGTCGCCGGGCCGCTGGCTGACCGCATGCTGCGCGGCGCTTCGCTGATCTTCCCGCTGCTGCTCGGTCTAGCAATGATCGGCTTCGCCCAGCTCGGCAGCAGCACCGGTCTGCTCTTCGTCGCCGCCGCACTCTGGGGAGCCGGTTTCGGCGCTCTGCCTACCATCTTCTCGGCCTGGCTAGCACGAGCCGAACCGGACCGCCTCGAGAGCATCGGTGGGCTCCAAACAGGGGTGTTCCAGGTGGCGGTCGCCCTCGGTGCATTCCTGGGCGGGCTCCTGGTTGATGGTGCGGGCGTGCAAACCGCTCTGGTTTTTGGCGGTCTCACCGCCATGCTCGGCGCCGTGATCCTGGTGCTGGTCAAACCCCGGCCACTGGCAGGTTGATCCCAGAATCATAAACGCGGAATGCGGTAGGAGTGCTGGGTTACCCTCCTGCCGCATTCTGCGCAGCCCTCCGATATTCCGGCCCATCGGCGCACAATCCTGCCAGTTCAAGAAGTTATTGTCCAGCGCGGGGTCGTCGGTGGGCCTGCCTAGGCCGGCCACTAATTCGCACCGTTCACCTCGGGCGTTCAATCAGGTGCATCACCAACGGATGGCTCTTAGTGGAGCATCCCCCGCGCCAAATAACGCAAACAGCTCCACTGCGGCGGGTAGCGGAGGCCCAAAGGCCGTGCGCTCGAGAATTGCAGCCAGTCGGTCGCACGACTTGCATCCGCGGCGCCCGGTGGGATTCTCGACAGCACTTAAACCAGATCCATTCACGAGTAGCCGAATCCACTTCGCGGTTGGCCCGAGGGCACGCGATACCGCAAGCCATGCCTGCTGCCTTCACTACAGTGGAGAATTCCAACACCTTGAAGCACCAGCTGGCATCGGATGCCTGCCGCAAGCAATGATGCGGCAAACTACGCCTACGTCAGCGTTTTTCTATCTCACTTTATTGGGCATTGCCATCCGCGGTCAGCCGACGCAGCTGCCGCGCAGGCACAAGCGCAAGCACTCATTACCCCTCCGACGATTATTGCCAGCGCAGATCACGACTTACGCGACTCACAGGTGAGCCAGCAATTTCGATCAGATATTTCCAACATTTGACGGACCCCACAGTGACTGCGGGACCTCGCCGGAAATGCGGTATTCGCGATCTTCCAATGCGCCGGTCACGGCAGCGGTCAGGCTATTGACGATGTGGGCATGAGACAGTTCAGCAGCACTCATAGCGTCGCCGGCAATCACCAGATCGAGAATCTCGTAGTGCTGGTTTAGATCGAGTGTTCTTGGCTCATTTCCGGCCGGCAGCTCCAGTCCCACGCGGCGATACCTGTCAGTCTTATCCCATAGGTCATCGAGCAGCCGGATCATGACGTCATTATGCGACGCGACATAAATTGCACGATGAAACTCCCGGTGCGCAGCGACCGCTTCCTCACCCCAGGTACGCGTTACGGGCAGGAGCTCGGCTGCAGTTCTCTTCATTTCCTCAATATCACGGTCAGTACGACGCAGCGCCGCGAGTTGTGTCGCTACCGGCTCCATTGAAAGGCGAACTTCAAGCAGCTGACGAGCCTCAGAACCACTCATAGGCGACACGCGAACATCGCGGTGCGTATCCATCTCCACCCAGTCCTCACTGGCCAGCTGCCTGATCGCTTCGCGCAATGGGGTGATACTCATGCCCATCTCTTCAGCGAGGTCGTACTGCGATAGACGCGAGCTTGGCTTCAATTCGCCTGAGACAATCCGGCGGCGCAATTCGCTGTATGCCATAGCACCCTTGCTGCTGAAGGTACTCGTTGCACTCATTTTTCCCTACTTGTTCTTATATGGACTCAGGGGTTGTGCCCCGCATCACTTTCAGTATAGTGTACCTAAATATCTTATAAGACTCTTATAAGAGCCTTATAAGCGGAACTCCCGAGAGAAGGAAACATCGTGAAAATTGTCTCTGCACACACCGGAACTATCCCTATCAGCTCGTCCATGCGCAACGCATACATCGACTTCAGCAAAATGGACTGCACGATTCTTGCACTCGTCAGCGACGTCATCGTTGACGGAAAACCGCTGGTTGGTTATGGATTCAATTCCAATGGACGCTATAACGCCACGGCGATCCTCGAAGAACGCATGATTCCACGACTGCTCAATGCCGCACCTGAGGATCTACTGGACGATGCAGATGAGCTGTCCCCCGAGAAGGCTTGGGACATCATGATGGGCAATGAAAAGCCCGGCGGCCACGGCGAGCGCTCGGTTGCGGTGGGCGTAGCGGATATGGCACTGCATGACTTGGCCGCGAAGATCGCCGGAGTGCCTCTATACCGGTGGATCTCCGATCATTACGGCGATGGCAACCCGGATGAAGACGTCTTTGTCTACGCCGCCGGCGGCTACTATGCCCCGGGCAAGACACTGGAAGACCTGCAGAACGAGATGCGCGGATTCCTGGACGCAGGCTACGACATCGTCAAGATGAAAATCGGTGGCACTGACCTCGCCGATGACATCAAGCGCATCGAAGCTGTCTTGGAAGTCCTCGATGGTGACGGAACCCGCCTGATGGTGGATGTCAACGGAAAATTCGATCTCGAAACCGCGCTGGAATACGGCAAGGCCATCGATAAGTACAATCTGTTCTGGTACGAAGAAGTCGGCGATCCGTTGGACTACTCGCTGAACGCCACGCTGTCCGAGAACTACAAGAACCCCATCGCCACCGGGGAGAATCTCTTCTCCCTCCAAGACGCCCGCAACTTGATCCGCCACGGCGGAATGCGCCCGGATCGCGACTACATCCAGGTGGACCCAGCGCTGAGCTACGGACTAACCGAATACCGACGGATCCAGGACATGCTGGCCCAGCACGGCTGGTCCTCACGCCGCTGCATTCCGCACGGCGGGCACCAGTTCTCCCTGCACATCGCCGCAGCCCTCAAGCTCGGCGGCAACGAATCCTACCCGGGCGAGTTCCAGCCCACCGGCGGCTTCACCGACAACGCAGTCATCGTCAACAGCCGAGTGGCACCCGGCGAACTGCCAGGTATCGGGCTCGAAGGCAAGGCAGAGTTCTACGAGCTCCTGCGTGCTTTGCACACTAAGCAGCCGGTTCTAGCTCACTAATCAACGGCGATTCCCGTTGCCATCCGGGTCTACGGGAATCGCCGCCCCCAGTTCTTCTCGAATTAAGTTTTTCCTGCACGCTTTAGTGCCCCTCTGAACGCAGCCTGGCCACTCCCGTTCTCGGTACGCGGCTCCGTTTCGTTTTCAGCTGCCCCATCAGCTCTCCCGCATTCCGGGAACCTTTACGCAAAGTTCGGCCTATTCGTCATACCCTTCTAACAACCAATCTTAGAAAGTGCCGCCATGGAAAATCCTGCTCTGCATTCCCTCTGGGGAAGCCTATGGAACTCGCACCGACAGACCAAAAGCCTGCTATCCCTTCCCAAATTCCGGCACCGCGCTGAATCCCAACTTGTCATGAGTAATCAGGCCGCGCAGCTCCTGCAGGGCGACGACGCCCCAGCAAAGAATACCGACCTGCTTCCTGGTGCCAACGCCAACCCCGAAGGCCCCGGCCCCGGTTATACGCCTTCACGCATTGTCGGCCTGATTCTCGGACCCCTGTTGTTCATCGTGGCAATGTTCTTCTTCTCCCCCGAAGGCCTTTCGCCGCAAGGCCAAGCGGTACTTGCCGTGACGCTTTGGGTCGCCACCTGGTGGATCACTGAGGCCATACCCATTCCAGTTACCTCCCTCTTGCCAGTGGTGCTCCTTCCCCTGACGGGTGGCCTGGACGGGGATCTGGTTGTCTCCGCATACGGCAATGACATTATCTTCTTGTTCATTGGCGGGTTCTCCTTGGCGATCGCAATGGAGAAGTGGAATTTGCACCAGCGCATCGCCCTGGCGATTGTCTCAGCAATCGGCACCAGCCCTAAACGCATTGTTCTCGGTTTCATGGTGGCAACAGCATTCTTGTCGATGTGGGTTTCCAATACAGCGGCAACAATGATGATGATCCCCGTGGGCTTGGCGGTCGCCTATCAGGCCGCGCGTTCCCTTCGTGGCGGTGAGCATGCTGCAGATTTGTCGAAATTCGAGAAATCCATAGTTTTCGGTATTGCCTACGCGGCTACTATCGGTGGCCTCGGCACCCTCATTGGCACACCACCACTGGCCATTTTCGCCGCAACTTCAGGCGAGCTTTTTGACCAATCAGTTTCCTTCGGCGGTTGGATGCTCTTCGGAATCCCTATCGTTATCCTGCTTCTGGCTTTCACCTGGTTCTACTTGACCCATGTGGCCTTCAAAGTGAAATTCAAGCATCTTCCAGGCGGTGCGGAACTCATTAAAAGCGAACGCAATGCACTGGGTGGCATGTCACGCGAAGAAAAGGCCGTCATGTCGATCTTCCTCGGCGCTGCCTTCTTGTGGGTCACCCGTTCATTCATTTGGGAAGACTTATTGCCGGGAATCAGCGACGGCATTATCGCCATCATGGCGACAGTGGTGCTATTCATGCTTCCCACACGGCAGGCCGAGCAACCGAAGATCTTGAACTGGGATGATTCGAGGAAGATCCCGTGGGGAATCCTCCTGCTGTTCGGCGGTGGCCTAGCCATTGCCGCAGGCTTTGTCGAAAGTGGCCTGTCGAGTTGGATCGGTGACCAGCTGCGCGTGCTCGACGGTGCCAATGTAGTGGTCATCATCATCTTGGCAACCGCTCTTGTCCTCTTCCTGACCGAAATCACCTCGAACGCCGCCACTGCAACGATGATCCTCCCCGTTATGGCAGCTTTCGCGCTGGCACTCGGAATTCACCCATATGCGTTGATGGTCCCTTGCGCTATGGCTGCCAACTGCGCGTTCATGCTTCCCGTTGGCACTCCACCAAATGCGATCTTGTACGCCACCGGAAAAGTGAAGATCACCGAAATGGTCAGAGTTGGAATGTGGCTCAACTTCATCGCGTTGGCCCTGATTGTCATCGCCGCTCTTTACCTACTTCCTGTGTTGTGGGGTATCGATCTGATGTCCGTTCCAGCTGACTTCCAGTAAGCCCATGGCGGTCCACGAGTATCAGATGATTCTCAGACCGCCACTGGGGCAGGGCTGCTGCCGTGAAACTATTGATTCCCAGCAGCCGCCCTGCCGGGGTCCCGAAGTTGTATTCCCAACGTTCAGACTTGCAATGAATATCAATTTTTACTTTCAAAGATGGAGAACCACTAATCATGGGCCGCGTGCTAATCACCACGGACTACCTTCGCCCCAACGACGACATCGACAATTTGCTCAAGCAGCACGGTCACGAAACAACTTTCGCCCCGTTTGAATCGAAGCGCGATACTACTCAGCAGATGTCCTTGCTCACCGGTTTTGACGCCGCAATTATTGCCAGTGAACCAATTACCCGAGACATGCTGGCTTCAGCACCCAGCCTCAAGGTATTGGCCCGCAGCGGCGTCGGCTACGACTCCATTGATGTCCAAGCCGCAAGCCACTATGGGGTACGAGTCTGCAACGCTCCAGGCAGCAATCATTATTCCGTCGCTGAAATGGCCATCGGCCTTCTCATCATGTCAGCACGACATTTGGCGAATGTCACCAGCGCAGTTCGGCTAGGGCAGTGGCCACGCAAAGCGGGCCACGAATTGCATGGAGCAACCTTGGGCATTATCGGGTACGGGCCGAGCGGGCAGGCCACAGCAAAGCTGGGACTCGCACTGGGCATGAAAGTCTTGGTAAGTACAGCACATCCGAGCAGCTCAGATAGGGAAATTAGCTTCACCGACCTCGATACAGTGTTCAAGTCCGCCGATTATCTATCCCTGCATTCTCGTGCAAGCGGTACTGGCCCGCTCGTCGATGGGGCGAAGTTTGAGCTGATGAAGGATTCGGCGATCATCATCAATACTGCACGTGGATCGCTGATCAATGAGTCCGCTCTGGCTGCCGCACTTAGCAATGGCACGATTGCAGGTGCCGCGCTCGACGTTCTCGACCACGAACCATTGACGGATTCCAGCCCCCTTCGGGGACTGGAAAATCTGATAATCACATCCCATCTGGCAGGGCAGACCGTGGAAGCTCGATTACGCGCCGGGATGATCGCCGCCCAGGCAGTCATCGACGTCTTGGCCGACCGCCAACCGGATCATCCTGTCAACTAGCAGTGTTCTGCCCCATGCAACAAGCAGATTGGAAAATCATGTCAAAAATTCATCGCGTCGCTGTCATTCCTGGCGACGGAATCGGAACCGAAGTGGTACCGGAGGGCCTGCGTGTCCTGGATGCCGCTGCAGAAATATTCGACTTCAATCTCGAATACGAGCACTACGATTTCGCATCAGCAAACTACTACAGCCAGCATGGCAAAATGCTGCCGGAAAACTGGTTCGAACAGCTCAATAGATTCGACACCATCTTCTTCGGAGCAGTTGGCTGGCCGGACGTCGTTCCCGACCATGTTTCGCTTTGGGGAAGCCTCCTGCAGTTCAGGCGACATTTCGACCAGTACGTGAGCCTGCGGCCAGTCAAGCTTCTGGAGGGTGTGCCTAGTCCGTTGGCTACTCCTAAGCCCGGGGACGTAGATTTCTATGTCGTGCGGGAGAACACCGAGGGCGAATACTCCAGTATCGGCGGAAAGCTCTTCGACGGAACCGACCGTGAAATCGTCATGCAGGAAACCGTCATGAGCCGCACGGGAGTAGACCGAATTCTCAAGTATGCATTCGAGCTGGCCCAAAGCCGTCCGAAGAAGCATCTGACCTCGGCGACGAAGAGCAACGGAATTTCTATCACCATGCCGTACTGGGACGAACGTGTTCAGGAGATGTCTTACGCATATCCCGACGTAAACGTCGATAAATTCCACATTGATATTCTGGCTGCCAATTTCGTTATGCATCCCGAGTGGTTCGACGTCGTTGTCGCCAGTAATCTCTTTGGCGATATTCTCTCCGATTTGGGACCTGCCTGCACCGGAACCATCGGCATCGCACCCAGCGGGAACATCAATCCGGAACGCAAATATCCGAGCTTGTTTGAGCCCGTGCACGGCTCAGCACCCGATATTGCCGGCAAGGGGATTGCCAACCCTGTCGGACAAATCTGGTGCGCTGCCATGATGTTGGATCACCTAGGTGAAACCAAAGCCGCCACTGCTATTACCGATGCCATGGAGTCCGTGCTGTCCCAAGGGCAAGCAGTGCTTACACCGGATATGGGCGGCAAAGCGTCAACCGCAGAATTAGGGGCAGCCGTAGTCTCAGCTTTAGTCAGCTCCAAGCATTGAACCGCGGAACCCGGCTCACTCGTTGAATGATGACCGGGTCATGCTGATTTCTTCAATCCCCATGGCCCCGCTCAGTGCACTTCACTGTGGCTCTCGACGCGAACCACCTACGCTTGGAAGCAAGCAGCGCACTATCGCAGTCGTGGATGCTTCGACCAGTTGGCCGTACGTTACTTCTGCCAAGGAATCCAAGCCGGCGCCGGCATCCAGATCGATGCGTGCGGTACCTTTTCCATTCTTGATCGCAATGCAGCGGCAATAGGCAGCCGCCACCGTAGCTGCGGCTTGGCAACCCGTGAGGGCCAGGACTGCGAGGCCGAGCAGGTTCATGGGAATCAGTGCGGGGTGGCGCAGGAGGCGGACCCTTTAGAACGGTGCGAGTGTCCTCGATTTCGAGATCACCAATACTCAAACACCGGAAAGTGACAACGAATTACCAGACTGCCGTACTCGTGAGGAAACTCAGGATGAACGACTAGTAGCCACCCCGCCAGGCAGCACGGCGATCGGCTCAATCCTGCGCCGGGGAACTACTGATGCGCGGCGATGGCTTCGGCCAGCTCGTCGAATCCGAGCCGGCGCGCATTCTCCAGGGCGGTGCGCCCCTGCGGGTCGGTGATCCCCGGATCCGCCCCGGCGGCCAGCAGCAGCCTGACGGCCTCTTGCTGGTTTGGCCCTCCATCGCCAAGCAAGACGGCTTCTTGCAGCGCGGTCCATCCCGGATTGTTCACATGGTCAAGCGGAACACCTGCCTCGATGAGCATCTTCACGGTCTCCACATGGCCGTGCTCGCTGGCCGGAATGAGCGCGGTCCCTCCATAGCGGTTGAGGCTTTCAACGTCCGCCCCGTTCTCCAGCGCTAGTTCCAGAACCTCGTTGAAACCCTCGGCCCCGGCATAGAGAAAGGTCGAATCCTCAAGATCATCCTTGGCATTGACGTCCCCACCGGCGGCAATCAGGTCCCGCACCAATTCCACGTCATTGCCCTTGGCCGCGCGGATCAGCCGCTGATCCAATTCATCCTGCTCCACGGCGGTGAGGCTCGCTTCCGGTGCCGTGGTTTCTGGAGATGCGGATTCGGTACTGGACGGTGCCGGAGGACCCACGAGTTTAGCTTCAGGCGCTGCCATGGAACACCCCGCGAGAACAGCCAAACCCGCAAGAGACAGCGCCCCGATGCCCAAGGCCCTTCTTCCATGGCCAGTAGCTTTGATCTCCGTGGCAGTTGATGGGTTCTGGTTCTTGCTCATGAGCGCTCCTTGCTGGGGATCTCCCGTAGTCCGGAAAACGGGCTTCCTCCCATCATCCAGCACCACGGCTGCTGCGGGCATCGTCCGATAGGCGATGAAAACCATCCAGAAGGCGGAGCACAAAACCTGTCCCAGGTCCTACCATGGGGAAAGCATCTACATCACGACAAAGGTCTTGCCATTCCTACCGCTACTGCTCCCCCTAAATTCATGCTTGCGCCACGAGCCAACATCGACACCCTGGTGCATGTCGGCTTTGCCGTGCTCATGTTCACCGCACTCATCCGCTACGTCCTGCGCCATGATCCGGTGGAAAATCTCTGGATTATGGTGCTCGCCGGCGTGGTCTGCGCGCTCTATCTGGTCACTGCATTCCTGGTGAACCGAGGAACGGGCCAGGGCCGGTGGGTCATCGTGCTGGTAGCGACTTCCTCCGTTCTGGTGCTCCTCGCACCGAGTTTCGCCTGGTGCTCCTTCGGACTCTTCTTCCTGTGCCGCAGGACGCTGCGCGGATTGGCCGGGTACCTGGCCGGCGGGCTGGCCATCCTGGCCGCGGCAGTGAGCTGGTTCAGGTTCAGCGACGACAAGGACATCGTGATGCTGCTCGGGCCCATCGCCATCGGGGCAATGCTGACCCTGATCTTCGACAGGATGGAACAGGATGCGGCGGAGCAGCGCCGGCTGAACCAGGAGATCTCCAGTGCGCAGCTGCAGCTCGCGGCCAGCGAGCGCCGCGCCGGGATCATCACCGAACGGGCACGGGTCTCCCGGGAAATCCATGACACGGTGACCCAGGGCTTGGCCAGCAGCCTGCTGCTGCTCGAAGCGGCCAACCGGATTTGGCCTACCGCGGCCTCGCAGGATGAAGTCCGCCAGGCCAGCGAATTGCTCCGGCAGAACCTCATGGAAACCCGGCGACTGGTCCACGACTTGGCTTCGCCTGCCACTGATGCCGGTCCGCTGCCCGAGGTGCTCCGCGAAGCCGCGTCCGCCTACGTCCCGAATCTGCAGCTGCATCTCGTTGGCACGGAGCGCCCGGTATCCGCCGAGGTCCGCCATGCCCTGCTGCGCGTGGTGCAAAGCGCCGCTGCCAACGTGAAGCTGCATTCCGGGGCGGATCAGGCCACCGTCACCATCGGCTTCCTCCAGGACACCGTCACCTTGGACATCCATGACAACGGCCGGGGCTTCACCCCGGAGAAGCTCCAGGCCCCCTCCCAGTCCGGCGGCTACGGGTTGCGCGCCATGAGGCAGCGCGTGGAACAACTAGGCGGGGAATTCTCGGTGGAAAGCACCCCGGGTTCCGGGACCGTCATCGCCGCGCATATCCCCAGCGAGGAGAACTTCTCATGACAACAATTTCGGTGCTCCTGGTCGATGACCATCTCGTGGTCCGCAGCGGGCTCAAGGCGCTGCTCGATACCCAGCCGGATATCGAGGTGATCGCTGAAGCCGACTCCGGCGAGGCCGCCCTCAAGCAGCTTGAAACCCTCGCCCCGGATGTCATTGTCATGGATTTGGCCATGGGCGCGGGCATGGACGGCATCGACGCGATCAAGGAAATCCGCCAGCGCAACGCCAAGCAGGCGGTGCTGGTGTTCACCACCTATGATTCAGATGCCGATATCGTGCGGGCCGTGGATGCCGGCGCCATGGGCTACCTGCTCAAGGATGCCGCTCCGGAGGAGATCTTCAGCGCCGTGCGCGGTGCCTCCAATGGAAAGAGCGTGATGAGCGCCCCGGTGGCCTCCAAGCTCTTCCGCAGGCTGCGCAACCCCGACGAGGCACTGACTCCCCGCGAGGCGGAATTGCTCAGCCTGCTGGTCGAGGGGCTTGGCAACAAGGAGCTGAGCCAGCGGCTGTTCATCTCGGAAGCTACGGTCAAGACCCACCTGGCCCATATCTATGCCAAGCTGGGCGTGGAAACACGCGTCGAGGCGATCACCACCGCCCTCCGCCGGGAGGGCATGCGCTAGGTACCGCAAGGCGCTGGAAGACTCATCCACCAGGCCGCCAGTCCCAGCTTGATGGCCGATGTCTTTGCTGGGTTGAAACGACAAGATTGATTTATCACCAAGCCCCACCGGGCCTTAGTGGACATCATCTTTTGTGAATCGAGGCAGAACCCATGAAGAAGCACATCAATACCTCCAAGCTGCTCATGTCGCTGGGCGGCGTATCCTTGGCCATCGGGCTGCTGGCCGGGTGCACCTCCGGTGCCGAGGCCGGGCAGGCCAACGCAGGCAGCACCGCCGAAGCCACGCAGGGCGCATCAGCAGCCACCGGCACCATGCCCCCGTCCGAGATCCTGTCCTCCACCGCCTGGGAAACCACCGGTGCCACGGATGCCCAGGGCGAAGCAGTGGAGCTCTCCGACAAGGATGTCAGCAACTTCGTGGGCAACGCCTACTTCCGCGCCGATGGCACCTTCTACATGTACAACCTGGATGACTCTCCCAAGATGCAGGGCGATTGGACCGTCAGCGACGATGGCAAGACCCGCAGCATCGTCGCCAAGGATGACGCTGGCAAGGTACTGTTCACCCGCGATTCGCAGATCGTCACGCTCACCGGCGAAGAATTCACCTACCGCGTCTTCCCAGATCCTGAAAAGACCGATGTCTACTTCGATATCATCCACACCCCGACCAGCCACCCCGAGCCAGCTGTCTCCTGACGATCATATTAAGCAATCCATCAGCCCACCACTGCTAGGAACCCTCCGGAAGTGGCGGGCTGATGGACAGTCGGCAAGCAAGTTAGATTCAGCCAGTCCTCATCGGCGCGCCAGCCTTGCCTGGAATCGACCGAATTTGGTGTCTTTCATGGGCCTATCCCCCAACGGGCACAAGAAGTCGTGGCAGTGCCCTGCCGAAAAGTTAGCTCAGATTAAGGATCCGGGTCATGTAGATGCTGTTAGGGTCCTCCAGATAGGAACCGAAGGGCTGGCACTGCTTGAAGCCGTGCTTTCGGTACAGCGAGCGTGCAGGTGCGAAGAACTCCATCGCTCCCGTTTCAAGGGATATGCGCGATAGCTTGCGCTGCGCGGCATCCTCCAGAGCATGGAACAGCAACCGGGAAGCGACGCCTTGCCCGCGGAAGTCCGGGTCCGTCCGCATGCTCTTGAGCTCCTCGTGGCCCGGCTCCAATACCGCCAACGCGCAAGTGCCCACGATGCGCTGGTCCTTCTGCGCTGTCCAGAGCCGGACGGTTGGCTGGCGTAGCGCAGCCAAGTCCAAGGCATGCTGGGACTCCAGCGGCGACTGCGGCGCCATGTCAGCAAGGTGGGCTTCGAGGAAGGCTCTCAGGGAGGGATCCTCGAAGTCTGCGGGTTCAATGGACAACGTCATGAGCGACAAGATATCAGCAGTTTGTATCGCAGATGTTACGGGCAGCTAGTTGCCCTATCGCCATCAGACCTCATAAATGCTCGGGCCCGGCTTCTTCTGTGTGGCCTCCGGATTCTCCGGCGATGCCCTCCTGCGGATACAAGTCCGCTCCGGTGCGATCCTTCAAGGTCAGGGTTGCGATCAGCGAAGCGCCCACCCAGATGAACAGGTAAGTCGAGACCGCCACAGTGGTATTGAACTGGCCCACCAGCGCCGCGGCAATGGTCGGGGCGAACGCGCCACCGATCACCGAGCCCAGGGCGTAGCTGATCGAGGAACCGCTCAGGCGGATGCGGGCCGGGAACAACTCGGCATACAGCGCCGGCAACGGACCGTAGGAGAAGCCCATGAAAGCGCCGAAGACCACCAGGGACACGGTGACCCAGGCCAGGTTCCGGGTTTCGATGAGCAGGAACAGCGGGAAGAGCCAGGCCAGCAACAGCACCCAGCCGATGATGAACATCTTCTTGCGGCCAATGCGGTCCGAGACCACTCCGCCGATCCAGGTGGAGATCAGCCAGGCCAGCGAGCCGATGGTGATGATGTTCAGGATGTCGCCAGCCTGCAGTTCCAGCTTGTTCGTTGCATAGCCCAGGATGAAGCCGCCGGTGAGCATGTACCCGGCAGTGTTGTTGCCCATGAATACCAGCGTCGCCTGGATGACCTTCTTGGGGTGCTTGCTGAACAGCGTGGACAGCGGGGCCGACTCGGTCTGCTTGGTCCGGGCCATCTCCTCGAAGACCGGTGATTCCTCCACGCGCTGGCGGATGTAGTAGCCGATGAGGATCAGCACGAAGCTGAGCAGGAACGGGATGCGCCAGCCCCAGGCCATGAACTGCTCCGGGGAGAGAGCGGCGGCGATAATGGCGCTGACCGCGGAGGCCAGCAGCATGCCGGCCGGGACGCCGAGCTGCGGGAAGGCGCCGAATTTGCCGCGGGCATGATCCGGCGCGTGCTCCACTGCCATCAATGCCGCACCGCCCCACTCGCCGCCGGCGGAGAAGCCCTGGACGATGCGCAGGAAGATCAGGAGAATCGGAGCCCAGATGCCGATGCTCGCATAGGTGGGCAGCAAGCCCACCAATGTGGTGCCTACGCCCATCAGCACCAGGGTGATGATCAGCACCGCTCGGCGGCCGTACTTGTCGCCCACCCGGCCCATCACGATGGCGCCCAACGGGCGGAAGAGGAAGCTGATGCCGACGGTGGCGAAAGCGATGATGGAGCCCAGCGACGCTTCGGCGGGAGTGAAGAATTGCGGGGCCAGGACCAGGGCCGCCGCATTGGCGTATATGAAGTAGTCGTACCACTCCACGGTGGTGCCCACCATGGTCGCTCCCGCGACGCGTTTCTGCTCCTTGGTCATGCGCCCGGGTACTGCAGCTGGAGTGCTCATGATTCCCCCTCGATGTTGCGAGTATGCAGGAATCACTTTCCTCCGCCCGAGCACCCCCCGTGCTGGCCGTTCATGCAGGATCGACTCCTTGCCTTGATAGTAGGCCTCTGCCGAACCCGCTACAAGCGGTATTTCTCCTAGCGCGCCGCTCCCCTGGTTGTTCGCGTTGCTCCTGCGAAAACCTGTCAGGCTTGTGCGAACAGCTTGGCGGCATCAGCCACGACCTGCTTCGCCCCGCCCAGGTTCCAGCTCTCGAGTTGGCGCGTGGCACCATTGCCGAAATTCGCGAGCGAGTCCAGGTAATCAGCCACGAACTGTTCATCGCCATTGCGCTGCAATTGACGGCCCGCGTAATCGAGCACCCGCTGGATCCTGGCCTTGGCAGGCACGGGAGTCCTGGCTTCGCTATCGAAATAGGTGCCTTCCACTCCCGACTTCGCCGCTTGCCACAGGCCCAGGTCAAGAACCTCGGACGCTGCCGTGGTGGCAGGGCTGTGTGTTGCCGAGGCGGTATCCACAATGGCCCGGATGAGCAGAGCCAGGGCCACCGATTCGCCGGCTGCCATCTGCGTGTCCGCCGCGCGGACTTCAATGGTCGGATGGTTCACCGACAAGCGGGCGAACCAGCCGATATGCCCCGGATCAAGCAACGCCCCGGAGGTGATCATGTCCTCAATGCGCTGCTGGTATTCCTGCGCTGTCGCAAAAGCCGGCGGGATGCCTGCCGCAGACCATCTGCGGTAGTGCACCGTCCGCCACGAGGCGAAGCCGGTCGGCTCCCCGTTCCAGATCGGAGAGTTCGCGCCCATTCCCGCAATCAGCGGCAGCCAGCCGCGCAAGGCATTCAGCGCCCGGACTCCGGCGGCGGCATCCGGGATATGCACATGGATGTGCAGTCCGTTGATGAAATGCTCGCGGGCGATCCCCGGGACGAACTCGTGGATGGTTGTGTAGCGCTGGCCCTTGGTGAACTCCGTAGTGCTCGGAAGCCCCAGCGCCGTTCCCGACGCAAAGGGAAGCACCTGGTGTTCGCGGCAGATCCGCTCAATGGCGGTGCGCCGCAGCACCAGCGCTTCCACGGCTTCTTGCGCGGAGGTGCAGATTCCGGTGACGATTTCCAGCTGGCTGGCCAGAAGTTCGCGGTGGACCGTGGTGCCCGGCAGATCGAGGCCAAGCAGCTGGGCACTGAGCTCATCGGCCATCGGCACCGGGGCGGCAGTTTCCGGATCCACGAGGAAGAATTCCTCTTCGATCCCAAAGGTCCTGGTCATGGATGCTGGTTCGCCTTCCCTGGGCAGCAATACGAACTGAACATTAGACGGCACCTGGCCCCGACGGCCGTTCCCGGCAGGAAACCCAGCGATTTTCCAGCTTCGCCGCAGCTGCGGACGCGGCTGTTCGCAGCCACCCGTTCATCTTCCTCGCCCTACGCCCGCTAGCTGCCCCGGGCACCTGCTGATCGCTTTTCACAGCTGCTACTGAGCTTGCGGCCATGCAAGCACAAGCCCCGGCGCAAGGGCTTGCAAAGTGTGCCACGCTCTAATCACCGCGGCTCGGCAAAGCACCGCAAGAAGCCAAGCTTCGGGCCGTCACGCCCACGTGGAGGCGCAGCTTCAGCCGGCCGGCCACTGGCCAGCCGGATTGGAATTACTGGATTGATCCGAAGTCGAACGCAGCAGGAGGACAGACCCATGATCAGCACAGAACAACTTCAGGAACTCAGCGCAATTGGCGGCACCGTCATTGGACCCGACGGCCAGAAGATCGGCAAATTCGGCCAGATTTTCCTTGACGACCGCAGCGGGCAGCCGGAATGGGCGACCGTCCGCACGGGCCTCTTCGGCCTCTCCGAGAGCTTCGTTCCGCTCAGCCAGGCAACGGTCGCCGGCGATACGCTCTCGGTGCCCTATGGCAAGCAGACCGTCAAGGACGCCCCGAACATCGATCCGGAGGGCCAGCTCACCCCAGAGCAGGAGCAGGAGCTCTACCACTACTACAGCCTGTCCTACCAGGAAGCGGACCAGGCCGCCGTGCAGCCCGGCATCCCGGAGACCGATGCCCGCGCCGAGTATTCGCGGGAAGACGTGCGTGATCCGGTGGACGGCACCTCCCCGGCATCTGCCATCCGTTCCGAGGAGCGGCTGCATGTGGGAACCGAAAGCGTGGAAACCGGCAAGGTGCGTCTGCGCAAGCACGTGGTCACCGAGGATGTGGCCACCACGGTGCCGGTGAGCCATGAGGAAGTGCGGCTTGAGCGCGAGCCCATCACGGATGCCGAAGCCGCTGGCACCAGCGGAGAACTGGTTGAAGACGAGCAGGAGGTGACCTTGCACGAGGAGCGTCCTGTCGTAGAGAAGACTGTTGAGCCAGTTGAGCGGGTCAGCCTGGAAAAGGAAACAGTCATCGAGGAAGAACGCCTCGAAGCGCAATTGCGCAAGGAACAGGTGCAAGCCGAAGGCTGGGAAGGCGGCCGGCAAACCCGCTAGCGCCGGCGCGCTGGCTTAGCGCAGGAGCTGAACCTGCACGCAGCGGTGATCGGGGCGGAATCAGGCGGATGCCGGATTCCGCCCCGATCCACGCACCGCCGTTGCTGGACGTTCCCTAGGTACTGGAAGATTCCCGTGCCATCCAGTCGGCAATCCCCTAGCGTGGCTAGCATGACGGCGGCCGGCATGACGGGCCAACGTTTCCTTCCGATCGCAACAGCCAGAATGAAGGAGCAAGATCATGGAACATCCAAAAGATCCTGTCATAGCAACACGTCCGCTGGTGCAAAAGGCCGCCCTGGCGGTCGGCATCGTGTTCTTCCTGGTCGGCGTCCTCGGATTCATTCCGGGAATCACCACCAACTACGAATCGCTCTCTGGTGCCGGCCACCACTCTGAAGCCAAACTGCTGGGCATCTTCCAGGTCTCGTACCTGCACAATGCCGTGCATCTGCTCTTCGGTGTTGCCGGCTACCTGATGGCGCGAACCGTGCCTGCTGCCCGCAGCTACCTCATTGGCGGCGGAATCATCTACCTGGCCCTGTGGGTCTACGGGCTGGTCATTGATTTCGACAGCGCCGCCAACTTCATCCCGCTGAACGATGCCGATAACTGGCTGCATCTGGGGCTCGGTGCGCTCATGATCATCTTGGGATTGCTCCTCTCCCGCAAGGCGACTGGACAGCATCGGGACCCGCACGCGGCTTGACCAGATGCTGAATTGCTGAGGCGGGCACCCCGGCATGACGGGGTGCCCACTTTGTCCATGCAGTCCATGCAGTCCATGCAGTCCATGGCAAAGTCCTCAGCGTCATCGCTGTGCCCAACACCTTGGAACGCCAAGGTCGCCGGACGCCGGGATTCTGGGAATCCCAGGAATCTAGGCGAGTTCGCTGGCGCAGTCGCGGCAGATGACGCCTAGGCCAGTCTTCTGCACGGCTTGGCTGCGATGGCGGATAGTGAAGCAACTGGCGCAAAGGAACTCATCCGCTGCTTGCGGGAGGACTTCAACGCTCAGCTCTTCCTCGACGATAGCACCAGGGAGCTCCACGCCATCGGAAAGGTCGGTTTCTTCAAGCTCGGCCGCATCGCTCTTCGCGTCGGGGGCATCGGCTTGTTGCACGTCCTTGAGCGTCTTCTCGGACGCCGCGGCGAAATCCGGACGAACCTCGTCATAATCTGCAGCCATGTTCCTGCCTCCACAGGTGGGAAAATACGCGACAACCACAGCGTGGTGGCGTGCGCTTCGATCGCCAAAGCCCTGGATGGCGTGCTTTGATCCCAGCGCAGCGAAGCCGCCGTCCAGAAGGCTGGCTTCGACGGCGGCTTTGCCGGCTGGCCGCCAATTGCTAGGAGCCGAGCTCCGCGGCAATGGCGCTGTTGAACGCATCGAGGTCGCCTGGATTGCGCGAGGTAATCAGCACGAAGCCGTTTGCCGGGCAGCGGAAAACCTGTTCGTCCTTCCAGGTGCCGCCGGCATTGACGACATCGGTCCTGATCGAGGTGTATGAGGTCAAGGTCTTGCCCTTGGCCAATCCGGTTTCCACCAGCAGCCATGGCCCATGGCAGATGGAAGCGATCGGCCGGCCCGAACCTGCAAAGGACTTGGCAATGCGCTGGGCATCGGCATCCAAGCGGAGATTGTCGGCATTCAGTGTCCCGCCGGGGATCAGCAGCAGGTCGAAATCCTGTTCGTTCACTGCCGCCAGCGTTTCGCTGGCTTCGAAAACCTCCCCCAAATCCCAATCGCCGACCAGCGACTTGACCTGGCCGGCCTCCGGGGCCGCGATCACCACCTCCGCACCGGCTTGGCGCAAATGCTCCACTGGCTTCTTCAGCTCATCCTGCTCGACTCCGCGGTTGGAAACTGCCGCAAGAACTTTCTTGCCTGCTAGGTCTGGCATATTCATGCTCCTTTCATCGTCCACAGCCCACTGTGCTCTGGGCAGCTACCGCAGGCAAGCAGCAGTCAGGAAGCATCCAGCTGCCGGCTTCGGATCGGGCCTTCGCAGTGCTGCCATGCGCCTTGAACGCGCACAGCAGGCCTTGCCGCGGTAGAAGCGGCAAGGCCTGCTGTGCTGGGAAGAAGATGATCAGGCGTTGATCAGCTGGGCATCTTCCTTGGCCTTCTTGCTAGCACGCACGTGCTTGTAGGCGGTGAAAGCCAGCGTCAATGCGAGGATCGAGTACAGGGTGATCGTGATTCCGCTGGAAACCAGGATGCTCGCATCGCCTTCCGAGACGGTCAGTGCACGGCGCAGCTCGGTTTCGGCCAGCGGGCCGAGGATCACTGCAATCAGAACCGGAGCCAAGGGGATCTCGTAGCGTCGCATCACGAACCCAACCAGTCCCACACCCAGCAGGATCCACAGATCCAGCAGCGCGGCGCTGATGGCGTAGACGCCGAGGACCGAGAGCACGGTAATGCCTGCGTACAGGTAGTGGCGCGGGACCAGCAGCAGCTTGGCCCACAGCACCGCGAACTGCATGTTCATGACCAGCAGGATCACCAGTCCGATGAACAGCGAGGCCAGCAGGGTCCACACCATGGGGCCGCTGCGTTCGAACAGCAGCGGGCCTGGTTGCATGCCGTACTGCTGGAAGGCGGCGATCATGATGGCCGCGGTAGCGCTGGTGGGCAGGCCCAGGGCCAGCAAGGCGCCCATGGCCGTGCCGGCGGTGGCGTTGCCAGCGGCCTCCGGAGCAGCCACGCCTCGGATGGAACCGATCTGGCCGAATTCGATATCGCCGCGGCGCTTGGCCAGGCGCTTTTCGGTGCCGTAGGCCAGGAAGGTTGGAACCTCGGAACCGCCAGCAGGGATGATGCCGAAAGGCAGGCCGAAAGCGGTACCGCGCAGCCATGCCGGCAGAGCCTTCTTGATGTCGTGGCGGTGCAGGCGCGGACGGCCGCTTGGCTTGATTTTCACGGCTTCAGGATCGCGGTGGATGCGCGAAGCAATGTGCAGCACTTCGCCCAGGGCCAGCAGGCCCACGGTGATCACCACAATGGAGATGCCGTCAAAGAGCTGCGGCAGGCCCAGGGTGTAGCGGATGGTTCCCGAAGGCCCATCCACCCCGACCATGGCCAAGACCAATCCAATGCCCAGGGCCACCAGGCCCTTGACGATCGAGTCGGAAACCACCGAGGAGATTGCAAGGAAGGCGAAGACTGCCAGCGCGAAGTATTCAGCCGGACCGAAAGCGGTGGCCAGCTTGACCAGGGTCGGGGCGAAGAACACCACGACGGTGGTGGCCAGCAGGCCGCCTATGAAGGCGCCCATGGCCGCAGTTGCCAGGGCCTTGGCGGCCCGGCCGCTGCGGGCCATCCGGTGGCCTTCGAAGGTCGAGGCGATCGCCGAGGAATTGCCTGGCGTATTGAGCAGGATGCCGGAGGTCGAGTCGCCGAACAGCCCGCCGTAGTAGACGCCGGCGAACATGATGAACGCGGCGGTGGGATCCAGCGAGAAGGTAATAGGCAGCAGCAGCGCCACGGCCATCGCCGAGCCCAGGCCGGGCAGCACGCCTACGGCGGTGCCCAGCAGGGCACCAAGCAGCACCCACAGCAAGTTCATTGGGGTCAGTGCGTTTGAGAATCCCTCAAGCAGCAGATTGAGCTGTTCCATCTAGAGCAGTCCTTCCAGGAATCCCGCAGGCAGGTTCAATCCCAGTCCGGCGTTGAAAGCCAACTGGATCACGCAGGAGAAGAGCAGTGCAATGCTCACGTCGAATAGCGCCTTCTTGCTGCCCAGTGCGCGGGCAACGACCCAGAACAGGGCTGCCGCGCTGAGGATCCAGCCGGCGTAGGGCAGGATCAGGATGAAGCCGATGACGCCGGCAACCACCATGCCCATGGTTTTCCAGTCCGACTGGGTCTTGTACTGCTTTTCTTCCGCGGCCGGCGCGGCTGCGCCGCCACGCGGGGAGCGGAAAATCTGGATGGTGTGGGCGATGACCACACCGTAGAGCAGCACGCACACAATGGTCGGGAAGAACTGCGGGCCGGGGACCGACTTGCCCAGTACCTCCATGGTGGCGGTCTGCCAAGTCAGGAAGACGGCCAGGGCCAGTACCAGAGCCGGGACGATCAGTTCGCTGCGCCCGCTGAAGAAGCTCTGGGCAGGGGCGGCGTTACGGCGGGTGCCGGTGCCGTTGCCGGTGCCTTCTGTTGCTTGGGGTGCTTGAATGCTCATAGTCCCAGTCCCTTGACGATTTGTTCCGTGACTTCGATTTCGCTGTCCACGTAGTCTTCGAATTCCTTGCCGATCATGAAGCTGTCGGTCCAGTTATTGCGCTCCAGCGCATCTTTCCACTGCTCGGATTCATGGATTTCGTGGACCATGTCCACGAAGACCTGCTTGTCCTCTTCGGTGATGCCCGGGGCACCGACGAAGCCGCGCCAGTTGGCCATGACCGCGTCAACTCCCTGTTCCTTGAAGGTCGGGACGTCGACCCCCGGCAGCCGTTCTTCGGAGGAGATGGCCAGCGCCCGCAGGTTTCCGGCTTCGATCTGGTCAGCTACTTCGTTATAGCCGGACATGCCGCCAACGGTGGTGCCTGCCAGCATCGAGGTCAGTGCCTCGCCGCCGCCGGAGTAGGCGATGTAGTTGGCCTTGGACGGGTCGATGCCCACTTCCTGGGCCACCGCACCGGTGAGCAGGTGGTCAATCGAACCCAGCGAACCGCCGGCAATCGAGGTTTTCCCCGGGTCCTTCTTCCAGGCCGCGATGAACTCGTCCAGGGTCTTGATCTCGGACTTGGCCGGCACTACCAGCACCGCGTAGTCATCAGACATGCGCGCGATCAGCTCCACGTCCTTCATGGTGGCCTCGGAATCGGCCAGCTCGATTGCGCCGATCATCACCCCGCCGGTGGCCATGAGCATGTCGTGGCGCCCGGTCATCTGCACGAATTGGCTCAAGCCGATGGTGCCGCCAGCTCCCGGGATGTTCGTGACCTGCACGTTGTTCACTGCGCCGATGGACTTCAGTGCCTGCTGGGCTTCACGGGCGAAGCCGTCCCAGCCGCCGCCGGGCGAGGCAGGGGCCATGATGACCAACTTGTTCCGCGCCGAGGACTCTCCGCCCGACGCTGCCGCGTTGGTGAATGCGAGTCCCGCTACCGCCACGACGACAACGCCGTACAGGGACCGGCTCAAGATGCGTTTGCTCACCATTTTCCGTAACCTCATTGTTAGTGATTCACCTCACCGATTCCCGGTGCGGCCTTTCCCAGTGTGCAGTCAAAGTGAGCCGAAACACACCGGGAATGCGGTTCTGGTCATAACGGGCAATTAAGAAAATAAAAACAACGGGAGCAAGCGGGTCCACCATGCAATGGATAAAGAACAGCCAGCGCTTCCGGATTCGCATCCTGTTCCTGCAACTAGCCATCGTGCTGATCACGCTGCTGGCAGTTTCGGTGATCGTGATGCGCTTCGAGATCAACCGGGTGGAGGACAGCGCTTTCAGCCGCGTCGCCCTGGTCGCCGAGGAAACAGCCCAGCTAGCCCCGATTGGCCACGCGCTGGCAAAAGATCCCGAAAACGCAGCCGAAGTCGTCGCCCCGCTGGCCCACCTGGCCGAATCGGCATCCGGAGTGGACTATGTGACCATTGCCGATTTGAACGGCATCCGCGTGGCCCACCCCGATCCCGGGTCCATCGGCCAGCCGGTTTCCTCGGATCATGAATCCATCCGCAACGGCGAAACCTTCAGGGGCGTGGAGGAAGGCCCCCTGGGCGTCACCCTGCGGGTGAAGCAACCGGTCTTCGAGGAGGGGAAGATTGTTGGCACCATCTCCGTGGGCATCCTGCAAAGCAAGGTGCGCGCCAGCCTGGTTGATATCGTCTGGGCATTCGCGCCGTGGATTATCCTGGCCGTGGCCATCGGCAGCCTCGCGGCCGCGCTGGTGGAACGGGCCATCCGCAGGATCTACCGGGTTGACCCCGAAGAGGTGGATTCGCTGAAGCAGGCGCAGCAGGCGGTGCTCTACGGAGTCAGCGATGGCGTGCTGGGAGTGGATGGCAATGGCCGGCTCACCTTGGTCAACGGAGAAGCGCGCCGGCTGCTGGACCTTCCCGAAGACACTGTGGGCCAGCAAGCCGAAGAGGTCCTGGACCAGAGCCTGGTGGACCTGCTGCGCAGCGACTCCCCCGAGGCCGAATCGGTGCAGAACGTGCTTTCCGGAGAACGGGTGCTGATTGCCACCCGCCGTGAGGCGATGCTGGGTCCCAAGCACTATGGACGCACCCTGACCTTGACCGACCATACCGAGCTGGAAGAGACCTTGCGCGAGTTGCGCGGCCAGAGGTCCTTGGCCGATACGCTGCGCGCCCAGGCCCACGAATTCACCAACCGCTTGCACCTGCTCTCGGGGCTGATGTCCATCGGCGAATACGAAGAAGCCAAGGAGCATATCCAGCGTTTTTCCGGCGCTCGCGGCGAGCATCCGGAAACGCATCTGGGCGACCCCACCCTGTCAGCGCTGTTCGTTGCCAAGCAGGCCGTGGCCAGCGAAGCCGGGGTCCGGCTGGAGCTTAATCCTTTCTCCGCGGTGGTGCCCGGAACCGCGATTGACGACGATGCCATCACCGTCGCCTCGAACCTGCTGGCCAACGCCATCGAGGCCGCCGGCGATGGCGGCGTGGTGTCATTGCACTTGAACGCCGGGCCCACCGGCATGCGCATCGCGGTCAGCGATTCCGGCCCGGGCATCAAGGAAGGCGACGCGGCCCGCCTGGTGCAGCTTGGCTACAGCAGCAAAACCGGGGCGCCGGGAGCCGTCCACGGACGAGGCATCGGCTTGGCCCTGGTGGACCGCATCCGGACCCGGCGCGGTGGCGTGCTGAAGTTCGGGTCCAGTGATCTGGGTGGAGCCGAGGTCATCGTCGCCTGGCCTCCGTCGAAGCGCCCTATGGTTAAGCAGAGCATTCCCGTTCCCGCGCAAGGAGATTACTTCAATGATTAAGACACTCGTGGTCGATGACGACTTCGCAGTGGCCGGGCTGCATCGCCGCTACCTGCAGGGCATGGAGCATTTTGAAGTGGTCGGCGTGCTGGAGCGCGGTTCCGGCGTGGTTCCCTTTGTGCAATCCGGGCAGGTGGATCTGGTCTTGCTCGATGTGCACCTGCCGGATCTGACCGGGCTGGAAGTATTGGCCCAGCTGCGCGCAGCTGGGTCCGACGCGCACGTCATCATGATTACCGCCAACAATGAACGCGATGCGGTGCGCCAAGCAGTGGGCCACGGCGTCGAGGATTACCTGGTCAAGCCCTTCACCGTGGACGAGTTCAAGCAGCGTCTGGCGCTCTATGCCCAGCGCGTTTCGGAGCAGCCCGGAGCGGTGGCGCAGCCAGAGGAGCAGATCGACGAGCTGGGCCAGGCCGAGATCGACCAGCTGCTCCAGGCCGCCAGGGGACGAGGGGATGCCAGGATCCCCGAAGTCCTCGAACTGGCACCCGGGGCCGTCACCGGCGCCCAGACCGAGCGGTTGCCCAAGGGCTTCACCGCGCCCACCATGGCACTGGTCGGAGAAGCCTTGCGCCGCGCACCTGGCCAGCCGGATGGCACCTTGTCTTCCTTGGAGGTTGCCGAAATTTGCGGGATCTCCCGGGTCAGTGCCCGGCGCTACCTGGACTTCCTGGTCACGGCGGGCAAGGCTCAGCTGCGTCCGCGCTACGGTTCGGCAGGCCGTCCCGAGCACCGGTATTCGTGGGTCGGCTAAATTTCCTGCACTCCACTGGCTTTTAATGCACATTAGTGTATACACTAATTTCGGATCCACGTTTTCCCACGTCTTCATTTCCGAAAGGTCATCCCATGACAACCCATGCTCAGGAAACCGCTGCCAACGTCGCAGACGTCATCGTGGTCGGCGGCGGCAACGCTGCCTTCACCGCAGCGCACGCAGCAGTGACCCGCGGCCGCAAGGTACTGCTCCTGGAGAAGGCACCCCGCGACCAGTTCGGCGGCAACAGCTACTACACCGCAGGCGCAACCCGCATCGCGCACAACGGCCTGGAAGACCTGCAGGACCTGGTCGAATTCGATGAGCGCCACCCGCTCTCCGAAGTTCCGCCCTACTCCGAGGCCGACTACGCCGGCGACATCGCCAAGGTAACCGAAGGCCGCAACGACAAGGAAATGACCGAGGTCCTGGTCAAGGAAGCAGCTCCCGGCCTGCGCTGGCTCAAATCCCTGGGCCTGAAGTACCGGCTGATGTACGAACGCCAGACCTACAAGACCCCCGAGGGCGGCTACCTGTTCTGGGGCGGCCTGCACGTGGGCAACGTCGACGGCGGCGAAGGCCTGATGAAGGACCACCTGGAAGTAGCCCAGAAGCTGGGCACCGAAGTCCGTTTCGAGCAGGACGTCTACGGCCTGATCGTGGAAGACGGCAAGGTTGTGGGCGTCAAGGTCCGCGCCAACGGCGAAGAGCAGGAACTGCGCGCCGAGTCGGTCATCCTCGGCGCTGGCGGCTTCGAATCCAGCCCGCAATGGCGCCAGGAGCACCTGGGCGAAGGCTGGCAGAACGCCAAGGTCCGCGGCACCCCATTCAACAATGGCGAGATGCTGGCCGCCGGCCTGGAAATCGGCGCCGCCAAGGGCGGGGACTGGAGCACCTGCCACTCGGTCCAATGGGACGCGCTGACCCCGAAGAACGAATCCAACCGCGAGCTGACCAACCGCCTGACCCGCCAGTCCTACCCGTTGGGGATCATCGTGAACAACCGCGGCGAGCGCTTCCTGGATGAGGGCGCGGACTTCCGCAACCTGACCTACGCCAAGTACGGCAAGGTGATCCTGCAGCAGCCGGACTCCATCGCCTACCAGGTCTTCGACGCTTCGCTGCGTCCGATGCTGCGCGCCGAAGAGTACGAGATGCCGGAGATCTCCGAGGTCATCGCCGACACCGTTGAGGAATTGGCGCAGAAGATCGGCGTGGATCCAGCGGCGCTATCCAAGACCGTCTCGGAATTCAATGCTTCCATCGACACCTCCATCGCCTACGACCCGAACGTGCTCGATGGGCGCGCCGCGAAGGTAACTCCGCCTAAGAGCAACTGGGCCAACCCGCTTGAGACCGGCCCGTTCTACGCCTACCCGGTCACCTGCGGCATCACCTTCACCTTCGGCGGCCTGAAGGGCAACACCGACGGCCAGGTGCTGGACGAGAACGGCGAGATCATCCAAGGCCTGCACGTCTGCGGCGAAATGCTCGGCGGCCTGTTCTCGGCCAACTACCCGGGCGGTTCCGGCCTGGCTGCCGGTGTGGTCTTCGGCCGGCGTGCCGGTAACCTTGCCTAAGTACTAAATCCCCTTGTTCCGCCAGTACGCCTGTACTGGCGGAACAATGGTTTTACCCGCCATCCAGCCTTAGACGAGAATGGGGATCATGGCCAAGCTCGATTCGGATTCAATCCATGCCCAGCTCAAGGACGACTTGCTGCAAGGCGCATTCCAGCCCGGGGATGCCCTGCGCGAGGTCGCCCTGGCAGAACGCTTTGGAGTTTCCCGCACCCCGGTGCGCGAAGCCCTGACCCGCCTGCTGCATGAAGGGCTGCTGGAGCGCCGCGCCCGCGGTCTTTTCGTCAAGGAAATCGACCCCGAACAGATCATGCAGGTCTACGACCTGCGCATCCTGCTCGAAGGCCAGGCCGCCCAGGAAGCCGCCTCGGTGCGCACCGAAGTGGACCTGATGCGGCTGCAGGCCCTGGTTGACCGGGACCGCGCACTGTCCGAACCAGATGACGCCACCCGCTTGGCCACCAACATCGAGTTCCACCGCGCGCTCTGGCGCGCCGCGCACAACCCGGTGCTGGAGGATCTGCTGGAGCGCCTGGCCACCCACCAGATCCATGCCCCTACATCCACGCTCTCGGTCGGCTCGCGGTGGACCGAAGCGCTGGAGGAGCACCAGCGCATCGTGGAGAACATCCGCGAGCGCGACAGCGCCAAAGCCAGCGGACTCATCCAGGCGCACATGGCCACCGCCAAGGCGCTGCGCTTGAAGATGTTCGCCAGCCTGATGCATTAGCGTCGGGCCCACGGCAGCCGGTTCCTAGACCCCGGCTCGCCCATTGGCAAGGACAAGCAATGAAATTCAGCGCGCTCCAGAGCATGCACGTCGCATCAGGGATTTGCGCACTTGTCGCTCCCCGCATGACCCGCAATCCCGGGGAGAATGGCGGATTCGTCGAGTTGCTGCAATATCAGCCGTCTCAAGCGGACTGGCAGGCTGTCCAGGAGACCGGGCACCTTTGTCCCTCCGGGACCATCCAACTCGACAAGCACCGGATACCAACGGCATTGAAGGCTGACCGAGCCGAGAACGCAGCGGGCTCCGAACCAACCGACTGGCCCTGACTTTCCCCGGCTTCCAACGTCCGGGGTACTGCGGTGCGTCCTGGCTGCCCTGATTATTGTGCGCTCAGGGTACGCATCACTCGGGGACGCTCGTTCACCTCCGCACAGAGCACCAGATCGGCGCGGTACCCCGCAGCCACCACACCCCGGTCATCGAGTCCAGCGGCTCGGGCCGGATTCTCAGAGATCAGGCGCATGGCATCGAAAGGTGCCAGCAGCCCCGTCTGCGCCAAGGCATAGGTGGCCATCAGCATGCTCGATGGCAAGTAATCCGAAGCCAAGATGCCCAACGCCCCGGCCTGGGCCAAGTCGATGGCTGCCACGTTTCCCGAGTGGGATTTGCCGAGCAGAATATTCGGCGCCCCGGCCACGGTCGCAATCCCCTGCTGGGTGGCATGGACAGCAGCTTCGAGCGTTGTCGGGAATTCGGCGATCACCGCATTGCGCGCAACCAGCGCATCAATTTCCGCCGGCGTCACCGGGTCATGGCCCATCAGGCGGATCTCACCGTCTCCGGCGGCCTCGCCCAGCCACGCCAAGGTTTCCTCCTTGAACGGAAGCTGCTGGTCACGCTCGGCCACCAACTGGTCAACGTGCGCTGCTGCCCGCTGCGGATCCATGTGCTGCGCCTCGCGCAACCAGCGTTCCATCACCGTGCGATCGCGGTATTGGCCTTGTCCTGGGGTGTGGTCTTCATAGGAAACCAGCGGAACCTGATCAGGCTCCAGCACCCGGCGCAGCATCCCCACGCCCTCGCGGCAGCGCACATCCAGCCGATGCAGCACCCGATGGTCCATCCGCGGGTTCGCGTAGCCGCTGATGGCCTCATGGATTTCCGGGGCGTTGGGCGAGCCAATGGGCAAGCCGACCGGAGACTTCGCTTGGAAGGACACCGCATGGAATGCGGTGGTCACGCCGGCAGCCAGCAGATTCCCCTCGGCGGCCTGCATGGCGATGTCCACCGGAAGCCGGGCGCCGGGGCGGGGGCGGTATTCGCGCGACAAGGCGTCGCTATGCAGATCAACGATTCCGGGCAGGCACAGCTGTCCGCGTCCGTCGATATCCGCACCCAATCCCGAGCGGTGATCGCGGATTTCCTCGATCCTGCCATTGACCACGCTGATCAGCTGATCTTCCAGCACTCCGTGCTCGGAGAGCAGGCGCACATGGCCCAGGGTGTAGCTTTCTACCATTTGCCCACCTCCGTCACCACGTCGAAGACGTCCGGCTTCAGGTAGCTTTCCACATACTCCAACCGTGCACCGCTGCCTGCGCAGCTCACGAGGCCCTTGAGCAGGATCTGCGGAGGGCGTCCGCGCAGCTTCAGCACGGCACAGATTTCTTCGGGTGGGGACGACAGCCGGCTCTGGCTCCATTGGCGCACCGGCTGGTAGTTGTAATGCCTGCGCAGGACCGTGTCCAGGGATTCATCGGCCTCCAGCACCGAGGCAAGCTTGGGCACGCGCGCGGCCGGCAGCACCGAGGTGGCCGTGCTGACGGCGGCCCCGTCAATGAAGCGCACCCGGTTGAGCACCGCCACCTGCGCGTTGGCCGGCAGGGCCAGGATTTCGCGTTCCGTGGCGTTCGCCGGGCGGGTGAAGGGCTTGGCGTTCTCGGTGCGCGGCTCTCCCCCTGCCGCGCGCACGGTCTTGGTGAAGGACGGGGCGATCTCCGGCCCGATGCGGTATTCATAGCGGCGGGTGCGGAAGGAGCCACTGCCCTTGATCCGGCGGATCAGCCAACGGCGTTCCAGCTCGTCCAATGCTGCCCTAATGGTCTGCCGATTCACCCCAAAACGGCTGCCCAGATCGTGTTCGGAGGGCAACGGAAGATGCGGTGGCAGGTCCTGGTACTGTTCCATGATCTGTTGGGACAGCTTAAGATAGGTGGCTTCTGTCGACATGACATAAGGGTAGCGCAGAATTCTCGAAATTCCTTATGAATCCGGGGAATAAACCTTAGGTGAACATTGCCCAAACTAGGCCGATCTGTCTAGACAAATATCTTCTGGAGCCAGCATGCTGGAAAAGAAAGATCAGCCATGCTTCGCCCTAACCACTCTTCCCGGAACAGGTACATACCCATGAAACGCAAACTCGCACTTGCCGCCACCGCCCTTCTGGCCGCCACCACCTTGGCCGCCTGCGCCCCGGCAGAATCTGCCACTACCGAATCGGGATTCCCTGCCGAAATCGTCATAGGGGCCATCCCAAATGAGAACTCCGCCGATCTCACCGGAACCTACGAGCCGCTGATCCAGATGCTTGAAGCCGAAACAGGCGCCGAAGTGAAACTGCAGCAAGCCAGCGACTATGCGGGCATAGTCGAGGGGTTGATTGCAGACCGTGTGGATATCGCCTTCCTCGGCCCCTTCTCATATGTCATTGCCACCACCAACGAGGCTGATATCAAGCCATTGGGTGCATTGGCGGGCAAGAAGGGCGAAGCCTCGGGCTATTACTCGCTGGGCATCACCCAAGGCGGCAACGACGAGGTCACCTCCCTTGCGGACTTCTCCGGCAAGGACACTTGCTTCGTGGATCCCGGTTCCACCTCCGGTTTCCTGTACCCATCGGCCGGCCTGATTGAAGAAGGTGTGATCGCCAGCGGCAAGGAATCGGATGTCAGCGCCGCGCTTAAACCGATCTACGCTGGCGGCCACGATGCCTCGGCGCTGGCCGTGAAGAACGGCGACTGCGAAGTCGGCTTCTCCATGCAGTCAATGATTGAAGTAACCCTGCCCGGCTCCGGAGAACTGGCCGAGGGAGACTTGAAATCAGTTTGGACCTCGGAAATGATCCCTGGCTCGGTCTTCGCCGTGCGCAACTCGCTGGGCGAGGAAACCACCGCCAAGCTCACCGAGCTGTTCACCGAGAAGGCCAACGCCGACTACTTCGAATCCCAGGGCTACTGCACCGATGAGGATTGCCTGATCACCGGCGAGCATGCCTGGGGCGTTGTTCCGGCCACCGATAAGGACTATGACGGCATCCGCAGCGTCTGCACCTCGACCAAGTCCGAGAAGTGCCAGTCATGAGCCTCGTCCAATCCCCTGCGCAAACTTTAGGAACGGGCACCATGGCAGCTGAGAACACCGCAATCCGCACTACTGCCCTAGCCAAGAGCTTCGGCGACGCCCCTGCGTTGAAGGGCGTTGACCTGAGCATCGCCAAGGGCGAATTGACTGTGTTGCTTGGCCTGTCCGGCTCAGGCAAGTCCACCTTGCTGCGCTGCCTGAACGGATTGCACTCGATTACCTCCGGTGAAGCCACTGTGCTGGGCACCGAGCTGCATAAGGCCCCATCCCGCAAGCTGCGCGCCCTGCGTGCCAAGGTCGGGTTCATCTTCCAGCACTTCAACCTGGTGGGCCGCCTGACCTGCCTGGAAAATGTGCTGATCGGTGCCGCCGGGCGCATCCGCGGGCCGCGCTACGGGCTTCTGAGCTATTCCAAGTCCCAGCGCCGCGAAGCACTGGGCTACCTGGAGCGCGTCGGTTTGGGCGAACTGGCTTTCCAACGCGCTGATTCCCTTTCCGGCGGCCAGCAGCAGCGCGTTGCCATTGCCCGCGCCCTGATGCAGAAGCCAGCGGTCATCCTGGCCGATGAACCGGTGGCCTCGCTTGATCCGCAGAACTCGGCCAACGTCATGGATCTGCTTTTCCAAGTCTGCCTGGAAAACAAGATCACCGTGGTGTGCACCTTGCACCAGGTAGATCTCGCACTGCAGTGGGCAGACCGCATTATCGGACTGCGCAACGGCGAAAAGGTGCTGGATGCCCGGGCTTCGGAACTGGATAAGGACCGTGTGCTTGAGATCTACCAGCAGCTGGAACCTACCGGGCAGGCCGCGGCACAATGACCTTGAAGACCTCACCGCATCCTCCGGCATCAACCACGCGGGCCGAGCGCCCGGAAGGCGAAGTGCGACTGCCGCGCGCCGGCCGCGAGAAGATCACCTTCTGGATACTGCTAGCAGCGCTCATCCCGCTGACTTTGGCCAGCACCCGGATGATCGAGTTCGACGTGGCGGCCTTGGGCGGCGGCTTCGGCGATGTGCTGAACCTGTTGGGCCGCATGCTCCCACCGGAGCTCAGCGACCCTCCTCGCATCAGCGAACTGCTGCTGGAAACCCTGATGATGGCGTTGCTGGGCACCGTACTGGCCACCGCCATCTCCATTCCGCTGGCCTTCCTGGCTGCCTCGAATACTTCCCCGCACCCAGCGGTGCAGCGTGCCGCACGAGGGGTCATCACCCTGTGCCGAGCCATCCCGGACCTGGTCTTCGCGGTGCTGTTCGTCCGCGCTTTGGGCATCGGCGTGCTGCCGGGCATCTTGGCCTTGGGCCTGCACTCGGTAGGCATGATGGCCAAGCTCTTCGCCGATGCCATCGAGGCCACGGACGCCGGGCCGCGCGAAGCGGTACGCGCCACCGGGGCCTCCCGCCTGGGCGAACTGCTCATGGGCGTGCTTCCGCAGGTTATCCCGGCCTGGCTGGGCACTTTCATCTATCGCGTGGACATCAACCTGCGCACCTCGGTAGTGCTCGGCTTCGTGGGCGCCGGCGGCATCGGCTTCGCCTTGCAGGATGCCTTGCGCGGGCTGATGTATGAAAGCGCCATGGGCATCGTGTTGATCATCCTGCTGGTAATCGCCGGCATGGAAATCCTCTCCGTGCTGCTGCGCCGGACCTTGCTGAACCCGACGAACACCGCTCCGGCGCCGAAGCTGCCAGCCGCCGATTCCGTCCTGCTGGGCCCGATGACCGGCGAGCGCTCGACCCGCCTGCTGGCCGGGCTGCTGGTTCTGTCCGCCACCTGCTATTCCTTAATCCACCTGCGGATCAACCCGCTGGCCCCGTTCTTGCAGTTCAATGAACTGCTGGCAGTGTTCGGCAAGCTGCTGCCGCCCTCCATCGAAGGGATGGAGGAGCTGCTGTTCACCGCGGTGCTCGAAACGCTGTCCATTGGAGTGGTTTCCACGGTGGCTGGCGCGCTGCTGGCCATTCCAGTTGGCATCCTGGCCGCTTCCAATGTCGCACCGTCGCGCGCGCTCTATGCGCTCAGCCGCGGGCTGATCCTGGTCGTGCGCGCGATCCCGGAATTGATCCTCGCGGTAGTCTTCGTGGCCGCCATCGGCCTCGGCCCGATGGCCGGAGCCATGGCGCTGGCAGTGGGAACCATCGGCTTCCTGGGCAAGCTGGTGGCGGATTCCATCGAGGAGATCTCCGCCGGCCCGCTGGAAGCAGTCCGGGCCGTGGGCGGCGGTTGGTGGGACCAGCTGCTGGGCGCGGTGATCCCGCAGGCCCTGCCGCAATTGGTGGGCCACTGGATGTACATGCTGGATGTCAACATCCGCACTTCAACGGTGCTGGGCATCGTGGGGGCCGGCGGCATCGGCTTCCTGCTCATGGAATCGGTCCGCACCCTGAACTTCAACGTGGCCGGCACGATCATCCTGATCATCTTCGTGCTGGTCTTCCTCATCGAAAGGCTCTCCGCATGGATGCGCAAGCTACTCGCCTGAAAGCCACGGCCCAGATATGGGTGGGCGGGCAGGAATTCGAATCCCGCGAATTCGACCTTCCAGAACTAACTGGGTCGCAGGCCATCGCCCAGATCGATCTGGCGACCGTGTGCGGCTCGGATGCCCATACGGTCACCGGCCGGCGAACAGGGGCGTGCCCCTCGATCCTGGGCCACGAGGCAGTGGGCACCTTGGTGGCGATCGGCCCGAACGGAGCCCGGGACGCCTTGGGCCGGGACCTGTCCATCGGTGACCGGGTCATCTGGAGCGTCACCGTGTCCTGCGGCGCCTGCGACCGGTGCCTGGCCGGGCGCAGCGCCAAATGCCGCACCCTGCTCAAGACCGGGCACGAAGCCCTGGATGGACCGTGGGGAATATCCGGCGGCTACGCCTCGCATATCCACCTGCCCGAAGGAATCACGCTGGTAGCGGTGCCCGATGAGCTGTCGAATGCAGCGGCGGCCCCCGCAGCTTGCGCCACTGCCACGGTCATGGCGGTGCTGGAAGCAGCCGGGGATGTGAGCGGGCAACGGGTCCTGGTCAGCGGAGCCGGAATGCTCGGATTGGTAGCGTGCGCGGCGGCCCGCCAGCGCGGTGCGGCCAGCGTCGTGGCCAGCGACATCAATCCCGAACGTCTGGAACTGGCCCGGGCCTTCGGGGCCACGGACACCCTGCAAGCCCCCGGCAAGCCGCAGCCCAGCAGCTTCGACGTGGCGGTGGACCTGTCCGGAGCGCAGCCTGCGCTGGCCGCGGCACTGGATGCCCTGGACGTCGGCGGGCGCTTGGTCGTAGCCGGTTCGGTCTCCCCCGGCCCCTCCTTGTGCGTGGATCCCGAACGCGTGGTCCGCTTCCTGCTGGGCATCACCGGCGTGCACAACTACGAGCCACGTCACCTGCAGCAGGCCATTGCCTTCCTGATGGCAACGCGGGATCTCTACGACTGGGATTCCCTGGTCGCCGCGCCGCGCCCGGCCCGCGAGCTGGCGCACCTTATGGCCCCGCCGCAGGGCAGGATCCTGCGCAACTCCATCACTTTCAACAGCAATTAATGAACCAGAATCCGAGAGCAGGAGCATCATGATCAAACTAGTCGTCCTCGATATGGCAGGGACTACCGTGAATGAGCACGGGGACGTGTACCGCGCATTGGAAAGTTCGGTCACCGCCGCCGGCGCCACCGTGCATGCCCAGGACCTGCAAGCCTGGATGGGCGTGGACAAGACCGAGGCCATCGCCGCGTTGCTGGAGCTGGGCGGGATCAGCCCGGATCCGTCCCTGGTGGCCCGCCAATTCGACCTCTTCCGGCAGCTGTTGGCGCAGGCCTACGCCGAGAATCCTCCAGAGGCCCTGCCGGGAGTGGACGCCGCGCTGGCCGAACTCAGATCCCGGGGCGTCAAGATCGCTTTGAGCACCGGCTTCTCCAGCGATGTGGCCGCTCCGATCCTGGATACCCTGGGTTGGGGAATCGGCGAGGGAGAACTGCTCGATGCCGTGGTGACCAGCGATATGGTGGCCGCTGGACGCCCGGCGCCTTACATGATCCATCGGGCCATGGAAGCCACCGGCATCCATGATGTCCGGACCGTGCTCGCCGGGGGCGACACGGTGGTGGATGTCCTGGCCGCGCGCCATGCCGGAGTACGCGTCCTTGGAGTGCTCACCGGAGCCTTGGAACGCGGAGATTTCGCGGAACACTACCACGATTGGATCCTGGACAGTGTTGCGCAACTGCCCGCGGTGCTGGAAGACGAGGCCCTGGTTTAGCAGTCCGCAGCACCCGGCTGGTGCCGCAGTTCCCCAGGTAGCTGCGGCACCAGCTTTGGCTCGGCAACCGCATCGACGGACCCTCGCAGATCAGCTGCCAGCCTGATGCATTAGCGTCGGGCCCACGGCAGCCGGGACGTCTCGAGTTAGGCCAATGCATCGCTGGCCTGTAGACTGGAAGCATGGCTCTGGTTGTCTCAACGCATGCGCAGCGGCTTCTCGCTGCCGTTTTCCCCAAGGGAAAACTGCTGACCAAGCTAGCCAGCGGCACCAATGGGTGGTTGAGTTCCTGGGGAACCAACGCCCACGGCGAGATCGCCGGCTGCCCTCCACCGCGCCACTAGTTGCGCGGTCCCGATTCCTGGTTTTTCTCCGGTGGATTCCGCGCGCCCTCGTGCCCTTTTCCCGGATCCCAGAAAGACCCGTTACTTTGCCATACCCCTCAACTGGCGTATCCCGCCAAGCACCCCACGCCCTGTGGCGTGGAATCCGCCAAACCCTCAAGCAGGACTCGATGGGCGGGCTGCTGCTGCTCTGCGCCACCCTCGCCGCCTTGGTCCTGGCCAATTCCCCTGCAGCCCCATGGTACGAGGGGTTGCGCGACTTCCGTTTCGGCCCCGAGTCCCTGCACTTGAATCTCTCGGTCGGAGCCTGGGCCGCTGACGGCCTGCTCGCCATCTTCTTCTTCGTTGTCGGCTTGGAACTCAAGGAAGAATTCGTTGTCGGCAAATTGCGCAATCCGCGCACGGCGATCGTTCCGGTGGCCGCAGCCGTAGGCGGCGTGGCGCTGCCGGCACTGTTCTACGTCCTTGTCATCTCCGCATCGGGAAGCTCCGCCATCAACGGCTGGGCAATCCCCGCAGCCACTGATATCGCCTTCGCGATCGCCGTGATCGCAGTGGTGGGCAAGTTCCTGCCCCCTGCCCTGCGCACCTTCCTGCTCACGCTGGCGGTGGTCGATGACCTGCTGGCCATTTCCATCATCGCCATTTTCTACACCGATGACCTGGCCTGGCTGCCGCTGCTCCTCGCGCTGCTGCCACTGGCGGCATTCGCGCTGGCAGTGCAGCGCGGGGTCCGCGCCTGGTGGGTCCTGATCCCGCTCGGCGCCACCGTCTGGGCATTGGTGCATGCCTCGGGAATCCACGCCACGGTGGCCGGCGTGCTGCTGGGCTTCATGGTTCCGGTGATTGCCACCCAGCGGGCGCATGTGCGCACTGGGAGCACCGAGCAGGGCGAAGCGATCCACGAAGGCCTGGCCGCCCACTTCGCGGACCGGTGGTCCATTCCCTCATCCATCATCGCCATTCCGGTGTTCGCCTTCTTCGCTGCCGGTGTTCCGGTCGGCGGCCTGTCCGGACTGGGCGAAGCGCTGGCCAGCCCGGTGGCACTGGGCATCATTGCCGGCCTGGTGCTGGGCAAGTCGATGGGCATCACCGTTGCCACCTTCCTGGTCACCAGGCTTCCGGGAATCAAGCTGGATGGCAGCATCAAATGGCCTGATGTGCTGGGGCTGTCCTTCGTGGCAGGCATCGGCTTCACCGTCTCCCTGCTGGTCGGCGAGCTGGCCTTCGGCCAGGGCGGCGAGGAAGCGCAGTACGTGAAGGTCGGGGTGCTGTGCGGTTCGCTGCTGGCCGCGGTCATCGGCGCGGCGCTGCTCGGGTCGCGAAATCGCGCGTACCGCGCGGCGGCCAAGACTGCTGCATAGCTAGCCCTGCTGCATCCTTCCTGCGGATGGATGCAGCAGGGCTGTTCGCCCGAATCAGGAACGCGCGGTGATCGAATCGATGGCTTCACGGGCATCTTCGGCCAGCTGCTGCGGCATCGGTGCGCTCTTGGCCGAGTCGGACGCTGTCTTCTGCCCCTGGTCGCTGACGACGTACTGGCCGAAGGTCTTGGCCAGTTCCACGGTCTGCGGATCCTCGTAGCCGCTGCAGAACAGCAGGTAGGAGACCAGCACCATCGGGTACGCGCCGGCGGCGGTGGTCTTGCGGTCCAGCTCCAGGGCGATATCGTGCTCACCGCGACCGTGGACCCGTTCCGATTCGGCCACTGCCTTGGCCGCTGATTCCCCGCTGACTGCCACGAATTCCTCGCCGACCTTCAGCTTCACCTTACCCAGCGACTTATCCACCAGGGAATCATCGGCATAGGTAACCGCGCCCACGGCGCGGGTCACGGTGGTCACCACACCGGCATTGCCCTGGGCCTTCTCCAGGCCGGTGGCATCCGGCCAGCCGCCATCCGGTTCGTGCGGCCAGGCTTCGGGAGCAACCGCATGCAGGTACTCGGTGAAGTTCTCGGTCGTGCCCGAATCGTCGGCGCGCGCCACCCCGGTGATCGGCAGGTCGGGCAGCTGGACCTGCGGGTTCAGCTGGGCAATGGCCGGGTCCTGCCACGAGCGGATCTCACCGGAGAAGATCCTGGCGATCGTTGGGGCATCCATGTTCAATTCCTTGATGCCCGGCAGGTTAAAGGCGATGCTGATCGGCGAAATATACGCCGGGATATTGATCGCACCCTGCGGGCCGCAGGTCTCGATGGAGCGCTGGACTTCCTCTTCCTTCAGGTAAGCGTCGGATCCGGCGAATTCGGTGCCGCCTGCCAAGAGCCCGGCACGTCCGGCGCCGGAGCCCACCGAGGCGTACTGCACCTGGACCTGGGGATGCATGGTGGAGAATTCGGTGGTCCAAGCGTTCATGGCGGAATTCTGCGCGGTGGATCCGCCACCGGTCAGCGTGCCTTGGAGGCTAGAGGTATTCGATTCAGCGGCCTTGCGCTGCTCTTCTCCCAGCGGGTAGTCCGACCCGCAGCCCGAAAGCAGCAGGACCAGGCCCATGCTGGCAATCGCGGTGAAAGCGGCGGTTCGAGGCAGAGGTGGCCGGGCAGGTCCGGTGGTTCGCAAAACTTCTCCTGGGGTCCAAGGTGAACGGCGGATGAACTTGAAATTCCAGTGAATCATCATCCCTGCACTTTCCGAAATCATTCCTTGGTTACAGCCGATGAATACTCGGCGGGCGCCGTGGGCGTCGAATTGCTTTTCCAGACACCTAGTCCCCTCCGGTGCCAGTCCTCGAGTCAATGGCAGCGAGGTCCTGCGTAGCGGACCCGGTGAGCCCAGGGCACACGACGATGGCGTCATGGGTTGCGCCCGGCTGGAATTGGCCGGTGCCACCGGAAGAACGCTTCGCCTGCCATAACGACTCCATCATCGCTTTCTCCTCTTGCTCAGTTTGCTGCCGCACCCTGATTCCACGGTATGCACAAGCGCCGAGGTTCGGTACGGCCACGAAAAATTAGGCGAATTCACCCAGCTTGGCCAGCAGCCGCGGCCCGCCACGGCCGCCTTGCCGATCCCGCAGGCTGATTTGCGCTGCGGAGAAAACTTAAGTGATAATGATTCTCATTATGACTCTTGAAGAGCCCGGGCTCGCCCGCCAGCCCCGCGCCCCACTCCCGCCCAGCCCGGCCTTGTGCCTGCGTAACGCGCGCCTGGGACTGCCCGGCGCCGCCAGCCCGCTGCTCGACGTCGAGGAGTTCATGCTTCTTCCCGGCGAGCGCGTGGTCATCACCGGCCCGTCGGGTGCTGGCAAGTCGCTGCTGCTGTCGATGATCACCGGGAACTGGGCACCCGGACTGGAATTCACCGGAACCCGCACTCCCGGATCAACGCGCATCGGCTACATCCCGCAGCGCGGCCAGGACGCCCTGCATCCGCTGCTGCCGCTGGGACGGCAACTGCGCAAGGCCACCGGCGCCAGCGCGCAGCAAGTCCGCGGCATCCTGCAAGACGCCGGGCTGGGCGATCCGCAGCTGCTCGCACGACGTCCCGCAGAACTCTCCGGAGGGCAAGCACAGCGCGCCGCCATAGCCCTGGCCGTGCTCAGCCAGGCCCCGGTGATCCTTGCCGATGAACCGACCAGCGCCCTGGACCACACCGCCCGGGACCTCATCCTGGAACTGCTGGGCACCCTGCTGGGCCAGCAGCAGGCCCTGGTGCTGGTCACCCACGACGCGGCAGTTGCCCAGGCGCTGGCCACCCGGCACCTGGTCCTGGACTCCGGGAAGATCGCCAGCACCCGCGCGCCCCGGCTGGAACGGGTACCGGCTTGAGCATCCCCGCATTGGAAGTATCCGCGCTCAGCACACTGCGCGGGCACGGCGCAGCCCGCCGACTGGTCCTGGAGCCCCTTGGCTTCACGCTGGCCCCGGGCGAATCGGTGGCCGTCACCGGGCCATCCGGCGCCGGCAAATCCACCCTGGCCGACATCGTGCTGGGCCTGGAACTGCCGGACTCCGGAGAAATCCGCGTGCTGGGCCAGCACTGGAGCGCACCGAAGCGCAGCCACGCGCCAGCACGCCGCCGGCTGGTCCAGGGCGTGCCCCAGGATCCTGCCGCCGCCTTCGTGCCGCGCTGGAGCATCCGCACCTCGCTGCAGCAGGCCATCCACCGGCTGGCTCCCCCAGCCGGCCCCGGAACGGGCATCGACCGGGCTGCCGAGCTGGCGCAATTCGACACGGCACTGCTGGATCGGCGCCCGCACCAGCTCTCCGGAGGACAGTTGCAGCGGGCCGCGCTGGCCCGCGCCGTGGCAGTGAACCCCTCGGTGCTGGTGGCGGACGAGCCGACCAGCGCCCTGGATCCGGACACCGCCCAGGCAGTCGCCGGCCAGCTGCTCTCCACCGCCGCCAACTCGGGCATTGCCTTGCTGCTGATCACCCATGACCCGCAGCTGGCCGCGCAATGCTCGCGCACCATCGCCATCCGCCCACCGTCCCGATAACCCGCCCACCAGCTGATCACCCATCACCGATCACCCATCCCCAAGGACCTCGCACCCATGAATCGACCCCGCCCCAAGGCCCTGGCTTTGCTCACCATCCCGCTGGCCGGGGCACTTGCCCTCAGCGGCTGCTTCTCCGCAGCCGCCGAGCAGGCCGGAAGCACCGACCGCATCTCCGTAGCCCACATGCAGCCGCCCCGCTCCGGGCTCAGCCCGCTCAGCGACGACGCGTTCAAGCTCTCGCGCTGGTCCACTGCCGAGACCCTGGTCAGCCTCGACGCGTCCGGGGACGCCCAGCCGGCATTGGCTACCAGCTGGGAACGCAGCGGCGAGCTTGCCTGGGACTTCGAGATCCGCGAAGGCGTCAGCTTCCACAACGGCCAGCCGCTGACCGCCCAAACGGTGGCGAACTCCTTGCAGCAGGCCATCGACTCGACCCCGGTGCCGCGCATCCTGAACGGAACCGCATTGAAGGTCGCGGTGCGCGGGGAGCACGGACTGCGGATCACCACCGCGGACCCCGACCCGCTGCTGCCCCAGCGGCTCTCCAGCCCGCAGCTGGCCATCTTCGCCGCCGAAGCCTACACCGCCAACGGGGTGGATCCGGCCGGCCACGGCACCGGCCCCTTCCAGATCGTGGACGTAGACGGGATTTCCGGGGCCACCCTGGACCGGTACGAGGGCTACTGGGGCGAAAAGGCCGCAGCCTCGGGCATCGACGTGAAGTTCGTGCCCGATGGCACCGCCCGCGCCGCCGCGCTGCGCACCTCGGAAGCAGATGTCATCGAGGCCATCCCCGCCGGGCAGGCCGCCACGGTGGACCAGGAGCTGCTCACCGAAGTGCCGATGCCGCGCACCAACACGCTGTACCTGAACACCGAGAAGGGCCCGTTCGCCGACCCGGCGGTGCGCGCCGCGGCCCGCGAAGCCATCGACCGGGCGGCCATCGTGGAGTCGGTGTACGAGAACCGCGCCGATATAGCCGAGGGCCTGCTCGGCCCGGCCCTGCCCTACGCCGCCGGGCTGCGCGATTCTGGAGAATACCGGCAGCTGCTGGCCCAGCGTGCCGAACCAGCCAAGGTCAAGGACGTGGAAATCACCCTGGGCACCTTCACCGACCGCGCCGAACTGCCAGAAGTCGCGGTGATCCTGGAGCAGCAGCTGGAAGCGGCCGGATTCATCGTGAAGCAGGATGTGCGCGAATACCAGTACATCGAGGCCGACGCACTGGACGGCGCTTTCGATGCCTTCATCCTCTCGCGCGCCACCGTGCTTGATTCCGGGGACCCGGTTGCGTACTTCGCCTCCGACTTCACCTGCGAAGGCGGCTTCGCCATCGCCCAGCTCTGCGACAAGGACGTGGACCAGGCCATCGCCCGGGCCTCGGAAACCGAAGCCGGGGAACAGCGCCAGCAGCAGATCATGCTGGCCGAAGCCCGGATCCTGGGCACCGACGCGGCCATCGCACTGCTGCACGAACGCGTGATCCAGGGCGAGGGCCCCGCCGTGCGCGATGCCGCGCAGGATCCGCGCGAACGCGAGCTGATTACTGCGCAGACCCGCCTGGACAGCGACCAGGAGCCGCAACGCTGATGAACTGGTTCGCTCTGAAGGCGCGGCGCCTCTCCTGGCCGTCCTTCGCATCCTGCCTGCTCAGCGCGCTGGCCCTGCTGATGGTAGCCGGCGCGCTGCCCTGGCTTTCGCGCACGGACCCGGCCGCCGCGGTGCTGCGCGCACGCTATGCCGAACTGGAACCCACCGAGCAGGCGCTGGCCGCCGTGCGCGCGCAGCTGGGCCTGGACCAGGGCCCGCTGGCCACCAGCCTGCACTGGTGGTCCGGGGTGCTGCACGGGGATCTGGGCAGCTCCTGGGTCAGCGGGGCAGAAATCGCTCCCGGCGTCTGGCGGGCGCTGTCGGTCTCCGCCACGCTCACCGCCTTCGCCACCATCATCGCGCTCGCCGTGGCCTTCGCCCTGGTGCTGCCCGCCGCGCTGCGCGTGCTGCGCAACCGGCAGCATTCAGGATCCGGGCCGCTGGGCGTGGCACTGACCGCCTTGCCCGAATTCCTGCTGGCCAGCTTGCTGCTGGTACTGGTGGCGGTGCAGCTGCAATGGCTTCCGCCCTACGGGTGGACCGGGCTGGACACCGCGGTCCTCCCCGCACTGGCCCTGGGCATCCCGGCCGGCGGATTGCTGGGCCGGCTGCTGGCCGATGCCATCGCCTCGGTGGCCGCCGAACGCTGGGCCGGGATCTGGCACCTGGCCGGAGCTCCGGCGCCGGCCATCCTCTCCGGGGTGCTGCGCCGGGCCGCCGCGGCGGTCATCGACCAGCTCGGCTTGGTGTTCATCGGCTTGCTCGGCGGCGCCGTGGCCGTAGAGCAGGTCTTCGCGGTGCCCGGACTTGGCCGCTATCTGCTCGGGGCGGCCAATGCGCAGGATATTCCCGCCTTGCAGGCCGGGCTGCTGCTGATGGCGGGATCGGCGCTGCTGATCGGAATGCTCACCGCAGCGGCCCGGCGCGCGCTGCGCGGCGGCGCCCTGCCCGCAGGATCGCTGCCAGCCCCGCCCGAGGCGCGCGGCAACGGCAGGATCCAGCGCTGGACTGCGGCGATCACCTGCACCGCGCTGCTGGCCATCCTGGCTTTCGGACTGCCGCGCGACCCCTACACCCTTGCCTTCCAGAGGCTGCAAGCCCCGGGGGCCGGTTTGCCATTCGGCGCCGATTCCAGCGGACGGGATCTGCTGGCCCGCGTGGCCCACGGAACCTTGGGCACGGTAGGCCCGGCGCTGGGAATCGTGGCCTGCGCAATCCTGATCGGCCTGCTGCTAGCGGCAGCAGGCGAGATCTCGCGCGGGCCGGCGGTAATCGCCAACGCGACTCCGCCGATTCTGGCCGGGGTGGTCATCGCGGCCTTGCTGGGCCCCTCGGTCGGCGGTGCGGCGCTGGCCGTGCTCTGGGTGAGCTGGCCTCCGCTGGCCACGCATGCTGCCTCGCTGCTCGACGAAGCCCGGGCCATGCCGCATATCCGCTGGCTTCCGCTCTCCGGGGTGCCGCGCGGCCGGATCTGGGTCCAGCATCTGCTGCCCGCGGTGCTTCCGGCCCTGCTGAGGCACGGGATGCTGCGGCTGCCCGGGGTGGCACTGGCCTTGGCTGCCCTCGGATTCCTCGGGCTCGGGGCACAGCCGCCCACCCCGGAGTGGGGCCTGCTGCTGGCCGAAGGCATCGGCTATGTCGAGCGGGCTCCGTGGACTGCCATCGCCCCGGCTACCGCGCTGGTGCTCACTTCCGTATGCGCGGTGGCGCTCGCCGGAATCCCGGCGCCGCAGCGTGCCGGTACCCGAGGCGCGGCAAGGCAGCAGGATCCGGCGTCCAGGAACACACCGGTCCCGGTGAGCTGATACGCGGGCCTATCCCGGCGCTCGAAAAGAAAATGGAGCCAAGGGGCAGCGCGACTTATGCCGCGTTGCCCCTTGGCTCCATCGAGTTTCCGTGGCGATCGACCCTTGCCCAAGCTGGCTTACTGGGCGGCCACTTCGCTGTTGCCGTGCAGTGTTCCCGTGGCCAATCCCAGGCTCACCGGCTGCGGCGAGGTGCAGCAGCTGGCAGCTTCGGCGGGCTCGGTTCCGCAGGCGGTGTCGCTGGCCGCGGGGGCATCGCAGGAACCGCCCAGATCCGTGGAGCAGACCCCGGTTTCCGGCAGATCCAGTTCAACCCGGCCCGCCCCTTCGGCATCGCCGGACAAGCCAGCGGCAATGGAGCGCACCTGCTCGTAGCCGGTAGCCATCAGGAACGTCGGAGCCCGTCCATAGCTCTTCATTCCAACGATGTAGAAGTTCTTTTCCGGGTGCGCCAATTGCTTTTCGCCGTGCGCGCTGACCGTTCCGCAGCTGTGGAATTCCGGGTCGATCAATGGCCCGAGCTGGCGCGGGGCTACAACGCATTCATCCAAGTCCAGACGCAGTTCGGAGAGCATCTGCAGGTCCGGGCGGAAACCAGTGGCCGCGATGATGCGGTCAACGGCCAGCTCGCGCCCGTCAGCCAGCGACACGGATAGCTGCTCGCCGGCGCTCATCGAAGCCACGGACACGTTTTCCAGCAGTTCCACATTGCCGTTCTCAACCAGCCGGCGCAGGGACGTGCCCAGCTGGCCCCGGGCTGGAAGCTGGTCAGCAGCTCCCCCGCCGTACAGGCGAATCGGGTTGGCCGCCCCGCGCAGGCCCCAGAGGATCCGGGTGTCCGGGAACTTCTTCTGCAACCGGCCCAGGGCAATGACGGTATTCGCCGCCGAATGCCCGGCGCCAAGCACCAGCAATTTCTTGCCCGCGAGCTCCTGCTCATCGGCGCCCAGCGGATCAGGAAGCCCGCAGATGATGAAGCCGCGCTCGCGCGCCTGCGCTTCACCGATGGCTTCGATTCCGGCCCGGCCTACCGGGCTTGGCTGGTTCCAGGTGCCACTGGCATCAACCACGGCACGGCCGAGAAGATCCACCGGGCCGCCCGGAGTTTCGGTGCGCACCAGGAACGGGGCTTCATCGCGGTGCGCGGTGCGTGCCTTGTCGGCACCGCGGCCGTCGGCCAGCACACGGCTGATCTTCGCCACGCGGTGGCCGTAGCGGATGCGCGGTGACAGGTCCGGGTGGGCGGCCAGCGGCTGGAGATATTCGCTGACCAACTCCGCGCCGGTGGGAAGCTTGGTGATCCGCGGCGCTTCCCAGCCTCCGGCGTATCCCTCGCTGGGGGTTTCCAGCAGCCGGCGGGCGGCGACATCGATATTGAAACGCCATGGGGAGAAGAGCTTGATGTGGGCCCATCGCGAAATCGCGGCGCCTGCGCTGGCTCCTGCTTCCAGGACGAGCACCTCCTGCCCACGTTCGCGCAGGTGGGCGGCGGTGGCTAGGCCGATGGGGCCGGCGCCGATGACGATGACTGGAAGGTTCTCCTGCATGGGTTTCTCCTTGGCTACTGGAATTCTGGAGACGGTCTGCGCTTAGCTGGCCGGCAGCAGGTCGGCGATGAGGTTCTCAATCCGGGCACGGATTTCATCACGGATTGGCCGCACGCCGTCAATGCCCTGCCCTGCGGGGTCTTCCAGCTTCCAGTCTTCATAGCGCTTGCCCGGGAAGAATGGGCAGGCATCTCCGCAGCCCATGGTGATCACCACATCGGAGTCCTTCACGGCTTCGGTGGTCAGCACCTTGGGGATTTCCGCGGACATGTCGATGCCGACTTCTTTCATGGCTTCCACGGCGGCCGGATTGACCGAATCGGCCGGGGCGGATCCGGCCGAGCGGACCTCGATCCGCCCTCCGGACAGGTGGGAGAGGAAGGCGGCGGCCATCTGGGAACGCCCTGCATTGTGCACGCAGACAAAGAGAACCGAAGGCTTTTCGATAGCAGTCATGAGTTTTTTCCTTAGGCAGAAGTAGCGGGAGCCTTGGCAGCTGGGAAGAATTTCCGGGACCACAGGGCCACGTAGACCAAGGCAACCAGGATCGGCACCTCGATCAGCGGGCCGACCACGCCGGCCAGGGCCTGGCCGCTGGTGGCACCGAAGGTGGCGATGGCTACCGCGATGGCCAGCTCGAAGTTGTTGCCGGCGGCAGTGAACGCCAGAGTGGTGGTGCGCGGGTAACCCAGCTTCAGCCAGTGCCCGATGAGCATTCCGGCACCGAAGACCACCACGAAGTAGATCAGCAGCGGGATCGCCATGCGCAGCACATCCAGGGGCTTGGAGATGATGTTATCGCCCTGCAATGCGAAGAGCAGCACGATGGTGAACAGCAGCCCGTACAGTGCCCACGGCCCGATTTTCGGCAGGAATTTTCCCTCGTACCAGTCGCGGCCCTTGGCCTTTTCGCCCAGGGTACGGGTCAGGTAGCCGGCCACCAGCGGAATGCCCAGGAAGACCAGCACCGAGGCGGTGATGGCGGCAATGGAGAACTCGGCGCTGGTGGTTTCCAGCCCCAGCCACGATGGCAGCAGCTGCAGGTAGAACCAGCCCAGGGCACCGAAGGCGATGACCTGGAAGACCGAGTTGATGGCCACCAGCACCGCGGCCGCTTCCCGGTCCCCGCAGGCCAGATCATTCCAGATGAACACCATGGCGATGCAGCGGGCCAGGCCCACAATGATCAGGCCGGTGCGGTATTCGGGCAGGTCTGCCAGGAATACCCAGGCCAGGACGAACATGAACGCCGGGGCCAGGACCCAGTTGATCACCAGCGAGGTGATCATCAGCTTCTTGTCGGCCAGCACGCGGCCGGTTTCGTTGTAGCGGACCTTGGCCAGCACCGGATACATCATGACCAGCAGGCCGATGGCGATGGGTACCGAGACCCCGGCCACGGTGAAGCGGTCCAGCAGCTCGCCCAGCTGAGGGAAGATGCGGCCCAGACCCAAGCCGACGCCCATGGCCAGCAGGATCCACAGGGCCAGGTAGCGGTCCAGGAAGGAAAGTTTTGCCGCCACGGGGGCAGTGTCTAGCGCAGGCGCGGGTGCCACTGATTCATCACTCCAAGAATAGGCATCGACGATTGTCGATGTTTTGAGTATGATGAAACATATCGACGTTTGTCAATCTCTGGCACCAGAAGAAAAGAGCCAAGGCCCGTGAGCACAGCCACCGTGAATCCTGCCGGAGAAACTTCCCCAGTACCGGCAGCCGACGCCTGCTGCACGCCATCCCAAGGCGAGGCAATCCTCAACGCCGGGCAGGCCGAAGCGTTGGCGCTGCGCTTCAAGGCCCTGGGCGATCCCAACCGCCTGCGCATCCTGTCCATCGTCTCCGCCAGCGAATCGGCCGAGACGTGCGTCTGCGACCTGCCCGAACCATTGGGCCTCAAGCAGCCGACGGTCTCGCACCACCTGAAAATCCTGGTGGAGGCCGGAATCCTGCACCGCGAAAAGCGCGGGGTGTGGGCGTACTACTCCGTCGTCCCTGGCGCTTTGGAATCCCTAGGATCCAGCCTGGCACCCAAGGGCTAGGCCGCAGACCCACCTGGGCAGGGCGCTACCTAGAGCCTGAGCTCACACAGGACGGTATCCAGCCATTGCCCCGCCACTGCCCCGCGGGCACCCCGGGCAATCCGCTCGCGCCGGCCAACCTCGCGGAACCCGGCCCTGGCATGCAGTACCCTGCTGGCTTCGTTGCCGGCGATGACTGCCGACTGCACCATCCAGTAATCTTCTTCCCTTGCCCGGGCGATCAGCTCGGCCAGCAGCCGAGTGCCAATGCCGCATCCGGCATGATCCGGATCAATGTACACCGAGTGCTCCACCACGCCGTGGTAGGCCGGGCGGGCCGAAACCGGGCTGGCCGCAGCCCAGCCGAGAACCTTGGCATCGGGCGCAATGGCCACCAGCGACAAGGCAGGAATTTTCGCCGCGAAGAACTTCTCGCGTGCCGGCACCTCGGATTCGAAGGTGGCCAGGCCGGTCTCGATGCCGCTGGCATAGATGCGGGCGACATCCGCCCAGTGGTTCTGCGCCATCGCGGCTAAGCGGATCTCCATGCTTCAGGCCTACTTGGTGCGAAGATCCGCGATGAAGGACTCGGCACGCTGCAAGTTCAGCGCGAGCTTGTCGCGCTTGGCGCTGGCACGCTGGGTGTAGTCATCGAGCTTGGCCCGGGCGACGGAGTCCTGCGGATCTGCCGCGAGCGCGTCCACCGCGTCAAGCAGCTCCCCCATTTCCTCCAGCGAGAAGCCCAGCGGCTTCATCGAGCGGATCACCAGCATGCGGGCCAGATCCGAGTCGGTATAGATCCGGAAACCGCCTTCGCTGCGGGTGCTCGCCGGCAGCAACCCCACCTCGTCGTAGTGGCGGATGGTGCGATGCGACAGGCCGGTAGCCTCGACCATGTCACCGATATGCATCGAACCGCCAGCACCTTCGGTCTTCGCTTGATCCATGAAGTCCTCCGTTTCCTCCAATTACAACCCTACCCTTACGTTAGGTTAGAGTTGTATTCGATGGCATCAGGTCTACGACCGCTCCGGCAGCTCTTGCCTCGTCTGCGGCGCAATGATGCCCATCCCATGAATTCTACGCACTGCACGTGCCCCACGCTTACTGGCTTGAAAAGAAGGGAGCTCACCTATGAGCACCAGCACCACAGCGGATCCTTCCGCACTGAGTCCCACCGAACGCCAATCGGTGTTGCGCACCCTGAAATCCCCGCGGCTGCTGAAAACCGAGGTCCTGGCAGGCCTGGTCGTGGCCCTGGCCCTGATCCCCGAGGCCATCGCCTTCTCGATCATCGCCGGAGTTGACCCGCGCATCGGGCTCTTCGCCTCCTTCACCATGGCCGTGTCCATCTCCTTCTTCGGCGGACGCCCCGCGATGATCTCCGCGGCCACCGGCGCCATCGCGCTGGTCATCGCACCGCTGGTAGCCAGCCACGGCGTGGACTACTTCATCGCCGCAGTCATCATGGCCGGCGTCTTCCAGGTGGTACTGGCCCTGCTGGGCGTGGCCAAGCTGATGCGCTTCATCCCCCGCCAGGTCATGGTCGGATTCGTCAACGCTCTGGCCATCTTGATCTTCCTCTCCCAACTCCCCGAGCTGCTCGGCGTACCCTGGCTGGTCTACCCGCTGGTGGCCCTGGGCCTGCTGATCGTCTTCGGCCTGCCCAAGCTGACCACCGCCATCCCCGCCCCGCTGGTGGCCATCGTGGTGCTGACGCTGATCACCGTATTCGCCTCGGTTGCCGTACCCACCGTGGGCGACAAGGGCCAGCTGCCCGAGTCCTTGCCAACACTGTTCTTCCCGGATATCCCGCTGAACCTCGAAACCCTGCAGGTACTCTTCCCCTACGCACTGGCCATGGCCTTCGTCGGCCTGCTCGAGTCCTTGATGACCGCCAAGCTGGTCGATGACGTCACCGACACCCACTCGAACAAGACCCGCGAATCCTGGGGCCAGGGCGCGGCGAATATCATCACCGGATTCTTCGGCGGCATGGGCGGCTGCGCGATGATCGGGCAGACCATGATCAACGTCAAGGCCTCCGGGGCACGCACCCGCATCTCCACCTTCCTGGCCGGAACCTTCCTGCTGATCCTGGTCGTGGCACTGGGCGACATCGTGGCGCTGATCCCGATGGCCGCACTGGTCGCGGTAATGATCTTCGTTTCCATAGCCACCTTCGACTGGCACAGCATCCGCCCTTCCACGCTGCGCATGATGCCCAAGAGCGAAACCACGGTCATGCTCATCACCGTGGCTTTCACGGTCGCCACCCACAACCTGGCCATCGGCGTCGGGGTGGGCGTGCTCACCGCGATGGTGCTCTTCGCCAACCGGGTGGCCCATCTGGTCACCGTGGAACGCCGCCTGGCGGAGCACTTCGGGGAGCAGATCGCCAAGTATGAGGTCAATGGCGAGCTCTTCTTCGCCTCCTCCAACGATCTCTACACCCAGTTCCACTACGCCGAGGATCCGGACCGCGTGGTCATCGACATGTACAACTCGCACCTGTGGGACGCCTCTACCATCGCATCGCTGGATGCCATTACGGAGAAGTACGAGAAATACGGCAAAACCGTTCAGATCGAGGGTCTGAATACCGCCAGCCTGAAGATGCGCGAACGCCTAGGCGGAAAGCTCGGCGGCGAGCACTAAGAGGGCGCAGGCAAGCACGGGCAGCCAGGCTGCCGATAAAAATCCGTGCAAATGCTCGGCGGGGGTTTTGAACTGGTCCTCGATAGTTGGCCCAGTTAGAAGAATTCGAACCGCTCTTGGCGCAGGTTCTCGCTTACCAGCCGGTGGCCTCACCGTTTTCCCGCGGCGCCTCGGACTCGATCTGAGCGCAGAAATTCGCGGTAAGAGCTGCAATTGAAGCCCATGCAAACTAGCTGGGTGCTGCGCGCCGGGTTCTGCGAAAGCTTTCTACTATCCGCACTAGGGAGTCTGCGGTTTCCAAACCAAAAGGCCTGGCAGACGCCAGGCCTTTTGGCGTTGAACTAGGACTCACTGGAAGCATGGAAGCCATGCCTGCCTGGCTCCTCGCCAAGAGCGAGACTAGGTGCCCTTGATACGCTCCCACAGATCGTTAACGCGAGTCTCGATATCGCTGAAGATCTCGCTGGTCTTCTCGAATGTCACATCCTGCGGATCGGCGATTTCCCAGTCAAGGTATTCTTTGCCCGGGAAGAATGGGCAGGCATCTCCGCAGCCCATAGTGATCACCACATCGGAGTCCTGCACGGCTTCGGTGGTCAGCACCTTCGGGGCTTGCGCCGACATGTCGATACCGACTTCTTTCATGGCTTCAACGGCGGCCGGATTGACCGAATCGGCCGGGGCGGAACCGGCCGAGCGGACCTCGATCCGCCCTCCGGACAGGTGGGAGAGGAAGGCGGCGGCCATCTGGGAACGCCCTGCATTGTGCACGCAGACAAAGAGAACCGAAGGCTTTTCGATAGCAGTCATGAGTTTTTTCCTTAGGCAGAAGTAGCGGGAGCCTTGGCAGCTGGGAAGAATTTCCGGGACCACAGGGCCACGTAGACCAAGGCAACCAGGATCGGCACCTCGATCAGCGGGCCGACCACGCCGGCCAGGGCCTGGCCGCTGGTGGCACCGAAGGTGGCGATGGCTACCGCGATGGCCAGCTCGAAGTTGTTGCCGGCCGCGGTGAACGCCAGAGTGGTGGTGCGCGGGTAACCCAGCTTCAGCCAGTGCCCGATGAGCATTCCGGCACCGAAGACCACCACGAAGTAGATCAGCAGCGGGATCGCCATGCGCAGCACATCCAGGGGCTTGGAGATGATGTTATCGCCCTGCAATGCGAAGAGCAGCACGATGGTGAACAGCAGCCCGTACAGTGCCCACGGCCCGATTTTCGGCAGGAATTTTCCCTCGTACCAGTCGCGGCCCATGGCCTTTTCGCCCAGGATACGGGTCAGGTAGCCGGCCACCAGCGGAATGCCCAGGAAGACCAGCACCGAGGCGGTGATGGCGGCAATGGAGAACTCGGCGCTGGTGGTTTCCAGCCCCACGATGGCAGCAGCTGCAGGTAGAACCCGCCCAGGGCGCCGAAGGCGATGACCTGGAAGACCGAGTTGATGGCCACCAGCACGGCAGCCGCTTCCCGGTCGCCGCAGGCCAGGTCGCTCCAGATGAACACCATGGCGATGCAGCGGGCCAGGCCCACAATGATCAGGACTGCTCCGTCGTCCCTGACGCTTTGGAATCCCTGGGCGCCAGCTTGACGGCCAAACCCTACGCAGGCTTGCCGCAACTGCGTTCCAGGCGGCTGGGATCGCGCCACCCGGGATCCACCAACTAGCCGCATTCCCGCGTCCGCGCAGGCAGCTCGGCGAACGGCATCAAACGCTGCAGGTCCCGGCAGTGCCGGCCCGCTGCGGACCGGATGCGCAATAGCCCGTTTCAGGAGCCAGTGTCCTACTTCGGGCGCTCGAACTTCATCAGCTTGTGCGTGCCATCGCAAAAAGGCTTGATGGCAGAGCCCCCGCAACGGCATAGCGCGACCGGCCCTTTCCGGGCCTCGATGGATTGCCCCTCGGCATCCACGATTTCAAATTCTCCCCTGAGCAGCAATGGGCCCTGCGGGCAAACAGTAATCATGGCCGCTTCCGAAGCGCTGCGCCCCTCGCTCATACCACTGCCCCCGCTCCGGCATGCAACGCCGACCTTCCAGCTTCCCACGCGTCCAAGTACTTCGCGCCTGCCAACGCGTCAACCGCTGCCGCGGCTTGGGCTCCGAAGAGTATGTCGGGCACCAGATCCGGTTCGTCTTCAGCCAGTCCGCCCGCGAGGTCGCGGCCGGCAATTTGCTCATGGACAGCATCAGCTTCCACATGCTCATCGAAGTAATCGGTCACCGGGGATTCATATCCCAGGCGCCGGAACCCGCGGGCATAAGCGGCCTGGGGTATTGAGGAAGTCATCTCGTACAGTGCCAGGTGGCCAGTGATGGCTCCCCGAAGGCGCCGGTGCATGCCGAAGAGCGAAATCATGTTCACTGCCGCCAGCGTCACCGCCGGTATGCGGTCCACGTACGCGCCGAAATCATCACGCAACCCCACGCCCTTCATGGTCTGCCTGAACAGCTCGCTATGCATTCGCGGCAGCTGCCCATTTCCGTATTCATCAGCCTGGATCTCCACCATGGCGGCTTTTGCACGGCCTTCGAGTTTCGGGATCGCCCAGGTATGCGGATCAGCTTCCTTGAGCTGGTAAATCGACTTCAGTATCAGGAATTCGCGTGCTTGGCCGGCAGTGGCCTTGCGCTGGATGAACTTCGAGACCGACGGCCCAGCATCATCAGCAGCAAGCTCGAACAGGGCTTGGGCCACTTTCGCGGAGCTGGGTTCCACGCTTGGAATCGAGCCTGCCGCCTCGCGCAGCGCTTGCTCGAAAGCCTCCTCGATCCGGGCCCGAAGCGAAAGGAGCCCGGGGTCCCATTCCCAGCGGTCATCGACTTCTTCAAATCCCCGATAGTGCAGTTCGTAGAGCACGAAAAGGCTCAGCTGCAGGTCCCCGTCATCCAGCACATCCGAAGCCGCAGCCAACCGATCAGTTGCGACCGTTGCCAAATAGGCTGCGTATTCCTCCGAGGGGTTGCACAGCAACGCATTGTTCAGCGCTTGGGACAGGTCTCCGCGGGGTACGGGCAGATGCATGATGCTCCTTTGTTCACGCTGATCGCACGGTCAGCAATAGTGGCAGTAGGATGATCGTGACAGCATCCCCGGGATATAACCACCATTGGGAGGAAAAGCCAAGGTAAGCCCCTGATCGTGCTCCCCAGCTATGTTCTCGACAGCACCTTATCCCTGAGGAACATAGGGCTGTCGGCCGGCCAATCTCGACATGATGTCTTGTCCCAGCTTTTCCATAGCCAGTGGGAGCTGCGACCGGGATTGGGTTGGGATCATGATGGCAACCGATTAGAGGCAGAACTTACCGGAGTCGTCAGGGAGCACCTGTCGCCGCCCACTCTTATTGGCACATTCAATCTGGCAAGTAAGCAGGTCATGCCGTGTAAAACTGCCGACAATACTGGCGCCCAGAAGTTGCTCGCACCTCTGACAACAAACCCGGTCCAGAATCTTTTGCTCCATGTCCACACCCAACTGCTAGGTGTCGACTCGTTCATTTCCCCAAGATGAAAAACAGGTTCCCTAGGGCTGTCGCGTTGCCACTTTAGTATCGAGTAGGCCCGTCTGCTACTCCAGCAAGGGACCAATTACTTGGCATCAATCACTCGCTCGCACTTTCGAATAACGAACTTTCAGGGCCGCACTGGTCGTCAGGTCCGTGCTCGCTAATCAAGGAGAGTCATGCCCCTAAGCCACTAATATCACAGCTTTGAAGCAGTGGGCCCGGGCACTTCAGAGGCACTGGAAGTTTCACAGAGTTACTACAGTTGCTCCATGGGCCCTACTGCGATCGATTATTCGGGATCCAGCGCTGGGCGCTTGGCAGGCGCTGTATTACGAGAAGCTGCTCCCTCAATACCCTGCTAGGCTCAAGATGCTGCCGACGTTGCGCCGCGTGTACGGAAGAAACATCCGAATTTATCTTCATCGATGGGAATATCTCATGGGCAACAGCCCTGAAGCAGCACTAGGTATCGCACTACTGACATCACTGGTCCGCCAAGACAGAGAAGCCTTCCTGATCATCGCCTCCGAGCTGGAAGGAGGCAACGCGCAAGCCGTGGCGATCCTTGCACGGCTAGGTGAAGCAATGGTCGCGATGATCGCTGAGCTGCTGCAGATCGGCAACGAGGAAGCGCTCACACGCATCGCAGCGTCACTGGCCCTCAAAGCTGGATAGAACTCAAAGAAATATGTGAAAGAGCAGAATCTGACAGCGGAAGAACAGCGAGAGCGGCCGTGAACCTGAGTAGAATGGGGGTAATAGGCTCGGTCGGGTAATTTATTGTTCACGACGCAGCGAGCTCTTTCAATCAAGGATTATATTTGCCTCGCAGTTCTCTGCTGGACGTTCCAGCACCCACCGTTAAACCCGGCGATCCCAAGAGCTTCTTCCACGTCAAGAAGCTGGTCACCGAAGCTGGACTGGTCGGCCGCCGCCGCGGGCACTATCTCGGGTTGGGCATCGTGCTGACGGTGCTGCTAGCCGGCACCGTTACCGGTTTCATCCTCCTGGGCGACAGCTGGTTCCAGTTGCTGATGGCCGCAGCCTTGGGCCTGCTGCTCACCCAATTCGCGTTCCTGGCGCACGAGGCGGCACACCGCCAGATCCTGGCTTCGCACAAGCGCAATGACAAGCTGGGCCAGTTCCTGGCCAATATCGTCGTGGGCATCAGCTACCAGTGGTGGATGAACAAGCACAACAAGCACCACGCCACCCCCAATACCGTGGGCAAGGATCCAGACATCGAGTGGGACACCATCTCCTTCCAGACCGAGGACGCCAAGCGCCAGCGCGGCCTGCTCAAGTGGATCACCAACCGCCAGGGCTACCTGTTCTTCCCGCTGCTCACCCTTGAGGGCTTGAATCTGCATATGCATTCGATCAAGTACCTGTTCAAGGCCGGCCGGGTCAAGAACCGCAAGCGCGAGATGACCGGCATTGCACTGCGCATCGCCATCTACCTGGCGATCGTGTTCTACTTCCTGCCAGTGGGCATGGCTTTCGCCTTCCTCGGCGTGCAGCTGGCAGTCTTCGGCGTCTACATGGGTGCCTCCTTCGCCCCGAACCACAAGGGCATGCCGATGGTTCCCCAGGACGCCCGCATCGACTTCTTCTCCCGCCAGGTACTGACCGGACGCAATGTCATGGCCAAGTCCAGCTGGGGAAACCGCGTGCTCTCCCACGTCTACGGCGGATTGAACTACCAGGTGGAGCACCATCTGTTCCCGTCCATGCCGCGCGCCAATCTGGCCGGCGTCTCGCGCATCGTGCGCCAGTACTGCGACGAGCACCAGGTGCCGTACACCGTGGCCAGTGTCCGCGAATCCTACGCACAGGTGATCACCTACCTGAACAAGGTCGGGCTATCGGCCCGGGATCCTTTCGAGTGCCCAATCATCTCCGGATACCGAATCCCATAACGGTCTTGCTGCAGGCACAGAACAACGAAATCAGCTCCCCTGGCAGGACTTCGGCTTCCCCTCACAGCAAACCGGCGAGATTAAGTGAGCTCCTCATGGTAGTCTAGATATTAGAGCCAATAAGGAAAATTGAAAATTCCTATTGTTCCTCCCTTGGATTTTTAATAAGCGTTTCCTCGGAATTTTTCCCATGAGAGCGAATCGCATCACTTGAAATATTCGTCCCCACTTCCGTGGTGGGGCAGTCGGTTTGAAACTGCGTTTCTATAGAACCTCTTCGACCGCTATTACATGCGTCTCCAGTGAATTCTTACTCCAGAACTCAGAATTCGATGTTCTGGCTCTCCAAGCTATTCATGCTTGATTAAGTTTCACGGGATGCAACAAAAATAATGGCTTCAGTGCTGCTACGGTGGCACAAGCTCAAATCGCGACATATCGCGAATTACGATTTAGGAATACACATGGCTACTGGCACTGTAAAGTGGTTCAACTCCGAAAAGGGCTTCGGTTTCATTGAGCCTTCTGATGGATCCGCTGACGTTTTCGCGCATTACAGCGCAATTCAGAGTTTCGGATTCAAGAATCTTGAAGAAGGACAATCGGTCGAATACAAGCTTGAATCCGGTCCAAAGGGACCTCAGGCTGCGGACATCCAGGCACGCTAAGCGCGTTTAGGCCGATCACCCCAAAAGCGGGGCAGGCGGTCGACGGGTTCTAACGGTCGTTGCAACATCCTGAACAATCAGGCGTTGCAACGACCGTACCTTTTTACGCCAAAGATCAGCACCCAGCAACCCGACACGGTCCTGAAGAGCAAGACCAACACCGGGCTAGACGCAACGCTTCGATCATGAGCCGGACTAACGAAAGATTTCAAGCCAAGCGAGACCAACGAGGGTTATATAGCCTACAGTTATATTCCTTCCAAGCACTTGACCGGCTCGTTGATACGCGCCGCTTCAGGCATCTGAAGCTTTTCCGGGACCTGCGCGGTCCAAAACGCTCTGGGTATTGAGTGCAGAATTACTTCGATCCACAGCTTTAAGAGGCGAAACAGGAAAGTGCCCATTCGCTATTCATTCAATTCTTCGACTCTAGTTAACCCGGCAATCTCGTTCTGCTAAATGGATCTCTGCTCCACTGCTTGCGCAGGGACATCCCACTTGAAAACCTGCGAATTGCACCACATTGGGCATGTGTCCACATAAGGCGCCGCTCGGCGGTTGGAAACAAGATGTATTATCAGAAGAACACTCCACGATGAACACCGAGCGCCAAAGGCGAAACCCGGGGGATTCCGCGGCTTTATGCCGCAGAACTTCGTGGGCGGTCACCTTTCGGAGAGCTGCCATCAGCGGAGGATTAAATGAACATGCCTGAACTAAATATGCGCGCCATGCACCGCGTCGAAAAACTTTTGCATTGCCCCGAGGCCAGAACCCATCTCACTGCGTACGGCTGGATGGAGGGCATGCCCGTGGTATTCGCGCAACGCACTGATCCAGTAGATGAAGTAATGGGCTTCGTATCGGTCCATGGCCGGGCTGTACTCATGGTTCTTGACGATGACCAAACCGATGACCTGCAGCTATGGCACATCACGGTACCCAGCCCGCTGTTTCCCAAAGTTCCCCATTTGCCAGCTGGAACCACCATCAGCGAACTCTGCTCCCGGCAGCACACGGAGAAAATGATGCCCTTTCGCGTCGCTTTCTGGTCCCATAGCGCGGCAATCCATGAGATTCCCTGCTTTGTGCGCAACGACTGGCCTGGCCAAGTAGCCACGTCACCCACCGATATCGGCTAGTCCGGCGGGGCAGCCGAGGCGGGCTGCTAGCTCCAGCGCCAGCACCCTGCCTCGCCGGTTTTCCTCGCCGGATCGCCGTGCTTCCACTGCGCTCCAGGCGGGGGCCTAGACCTCGAATTTCAGCCCTGCTTGAGGAACTCAGGCAGCTCGGGAACTATCGTCACCACCACGTCATGCGCTTTCCAGTCGGTTCCCTCTAGCACTTTCCGCGCTTCCTCGGATTGGGCAAGCGTCACGGTATCGGATTCCGGAACGATGAACGCTTCCGTGTGCTGGACCTGGCCGAGTTCGCGGACCCTCAATCCCGCAGTGCGAACCCAATCCAGGGCATGGAGCTGTTCCTCCATGGCCGGGATCAGCGGGTGCGGATCCGTGCCGTCGACACCTTTGGAACGGCGATCCAGCAAATCCGAGGTTGCGGACTTCGTGCTGTCCCAGCCGTCCTTGAGAATGCCGGCAGCGATCACCAGCGCCGCGGTGGAATCAAGCCACCACAATCCAACGCCGATTCCGGCGACACCGACGATCGAAGCAGCATTGGTCTGCCAGTCGGCCTTGGCCATCTTGGAGTCGGCGTAGAGCAGCTTATTGTGCAGCGGTTGGGCAATCTTGATTTTCAACCGTCCCAGCACCACGGCCGGTGCCGCGATCAGCGCCATGACCGCCATCATGATCCATCCTTGCCATACCGTATGGCCAAACAGGTTCATGGTTCCGATGGTCGGGTGCTCCAGTTTAACCAGAGCCGATACCGATTCGTACGCGAGCATCGCTCCGACGACCAGCAACGCCACTCCTGCGACCAGATGCCCGGCTCCCATGGACCGGTGGTAGCCGTAGGGGTGCGAGCGCCGACGAGCCCTCCGGGTGAACTGCAGTGATGCCAAAAAGGCCAGCTGCGGCAGGACTGAGAGCATGTCTTCGATCCACGCTGTGCGCATGGCCTGCGAATTTCCCACCACTAGTGCCACAAGGGTAATGGTGAGCGCCGTGTATCCGATGCTGATCCACTCGAGCTTCGCAGCGCGCGCCATGAGTTCGCGTTGCTCGGGAGGCAAGTGCGTTCCGGCAGCGTTTTTCATGGCATCTCCTGCGTCTGGTCCAGGAAGTACTCCAGCTCGGACAGGAAAGCATTTTCGCCTGGAGGCACGAGCAGGACTATTTTCCTTTCCTTGCCCTTGGCGTCAATGGCGGTCGTGTAGGGACGAGTGACTCCAGCCTTTTCCGACCACGGCGTCTTGGAGGTGATGCCTCCCGCCACCAAATCCAGCTGGCCTGCTTCCAGCTGCTTCACTAGCTGTTCTTCGCCACCAATGGTCCATTGGATTTCGGCACCTGCATGCTGGGCAAAGTCTTCTATGAGCGCTGGTTCGGCGCCCTGGGATACTCCATCCCGGATTTCCACGAAATCCGAAGCAGGAGATACTCCGGCCCGAAGCGTCCCGGAACGAACCGTGTCCAGGGTTCCTTCGGGGTCCACCGGCACCGCTGGGAAGCAGGCTGTCGCCATGAAGACGCATCCAAGAGCCGCTGCTGCCTTCACTTGCCGGGTGCGGGACGAACTGTGCCGGAACATCATTCCTCCTGAGCTTGATCGGCCGGGTTGGCCTCCAAACTACTCCGAGGACTCGTGCTGCAATGCAACGCCCGGGAAATATCGGCGAACTCTCAGCTCGCACCTGCAACCTGCCGAAGGAGAATTCGCCCTGGGCTAGTGGATCCAGCCCGGAGTTCCGCCGGCAGGGATTCCCGTTCAATGACACGAATGCCGGATCGCTGCCCGGCCCGTGCCACAATCCGAAGTGGACAATAGCGCCGAGCACCAGTTGGCGCGTCCTATGCGAGGAGGCATCGGCGGCAGTGCAAGCCAAAATGGAACAAGTCCAGCAACGGACCAACGCGGCCTGGATCATCATCGTGGCCTCCGGCGTGGTGGCCGGCCTGCACATCTGGAAGCTCGCCCCCGCGCTGACCGTGATCCAGGACGAATTGGGCTTCTCGCTGATTTTCTCCGGCGTGCTGCTGGGCGTGGTCCAGGTAGCCGGCATGGCCGGCGGCCTGGCCGTTTCCCTGCTTTCGGAAGTCATCTCCCAGCGCCGCACACTGATCCTCGGCTTGCTGCTGCTGGTGCTGGGCAGCGCGCTGGGCGCCTTGTCCCCCAGCGCTCCGCTGCTGCTGGCCACCCGCGTCCTGGAAGGGGCGGGCGTGATCATGGCTACCGTCATGGGGCCGGGGCTGGTGCGCCTCCATGCCCCCATCCGGAACCTGAACATGGCCGTGGGGTGGTGGGCCGCCTACATGGGCATGGCCACCTTCATCGGGGTCTTCTCCACGGCGCTGGTGCTCCAGCACCTGTCATGGCACCTGTGGTGGGGCATCCTCGCGTTCATCACCCTGCTGCCGATTCCGCTGATCCTCAAGTTCGTGGGTGCGGATGAACCCGCCGGATCGGCGGCCCTGCGTGAGGCCGCCCGGCGCATCGCCATCACCGCCCGGGCATCGCGCGTGTGGATCAGCGGCCTGATTTTCGGCTGCTACACGGTGCAATGGATGGCAGTAGTGGGGTTCCTGCCCACCATCTACGAGGAATTCGGCCTGGATCCGGTGGCCGGTGGTTTGGCTTCCGCCGTGGTGGGCGGGCTGAACGCGGTGGGCGCGATCATCTGCGGAGGGCTGCTCCAGCGTGGCGCCAATGGGCGCACGCTGCTGCTAGCCGGCTTCGCGCTGATGTCCCTGGCATCGTTCTGCACCTTCGCCTTCGACTACCCGCCTGGGTTGCTGTGGATCCAGATGATCTGCGTTGGCTTCTTCTCGCTGGCCGGAGCGGCCATCCCGACCACCATGACCCGCGTGGTGGTCGATCTAGCTCCGCCCGGCGGTTCGGCCCCTGCCTCGATGGGCTTGACCCAGCAGATCTTCAACATCGGCAACTTCACCGGCCCGATGCTGCTGGCATCCATGGCCACAATCACCGGCGGCTGGAATGCCACCTGGTTGCTGACCACAGGCTTCGCGCTGCTCGGGGCAATGCTGACCTTGCTGCTTTCGCGCAAGAACTCGCCCTTCGAGTCCGCTCGGCGATCCCGGTAGCTGATGCCAGCCCGCGGCGCTTGACCACTGCACAAAAGGCTGCGGGAACTACCCCGTTAGCCAAACTTGCGCACCAAGAGCCCCGGCTATCCGGACCGGTTCCCAAGCAGTCAGGAAGCTCGTATCCAGCCCGGTTCATGGGATGGTCTCTAAACTCCCCCACCAAGGCTCAACCAAGCGACCGGGTTCTTGCCCATGGCAGCATCTTGCGCCGTGGGCCACCCCGGATCCGAGCTATCAATCGACTGATTTCGGCGCGGACTCGTGACGCAGCCTGCCGGGGACGGCGACCATCATCGGACCGGATGTCACCGGATCGGGGTGAATCTCGCAGTGCACGCCAAATGCCTCGCCAAGGCTCTGCGCCGTAATGACATCTTCTGGTGCGCCGGAAGCCAGTATCTTTCCGCCACGCATCATCACCACGGTGTCGGCGTATCGCACTGCCTGATTGATGTCGTGCAGCACCGCGACCACGGTTTTTCCCGCATCGCGTTGCCGGGCGAACAGGTCCAGCAGCTCCACCTGATGGGCGACATCCAGATAGGTTGTCGGCTCATCCAGCAGCAGAATGGGTGCCTGCTGGGCCAAGGTGGTGGCCGCCCAGACCCTCTGGCGCTGGCCGCCGGAAAGCTCGGCCAGCCGGCGGGTGGCCAAGGGAAGGGTTCCGGTCGCGGCCAGTGCAGCGTGGACCGCCGCTTCATCCTGCTCGCTATGCTGGGCCAGCAGCTTCTGATGCGGGAAGCGGCCGCGGGCTACCAGCTGGGCAACGGTGATCCCCGAGGGAGCGATGGCTTGCTGGCTCAACAGCGACACTTCCCGTGCATAGGCCTTGGGCTTGTAGGATGCGATGGGGTTGCCATCCAGCAGCACCCGGCCGGCCATGGGCTTCAGCAACCTGGCCAGCGCGCTGAGCAGCGTGGACTTGCCGCAGCCGTTGGGCCCGATGATCGCGGTGAATTTGCCCGCTTCGAAGGACGCATCGAGGCAATCGATGACTGGCTCACGGCCATATCCCAGCTGCACCCCCTGCACCTCAAGCCGAGGCGCTGGCTTCCGCGCCACCATGCCCGCTCTTACCGCGTCGGCTGCCTGCTGAGCGGGTTCGGTTCCCAATGCGCTCATGCGCGACTCTCCCTTATCAATAGCCAAATCAAATACACTCCGCCAAGGCAGACGGTCACAATGCCGACCGGCAGCTGGATCGGCATGAAAGCTATGCGTGCCACGGTGTCCGCCGACACCAGCAGCAACGCTCCGAAGCATCCAGCCGGAACGAGGTCCAGCTCGGCACGGCCGCTGAGCCGGGCCGAGATCTGCGGGGCCACCAGGGCCACGAAGGCGATCGGCCCAGCCGCCGCGGTGGCCACCGCCACGAGGCCAACTCCTACAACCACCATCGACGCGCGCACCAGCTTGGCATTCACGCCCAGCGAAATGGCCAGCGGATCCCCGCATTCCAGGATCCGGGCATGGCGTTGCAGCAGAACCGCGGCAAGCGCGAAAATGCCAATGCCCAGCAGCGAAGGACCCACTACGGCATTGCCGACCGAGTTCAGCGAACCAGCACCCCATACCGCTGCAGACATGGCTACCTGGCGTTGAGCTGCCAACAGCATGAACGTGTTGGCCGAGGCCAGCATGGCGCCAACGCCAATACCGACCACAATGAGCCGGAACCCTGTGGTCCCGTTGCGGCTGGCGATCATGAAAACCAATGCCGCGGCCGCCAGGCCTCCGGCAATGGAACCCACGGCAATCTGTGCGGCACTCGCGGTGGTGAAAAGCATCAGTGCCAGCGCCGCGGTGTAAGCCCCCGAGCTGAAGCCAATCACGTCCGGGCTGCCCAGGGGGTTCCGGGTCAACGATTGGAAGAGTGCACCAGAGATTCCGAGGGCGAATCCGAATGCCAGTGCCAGGACCACCCGGGTCAGCCGCCAGTCGCGGACCACCACTTCATAACGGTGCTCGGAGTTTCCCAGCAGCGCGGGAATCACCTGGTCCATCGGCACACGCACATCCCCGAGGGCCAGGGATATGAGCCCAACCAGCAGCCCGCACAGGGCCAGGGCCGTACCCACCAGCAGCGAGGTGCGATCAAGCCGCCAACTCCAACGGCCACGACCGATCCGCACTTCCCGTCGTCCGGTTGGCACCTGGCACCCTTGCACACGCGCACCGGCTGCCTCAGCCGGTGCTGGGATCAGGGGCTTGAGGCTCATAGGGTACTCGCGTTCTTGCGCCGGGCCAAGGCCAAGGCCAAGAGCACAGGTGCACCGGCAAAGGCGGTGATGATTCCCGCCGAGACCTCCGCATTGGGCAGGATCACCCGGCCCAGGATGTCGGAACCAAGCAGCAGCACAGGGGCCAGGACGATGGTGAAAATCAGGATCCAGCCCTGTTGCACGCCAAACAGCCAGCGCACCACGTGCGGAATCATGAGTCCGACGAAACCAATCGGGCCTGCCAGCGCGGTTGCCGCGCCGCAGAGCAATGTCACCGCGGCGATGACCGCGATCCGCACCGGGGCGATGCGCACGCCCAGCGCCTTGGCCGGAGCATCCCCCAGGGCAATCGCATTCAGCGACCCGGCGCAGCACAGCGCGATGGCAAGGCCCACTGCCACGAAGGGGACAATCAGCAGCACTGCTGGAAGCTCGTGGCCGTTGAGATTTCCTGCGGTGTATACCCGCATCATGTCGAAAATCTGCGGACGCAGCAGCACCAGCGCGGTGGTGATCCCCGACAGCACCGCGCCGAAGGCCACACCAGCCAGCACCAAGGTCGACGGGTCGGCGGCGCGTCCTCCCTTGGAGAGGGTTAATCCGTATACCGCCAAGGTTGCGGCGAGCGCACCGCCCAAGGCCCACCAGATGGCACCGAGCACACTCAGCGAACCGAAAGCAAAACTTGCCATCACCAAGGAGAATTGGGCTCCGGCGTTGACGCCCAGGATGCCTGGATCCGCCAGCGGGTTGCGGGTCAGCGCCTGGATCAAGGCCCCGGCTACGCCCAACGCGACCCCGGCCAGAACGCCCAGGACCGTACGTGGAACCCGCAACTGCCGGATGACCTGCGCCTCATCGGTATTGAAGGAGGGATTGGTGATGGTCTGCCAGGCCACGGGCAGGTCGATCTGGCGGCTGCCGAAGGCCAGCGAGCACAGCACCGTGAACGCCAACAGGGCAATCAGGCCGGCAAGCCATACCAGCTTGGCTCCCGGTGAACCCACCAGCACCCGGTGCCGTTGGTCCGCATCGGTACCGGCCGCGCTGCCCGGTGGTGCTGCGCCGGGTGGGGCCAGCAACAGCCCGGGGTCCCGTGTGGTTGCCACCGTGCTCAGAGCCCCAGGCGTGCAAGTTCGGACTCGTATGCGATCAATGCCTCGTCCTGGTCCTCGAAGCTGTCCCAGAGGGCATCAAGTGCTGCCTTGGTGCCGGTATCCAATGCATCCCATTGGGCACGCCACTTCTCGGCTTGCTCGACCCAGTAGCCGATCACCTTGTACTGGGTGCTTGGCCACCGCAATTCCCGGTGCAGCATCTTGCGGATCTCACGCAGCGCCGCGGACTGACCGGCCACCCAGACGTACGGGCGAGGATCGGCTCCGGCCGCCGCCTCAACCGCCTTGCGTGCCACCTTGGGCAACACGCTGGGGGCCACGCCGTTTCCGGCCACAATCCACTGCACGCCCAGGTTCGGCAAACCCGACAGGTCCAGGCGCGAGGCCTCATCCGGGATCTCCACCACCAGCTCGGTGCGCACCCGTTCACCGGTCAGTTCCACCAGCCGTACCGCGGCCGGCAGCCCGGTCAGGTCGCAGATCAGCACCTGCGAGGTTGCTTCCGGCGGGCAATCGTACAGCCCGGTCGGTGAGTTCAAGCCGATCCGGTCTCCTGGTTCGGCGGCCAGTGCCCACGCGGCGGCAATGCCTCCGTCATGGACCACGAAATCGATATCGATCCACCCCTCGCCGCAGTCGCGGATGGTGTAGGTGCGCATTGGCGCGTCCGGCTGCCCCGGAGGCGTGCGCCAGGTATCCCCATCGGCGACCGGAAGGCACAGCAGGCTGCGGTCCTCGGTATGCGGGAAAAACAGGCGAACATATTCGTCGCCGACCCCCGTGCTGGTGAAGCCCTGCACCGCGAAGCGCAGCCGCTTCAGCGTAGGCGAGAGCAGGCGGGTGGATTGCACGGTTGCTTCAAAAATTTCCATGAAAGGATCCTGAATCTGGGGGCGTCGGCTGCTTGAAGTGCGAACGCAGGAGGGGTGGTTGAGCTGCGCTCAGGCGCAGGCAATGGCCGTATCCGTCCGGCCGGGAAACTTGACGGGGCCGGACGGATGCGGCCATGGCTGGATTATCCGGCGAGGTCGCTGCGGACCTGCTGCAGGAACGCTGTGGCGCCCGACGGCGAACCGTAGGCCATTTCCATGTTGTAGGTGTAGATCCGCTCATTCTTCACAAAGGGCAGATCCTTCCAGTAGGGCGACTTGGCCATGGAGGCGATGGACTTGTCCAGCTCGGCCTTCGCATCCTCGCCAACGCCGGTGGACATCCACACCGCGTCCACGTCCTTGAGCCGGTCCAGTTCCTCCAAGCTCAGCGACAGGCCTTTTTCGCGGCTCATCTCGGTGGTCTCCAGGCCAATGGTGTCAAAGACTCCGCATTCGAGGTAGGCGTAGCAGTCGACGTTGACCTTGCCATCCCAGTACCCCAGGGTGGCGACGGTCAGGTCGCCGTTTCCGGCTTCGTCGATAGCGGCTTTGGCTTCGGCACCCGCCTGCTGGTAGTCCTGCAGCCACCGGTCGTACTGGGCCTGCCGGTCGAGGTCCTTGGCGGTCCGCTCGAAGTGCGACTGCCACGTTTCGCCGTCAAAGGCGTTGGTCGTGTAGGTCGGGGCAATGGCCGCGAGCTTCTCATGCACCTCGGCGTCATACCCTAGGCCGTTGAGGATGAAGTCCGGGGCGGCGCCGAGGACGCGCTCGTAGTTGAATTCCGAGTAGTTGGCGAACGGGGTGACCCCCTCCAAGGCTTCTTGGTCGAAGTAGTCCGGGAAGGTAGTGAAGCCGGAGTCGCCGCGAATCGGCTGTTCAGCGGCCAGTGGCACCTCCAGGATGGTCAGGATATCCACGTCGGTGGTGTAGAAACCCAGGGCTGCGGCGGGTTGCTGGTCCAGCGAAACTTCGTGGCCTTGCGGGTCCACGGTCTTCAGCGGGGTTCCTTCGGCCGCCGGGGACGATGGCGCCTGGGAGGCCTCGGAGGACTGGCCGCAGCCGGTCAGGGCCAAGGCCGTGGCGGCAAGCAGCGCGGCCGGGGCCAACAAAGTGCGAGTGATCTTGCGGGTCATGCGGGTGATCCTTTAACGTTCGGCCTGCGGGTGCGTGGACGTCGATGTCCTTCGGAGCGCACCACGAATTGGCACTGAGCATAGGCTAACCTATGTGAGTTACGAACATAATTAATAGCATATTATGGGTAGCATGTCCTCATCTACGCTCACCGGGCGCACTCTGCTGCGCGGCATGCTGCGAGCCGAACGCGGCCGCATCATCGGCGCCATCGCCCTCCTTTCCTGCTGGACAGCGGGCGAAGCGCTTGTCCCCGCGCTGGTCGGTGCCACCATCGACCACGCCATCGCCGGGCAGAGCTTGCCGCTGCTGGTGGTGTGGCTCGCCGCCCTCGGCCTGTGCTTCCTCATGCTGTCCTCCGGCTACCGCTTGGGTGCACGGCTGGGCAACTCCGGAATGAACCGCCAGGTGCACCTGATGCGAACCCGGATCGCCGAGCATGTCATGGACCCCGGCTATCGGCCTGCCACCGCACGGATGCCCGGGGAAATTGCTGCCATCACCTCGGTGGACACCACCGTCACCGCGACGATCATCCGCCAGGCTTCCCTGGGCTTCAGCGCCTTGGCGGGCCTGCTGGTCTGCGCCGGATACCTGCTCTGGGCCAACCTCTGGGTTGGCCTGGCGGTGCTGGCCATCACGCCACTGGGCATGGCCGCCCTGCGCTGGCTGACCCCCAGATTGAGCCGGGCCAGCGACCGGTTGCAGTCCGATATCGCCGCATCCGGCGCGGCGGCCGCCGATCTCATGGCAGGAGTCCAGGTACTGCGTGGCATCGGCGGCCAGGACCAGGCATCCGAGCGCTACCGTGCCGCCAGCCGCAGCGCCGCCACCGCGGGGGTGGCCTCCGCTTCGGCCACCGGACGGATCGAGGGCGCCCAGGTATTGATCTCGGGGCTGGTGCTGCTGTCCGCCGCCAGCCTGGGCGCCTGGCAGGTTGCTGAAGGAGCCATGGGCATCGGCACCTTGCTGGGTGTGCTGGGCGTGGCCCAGTTCTTGTCCACGCCGCTGGGCACCCTGGTCTCAACGGTGGAAGCCGGCACCCGGTCCATCGCCGCGGCGGATCGCGTTGCCGCATTGCTGGCCGACGGCGGGCGGCAACCCGGAACCCGGCGTCCGGCGGCCCAGCCGGATGCAGCACTTGCCTTGGATGTGCCCGGGCTTGGCGAACGCCCGCTGGTTTTCGTGCCCGGCAGGTTCACCGTGCTGGTCTGCGCCAACGACAGCATGCGCCACCGGCTGGCCAAGCTGCTCAGCGAAGGCTCGGAAAATCCTGGCACCGCGGCAGTCCGCGAAGGTACAGCGGCGGCGGCTGCCGCGCGGCTGCTGGTTGATGGAATCGACGCCGCGCAGATCGATCCCGCCTACCTGCCGCAGCTGCTGCGCATGGCCCCGCATCAGGCGCACCTCATCGAGGGCAGCGTGAAGGAAAACATTGTGGGCGACGCAGCGCTGCCCGACCCGCAGACCCTGCAGCTGCTGCTGCGCGCCAGCGGCGTCGACGAGCTGCTGGGCACGCTGCCCGATGGGCTCGAACACCAGGTCCAGGGCCGTGGACATAACCTTTCCGGCGGACAGCGTCAACGCATCGCACTGGCCCGCGCATTATCCGGCGGACCGTTGGCGCGCGTGCTGCACGATCCAACCAGCGCAGTGGATTCGGTCACCGAGGCGAACATCGCCCAGGGCCTGGTCCAACTGCGCGCGCATGCCGCCAGCAACGGAGCCGGGGCAGGCACCTTGCTGGTGCTGAGCACATCCCCCACCCTGCTGCATGCCGCAGATGAGGTGCTTTTCCTCGCGGCCGATGGAAGCATCACGCGTTCCACCCACCGCGCACTTGCAGAAAATACGACCTATGAAAAGGTGGTCGGCCGATGAGCGCTGTTCACGACCGGGCAGAACCCTCCGCTCCCGCCCTGCCGACCGCCAGCGCCGCTGCGGCCTGGCGGGCACTGCGGCGAACGCTTCGCCCGCACCGCCTGCTGATCACCTGGGCATCCGTGATCACCCTGGCTGCCTCCGCAACGGCCATGGTCCCGCCGTTTGCCATTGGCATCCTGGTGGATGCGCTGGGCACCGGCGCACCGGGCTCCGCCCTGGTGTGGTGCCTGGCCTCCATTGCCGTCTCCTTGCTCGGCGGCACGCTGCTGACCTGGTACGCCCGGGTGCTGTACGCGCGCATTGCTGAGCCGACGGTGGCCACGCTGCGCGAGGACGCGGTAGAGCACGCGCTCCACCTGGAGTCGGGAATCCTGGAGCGCGCCGGTGATGGCGAGCTTGTCTCGCGTGTCTCGGATGACTCGCGCCTGATCTCCCAGGCAGTAGCCTGGCTGCTGCCCGCGTTGTTGTCCGCCGGCACGCTGCTGGTGCTGTCGGTTCCAGGGCTGTTCACCCTGCACTGGGTGCTGGGGCTCACCGGGCTGATCGCTGTCCCGATGTACCTGCTCTCGCTGCGCTGGTACCTGCCACGCAGCGCACCGCTCTACCGCGAAGAACGCGAGATCCTCGCTCGACGCACCAATACCTTCTTGAACGCATTCCATGGCCGGGCTATGCTGCATTCGCAAGGCTGGGCGCAAACGCAAATCGATGCCCTTGAACACGCAAGCGACGATTCACGCCACGTCGCGGACCGGGTTTTCCGCATGCTGACCCGCTACTTCGCACGCAACAACCGGGCCGAATTCATCACCATGGCGGCGCTGCTGACCGCGGGGTTCTTCCTGGTCCAGACCGATGCCGCGACGGTTGGCGCCGTCACCACCGCGGCCCTGCTCTACCATCGGCTGTTCGACCCGATCTCCGAGGTGGTCACCTTGTTCGACATGCTCCAGGAAGCGGGGATCGCGTTGCGCCGGGTGACCGGAGTGTTGCTGGCCGCTCGGCGCACCCCGCTGGCCAGATCCGCGGTTCCCTCAGCTTCTTCCCCTGCCGAGGGACTGACTCTAAGTGGTGTCAGCCACCGTTTTGAGACCGGCCCGCAGGTCCTGGGCAATCTCGACCTGCATCTGCGCGATGGCCAGTGCGTCGCCTTGGTCGGTTCGACCGGCGCCGGGAAATCCACAGCAGCCAAGATCTTGTCCGGCGTCATCGAGCCGAGCTCAGGCACCGCCGCGTTGGATGGAACCGCGCTGGCCGCCCTGGACACCGCGACCCTGCGCCGCAACATCGCATTAATTTCGCAGGAGACCCATGTCTTTGCGGGAACTGTCCGGGAGAACCTGCTGCTGGGATCCACGGCGCCGTGCACCGATGCCCGGATTCAGCAGGCGTTGGAAACCTGTCACGCTGGCTGGATTAGTGCACTGCCCGAAGGCCTTGATACCCTGCTCGGCTCCGATGGGCATCAATTGACGGCCCACGAACAACAGCACCTGGCGTTGGTCCGCATTGAGCTGCTCAACCCGCGCATCATTGTGATGGATGAGGCCACGGCCGAGTCCGGTTCCAGCAACTCGCGGACCCTGGACATGGCCGCCGCCGCGCTGGCTGCCGGGCGCACCGCCTTGGTGATTGCCCACCGTCTCTCCCAAGCGCGTTTGGCCCACCGGATCATTGTGATGGAGCACGGTCAGATTATCGAGGATGGCAGCCATGGGGAATTGCTGGCAGCCGGTGGGCGCTATGCCCAGCTCTGGGCCGCATGGGAAGGATAGTTCACGTTCTCCTGGCAGCCATGTTCAGTCCGACGTCGAATAGCTGCTGGCTACGGGCTTCGCACCGCTCGGGGCGGCGATGGCGCTCTCGCGCAGGATTCCCCCTATGCCAAGGCGCCGTGATGCCCTGGACGAGCAGAGCTGGAGGCCCGAGATGTCCCATCCTGCCTCCAGCCCCTGCCCGGTGCTTTATTGTCCGGCTTGCGCGGCTAGCTTGCGCTGCGGTGCTCGTCCCTGATCTGGCCGACCAGCTCTGCGAGCATGTCTTCCAAGGTCACCATGCCGGTGACCTTGCCCGTTTCGCCATCACGCACCAGGGCCAAATGGGCTCCGGAAAGCTGCATTTCCTGCAGCGCGGTGCGCACGCTCTGCTGCTGCCCGAAGGACGGCAACTCGCGGATGCCGCTGGGCTGCAGCGGCCGCGTCCGGGCTTGCGCGTCGGCGCCCAGCACGTCCTTGACGTGGACATAGCCCACCGGGGTGCCGCCGGCATCCACCAGGGGGAAGCGCGAGAAGCCATGCGCGGCCGCCGCCTCGATCTGCTCTATCGTGGCATCCACCGGCAAGGTCTGCACCTCCTCGAAGCTGATCGCCACGGACTCGATGCTCCGGGCATCGAAGTGCAAGGCGCCCAGCAGCAGCTGCTCGTCATGCGCATCGAGCAGGCCTCCCTCCCGGGATTCGGCCACCATGGAAGAGACCTCGTCGCGGGTAAAGGTGCTGGCCACTTCGTTCTTCGGAACGACGCCGAAAATCCGCAGCACCAGGTTGCCCATGGCATTCATCAGCCACAGCACCGGGCGCAGCACCTTGACCAGGATGACCATGCTCGGGCCCAGGATCAGCGCCATGCGCTCGGGTCCGGCCAAGGCCATGTTCTTGGGGACCATCTCGGCGAGCACCACGTGCAGGTAGGTCACCGCGATCAGCGCAATCGCGTAGGACAGCGCGTCGATCATGCCTGCCGGAACGCCGATGGCTTCGAAGGGCCCGGCCACCGCGTACTTCACCAGCGGCTTGGTGACATAGCCCAGCGCCAGCGAGCAGACGGTGATGCCCAGCTGGGCACCGGCCATGACCAGCGAGACGTTCTCGATGGCCCACAGCGTCATCTTGGCGCTGCGGCTGCCTTCCATGGCCTTGGGCTCGATGATGCTCCGGCGTGCGGAGATCAGCGCGAATTCGGCGCCGACAAAGTAGAAGTTCGCTGCCAGCAGCGCGACCGTCACCAGAATTCCCATAAGGTCGCTCATCGCGCGTCCTCCCCTTCTGCCTGCTCGGACACCGTCACATCGACACTGGCGATCCGCTGCCCATCGGTGGCGTGGATGGTGAATTCAAGTTCCTTATGCGGTCCACCGGGCTCGCCCGGGACCATGAGGCGCACGACATCGCCCACCTCGCCGAACTTGCCCAGCTGCACGGTCAGCAGTCCTGCCAAGGTCTCGTAGTCCGAGTCCTCGGGGATCTGGCAGCCCAGCAGCTCATTGGCCTCATCCGGCCGCAGTGCCGCATCCAGCCGCCAGGAGTTCCCGGAGAGCACCTGGATGGTGGAATCCTCCGGGTCGTGCTCGTCGCGCACTTCGCCGACGATTTCCTCCACGAGGTCTTCCAGCGTGAGCATCCCGGCGACGTCGCCGGTCTCGTCGATCAGTACCGCCAGTTGCAGCCCGCCGTTGCGCATCTGGTCCATCAGCTCATCGAGCTCGATGGTATCCGGGACCAGGAAGGCATCTTCTGCACTGTCCCCGGCCGCGGACTGCTGCCGCTGCGCGTAGGGGATGGCGAGCAAGGCGCGGATGTGCACCATGCCCAGCACGCGGTGCCCGCCCTCGTCCACCAGCGGGAAGCGGGAATGCCCGGTCCGCGCGGCAAGCTCCAGCACTTCGTGCACCGTCTCCTGGGCGGTCACGGTGATCATCCGCGATCGGGCGGTCATCACATCATGGGCCCGGCGGTTGCCGAAGGCCACGGTCCGGCGCAGCATTTCGGCAGTTTCCGAGGGAAGCAGTCCCTCGCGGGCCGAGTGCCCCACCAAGGCCACCAGTTCCTCGGCCGAACGGGTCGAGGCCAGCTCTTCTTGCGGCTCGATGCCGAAGCGGCGGACAATCCAGTTGGCGTTGCCGTTGAAGAATGAAAGGAAGGGCTTGGTCACGACGCTGAAGCCGCGCTGGAACCCCACCACGGCCTTGGCAGTTTCGAAAGGCTTGGCAATGGCCAGGTTCTTGGGAACCAATTCGCCGAAGACCATGGTCAAGATGGTGGCCAGGATCAGCGCAATGGCAATGGAGACCGAGCGGGCCAGGGTTTCGTCGAGGCCGAAGTCCTGCAGCGGCCCGACGACCAGGGCCGCGATGGCCGGCTCGGCGAGGAAGCCGATGCCGAGGTTGGTCAGCGTGATGCCCAGCTGGGCGCCCGAAAGCTGGGTGGACAATGTTTCCATGCCCTTGAGGACACCGGAGGCACGGCGGTCGCCGTTCGCGGCGGCCTGCTTGACCTGATTCCGGTTAACCGTGATCAGCGCGAATTCAGCGGCAACGAATAATCCGCAACCGAGAATGAGGAGAAGCGCTATGAGTAGCGAGATCCATTCCAATTACATGCACCCCCTGACCTGCGGAGCCTGGCCGGCATGCCTTCCGGGCAGAGGGTTGGAACTATGAGATCTACTGTCGCCTGAAGCGTCCATCATTCCCTTCCGACCGGAGTATCTTCCTCCGGCCTGCTGTGTTCCATCAATTATCCGGCATGCTGCGCGCCAAATTGGTTGAACCGTACAATTGTTTGCCCAATCCCCTGCTCTTGCATAGAGATTTCACAAGATTACCGGCAGCCGAGCTGATCGGCCATGCCGGAGATTCAACAAACCTGTATCTTCGGTTCAGATCCATTGGCTTCTTTTAAGTCCGCGAAATACGCTGGTCCGGCGCATGGCGCCCAAGAAGGAGAAGCTCTATTTCCGGGCGCTACCGTCTTCGGCGGCTCCTGACGGGCGTGGCTCACTGGCGTATTGCTCTTAGCTTCTTCCAACGACCTGGACACGCAGTTCAACTAGGCCGAAGACCCGCAGAATTTCGTCATCGTCAGGCACGGATCCCAAGAATGCGGACGTCGAAGGGCTGACTACCGCTTGCTTGAAGATGCGCAAATGCCTGGGCGGTGGGCACTGAGCCGGCCGCTTGCCGGCTCACCCAACAGCGAAGAGGTTCGCCGCGGAGCTACAGTGCTCCATGACGAACCTCGTCAATGCCCATGCGTCAGGAGAAGTTGATGCCGCCATCGATCAAGACAGTCTGGCCAGTCATGTGGTCCGAGTCCGGCCCTGCCAAATAACTCACCAGCTTGGCGACGTCCTCCGGCTCGGAAACACGGCCAGCCAGAATGTTGTCCACCTGCGCCTGCAGGGCACTGCCCCTCGGGGTTCCTTCACGCGCCGTGAGCCGCTCGTCAATCAAATCCCACATCGCGGTTCCCACCACGCCCGGCGCATAGGAATTGACGGTGATGTTGTGTTTGGCGAACTCCATGGCGGCCGCTTGGGTCAGTCCTCGCACCGCCCATTTGGTGGCCGAATACGAGGCGAGGATTGGAAACGGACGGAAAGCAACGATGGATGCCGCGCCAATGATTTTCCCGCCGCTGCCCTGCTCAATGAAGCGCTTGGCCGCCAGCTGGTAGGAATAGAAGACGCCTTTGATGTTCACGTCGAGCATGCGGTCCAACGCCTCGGGTTTCACGTCCAGGATCTCGTCAACCTGCGCAATGCCGGCGTTGGCCACGAACACCGTCAGGTCGCCCAAGGCTTCGGTGCCCTCCTTGATCATCCGTTCCACGTCTTCGGGGTTCGACACGTCTCCGGCTACCCCGACCGCACGGCGCCCGCGCTGCTGGACGGCGGCGATGACCTCATCCACGTTCTCCTGGGCTCCCGGGACATCGGCAACGATGATGTCCTGCCCATCATCAGCCAGGCGCTCGGCGATGGCCCTTCCAATCCCTCGTCCTGCTCCGGTGATGGGTGCGACCCCTGCGGTGGATCCTGCCATGGTGATTCCTCCTGTTAGATGCTGCTCGGACTTTGAAGCGGCCCCTTGGCCCGTCGAGTCTGCCCAGCTTGGGGCCCGCGCTCGCTCCGGGGATAGCTTCGTTCTCGCAGAGCGATAATGCCCGCAACGTGGCGCCGAGCGCGTTGCCGGGCCATTCTCACTAGCCGATAACGACGCTGGCAGCACTGTGACGTGTACTACATAATCCAAGTAAGGCTTCACTGCCGGTTTCCCTGCAGAATCAGCGCAGGAACTGACCTAACCGTCTAATAATCGAGGTGACAACAATGGTGTTCCCAGCAAAATATTCATCTCTCAACGCCCTGGAGCTCTCGGATGAGGCTCGGCGGATCTTGACCCGGATCATTCGGGTTTCGTTTCCGCACCCGCAGTTCCCGGATGGGCCCTACGAGCGCATGACAGAGAAAATCATCGAGGCTTCAGCCGAATCCAGCTGGTTCCGCATGGCTTTGGCCCAGGGCTTGATGACCCTCGATACGCTCAGCGAAGAGCATTTCCTGGATCTTCCCGATGACCGTGCACTGGCGGTGCTCAAGCGCATCGCGGATCTGGAGTTCTTCGCCTTCATCCGCCGCACCGTAGTCCTCAATTTCTACGATGACCCCGAAGTGCATCAGGCCCTGGGCTACGAAGGCGAATCCTTCTCCAAGGGCGGCTACGTGAACCGCGGTTTCAATGATCTGAATTGGTTGCCCGAACCGCGCATCGAGGAAAGCGGAGAGCCCGTACAAGACCAGGGCCCGCTTCCCTACGCCGTGAAAGCCTACGCACCGGAAACCAGCAGCAAGCCCGTGGACAACGTCCTGGGTGATTCAGGAATCCTCGAGGAAGGGACAACCCGATGAGCACCGAAGAGCAATCGGCAGTGCACGACCATGACGACGACTCGGTAGTTGTCGTCATCGGCTCCGGCGCCGGCGGCGGAACTTTGGCCCATGAGCTGGTTTCCAAGGGCGTCAAGGTGGTCATGCTGGAGGCCGGCCCGTATCTGAAGAATGAGGACTACCACCAAGACGAATGGGCCGCCTTCAACCAGATGGCTTGGCTGGATCCGCGGACCACCTCGGGGTCATGGCGCGTGGCCCGCGACTTCCCCAATCTGCCGGCCTGGATCGTCAAGGCGGTCGGAGGCACCACCACCCACTGGTCCGGGGCCACCCCGCGATTCAAGGCACATGAGTTCAAGGCGCGCAGCACCTACGGCCGGGTCGACGGGGCCAACCTGCTGGACTGGCCCATCACCCTGGACGATTTGGCACCGTACTACGACCGTGCCGAGCAGAAGATGGGCAGCACCCACCGCCACGGGCGTCCCGCGCTGCCGGCCAACAACAACTACAAGGTTTTTGCCAATGGAGCCCAGCGCCTGGGCTACCGCCAGTATGCCACAGGGCCCTACGCAACCAATGCCGAACCCTACGACGGCCGCCCAGCATCCATCCAGGATGGGTTCAACTTCCAGGGCGACAAGAACAAATCCAAATGGTCCACAATGGTCTCGGAAATCCCGAAGTCGCTGCGCACCGGCCTGCTGGATTTGCGTCCCGAATCGCATGCTGTTCAAGTTACCCATACTGCTGCCGGCAAGGTGGACGGAATCATCTACATAGATTCCGAAGGGAACCCGCAGCGCCAAAAAGCCCGCATCGTGGCGGTGGCCGGCAACGCCATTGAAACCCCTCGCTTGCTGATGCTGTCAGCTTCGCCGCTGTTCCCCGATGGATTGGCGAACTCCTCGGGCCAGCTGGGCCGCAACTACATGCGCCACACCACCGGCAGCGTCTATGCCAAGTTCGACCAGCCGGTGAACATGCACCGGGGCGAGACGATGGCCGGGCTGATTGCCGACGAATCCCGCCATGATCCGGATCGCGGATTCTGCGGTGGCTATTACATGGAAACCATCGCGTTGGGGCCGGCGTTCCTCGCCAGCTTCGTGGAGCCCGGCGGCTGGGGACCGGAATTCACTACGCTGCTGGACGACTACTTGAACACTGCGGGCATGTGGATTACCGGTGAGGATATGCCGCAGGAAAGCAATCGAATCACGCTGAACAACACGGTGAGCGACCGCTTGGGCCTGCCGGTGCCGAATGTCCACTTTGACGACCACTCCAATGACCTCGCCATGCGAACGCACGGCTACCAGCAGGGTTCACTGCTCTTCGAGGCAGTGGGCGCGCGGTCCACGCACCACACTCCCCCGTACCCGTCGACGCATAATCTCGGTACGGCGCGAATGAGCCAGCGTCCTGAAGACGGGGTGGTCAACGCTTTCGGCCAGGCCCATGATGTTGCGAATCTGTTCATCTCCGATGGCTCGCAATTCACCACTGGAGCCGCGGCCAACCCGACCTTGACCATCGTGGCGCTGGCCATCCGCCAGGCCGAGTACATCGTCGAGCAAATGGCCCAGGCCAAGTTGTAGGCTGTCCGGGCACCTCGTTAGTCGGCGCAAGCTGCGCCTAGCATCGAGGTGCCCCGCAGCGCGCGGCTCACCCGCGAAGCCACATCGCGCAGCAGGACGGAGACGTCTCGGTGGCGGGTCTGGAATTCGGCCGGGTCCATGGAAACTGCCACCGATCCGATGACTTGCCCGGCGCCCGTGGTTACCGGGGCGGCCATGCAGGAGGCGCCTCGGATGAATTCTTCGCGTTCGATGGCAATGCCGGTCTCGCGTACGGCGTCCAGTTCTGCGGCAAAGACCTGCGGATCGCAGATGGTCGCGGAGGTCATCCCGGGCATGCCGTGCTTGTCCAGGTAGGCGTGGCAGCGTTCGGCATCCATGGCCGCCAACAGCACTTTGCCGAAGGCGGTGGCATGGGCACCATTGTTGAACCCGAAGCCCATGGGGGTGATGCGCGGGCGCAGTGGCGACTCAACGACGTGGGCCACCACGATATCTTCTCCGCGGTGCACTGCGTAGTAGGCGGCGGCATCGGCCCGCACATGCAATTCGCGGATCAAGCGCGCCACCGAAGGCGGGGTGCCTACCTGCCGGCGCAGCGAGTTATCCAGGGCGTGAAGCTTGTAGCCCAGGGCATAGAGCCCTTCATCGCGCAGGTGGACCAGGTGGCCCGACAGGGTCAAGGTCTTGAGCAGGCGATAAACGGTAGGCAAGGGCATCTGCAGTTCTGCAGCGATCTCCTTGGCAGCCATACCCCGGTTATGCGCGGCCACCACGTCCAGCAAGGCGAATGCTTTTTGAACTGAAGCAAGGCCAGCTAGTGAATCGTTATATCCCATAACCCCATCTTGTCGAGGTGAGCTGGGAACTTCAATATGAGTCGCAGCTGCCGCTGGCCTTGCCCCAGCAATTTCAGGGTTCATCGCAAAAGTTGCTAGCTGATTTCCAATTCGCCCATGCGGTCCCAGGTATCGCCTTCGATCTGCCGGCTGACAATGCGCGGAGTTTCAACCAGGGCCGGCGCCATGTCGATCATGGCCTGCTTGAAGTGGTCGCTGCCCACGTGGTCTCCAGCTGCGTCGTCCTGGAAGGCTTCAACCAGAACGAATTCGTTGGGGTCTTCAAGGCTGCGCGACCAATCAAACCAAAGGTTGCCTGGTTCCGCACGGGTTGACTCGGTGAAACTGCGCACCAGATCCGGCCAGCGGTCTGAGCAATCCGGCTTGACTTTGAATTTAACGACAATAAAGTACACGATGACGTCCTTTCGGTAAGCAGCACATCCCTGCAGAAACAGGGCCTACTGCCAGTTTCCCCGGTGCCACGCGGCTGGGCCTATACGCATTATCGACAGGCGAGAATGCGGCAATCCCAAGAGGACAACAGTGTCCTGCAGCAGCCATCCTGTCCGAGACTCCAGGCGCGATAGTGGCAGTGAAATCCAAATCAGAGCAGCCTCAGCAGCGAGTGGTTGCCGGCCAGATCCTCATCGCCCATCACGGCATCCTTCGGCGGTCCCGCTTCAATCTTGTATTCGACTGATTGGCCTTCTTCGACGCTCATGAATCCGAAGCTCTGAATTGCACTGCAATGCGCGAAGGCATCGGCAAATCCGCCAGAAGGCTGGATGAATCCGAAAGTGCACGCATGATCAGCCTGCATTTCATGATCTCTCTCCTTATGATCGGGGCCAGCTTTCTGTCCCCATAGAAGTCGCCGCACGGCAAAGCCCTGCGCGGCTGAACGTCCCAGAATTCCAGCAACTTCTGCAGGCACTTTCTGACCGGCCGTAAGCATGGGTACACGGCATAGGGCGCTCTTGCCGATAGGGTGGGCCGTAACCGGAACAATGGCAGAATCCACCCGAGATCCAAGAGGAAATGGCACCATGAAGAATCCGATTCCCGATTACCTCCACGAAGTGCTCGATGCGCTGCGCGACGACACCTCCGGGCAGCGCGCCGGCTACATTCCCGAACTGGCCGACGCCAATCCGGATTTCTTCGCCCTGGCCGTGACCACCGCTATGGGCAGCACCTACAGCGCCGGGGATGCCGGGATCGAGTTCACCATCCAGTCCATCTCCAAGCCCTTCGCCTACGCGGCGGCCATCATGGACCGCGGGCTGGAGCATGTGCTGGAACATATCGGGGTGGAGCCTTCGGGCGAGGCCTTCAACGAGCTGTCGCTGGAGGATGGCACCAATCGGCCGAAGAACCCGATGATCAATGCCGGGGCGATCGCCGCCCACGGCCTGATGGTCGGCGCCGACGCCACCGGCGAGCAGCGCGTTGACCGGGCACTGGATTTGTTCTCCGCACTGGCCGGGCGCCGGCTGCGCATCGACGAAGCGGTCTTCAACTCGGAGCTGGGCACCGCGGACCACAACCTGTCCATGGCCCACATGCTGCGCAAGCACGGGATCATCGACGATGACCCGCATGAGGTGGTCACCGGCTACACCCGCCAGTGCTCCATCCTGGTCACCGTGGCGGATCTGTCGGCGATGGCCGCCACCTTGGCCAATGGCGGGGTGCAGCCGTGCACGCACGAGCGGATCATGGACGAGGCCACGGCCCGCCAGGTGATGTCGGTGATGGCGGTGGCCGGAATGTACGACGGGGCCGGCGACTGGCTGACCCGCGTCGGGATCCCCGCCAAGAGCGGGGTGGCCGGCGGGCTGGTGGGCGTGCTGCCGGACCAGGTGGGCATCGGCGCGTTCTCGCCGCGGCTGGATTCGCACGGCAACAGCCAGCGGGCGCGGCGGGCCTTCGAGCGGCTGTCCACGGACATGGGCATGCACCTGCTGGCCCCGAGCCATGGCCGGCTCGATGTCATCGACGTGCAGCGCGGCGGCACGCGCGAGACCTTCTCGCTGCAGGGCAACGTGCAGTTCACCGCTGCTGCCGAACTGCTCGATATCATGTCCGAGTCGCGTTTCGACGGAGACGTGCATGTGGATATTTCCCGGGTCTTCTCCTTCACCGATGTGGCCCGGCGAATGACCTTGGAAGGGCTGCGCCGGCTGCGCAATGAAGGGCGTCGGGTGTTCTTGCATGATCCGTTGCAGTCGCTGGCAAATCCGGATTTGGGCGATGGCACCTATCCGGAGACGCCCTGAGCGCCGGAATCTAGCGGAAGATGTCCAGGTACGCCAGCGCGGAACCCACCCGGTACTCCGCGGCGGGGTTGTTGGCCACCAGGTAGCGGTCCCGGATGGCCAGTTCCACGTTGTCGGTGACGATGCCGTCCACGCCGAGGCCCAGCAGCTCGCGGATGGTGGACTCGTCATTAACGGTCCAGGCATACACCTCCCGGTCCAGCGCGTGGGCCTGCTCCAGGAATTCGCGGGTGAAGGAGGCCTGCTCCAGGGTGTAGAAATCGGCGTTCGCCTTCGGCAGCCCGCCCACGCTCATGGCCACGGTCAGCCCGACCCGCAGCTCGGGGCGCTGCGCCTTGATTTCCTTGACTGCCCGGGGGCTGAGCGAATGGTAGATGTTCTGCGTGGTGGTCCCGGTCGCGTCCAGCTGCGCCAGGAAGCGCTCCAGGTAGCCCTTGGATTCGTGGCCGGTGACCTTCAGCTCCACGAGCACCGGGATGCCCAGCTCATCGGCGTGCTCCAGGTACTCCTGCATGGTGGGGATGCGGTCGGCGAAGCCGCCTTCGCGCACGGTGACCTTCCGGACTTCGGCCAGGGTCATCTCGTGGATGTTCCGGTTCACCCCGGCGACCACCAGCAGGTTGGTATCGTGGCTGGCTACGAAATGCCCGTCCGCGGTTTCCTGGAAATCGGCCTCGACGATGTCGGCCTGATGCGTTGCCGCGGCTTCCAGGGCTCCCAAGGTGTTTTCCACCCCGCCCGCCGAGTAGCCGCGGTGGGCCAGGATCTGCGCGTCCCCGGCTCCCGTTGCGGTCTGCCCCAAGGCAGGGGATGCGGCAAAGCTCGCTGAAAGCACCAAGGCCGCGGCCGCGGTCCCGGCGGTGGCCTTCAGTGCGCGCGACTGCGCGCTGCGATGCCGCTGCGAGCGCTCCTGCAGGGTGACGGGCAGTGCCAGGTGCTCGCGGCTCAGGGCCACCACAATCTGGATCGCCACCACGGTCGCGGCTCCGATCAGCAGGAAACCGAGCGTGTGTCCCACGCCGATGCACAGGGTCGCCACCAGCGCGGAGTTCTGCACGCCGAGCAGGCTGGCGGCCAGATCCGAGGTCCATACCAGCGCCTCGACCAGCAGCGAGGCGCACAGGGCGCAGACTCCCAGCGGGATCCCGATCAGCAGCAGGTAGCGCAGGCTGTTGCGGTGCGTGGCCTTCAGGCTGGTGCCCAAGGCAGCCAGCGGCCGCTTCGGCCCGACAGCCAGCAGCGGCAAGGTGAGCACCAGGCGGAGGTTGGCGTAGATGATCGCCCCGATCATCAGCAGGTAGATCCCCGTGCTCAGCGGCGCCTTGAGGTACTCGCGGGTCACGAAGGGCGGGATCCCCACACCCTGGATCAGCACCGAAGACAGGCCCAAGCCGCCCAGCGGCAGGGCGAGGAAAAAGTACACCATCATCAGCGGCGAGGGGTAGGACAGCATCCGGCCAAGGCAGGCGGCGGTCTCGCGGCACTCGGCCCGCAGGTTGGGAGGCTTCCCGGATTGCTGGCGGTTGACCATCACGATCAGTGCTACGAACTGCACGCTCACCGCGCCCAGTGCCAGCACCGCGATGGCCAGCAGGAGCAGCACCGAGACCGGATGGGCCAGCAGCACGGTGTAGGTCCGGTCGGTGACGTTGTTCAGCTTGCTGATTTCCAGCGCCAGGCCGAAGAGGTACTTGATCGCAGGGATGACCAGCAAGCCATTAGCTGCCTGCAAGGTGGTGATCACCGCCAGGTAGCGGAAAACGCGCACGTGCCCAAGCTTCAGCACGCGCAGGAGGAAACCGAGGATCTGCCTCAGGGCAGGCAGGCCGCGGCCCGAGGGCAGCGCAGCGGCAGGAAAGTTCTGCCTGTCCTTGCGCGATGAAATCCTTGGGTCCACTGCTTTGCTTTGCCTTCCCGCCCGCCGGGTACACCTCGGCTCTCCTTGCAATTCTATCGCCGCCACGTGCCGTTCGCTGTGCGCCTGCTGGATGGCAGCTGCGGGTAGCTTGCTGGACAAGGGGCGAGTGTCGCCGCCAACGGGCAAGACCCAATACGAACTAGTCGAGAAGAACCCATGGATATTTTAAGTTGGATCGTTTTGGGACTGATCGCCGGTGCTATTGCCAAGGCCATCAAACCCGGAGAGCAGGGCGGCGGACGGCTCGCTACTTTGCTGCTGGGCGTCGTCGGCGCAATCGTAGGTGGCTGGATCGGCTCAGCAGTCTTCGGCGAAGGCGTGGACCAGTTCTGGTCCCTGTCCAGCTGGGTCCTGGTCATTGGCGGTTCTCTGATCGTACTAGTCATTAGGGGATTGCTCACGCGCAAGCGTGCCTAACTGCACCTGCAGAGCAACGGTCCACCACGGAATAGTGGTGGACCGTTGCCGTGTCATGAAGTGCCTCTCGCATGCCTGCGCCGGTTGCTCACTGGCGAGAATCGGATTCAAAGTCCCGATCCCGAGCCGAATCAACCTCGGGGCCAGTGTCCGCTTCTCTGGTGGAAGACTCAAACTGTTCCAGTTCATCAGTACTGTGCTCGTGAATCGTCTCGCGTAGACCCTCGACTTCCTGGGCCCGTCCTTCCCAGTAGGCCGGCTCTAAGCCGAAGCCATTAGTCGCTTCTTCGGCCATCTTCTTGAAACCATCTCGATGGTCCTCCAGAGCGTTATTCAGATCCTCGAACTCAGCATGACTGACACTTACATCAACGTGCTTTCGTGGCATTTGCATCATCCTAACTTGTTAGAAAGGCTAAATACTTTCTGGTTTCGTCTAACTTACGCGTCCAAGTTGCCTGCGACAGCTTCCACAAGGTTTTCCTCAGAAACCTGTCTTCAGAAACACAGGAACTAGGCCCCTCGCGCGTCAGACGATCACTCAACTAGAGCACGTGGAGAATCAAAATCACTGAAGGAAACTAAACGGGCTACTATCCCTTGGTCGGTCTGCTAACTAGGGTATCGGTCAGATCTTCCAGCGTGGATAAAGCGGTGCTATGCGCTCTGCACCTACCGGGAAGACGCGGTGCTCTCCGCCATCTGAGATTTCCCCCTGGAAGGCTGGCTTGGCTCGTCCTCGATCTCGACGCTGCGGATCATGGCCTTCAGGAACTTGGCAACCGCAACCCTCTCGGCCTCGGAGAGCGTGCATACGGCATCCATCATCTGCTCATGCATCCGATGCAGCGTTCCTCGAACGTCCGTATCACTGTAGTCAGTGGGCACAATTCCCACAGACCGCCGATCTGCAGGATGCACAATACGCTCGGCATACCCATCGCGGCATAACCGGTCGATCAATACCGACACCGAAGCATTGGAGATCCCCAGTTCCTCAGCAAAATCCCGCTGGCGGGGAACCAACCCCTTACGGTGCGCAGCGAGCAGGAAGCGCAGCGCCGACATATCGGTCTCATTCATTCCCATCGAACCGCGGGTCGCAGCTCGCATCTTGCGCTCCGCCTCGCGGTACTTGCGCATCAGATTCAACAAATCCACCGCCTCGGGCACCGAACGGCCCTCGCCGTACCAATACCCACTGGCTTGATACCTACTCATGAAAACTCCTTCCGCCGGATGCGAACGCCATGCCCGCAACCCCTGGGGTTCCAATACCCTTCTTCGCGAGGTCCAGCTTGCTCAACACAGAAAAAATCATGTAACCTATCTAATAGTTAGCTTGTCTAAAGATATTCTACTACGAAACAGCTATCAGTACCGGAGTGAAAGATGAAAGAATCCTTAGCAGTTCCCGTAGAAACAACGATGCATGACACCAATTCGTGGACCACGCGAATCCACAAGATCGCCGCCTTCGCCTCTGAAGAGTGTCGGAGCCGGGACGCGGTGCATTCAGCAATATGCACCATTACCGGGTCCCCGGAGCAGCTGGTCGTGAATTTGGCCTGCACCGCGAAGAGTGAACGGGACGTATCCTCGCTGATGCAATATGTCAACGACACCCTCATGCCGCAGATGGAGACAGCGCTCGGTGTCCGATTCGAGGTGAAGAATCTGCAGTTCGCCGTCGCCGGCAAGGAGAGCCTGCTCGCAGCACCAGAGCACGCGCCCGAAGCTGGACTCCCAGCACATTGGCTCGATCAGCCTTCCACCGCACCTTCGCTGGCCCCCACCACTGGTTTAGGGTTCGAACCTACCAGTTTGGGAAGTGAATCAGATGGATCCCATGCAGATTTGAGCATGGCCTAGGATCTGCAGCACCCGCCGCACGCCAAGAGCGGCACCACCAAAACGACGGGACCTTTCCGAAGCGCATCTCACTGCGGAGAATTACGTCCACATCGATATTTTTCATGAGCAGTGCACGAAAGGGAAGTATCTAAAATGCCAGGTCGAATCGCACGAACCCGAACCGCAGTCAGAGTCGCTGATTTTCTCGCCACCCGTGAAGGCAAGTCCCACCTGTCCGACTACGGCTGGGCGCAGGGAATGCCGATCGTCATGACGCAGCCTGCCGAATCGCTCAACGATGCCATGGGCATGGCATCAATCCATGGCCGTGCAGTGCTGGTGGCCATGCTCGATCAGCAAAACGAAGAACTGCACATGATGCATGTCACCGTCCCCCAAGCAGCACTGAAAGTCACCAGGGCCTGCGCTGATCGACTCACCATGGAAGAGTTCTTCGAACGCCTGGCGACCGAGCTCATTGCTGAGTTCCGTGTGAAATTCTGGAAGAACACTGCCGTCGCCCACAAGATCCCAGCCTGCCCCGCTATGCAGTCGCGAACCACCTCACCGGCTCGATATCCTCTCCCGGAACGCTGCCACGCAGAAGCGCCCGTCGCGGCGGGCGCCAGCCAGTAAGCCCTTCAGCCCAGCGGTCCTGGCTCATTCTCATGGCTGGTCAATACCCATGTTGGGTTGGACCGCTAATGGGCCAGAACCGGGCTTCTTCTGGGGGCTAGTTGTTGGCCTCGGTCCTCTATCCAGGGTTGCGGATACCAGGATCCAGAACAGCCACTAAGCCACAACAAAGTGCACAAAGCGTGATGGCATTACCCATGAAGCGATGATGCTCCCCTTTCGTAGCCTTCGAACCGGGATCTTCTGCCTGCCAGTTCCCTTTCAATGACGCCTTTTCGTGAAAATCATTAAGAAATGCTCACCATCAGCACGTAAAGTTACCTGGGACGCAGCGTCCACTTCAGTCGACTGCCTCCTTTCGTTGGAACTTCGGCAGTTAAACATTTAAGGACGGATTCCAGGAGCTCAGCGAAAAAGTTCATCCCCTACCGAGTTATGCTCGATATTGACCGCGAAGACGACAGCTACTGCCTCTTTAAAGCGCTCCAGCATTACGGTCGATAGCTTAGCGACCACAGCCGGCTCATGGTCACCGAGCACGGCGTCTAGAGGGTCGACTCCTTGCCCGAAGCACTCCCTCTTCACCGGGCATGAAGACCTCGGTGCCAGCATATTCTCGGTTCTTCCCCTAGAGATCGGGCAATTTTATTCGCCTGGGTGTCGGCGTCTAATCCGAATTGGCCCTTTGACACCGTCAGCTTCCACGGGCTCGCCATTTTGAGTTGCAACGACTTCACCTTGCACGGCCAATGCCGCGGCAATCTGGCGCACTTGTCCCATGTACTTACGCCACCCTTCGTCCGGCCCGCCCACTATGCGTGCAACATCACTCGGGCAGATTGACGTGTTTGCCCTATGGCTCAGCAAGCTGCGAATGGTCGCGCGAATTCGCTCTCCCATTGAATCCGATTCCGGCTCCTCCCACCACGGCTGTCCACGTTCGCCCAGTGCGAGCTTGGCATTATTCACACGCTTGCTAGCGCCGATTTCGCCTTGCTTGACTGCCCGGCGGGCTGACATCAGCTCGTTGACCAGCTCTTGTCGTAATTTCGCAGGGATCGAGGGATCACTGGCTCTCCACCGCCGCCCCTTGATTATCAGGTAGCGCCCGTCGGTGGTGGTTTGTACTGGCTTCTCTGAAGGTGCCATCCTATACCCCATCTCCATTCAAAGTCCGACTCCCGAAGCGCACCGTCGCGCTGATCGCATCCTATGGCGAATGAGTCAACTACTAGAGAATTTGCTTTCTATAAATCGTCGAAAATTAACTTGATGAAGGGCAATTGCATTCGCGGACTGCCGCAGGGTTACAGCTGTTTGATAGCTGCAGGGCTTCGGCATTTTATCTTCGTGGCTAGTGCCAGATAGGCGCTGGCACTCCCCCGACCTCTGGGGATGCTCGCTTGGTTTCGGAGCACGCCAACTACTCATCAAATGCTTCCGATACCCGCTCCGATCATGGTTTGGCTGATGCCGGGTTCAATTTTTCCCCGAAGGCAGGGGTCGTTACGGCGCATTCCACGCGTTCGCCGGGCTTGCCGGTTTGCGCCGCGATCTCCTTTACCCCGTCGAGCAGGATCCGGCAGGTGGCGGTGCTGCCTGCGGCAGGCGTAGCCGCGATGGCTGCATCCTTTTCGGCCGTGATGACGCTCTGCGCAGTCCAGATTGATTCGCTGTTCTTGCCAGCACCGCTGGTCGTGGCCACCGCTTGCTCGGTCACTTCGGCCGAGTCTTCGCCGCGGCTGGGCGAGTCCAGGTAGGACACATCACTCAGCGCATCGGCGGCTTCCCCGCTCACGGTGATCTCGTAGGTCACCGCCCAGGCATCCGCAGTCGATTTGTCGAAGCTTTCAATGGCGCCGCATCCAGTCAGGCCCATGCCGAGGACAAGCGCTGCGGAACTGGCCGCCAGCCAGGTCGAAGTGCGGTTGGATGCTGAACGCGAAGTGCCGTGCATGGGATTCCTTTTCTCAGGTGGACGCAGCTGCTGCTTTCTCTACGTGTCAACACTAGTTCCGCGCGCCGGCGATGTCCTCCCGACCGGGAATGATATCCGTTGCCCCGCCTCCCCCTCAGGGTGGAGGCAAGGATCGCCAGCGCTCCCCCCTGCCTGCCGCGTCTTGGATGCCCCGCAGCCCTGCGCAACGCGGTAAGCTCACTGACTGGACCCTCGCCGTTGAAAGGACATGATCATGCAGCTGCAGCTTGCCCCGGAGAATCGCAAAGCAGGGCTGCCTGCATGAGGCTTTCCATACTTGACCAGGTCCCGCTCATCGAGCATGCCCCCACCGCAGGCCAGGCCTTGTCCAGCGGCCTGCAATTGGCTCAGGATGCGGAAGCGCTGGGCTACCACCGCATCTGGTTTGCCGAGCACCACCACTCGAAATCCTTCGCCAGTGCCGCCCCGGAAATGATGACCGCGCTGGCTTTGGAACGCACGGAGACCATTCGGGTCGGCACCGGTGCCATCTTGCTGCCGGACTACCAGGCGCAGAAGGTCTCCGAAGCCATGGGCCTGCTGGCCGCCGTGCACCCGGACCGGGTGGACATCGGTGTGGGCCGCGCTGCACTCTCGGACCCGCATTACGCGCAGAAGATTGCCACCCTGGTGCATGATCTGGACGCCGTCCACGAGCCCTCGGATACCGAACCGGCAGGCCGCGTCTGGGTACTGGGCGCCGGCGGTTCCACCGCGCCCTTGCCTGGAATGCTCGGGGCGGGCTACGTCCATGGGCACTTCCTGCGCCCTGCTGGCGGCGAGCCTGCCACCCGGGCCTACCGCGAGGCCGCGGCCAACGCAGGGCACGCCGCCCACACCGTGCTGGCCGTTCGCTTTGCCACCGCCTCAACCGAAGAGAAGGCGCAGGCCCTGGCCAATGCGCTCTTGCTCTGGCGCGTGCGCAAGGACCTCGGCCACGATGGACCGATCCCCTCGACGGCAACGGCGGCGAGCCACCCGTGGAATACGCAGGAACTGGCCCGTGCCGAGGAGCGCAGCAAGGCGCTGATCGTAGGCACCCCGGACCAGGTCCACGACCGGTTACTGGCCTTGGCCGAGGAGCACGGTGCCGACGAGCTGATGCTCAATACCTTGGTCTGCGACCCGGCAGACCGGTTGGATGCCTATCGCCTGCTCGCCGAGAGTTTCAACGCCTGAGCTCGGCTTCTGCGTCATTGCCATGCATCCCGGTCAGCTGCTCATGGCCCAGCACGCAGGGATGCACTCCGTATCCCTGGATACCGCGTTCCCGCCAGGGTGCCAAACGGCAATTGGCTGGGTGGCTATCGATTGAGCACGAAGGTGTTCAAATCATCCAGCGTTTGCTGCATGTGGTTGTCCATGGCTTGGCGTGCTTGGGAACTGTCGCGCCGCTGTAGCGCAACGAGGATCTGCTCGTGCTCGGCGATGGCGTGCTGCTGGATCTGCGCGAAGGCGCTGGTCTCGCGCCGCCGTGAGGAGAGCACTCGGCCCAGCGGCTCGTAGAGCGCCGAAACGAAAACATTGCCCGAGGCCCGCAGGATCACGTCGTGGAATTCCAGGTCCGCTTCGACAAAGCCGTCCAGATCGGCGGCCGCGTGTGCTGCGCGCATGGCTTCGAGCAGTTCTCCCATTGCTGCCAGCTGCTCCTCGGTGATCCGCGAGGCGGCCAGCTCGCAGGCGCCGGTTTCCAGCATGCGGCGCAACTCGATCAGCTGCACGGCAGCCGCCGCCGCCCCCACGCCGGCGGTTGTGGCGCGTACTACCGCCTCCAGCGAGTTCCACATGTTGACCGGATTCACATAGGTCCCGCGGCCCCGTTCGACGCGGATGATGTTCTGCGCCGCGAGTGTCTTGATCGCTTCGCGCACCGTCATCCGGCTGACTTCCAGGGTCTCGCAGAGTTCCAGCTCGCCAGGAATCAACTCGTCAACCGACAGTTCACCGCTGACTATGCGGTCCAAGACGCTGTCGGCGACCTCTACGACCAATGACTTCCGGGCCATGCTTCCTCCATCCCCGGGACAATTCATCCCGCCAAAGACTTGTCCAGTCTATGTCCCGCAGGCAGTTGCGGCTGACCGCGATCCATGTAACACTAATCGTCATGACAGATGTCTGACATCTTACCTATGATGCCGAGGCATTGCCCAATGACAAAGGAGTCCTTGACCATGCTTGAGTCCGAGTTGCTCGCCGGATACCTCCCGGAGCGCGAGATCGCGCCCGCGAAAATCGTCGAGGCCGCGCGCTCCACCGGCAGCGTGCTGGTGGTCCTGGATGACGACCCGACCGGAACCCAATCGGTCAGCAAACTTCCGGTGCTCACCAGCTGGGAAGTCGAGGACTTCCGCTGGGCCTTCGCCCTGCAGCTGGATGGCGAACGCCCGCTGGCCGTCTACGTGCTCACCAACACCCGCTCCCTGGACGCCGACGACGCCGCACTGCGCAATGAGCAGGTAGCCCGGGCCGCCTTGCAGGCAGCGGCGGAAACCGGCCTGTCGGTGTCCTTTGTCAGCCGTAGCGACTCCACCCTGCGCGGGCATTTCCCGCTGGAAACCGACACCTTGGCCGCCACCGTGGCCGCCGTGGATCCGGATTCCTCGGTGGATGCCGTGCTGATGGTTCCTGCTTTCGGCGAAGCCGGGCGGATCACCGTGGCCGGCGAGCACTACATGCGCACCATCGATGGCCAGGTCGCCAAGGTCAGCGAGACTGAGTTTGCCAAAGACGCCACCTTCGGATTCAGCACCAGCTATCTGCCGGACTACGTCGCCGAGAAGACCGCCGGGCGCATCGCGGCCAAGGACGTGATGGTCCTGGACTTGGACACCATCCGTTCCGGCGCTTCCTCCATCGCCACCCGCCTGGCCGAAGCTTCCAACGCACAGGTCGCCACCGCGGATATCGTCACGGAAAATGACCTGCTGGCCTTGTCCGAGGGCCTGCAGCAGGCCGAAGCGGCCGGAACCCGCGTGCTGTGCCGCGTGGGCCCGCCCTTCGTGCGTGCCCGCATCGGCCAGCAGCAACGGCAGCCATTGTCTGCCGAGGAGATCTACGCGGGCAACGGTGCCGAGCGGCGCACCGCCGGCGGGCTGATCGTGGTGGGCTCCCACGTGGGCGTGACCACCCGCCAGCTGGCCGACCTGACCAGCCGGCACTCGAATGCCACGGTGATCGAGCTGGACGTCCCGGAAATCCTCGCCGACGGCTCCGAGGCCTACCTGAAGGGCAAGGCCGCGCAGATCAGCGCCGCCCTGGCCACCCAGGATGTCATCGTGCACACCTCGCGCAAGCTGGTGAAAACCGATGACGCGGCGCAGTCGCTGGAGATCGCCCGCACCGTGAGCGCTGCGGTGGTTTCGGTCGTCAACCTGATCCTGCACGCCACTCCCCCGCGCTTCGTGATCGCCAAGGGCGGGATCACCTCCTCGGATGTCGCCGCCCATGGCCTGGAAATCCGCCATGCCATCGTGCGCGGGCCGATGCTCCCGGGCATTGTCTCGCTCTGGGAATCGGTGGACGGACCTGCCGCCGGCATCCCCTACATCGTCTTCGCCGGCAACGTGGGCGACGACAGCTCGCTGACCGCCGTCACCGCCAAGCTGAGCGCCACTTTCTAACCATTCTTTACAATTTCTTGGAGATCCCAATGAGCACTACCAAAGTTGCAGTCCTCGGCCTGGGCGCCATGGGCCTGCCCATGGCAACCCGCCTGGCCACCAAGCTGGAAGTCAACGGATTCGACATCTCGGCCGAACGCATGGCCCTGGCCAGCCAGTCGGGCATCACTACCTTCGCTTCCGCCCGCGAAGCGGTCACCGGCGCTGATGCACTGCTGCTGGCAGTACGCAACGGCGAGCAGCTGGATGCCGTGCTCTTCGGCGAGCAGGGCGTGGCCGGGCAGCTCAAAGCCGGCGCAGTGGTCATCCTGACCTCCACCGTTGGCCTGGAAGCGGTGCCCGCCACCGCCAAGCGCCTGGCCGAACTGGGCTTGGGCCTGGTGGACGCGCCGCTCTCCGGCGGCCCGGTGCGCGCCGGCGAAGGCGACCTGCTGATCGTGGTCGGAGCCGAGCCGGATCAGCTGGAGAAGGTCCGCCCGGTGCTGGAGCTGCTGGCCTCCACCCTGAGCATCGTGGGCGACAAGCCCGGCGATGGCCAGGCCCTGAAGACGGTGAACCAGCTGCTGTGCGGCGTGCACATCGCCGCGGCCGCGGAGGCCCTGGCCCTGGCGGACAAGCTCGGCCTGGACCAGGCCACCACCCTGGAAGCGCTGCAGGCCGGCGCCGCGAACTCCTTCATGCTCGGCAACCGCGGCCCGCGCATGCTCGAGGCCTACTCCGAGGACGGCGCCGAAGTGCTCTCGCGCCTGGACATCTTCGTCAAGGACATGGGCATCGTGACCTCCGCGGCCCGCTCCCTGCACCTGTCCACCCCGGTGGCCTCGGCGGCCGAACAGCTCTACCTGCTGGGCGAAGCCCACGAGCTGGCCGCGGCCGACGATTCCGCAGTCATCAAGGTCGTAGCCCCGAAGGCTGCCCAGTAAAGTCATCAGCGCGCGAGTTCGACACCCGCGCACCGCGTCAAAGGAGACGACACAACCCATGAGCCCGCTAATGCTGCTACTGATCGCAGTGGCCGGAGTAGCCCTGCTGCTGCTCGGCGTCATCAAGTTCAAGATGCCCGCCTTCATCGTCCTGCTGCTGGTCAGCATGCTCGTGGCCCTGGCCGCGGGCATCCCGATCCAGGAGGTGGCCGGCCTGGTGACCACTGGCATGGGCGGCACGCTGGGCACCGTGGCCGTGCTGGTGGGCCTGGGCGCGATGCTCGGCAAGGTCATTGAGATTTCCGGCGGAGCCCAGGTGCTTTCCACCCGCTTCACCGCGCTCTTCGGCCCGCGCCGGGTGATCGCCGCGCTGACCACCGCGGCCTTCCTGCTGGCCGTTCCGGTGTTCTTCGACGTGGGCTTCATCGTCCTGGTGCCGATCATCTACGGCTTCGCCAAGGCCCTGGGCGTCCCTCCGGTGAAGATCGGCCTGCCGGTGGGCGCAATCATGCTGGCCATCCACGTTGTGGTTCCGCCGCATCCGGGTGTCGTCGGCGGCGCAGAGATCCTCGGCGCCGATATCGGCTGGGCCACCATCCTGGGACTGGCGTTCTGCGCCCCGCTGGGCGTCTTGAGCTACTTCGTGGCCAAGCGCATCAACCGCCGCGAGATCACGATGCTTCCCGAAACCGCCGAGCAGTTCGAATCCTTCGGCGCTTCCGGAGCCGGCACCACCCTGGCCAAGACCAAGGCCCCGACCTCGTCCATGGTCATTTCGATGATCCTGCTGCCGATCGTGATGATCATGCTCGGCACCGTGGGTGGTTCGCTGGTGCCCGCGGAATCAACTGCCGCGAATATCCTGGGCTTTGTCGGATCCCCTGCTGTCGCGCTGCTGGTCACCGTGCTGGCGGCCTACTACCTGCTGGGCGTGCGCAGCGGCTGGAGCAGCGAGCAGACCGGCAAGGTCATGGACTCGGCCCTGGCCCCGGCGGCCATCGTGATCCTGGTGACCGGGGCCGGCGGCGTGTTCGGCAAGGTGCTCACCGAATCGGGCATCGGCACCGTGCTGGCGCAGTCGCTGTCCTCGGCAGGACTGCCGATCATCGTGATGGCCTTCATCCTGGCCGCCATCCTGCGCGCCTCGCAGGGTTCTGCCACGGTCGCGATCATCACCACCACCGGCCTGCTGGCCGCAGCGGTGGAAGCCGGCGGCTATTCCACCGTGCAGACCGCGCTGATCCTGGCCGCGGTGGGCTTCGGCGCCTTCGGCCTGAGCCACGTGAACGACTCGGGCTTCTGGATTGTCACCCGCTTCCTGGGCCTGTCCGTGGCCGAGGGACTGCGCACCTGGACCGTGCTGACCACGGTGCTGGGCGTGGCCGGATTCGCGCTCACCGCCATCACCTACGCCATCATCACCGCTGCAGGAGTGTAATCATCCCGATGCTCACCCCCATGAACCAGATGGTCGCCCAGGCCGTTGCCGCAGGGCATGCCGTCCCGGCTTTCACCTGCTACGACTTCACCACTGCACTAGCCGTGGTCGCCGAGGCCGAAGCCCAGGACTGCGCGGTCATTCTGAATGTCGCGCCGAAGTCCGCCGCCTCCACCGCGGGCCTGCGGCTGATCACGGCCCTGCGCACCCTGGGCGAGCAGGCCGCCGTTCCGGTAGCCATCCAGCTGGACCATGCCAGCGACGCGCAACTGATCGCCCGCGCCGTGCAGGCCGGCGCCACCGCGGTGCTGGCCGACGGCTCGGCCGGGACGCTGGAGGAGAATACCGCCTTCGTCCAGCAGGTGCGTTCGCTGATCGGTCCGGACGTAGTGCTGGAAGCCGAGCTGGGTGCCCTGCCGGGCAACGAGGACAAGGCCTTCGAGCAGAGCGCCTCCCAGCTGACCGATCCGGCGCAGGTGGCCCGGTTCGTCCAGGACAGCGGCGCGCAGCTGCTGGCCGTGGCCATCGGCAATGTCCACGGCCGCTACAAGGGCGAACCGAAGATCCATTGGGATGTGCTGGAAGCCATCAATGCCGAATCACCGGTACCGCTGGTGCTGCACGGGGCGTCGGGCATCGCGCCTGCGGACCTCTCGCGTTCCATTTCCTTCGGGGTGGGCAAGGTCAATTTGAACACCGAGCTGCGCACCGGGACCCTGGCCGCGCTGGCCGGGCAGCTGGACGCCCGGCGCGCCGATGGGCAGAACGTCCTGGGCCTGCTCGGCGACTGGGAGCGTGCGGTCACCGAGGTCGCTTCGGCGACGTTTGCCGCGCTGCGCGCCACCTAGCTTGCTGCCGTCGAAGGCCGCGGTACAGGGACTCTATGGTTCCGGCACCGCGGCCTTCGTCTTATCCGGCGGCGGAAGTGCCGGCACGGTCCAGCGATTGCTGGTGGGTGCGCAGCTGGAGCAGCGCGGCATCCAGCAGCGGGGCGGCCACACCCAGCTGCTGTGCCCGGGCGGCCAGATCCCCGATGATGTGCTCGGCCTCGACAGGAGTGCCGTGGCCCAGGTCGCGGTAGAGCGAGGCGGTGAACGAGCTGCCCGGCTCGGTCAGCAGCCCGATGGACTGCTCATGCCCCGCCTCGCTGACCGGATAACCGGCCGCGGACGCGATCCGTTCGCATTCGCCGACGGCTTCGCGGATCTTGGGCTCTCCCCCGGCGGCGAGGATATCGCCGATATTCCCGCGGAACAGGCAGGTGATCACCCCGGCCGCGGCGATGAAAGCCCACTTCTCCCAGAGCCGGGCGAGAACATCGTCGAGCACTCCAAGCTCGATGCCACCCACATCAAGAGCCTCGATGATCGGCTCGGGGATCTCCTGTCCGTGCAGACCGCCGAGACCCAGCTGGCACAGGCCGGTCAGTTGCTGGACGACTGCCTGCTCATCCAGCGTGGCAACGATCTTCACAATGCCGCCGAGCACCCGCCCGCCGAAGGCCTGCTCCAGGGCGTCGATATGGGCCATGCCGTTGAGCAGCGGCAGGATGCGGGTGCGATTTCCCATAGCGCCGGCCAGTTCCGGGATCAGCGAGGCCAGAGCCGGGGCTTTGACCGCGACGATCACCAGGTCGAAGGGCTCTTCACCCGCGATAGCGGTGACTGCCCGAACCGGCCAGGTACCTTGGGAATCCGGGGCGCTGAAGCGCAGTCCATGATCGGCAAGCTGGGCCTGGCGGCGTTCACGCACCAGAAAAGTCACGTCCCTTCCGGCCGCCAGCAGGCGTGCTCCCAGCGCGCCGCCGGTCGCACCGGCACCGGCAATCAGAATGCGGGTCATTTGCTCTTCCTTTCCAACAGGCAGCCGATGAGCGCCCTATCGATTTCGTGGTTTACCGGTGCCATCCGGCAATCGGATCAGCCAGCCCCAGCACCGCGGCAGCTAGCAGTCCGAGGGCAATTGCCACCAAGGATACCCCGCCGGCCAAGGTCACGATGCGGCCGGCGGATGGCGATCGATGCACGCCGGAGAACCGGATGACCGTGATGGCCCCGGCCCACCACAGACCGGCCCCGAGGACCACCGTTGCGCAAAGCAACGCGGTCCGGACTGAGGCGCCTTCGGCTTGCCCGATGAACTGCGGCAGGATGGCAGCGAAGAACAGCAGTGCCTTGGGGTTGGTTGCATTGGTGAGCAGCCCGCGGGCGTAGCCGCTCCGGGCCTGTGGGGTCTGGGCCGGCACGGTGCTGTCCGCCCGAGGCAACCCGGCGCGCAGCATGCTGGCCCCCATCCACAGCAGCACCACGGCACCCAGAATCTGGGCGGCGGCCATGGCCCCTGGCGCCAAAATCAGCAGCGCGGTCAACCCGGCCACCGCCAGCAGCGCATGCATCATCAGCCCGGTGACTACTCCTGCAGCCATGGACACGCCTTGCTGGACCGAGCGCGTGGCCGCCTGCACCACCAGGGCCAGGTCGGGGCCGGGCACTGCCAACGCCACCAATAGCGCCAGGGCAAATGCCACCCATGATTCGATCCCCATGCCATCTCTCCAGCCTCAACTGCTATTCCAGATTCAGACTAGGGGTCAAATTCGCTAGAATCAGTCCATGAGTGACTCAGAAATGAAATCAATCAAATCTCCCGAATTGGATTCGGTAGATTGGGCAATACTGGAATTGCTGCAGGTTGATGCCACGATGCCGAACAAGGAGATCGCGGCCGAGGTGGGGGTCGCGCCCAGCACCTGCCTGGAGCGGATCCGGCGCATGCGCCGCAATGGCACCATCGTGGCTACCCGCGCCCATGTACTGCCTAGCCTGCTGGGCAAGGGCGAGCAGGCGTTTTTGGGAATCCAGATCCGTCCGCACGCCCGCGACACTGCCAACGACTTCGTGCAGAAGGCCCTAGCTTTGCCCGAAACCCTGGCGCTGTACAACGTCAGCGGCAGCGAGGACTATCTGGTCCATGTCGCGGTGGCCAACAGCACCGAACTGCAGACACTGATCATCGACAAGTTGCTGGCACTGCCCCAGGTGGCGCACTGCCGCACCCAGCTGATCTTCGGCGAACCGTGGGTGGCATCGCTGCGCCACCGCTAGCGGCAGCGCGTCCGCTCAGTACGGATTCCCGACCGACAGCACTCTCAACCCCTCGGCCACCACGCGACCGTCGTGGATGACCGTGCGGTCGGTGCCCCGGTCCATCACGGTGGAGGAGATAGTCTCGCCATCCACCAGCACCAGGTCGGCGCGGTCTCCAGCAGCCACCCCCGGGCGGTCGGCCACCGAAGCCAGGCGCGGCACCGTGCGGTCCATGATCGAGGCACCGCCCATGGTGGCCACGGCCAGCGCATGCCCGATCAGCTCGTCCTGGCGGAAGCCGTTGACGAAAGCCAGCTGCCAGGTCCGGTCCAGCAGATCGCAGTTCCCGTAGGGGCTCCAGTAGTCGCGCTGCCCGTCCTCGCCCAGGCCGAAGCGCACCCCGGCTCCAACCAGGTCCACCAGCGGCAGATGATTGGAGGTGCTGGGCGCAACGGAAGTCAGCGAGATGTCCAGCTCGGCGAAGGTGTCGATCAGCCGGCGGCTGGCAGCCTCGCTGACGCTGCCCAGCTCGTAGGCATGGGACAGGTTGACCCTGCCCTGCATGCCCAGCGCCCGGGTGCGTTCGGCAATCAGCTCTGCCGAGAAGACGGCGAGCGCACCGGGCTCGTGCAGGTGCACGTCGATATCCAGCTGGTATTTATCGGCCAGCCCGAACACCACGTCGAGGTGGCGGACCGGGTCGCGGTCCAGTGCGCAGGGGTCGATGCCGCCCATGGCATCCGCACCGGCTTCCAGCGCATCCTCCAAATACTTCTCGGTGCCCGGTTCGCGCAGGATCCCGGCCTGCGGGAAGACCATAATCTGCACCTCGGCCTCGTCGGCAAATTTCTCTTTCGCGGCCACCACGGCTTCGTACTTCTCCAGCTTGGCATCCATATCCACCTGGGCGAAGGAACGCACCCGGGTGGTGCCGCGGGCGATCATCCGTTCCAGGGTTCCGGCCACGCGCTCGGGCAAGCTGATTTCGGCATCGCGCCAGTTCTCCCGGTCGTTGCTCATCATTCCCCACACCCCGGGGCGTCCGGTGTGCTCGCGGAAGGGCAAGCCGATGCGCGTGGAATCCAGGTGCACATGCACGTCGGAGAAGGAGGGGATCAGGATGCGCCCGCGGCCATCGACATCGGTGTCCTCCAAGACGCGCTGCGGGTCGTGCGCGCAGATCGCTGAGATCTTGCCGCCCTCGATCAGGATGTCGCTGGGCGAACCGCCCCAGGGGCGGGCATTGCGGATGAGCATGAAATAACAATCCTTTGCCCGCGTATCGAGTTCTCGTACGAGAGTACAGCACTGCCTGGCCTCCGAAGAGGCCAGGCAGTGCCGTGCAGGTCTGGAATTAGCGCGCTTGCGGCTGAGATTCCGCCCTAGCGAGAAGACTGCTTGCGAGTGAAGGCCGAGATTCCGGTGATATCGCGCCCCACGATCAAGGCCTGCATGGAATCGGTGCCTTCGTAGGTCGACACCACTTCCATGTCGGTCAGGTGGCGGGCCACGTGGTTTTCCAGCAGCATTCCGTTGCCGGCCATCATGTCGCGCGCCTCGCGGCACATGGCCAACGCCTTGCGCGAGGTGGTCATCTTGATCAACGAGGCCATCGGTGCGGTCAGCTCGTCCCGTTCCTGCAGCTGCGCCATCCTGGTGCACATCAGCTGCATGCTGGTCAGGTCCGAGAGCATAGTGGCCAGCTTTTCCTGCACCAGCTGATAGCTGGCGATCGGCGCGCCGAATTGCTCGCGCTGCAGTGCATAGAGGCCGGCATTCCTGAGGATGCGTATATCAACCTGCTGGCATCCTCGAAGGACATCGACGCGCTGATCGCATCCAGGCATGTTCAGGGGGTCTCGCTGACCGGCTCGGAGAATGCCGGGGCCGCGGTGGCGGCCCAGGCAGGCAAGCACCTGAAGAAGGTCGTGCTGGAGCTGGGCGGTTCGGACCCGCTTCTGGTGCTCGATAACGGCAACTTGCCGTTGAGCGTAAAGGCCGCGGTCACCGGCCGCTTCGCCAACGCCGGCCAGGCCTGCATCTCATCCAAGCGATTAATCGTGCTGGATGAGGCATATGACGAATTCGCCGATTCCCTCGCCCAGGCGGTCTCCGGCATTGCCTGCGGCGACCCGATGGATCCGAAGACCTTCCTCGGCCCGCTGTATTCGGCGGCGGCAAAGGAGGAAATTCTTGACATTGTCGATGATGCGTTGGCGCAGGGTGCGCAGCTGCTGGTGGGCTCGGCAACCGAACGCACCGGGGATGCTTTCATGGAGCCCATGGTCTTGACCGGAGTCACACCGCAGATGCGCGCATTCCACGAGGAGATCTTTGGGCCGGTCGCGGTGCTGCTCCGCGCGCAGGACACCGATCACGCAGTTGACCTGGCAAATGACAGTCCCTACGGGCTGGGCGCCACGGTCTTCAGCACGGACCTCGATCAGGCACATGCTGTGGCCGATCAGTTGGAAGCCGGCATGGTGGTCATCAACGGCATGGCCGGCAGCCAGCCGGACTTGCCCTTCGGCGGGACCAAGCGCTCTGGCTTCGGCCGCGAGCTGGGGGCCGCGGGAATCATGGAGTTCGCGAACAAGAAACTGATCCGCACCCCGGCGTAGGCCCGGTGCAGGGAGCGGCCGGGTATCGCGGCGGCCGCTCCGGGCTGGCTGCCAGCCAGCGGGAACTACGCTCCGGCCAGCCGGTACAGCGTCAGGGCCAGGTGCAGGGACGTGCGCGTGTCAGCATTTTCCATGTCCAGCCCGAAGCCTTCCTGCAGCCGCCGGATGCGGGCATAGATGCTCGGCCTGCTCAGATGGATCATCCGCGACAGCTCGGCAATGTTCCCGGTGGATTCCAGGTAGGCCTCCACGAATTCCAGCAGTTCCGGTTCCTGCGCCAGCTGCCCGAGCTGGTCCTGCACGAAGGCCGCTCCTTCCGGGGCGGCCACCAGCGACTGGAGGATCCAGCGGAATCCCAGATCATGCGCGCGATAGTACCGCGGCTGGCGCGTCGCCGTGCTGAGTGCCCCGCGGGCCACCCGATAGGCATCCTGGAGGCCCTCCACCGAGGCCTGTTTCAAGGTGCCGCAGCTGTCGGCAACGCCCATGCTCCACCGAGACGGGCCGCATTCGGCCGCGACCAGCTGGTAGGCCTTGCGCAGCACTGCCTCGGCCTGGCCGCTGCCCGGCACGAAGAACATCATGCCGATGGCATCGGACTCCTGGTCTGCGCCGCGGCGCACGATCACCGGCACGGGCAGCTTGCCGAAGGCCCCTCGCAGCCTGCGGACCAGCGAGGCAGGATCGCTGCCGCCGGCCGGGCCCTCAGGGATACACAGGACCGCGGGGACCAGCTCGGAATAGCCGTCGACGCCGAACAGTCGCAAGCGCAGCGCGGCGACCTTTTCCGTCAGGTTCTGGTTGGATCGCATTTCCCCGATGACATCCGCCAGCAATTCCTGGCGCAGTAGTTGCAACTGCTCGGGATTTCCTGCCAGCTTGCCTCCTAGGATGCGCGAGAGCTGGTCCAGGACCACTGCGAAGCCCGCGGGCTCGCGCCGCAACGGGCAGAGAAGGCGGCCCGCCCTCCGGCCATCGACGAAGACCGGATTCTGCACCCACTGCTCCCCGGCCAGTTCGAAGCCTCCGGCTTCCGGGCCCCTGGCCCGCCGGGAGAGCTCGGAGTACTGGTACATCTGCTCGATGCCCAGCCCGCGCTGGAAGAGCACCACGGACAGCTCGTCCTCCAGGACCAACGGCGTGTTCAGCAATTCTGCCGCAGTCAGCAGCAGATCGACGGCCGAGAGCTGTTCGGCCACCGGGGAAGAAAGGAATTCGGCCACCGCCACAGGACCGGTGGCCGCCGAGGCAGAACGCGAGCTCTCGTTGTAGGCCCCGATGATCTCGATGAACCGCGCCCGATCGTCCAGCAGGATGACCGGGAAGTCCATCGGGGCCGCCGCCGCGCGCAATGCCGACTTGGCCACCGTGTCATCGGATAGGAAGGAAAAGACCACCCCGCAGGCTCCGGATCGACGCAAATCCGCGAGAAATGAGCTGGAGTGCTCCACGGAATCAGTCAGGGCCAGGCCCGAGCACAGGATCAGTTCCCCGCCCTCGATGAGCCCTGCCAGATCTGCGGATTCGGCAATGTGGATGCCCCGCACGGGATCGTCCAGCCGGGGTCCTCCGCTGAGGATGTGCGGACGGGATCGATGCAGGGTCGGGCTGTGCAGGAGTCGACGAATCGTCAGTGGCATTTACAGAGTGTAACACCGCTTTCTGGCAAGCAATTACAGTTCAGGTGTTGTCCACATCACGCGACAGGCAGACCATTGAACCACACCAACAACAACGGAATACATCACGTCATGCACGGGTTTACCCAAGCCGTGGAAGGCGCAGCCGCTGACTGCGCCGGACGGGGATGCCGACCTGCCGGACCGCTGCACCGCAGCCACGGTCCCTGCGAGAACAACGAAACATCACAGAGTAGTGGTCATCATGCAAGTTGCAAGTTCACACAATGCCACGGCGGGCGAACGGGAGTTCCTTGCCGAGCGAGACACCGTATGCGAAGAGTTCGCCACGCACGAAGGGCAGCGCCGAAAAGGCCAGTTGAGCCGCGTCGAATACCTCATTGTCGGATTGCTGGTGGTAGCCACCTTCGTGATCACCCTCGTCATCCAATAGCCATCCGTCCGGGAATTCCACGCCCGGGCCCACTTGAAAACGAGTTCACATGGACTACACCACTGAAGCCGAACGAGGCAGGGCGCCGCTGCCGTCAAGCAAGCGCCTCTGGGGATTCTGGGAGTACACCTGGGCCAACGCCGCACTGGCGATTGCCACCTGGGGCTTCCTGATCGGCGGATCACTGGCCCTGGTGATCGACGTCAGGCACGGCCTGCTGGCCATTGTCCTGGGCAACGTGCTTGGCGTGCTGCTCGTCGGCCTGGCGGTTTCCGTCAGCGCCGGCAAGTACGGCACCGAGCAGTACACCTTCATGCGCAGCGTCTTCGGCCACAACGGCAGCCGATTGATCTATGTCGTGGCCATGATCCTGCTGACCGTGGGCTGGCTCGTGGTGCTGGGCATCATGTTCGGCCGGTCCATCGACTCGGCCGTGTCGGTGCTGGCCGACCGGGCCCCGGAGCCCAACGGCTGGCACATCTACCTGATCACCCTGGTCGCGATCGCCATCACTGCGGTGATCGTGGCCAAGGGCCCCACATCCATCAAGGTCTTCAACACCATCGTCGCCCCGGCGCTGTTCCTGGTCATGGGCCTGATGGTCTACATCTTCCTGCGGGATTCCAGCGTCGCGGAGATCCTCTCCCTGCCGGCACTGGACCAGCCCTTCGACTCCAGCGCCGTCAACTTCATGATCGCCGTGGAGATCAACATCGCAGCGGGATTCTCCTGGTGGCCCTATCTGGGCAACCTCTCGCGCATCACCAAGACCGAACGCGTCGCCTTCTGGCCGAATCTGATCGGCATCGGGGCTGCCGCCTCGCTAGGCGAAGCGGTGGGCCTGGTCGGCGCCATCAAGTTCGGCAGCGCGGACCCCACCCAGTGGATGTCCCACGCCGGCGGCATCTGGCTCAGCGCCATCGTGCTGCTCTTCGTCGCCTTCGCCAATGTCACCAGCATGGCCAACATCCTATACACGGCGGTGGTGGGACTACGGCAGATGTTCGGCTCGCTGCTCAAGAAGGCGAGCTGGGAATGGCTGGTCTTCGGCTTCTGCCTGGTCCCCGCGGTGGTGCTGTTCGTGCTGCCCGGGCTCTACGACGGCTTCATGGTCTTCCTGGTCTGGACCGCCGCGCTCTACAGCGCGCTGACCGGAATCATGATCGTGGACTACTTCATCCTGCGCCGCACCCGGGTGGCGCTGCACGACCTGTTCGTGGAAGGCCGGGCCTCGCGCTACTACTTCACCGGCGGGTTCAACCTCGCCTCCATGGCCGCCATGGTTATCGGGTGCGCGGTGTTCACGTTCACCTTCAACCCGCTGACCTTCGAGCACACCGGCTACTTCCGCTACACCACCGCCTCGCTGCTGGCCGCCGTCGCCGCCGGGCTCTTGTACTGGGTGGCCTCCCGCCTGTTCATCCTGCCCCGCGGGCTGGGCGGCTACTCCCCCATCTGTTCAACAACACCAGTCGCCAAATAGGAGCTGAACCACCATGACCAATACCATGCTTGCCGCCTACTACACCGAGGACGACGCTCCGCTGGAGCTTCGCCAGGCAGCCATCCCCGCACCTGGAAAGGGCGAAGTGCTGCTGAAGATGGAGAGCTGCGGCGTCTGCCATACCGATGTGCACTTCTGGAAGGGCGAGGACGAGCTTCCCCGCGAGAAGCCGGCGATCCTGGGCCATGAGGGCGTGGGCACCGTCGCCGCCCAGGGCGAGGGCGTCGACCTGCCCTTGGGCACCCGGGTCGGCGTCGGGTTCGTCTACGAGGCCTGCGGCACCTGCCGCGAATGCCGCCGCGGACTGGAAACCTACTGCCAGAACTCCAAGGCCACCGGCGTCCACGTGGACGGCTGCTTTTCCGAATACGTGATCGCCCCGGCCGATTGGGTATCGCTGATCCCCGAGGAGCTGTCCTCCGCCGAAGCCGCACCCCTGCTGTGCGCCGGGGTCACCGCCTACAGCGCGGTCCGCAAGGCCCAGCTGGAGCCGGGCTCCGTCGTGGTGGTCTTCGGCCTGGGCGGCCTGGGCCAGTACGCCATCCAGTGCGCGGCCCTGTACGGCGCCAAGGTGATCGGCATCGACCTGGATCCGGCCAAGCTGGAAACCGCCAAGGAACTGGGCGCCTACGCGGCCTACACCCCGGGCGACGGTGCCGTAGAAGCGATCCAGGCCCTGGGCGGGGCCGATGCCTGCCTGAGCTTCGCCCCGGCCCCGCAGGTCTTCCGCAGCATGTTCGAATTGGCCGCCCCCACCGCCCGGTTCATCCAGGTGGCACTGCCCAACAAGCCTTTCAGCTTCGCCGCGGCGGAGATCATTGACCTGGGCATCACCATCATCGGCAGCGCCGACGGCACCCGCCTGGAACGCGACCGGGTCCTCGCCCTGGCCAAGGAAGGCAAGATCAAGTCCACCATCAAGACCCTCCCCTTCGCGGACATCAACGACGCCTTCCAGGCACTGGACCAGGGCAAGGCCGAAGGCCGCCTGGTCGTCAACTACTAGAACGCACCCAAGCACGAACCCAATGGAGCACACCATGACTTCGCCAACAAATACCCAACCCGTCGTGAAGACCTTCGAGAACCCGCAGGCCTACCTGGCGGCCTATAACGTCCCGGCCGGGGTACGGGAATTCCTGGCCCGCCAGCATGAGTTGTTCATCGACAACGACTGGAAGCCGGCGTCCGACGGCTCCACCGTTCCGGTGATCGAGCCGGCCACCGGCCAGCAGGTCTCCGCGCTGGCCAGCGCCACCATCGAGGATCTGGAAGAAGCCGTCGCCGCCGCCCGCCGCGCCTTCGAGTCCGGTCAATGGGCCACCCAGACCCCGCTGGCCCGCGAACGCATGCTGCACCGCCTGGCCGACCTGATTGAAGAGAACTTCCAGGAATTGGCAACCCTGGAGTCCATCGACGTGGGCAAGCCGCTGTCCGAAGCAGAGATGGACATCAAGGGCACCCTGGACACCTTCCGCTACTTCGCCGGCTGGGCCACCAAGATCTCCGGACGCAGCGGCGAGCCGGCAGGTTTGGAGGGCAACTACGTGGCCTACACCCGAAAGGAGCCCGTGGGCGTGATCGGCGTGATCGTGCCGTGGAACTTCCCGCTGCAGACCCTGGCCTGGAAGCTCGGTGCGGCGCTGGCCGTGGGTTGCACCACCGTGGTCAAGCCGCCAGAGGTCACCTCGCTGACCACCCTGCGCTTCGCCGAGCTGGCGAAGGAAGCGGGCATCCCCGCCGGCGTGATCAACATCCTCACCGGCAAGGGCTCCACCGTGGGCGCCGCCCTGGCCGCCCACAAGGGCATCGACAAGGTCACCTTCACCGGTTCCACCAGGACCGGCATGTCGGTGGGCCACGCGGCCCTGGAGAACATGACCCGCATGACCCTGGAGCTGGGCGGCAAGTCCGCGGTGCTCGTCTTCGAGGATTGCGATCTGGACAAGGCCGTCGAGGAAGTCGCCTTCGGCATCTTCTTCAATGCCGGCCAGATCTGCGACGCCGGCTCCCGCCTGTACGTGCAGGACTCGATCTACGACGAGTTCATGGGCAAGCTCGTGGAGAACGCCAAGTCCTGGAAGCTGGGCGTGGGCCTGGATCCTGAAACCACCATCGGTCCGCTGGTCTCGCAGGCCCAGTACCGTTCGGTGACCTCCATGATCAAGGCAGGCGTCGAGGAAGGAGCCAACCTGCTGTGCGGCGGCCCGATCGACGACGGGGAAACCAATTTCGTGGCTCCGGCGATCTTCGGCGACTGCACCAACCAGATGACCGTGGTGCGCGAGGAGATCTTCGGCCCGGTCCTAGTGGCCCAGCGCTTCTCCACCCAGGAGGAAGCGCTGGCCCTGGCCAACGACAGCGAATACGGCCTGGCCGCGACCATCTACTCGCAGTCGCTGAACCGCGTCCACCAGCTGTCCAAGCAGCTGAAGGCGGGCTCCGTCTACGTCAACGCGCAGAGCTCCATCGACCCGGCCATGCCGTTCGGCGGCTACAAGAAGTCCGGCTTCGGCCGCGACCTGGGCGCCGAACAGCTCGATGACGTCACCGAAACCAAAACCGTGTGGATCACCCTCCCCTGAGCTGCACAACGAACTAAAAGGAGAACCATCATGGTTGATTTCGCCCCTGTCGGCCCGGTGGCCGCCACCGAGGTCCCGCGCTATGCGGGGTTGGGAACCTTCGCCCGGCTGCCGCAGCTCGGCTCAGTGCCGGACTACGATGTCGCCATCGTCGGAGTGCCCTTCGACGGCGGCACCTCGTTCCGCCCCGGCGCCCGCTTCGGCCCGTCCAATGTACGCGAGGCCTCGCGCCTGCTGCGCCCGGGATTCCACCCCGAGCTGCAGACCACCGCGGTGGAAACCGCGCAGTTCGTGGATGCCGGTGACCTGTCCTGCACCCCGTACGACAATGCGCTGGCCGTGCAGCAGATCCAGGAGCAGGCGACCCGCTTGGTCGCCAAGGACAAGACAGTCATCGCCATCGGCGGCGACCATACCATCGCCCTGCCGATGATCCGTGCGACCTCGGCGGTGCATGGCCCGGTGGCCCTGCTGCACTTCGACGCGCACCTGGATACCTGGGATACCTACTTCGGCGAGGAGGTTACGCACGGCACGATGTTCCGCCGGGCCTTCGAGGAAGGGCTGCTGGTCGAGGACCGCTCCATGCACGTGGGGATCCGCGGCCCGGTCTACGACAAGGACGACTTCATCCGGGATCACGAATTCGGGTTCCAGATCCTGCGGTGCTCGGACATCGACACCCTGGGCATCCCGGCGGTCGTGCAGCGCATCAAGGATCGCATCGGCGATACCCCTGTGTACCTGTCCATCGACATCGACGTGCTGGATCCTGCCTTCGCCCCGGGCACCGGCACCCCGGAGATGGGCGGCCTGCATTCGCGCGAGATCCTGCAGACCCTGCGCGGGCTGAGAGGGCTGAACATCGTCGGCGCCGACGTGGTGGAAGTGGCTCCTGCCTATGACCATGCCGATATCACCTCGCTGGCCGCAGCCACGTTGGTCTTCGAGATGATGTCGCTGCTGACCGCGAACAAGTAACGGGCAGCAATATGCTGGCAGCCGCCTGCTCACCGAACTATCCGGTGAGCAGGCGGCTGCCTCTGCGAGGCAGCACTACCAGCGATGGCCAATATGATGCAGCGCGCGGACCATGTAGCCCACGGCGTCGGGCATGTGCCGCGCCTCGGTAGCCGCGAAGCCGATGAGCAGGGCCGGCGGAGCTGGCTGCTGCAGTACGTAGTCCCCCAGCGCATAGGTGTAGACCCCGCGGTCGGCCAGCTGCGCCGCCAAAAGCTGATCGTCGATTCCCGGCGGCAGTTTGGCGATCAAATGCATCCCCGCGTCCACCGGGCTGGCATGGATGAACGGATCCAACTGCCGGTGCAGTTCTTCCAACAACGCCGCCTGCCGGGCCTCGTAGATTTTCCGGGTGCGTCGGATATGCGAGTTCAGGTGTCCTTCGCGCAGGAAGTCGGCCGTGGCCGCTTGGATCAGTGTGGATGGACTCCGGCCGGTCACGGAGATCGCGGCTCCGAAGGACTGGACCAGGTCCTCGGGCAGCACCGCGTAGCCGACCCGGATGGAGGGGAACATGATTTTGCTGAATGATCCCACATGCACCACGTGCGCGCCGCGATCCAGACCGAACAACGGCGGCAGGTGCGCCCCGCGATAGCGCAGTTCGCTGTCACTGTCATCCTCGATGATCCAGTTGTTGCGCGCATTGGCCCAGGAGATCCACTCCATGCGACGGGCCAGGGAGGTGCGCACAGCCAGGGGGTGCTGGCGGGCGGGAGTCAGGAACATGAGACGGCCAGCCGGGAAGCCTTCCGTTGCGCCCAGGTTCGCACCCTGCTCGTCAATAGGGACGCCGTGCACGGTGCAGCCGTTTGCCAGCATCGCCTTGGCCGCGGCGATGTGTCCCGGGTCCTCCATCCAGACGTGGTCCCCTGGATCGGTCATCAGCAGCATAAGCGCATTGAACGCCTGCTGCGCGCCGGTGGTGATGACGATCTGTTCGGCTGCCGGTGTGATGCCCCGAGAATCGCGCAGGTACTCGGCCACCGCTTCGCGCAGGGGCAGGTAACCCAGCGGCTCGCCATAACCGAGCATGTCGATGGAGCGGCGTTCGCTGTGGCGAGCCACCAGGGTTTTCCAGGTGCGGGCGGGGAACAGGTCGGTCCCGACTTGGCTGGCCACGAAAGTTTCGGAGTCTTCCGGATTCCAGGAGGTCAGCGCCTGCTTGTGCAGCTCGCTGCCGCGGGTTGAGGTGCTCAGTCCTGCGCGCACAGATAGTTCGGGGCGTCGCGACACCGGTGAGAAGCTGAAATCGTTGTGCCATTCGTCGCCCACATAGGTGCCATCGCCAGCTCTGGAGCGCAGGAATCCTTCGCTGGCCAGAGCCTGGAACGCGTTGACCAAGGTAATCCGGGAAACATCGAGCTCGATGCACAGGGTTCGGGTAGAGGGGAGCCTGGTGCCGCCAGGAAGCTGTCCGCTGAGGATCTTGGTGCGGATCTGCGTGTAGATCTGCCGATGCAACGGGCTGTCTCCAGCTCGGTCCAGCCGCAGGTCGCCCAGCAACTTTCCTCCGCTTCCCTTCACCATGGATCCTTCTCCCCCAGTAGCTTCGGACCGCAGGACACGGCCGACGACGGGCCAGCCCCCCAGTATACCTTCGTATTCTGTGGGCCAACCCGCCGTGAAATGCGCTGCCGAGGTCGCTAGACGCCAGTCGTGACCTTTTTCGCCTTCTTAGCGGTCTTGGCCACCAGCATGGCGATCACGCTGCCGATTACTGCCAGCCCGCACATGACCGCGAAGACCAGATGGAATCCGGTGGCTCCCGGGTATGCGTCAAGGATCGCTCCGTAGATCAGGAATCCGAACATGCCCGGTGCATATCCGATGAGACAGGCAACGCCAAAGGCGGTGCCGCTGATCTGATCAGGGATGCCGACCTCATCCATCGGCGCCCAGAAAACACCGCGCATCGAGAACACGATCAACGAGAAGACCAGACAGGCAACCATGGCCGGTACGGTGAATTTCTCGTTCTGTGGCAGGAAGACGATGAGCGCCATGACGGGAAGCAGGGCCAGAAAAGAATAGCTCAGGTACTTGCTGGAGCTCTTGACCTTCTTGTCGGCCAGGTAGCCGCCCAGCGGACCGCCGATGATCTTCAGTCCGTACTGGTTGATAATGCCGAAGATGCCTACCAGAGCCACCGGCAGTCCGTACACGGTAGACAGGTACGGAATGAAGTAGGTCAGCCCCACATAGACGATGTAAACCATGAACACCGTGAAGCTGACCAGCCACAACTGCGGCATGCGCGCAATCAGCTTCAAGGATTCCCTTACGGTCGGCTTGTGCGCCATAGTCTCAGTTGCCGCGGCATCCTGGATGGCCGGCGCAGAATTGCCGCGCAGCAGGAAGAAGAGCAGGATACCGATTACGATATTGATCGAAGAGTAGGCGATGATCGCGGCACGGAATCCAGCGAGGCCCGAGCCCATGGCGATGAAGATTCCCAGGGCCGAGAAGGCCACGATGGTATCGATGACACCGCGGCCACCCTCGAGGAAACCGAACATGCGTCCCTGCTCGTCGCCGTCGCCCAACTGTCTGACGCTCTTAAGCAGCGCTGGCCAGAACAGACAGTCCGAGCACACCGCGAGCAGCGCGAACACAACCATCATCATGTTGAAGTCCGGGAACGAGGCCATGTAGAAGCCGATGGCACCGGCGCCGATCAGGCCTGCACTGATTACGGTGCGGGTCTGGAAGCGGTCAGCCAGGTATCCGCCGACGACAAACAGGGCGGTGGCCACGATCGAGTTGATGCTTAACAGCAGTCCGATTTCGGTGTTGCTCAGCCCGAGGTGCTCCTGCATGGGGACATAGAAAACGTCCTTGAGGTTGGCCAACTTGTAAATGGTGCCGCCGCCCATGATCAGCAGGACGAATTTGCCCCACTTAGCCTTGTTGATCGTTTTCATTGGTAGGTCTCCTGAAGAGTTTCGTTGCGGGCCGTGTCCTCGGACGCCGATTCCAGTCGGCACATGGCAAGTTCACGCAGTTGGGCAAGGACTGTTCGAACATAGGTCAGCTGGTTGACCGCCCACTGCGGCTCTTCAACCAGCATTTCGTCCAAGGTCAGTGAGGCCGGAAGGTCAGTAGTGCTCAGATCGCGGTAGGCGATGAACGGATCTTCCGGGTCATCTGCGCGGCGGAAAGCCGGAGCACGGTAATGGTTTTCCTGCTCTAGGGCGAAGGCGATCAGCTGCGGTTCGTCCTCTCCCAAGAGCAAGAGGTCCATCAGCATGAGCGGGCTCGGCATGTCGTCGTCATCGCTACCTTGCAATACCCCACGGTGGCCGAAGCCTCCATCTTCCGGCATGATCTTGACGCCCTTGAGATGAACTTGGCCGATGTGCGGAGCCAGGTTATTCAGCGCGTCCAACGGGCGCTCGTAGGCGTTGATCATGTTCCCGAAGTCGAACAGTGCATGCAGCCGGGGATGGTTTGCACGTTCCAGGGCTGCTGCGATTTCGAAGCTCTTGAATTCCTCGTGCTGTTCGAAGTAGAATTGCAGGTCGTATTTCTCAGCCAGCACGATCAGGTATTGCAAGTCGCTGTCAACCATGGTGAGAACCTCGGACAGCAGGCCTTCGTAGCGTGAATACACTCGGATGTGCTCGACGTTCAGGATCCGCGCAATGCGCACCACGTCGTCGAGGTCCGTCTTGCGGGTGCTGCTGATTTCCAGATGTACTTTGAGCCCCAGCTGGTGCGCGGTGGCTCCGAACTCCCGAAGCTCCGCGTCGCTGGCCTGCCCCAGGCTGCGCCCTTCGCCATCAAGCAGGTGGATGCAGACACCGTCCAGTTCATGCTCAAAAGCGTAGGTCAGCAGGTCGCTGGGGCGGTAGGTGCCATAAGTGAAATTTCCCAGTAGCGAGTAGGCATGCGCGAACAGAGGAATCGTGTCGATTCGATCGATTAGCTTCTGTGCCAATTGCGGCGTTAGCTCTGGAATCTGCTTCTGTTCGGCGGCATTTAGATTCATTGACAGGATCTTTGCGAATCGAGACTGTACGTTCAAGATTTCCTCCTCGGCTTCGGCGTGCTGCGCATCACCCGGTGTGCTGACTCTCATTTTTAGCAAGATATTAGTCATCGAGGTATGTCCATTATCGAGGCCAGGGTTAATACCAATGGCCAAGTCCAGGAGGCGCAACGCACGGTGCCTTGTGGGCATGGGAGCCATATTGCATCTCTTCCGATGATCTTGGCAGCCAAACGGGCAGAGGGTTAGGCCAACGTGACGTGGGACCATGAGCCGGAATCACGTGATTCAAAGACGAATCCATGTCCTTGCCAAAGCACGAGCCTCAAAGAGCAAGACTTCCAAGCTTCCAATTACCCTCTGAAAAGCGAAGGATGCCGGTCGGCCGGCAACACCGAGGGCTACCGCATCGCGTCAGCTGACCGTTTCCTGCCCCGGGCATATCGACGGGATCTGTGCGCTTACCCGCGGCCTGATCATGAACAGCTCGCAGCGCAATTGCAACCCACCTTCAAGAACTCGAACCTTAGCTGGTATGCCTGCATCGGCTGGGTCCGAGAACTCCAACGCACCAGCACCGACGAGCTTGGAACTGTAGCGGGCCGCCTGCCCGAGCGACTCCATATCGATCGGCAACAGCAGCCAGCTTGTAGCAGCCGACCGCCTTGATACGCCTTTCCCCTTGGGCCGGCGCAACGTGTGAATTGCCCACAGATGTTGGTTCCTGCATTCCCAGTCCGACTTCTGGCGAGCAGTTCACTGCATTCGCGACCCTTCACGAACTTGGCAAGTGCGTATTGCGTCCCAGTTTTCCATAGGCTTGCGCTCTGCTTGTTCCCGACTGGATTCCCGCGGAGAGATGTCGCCCAGGCGCACTGCCAGTTACATCGCGGTGCCCGACTTCAGCAGTCGATAAAGTAGTAGCCGCCGTTCAGTCCGTCCACCATGATGCGGTAGGACTTTCCTTCCAGCTTCGCTTCGATCACCCAGTTGGGTTTCCAGACCTTGGCGACACTGCTCTTTTCGCGGATTCCGCCACGCCAGGCCAGCCGGGCCCGGCGCAGGGCCGCGGTGGACAACAGGGCTTTGGCCCTCTCGCGCGCGGTGTCGAAATCGATAGTGTTCCACTGCGGATCAGCCACCAAGTCCAGTGGCTGGCCAGCTTGATCACCTTGGACTTGCCACGGGTCGCTGACAAAGGCCTTGCCCGAGTAGTAGTCCACCAATGCATGCGCCTGCCCGGTCCGCCCGGCCAGCTGCGGCACCTCGAAGATGAACCCCGCAAAGGGATGGTGGCGCAGCTTGGCCGATTCGACCGTCAATCCAGGTGCCTTGGCAGCAAGGATACGTTGCGCGTCCTGGCCATCGACCAGGGTTTTCAGTACCAGTTCATTCACCGCGGGCCGCCATTTCGGCCTGGCTGGCCAGCAAGGCATCCTGGCCCATCAGCATCTTCTTCGGAATGGGACCGATCTTCGCGGTCTCGTCCAGGGCCCGGCCAATATGCTCCGGCACCGGATGCGACTTCTGGCTGGCCAGGCTGCCAATGACCATGGCCGCGGTGGAGGCCAGGATGCCGGTGACCATCGGATCAATGCCGGTGGCATCCGGCGCGCCGGACACCTGCCAGAGCACCGAGACCAGTGTGCCGGCGGCCATCGAGGAGATCGCGCCAACGGTATTGGCCTTCTTCCACCACACCGCGCAGATATAGGAAGGGACAAAGGCGCTGCCCAGCACGGTCGTTGAGAAGATCACCACGGCGGCCACCGCGGGAGGATCAAAAGCGGCAATGCCATAGCCGATGATGGCCAAGGCCAGCACGGTGATCCGCGAGACCCAGACCATCTGCGCATCGCTCATCTTCTTGTTGATGAACCGGGCGTAGATGTCCTGGCTGGCGATGGTGCCGGCCTGCAGCAGCAGGGCATCGGCGGTGGACATGATGGCTGCCATGATCGCTGCCATGACGATGCCCACGGCGAAGGTCGGCAGCACCGCGTCGGCGACCTCGAAGATCGCGGTTTCCGGGTTGGCCAGGTTGGGCAGCAGGATCAGCGCGAACAGGCCCACCAGGTAGGGGCCGGGGATGAACAGCAGGTTGAATACCAATGAGTAGACCCCTGCGGTGCGTGCCACCGATGGCTTCTTCATGGCCATGTGGCTGACCACCACGTGCGGCCAGCCCATGTAGCCGATGGAGAAGACCAGCAGCGCACCGAGAATGACTCCCCACTGTCCCTGGTAGCCCAGGTCCGCTCCCCACATGGTCAGCAGGTTGGGGTTGATCCCGCCCACGGCTTCATTTCCCTTGGTGAAACCGCCCACGGCCATCAGCGTGGCAACCAGGATCCAGACCATGCCGACCACCATGATGATGGCCTGCACGAAGTCGGTGTAGGCCACAGCCAGGTAGCCGCCCAGGAAGGTATAGAGGACAATCACGCCGATGGCGATCGCCAAGGCCAGCGGGAAGGACACCCCGGAGACCATTTCCAATCCGCGGCCGCCGGCGATGAACTGGGCCAGCACGTAGAAGAACATGCAGAACAGCGCCACGGGAGCGGCGATAAGCCGGATCCACTTCGAGGGATAGCGGTGCTCCAGGTACTCGATGGAGGTGATGGACCCCAGGATCTGGGATAGCTTGCGCATGCGCCGGCCCAGGACCGAGAGGTTCAGGATGCCGCCGCCCAGGTCGCCCAGCGCGTACCACATGCTGAAATAGCCTTGGGTGTAGCCCATCGATCCGGCACCCATGAACATGTAGCCGGACATGGAAGAACTCTGCAGCCGCAGCGCGGTGACACCGGGGCCGAGGCTGCGCCCGCCGAGCAGGAATCCCTCGGCATCTTGCTTGCCGCGCTTCAGCGCCCAGAAGCCGATGCCGGCCATGGCGATGAAATAGATGATCAGGAAAAGGATCTCGATGTTCACTGCTGCTCCTGCGCATCTTCGCGCTTCCAGCCGCGGCTGAGCCACAGGAAAACACCTGTATAGATCACCCAGAGGGCCGGAACCCCGATGATGACCATGGTCGTGAACGCCGGTAGTCCAAACATCGACACATTCCTTCTGGGAGCCGCTGGTTCTTATTTCATGAGCTGGGTCACAAGCACCCGCTTGATCCATAGCCTTGCATAGCCCCAGTGGCCAAGACAAGGATAATTCCTAGGTTAACTTGGGAAAACTTCCGCGCCCTGCATTCGACCGCACGACCATCCCCGCCTCTGCGCCACCGGTCAGGCGCCTCCGGGCCCAAACGGCGGGCAACAGCAAAGGCCCCGGCCGGGTTCGGCGGGCATCGTCATATGATGTCCGTCGAATCCCCGCCGGGGCCTTTGGCCCGGAGGGTGCTAGCGCAGCACCACGGTGCGCGAGCCGCTGAGGAAGACCCGGTCTTCGCAGTGCCAGCGCACCGCATCGGACAGGGCCTTGCACTCGGTATCGCGTCCGGCGGCCACCAGATGCTCGGGCGCGTAGCTGTGGTCCACTTCCTGGACGCGCTGGGTGATGATCGGCCCCTCGTCCAGTTCCGAATTCACGTAGTGCGCCGTGGCGCCCACGGTCTTCACCCCGCGCTCGAAGGCCTGGTGGTAGGGCTTGGCCCCCTTGAAGGAGGGCAGGAACGAATGGTGGATGTTGATGGCCCGGCCGGTGAGCTTGCGGGTGAGGTCATCGGAGAGCACCTGCATGTAGCGGGCCAGCACCACCAGATCCACCTCGAAGCGCTCCACCAGGTCCATCAGCTTGGACTCGGCCTCGGGCTTGGTCTCAGGGGTGACAGGAATGTGGAAGAACGGGATCCCATTCCACTCGACCTGCTGCCGGTGGTCCGGGTGGTTGGAGACTACGGCCGCGATCTCCACCGGCAGCTCCCCCATCCGGGCGCGGAACAGCAGATCGTGCAGGCAGTGGCCGAACTTGGAGACCATCACCACCACGCGCTTCTTGTTTCCTGCCGGGCGCAAACCCCAGGTGGCCTGGTGCTCATCGGCGAGCTGGCCGAGGCCCGATTCGAGCTCGGCGATCTCGGCGGGGATATCCTCCGCCGCGGCGACCTCGAATTCGATGCGCATGAAGAGCGTCCCGGAAAGCTGGTCGTCATGCTGCTTGAGCTCCCGGATGTCGCCATGGTGCTTGAGCAGCAACCCGGTGACCGCATGCACGATGCCCGGGCGCTCGGCGCAGGTGAGGGTCAGGACATACTTGTTGTTCGGTTCGGTCATCGTGCCGCTCCTTGGTTTCGCCGAGATGGCATTAGCTTCGCCATGGCTCGTAGTGGTTTTTCGGGGGATTTTCATGCGGTTGCACCTGGCTTCCGCGCAGTGCTCTGCGCCGCGGATTCAAAGCCGTCCGGCCTGAGTTTTCCCAGCGGAACTGCGCGCTGCCCCTGCCTTCGGAAGCAGCTGCGGGCAGACCCGCCAACCTCTGGCCGGATACTGATATATCAATTGATGATCACAATACTATGTGTGCTTCAGCACAGCGTCAACAACTTTTCCGGCGGTTCTTCCTGGCGCCTTTCCCAGCGCCCCCAGTACAGTTTTCCGCTCTGCCGTTCGCCGGCAAGCCAAGGGCTGTTGAGCGCATCGGCGCAGGAAAAGCGCCTAAATCGAAGCCGGGGCGATACTCTTTGTGTGTCGGCAATTGATTTTTGAACAGTGATAGAGAGCGATATGCCAAGGCCCACCGAACTGACCAGCGTCGCCACCGAGCAAGGCTCGATGGCTGATCGAGCCTACAACGCATTGCGCGACCGGCTGGTGCTGCTCGAAATCGCTCCGACGCACCCGATCCACGAACCGCAGCTGGCCGAAGAACTGGGCATTGGGCGCACCCCGATGCGCGAGGCTCTCAAGCGGCTGGAAACCGACCACTTGGTGGTGTCCTATCCGCGCCGCGGCACCTTTGCCACGGCCGTGGATTTCCATGAGCTGAACTACATCTCCGAAATGCGCCAGGTGCTCGAGCCGCTGGCCGCGCGCAACGCGGCCGCGAACAAGGACCCGCAGATCCGCGAGCAGCTGGCCGGCTACCTGCAGCAGATCGATGCCCTGGATCCCGCCCTGGACCAGCGTTCGCTGCTGCTGCTGGATGTGCGCATCCACCGGCTCATCTACAAAGCGGCGGCCAACAAGTACCTGGAGGAAACCCTGGTGCGCCTGGATAATCTGGTGACCCGGATCTGGTGCCTGGTCATCGACCAGATGCCTCCGATCGCAGAGCATATTTCCGAGCATTCGGCCCTGCTGCGCGCCATCCTCGACGGCGACGCGCAGCTGGCCGCGCGGCTGGTCTCCGAGCATGTGGCCCACTTCGAGCAGGCCCTGCGCCGCGCCCCCTAGCTGGATGCCGGGGACGCGAAGCGGCCGCTAGCGGCCGGCGCCCTCGGGTTCCAGATCCGTTTCGGGCCGCGGCTGCGGTTCGCGCGCCGGGGCTTCCAGTTCCTGGGCCACCGGCCCCGGCCGGTCTCCAGCTGGCAGGCCCGACGCGGCAACAATGGAGTTCTCCCTGGTCATCAGGCTGAACTGCTCGCCTTCGTGGCGGTCGATTCCGTCATCCACCGCCTGTTCCAGCACCTCCATCGCCACCTTGCCGCGCAGCACCAGCGGATCACGGCACAGGTCCTTCCACAGCGCCACGCACAGCAGCAGCATCACCAGCACGAAGGGCAGCGCCGAGACGATAGTGATGTTCTTCAGCCCGTTCAGGGCGGCCGCCGGATGGTCCCCACCGGCCAGCAGCATGACCGCGGCTACCGCTCCCACCGAGACGCCCCAGAAGACCACCGACTTCTTCGAGGGCTCCTGCGCGCCGCGTTCGCTCAGCGCGCCCATCACGATCGAGGCGGAGTCCGCCCCGGTGACGAAGAAGATGGCAATCAGCACCACGGCCAGGGCCATCAGCGCGATGGAGAACCATTCGGGGAACGGCAGTGCGCCCAGCAGCTCGAAGAGCACCGAGTTGAAGTCGATGTCCGGGGCCCCGTCCACCATCTGGGCCAGTGCCTGGCCCATGTCCCCGTTGCGTTCGGCCCGTTCCTGCAGGCCGATGGCGCCGCCGCCGAAGATGGCGAACCAGAACAGCGTGACGGTGGAAGGAACCAGCAGCACCCCGGTGACGAACTGGCGGATGCTGCGCCCGCGCGAGATCCGCGCGATGAACAGGCCCACGAACGGGGTCCAGGAAACCCACCAGGCCCAGTAGAAGATGGTCCAGGAGGAAAGCCAGGCGGCCATGTCGCCGTCCCCGGAAGCCGCGGTCCGCGACGCCATTTCCGGCAGGTCCGCGATGAAGGAGCCCACCGCATTGGGGATCACGTTCAGGATGAACAGCGTCGGCCCGCCGATGAACACGATCAGCGCCAGGATCACCGCCAGCACCATGTTGATATTGGACAGCCATTGGATGCCGCGCTCGATCCCGGAGACGGCTGAGGCCACGAACAAGGCGGTGAGCACCGCAATGATCAGCACCAGGATGCCAGAGCCCACCGAGGGCAGCAGCCCGGCGGACTGGATGCCTCCGCCGATCTGCAGCGCGCCGAGTCCCAGCGAGCAGGCCGAGCCGAAAAGCGTGGCCAGGATGGCCAGGATGTTGATCGTCTTCCCGCCCCAGCCGTGGACGACCCTTTCGCCGAAGATCGAGGTGAACATCGAGGAGAACAGCTGCGGGCGGCCCAGCCGGAAGCTGCCGTAGGCCATGCCCAGCCCGACAATCGCATACATGGCCCAGGGGAACAGCGTCCAGTGGAACATGGTGGTGCCCATGGCCGTGCCCACCGCGGCCGAGGTCTGCCCGCCCACGGTTTCCGGCGGCGGGGACATGTAGAAGTACAGCGGCTCGCCCACCCCGTAGAAGACCAGGCCGATGCCCATGCCGGTGGCGAACATCATCGAGATCCAGGAAACCGTGCTGAACTGCGGCTTCTCCCCGTCCTTGCCCAGCGGGATGCGCCCGAAGCTCTTGGCCGCGACCACCAGCACGAACAGGGTGAAAACGGTCGCGGCGATCACGAAGACCCAGCCGGTGTTCGTGATGACCCAGTCCAGGGCCTTCCCGGCCGTGGAGCCCAGCCCTTCGGGCGAGGTGAAGCCCCAAGCGATGAACGCCAGGGCGAGGAGTCCGGCAATGCCGAAGACCCAGTAGTCGGTGCCGGAGGACAGGTATCTTCTGGGCCGGCGCCGGCGAGCCGAGTGCAGCTCGCTGACCAGGTCGTTCACGGGTTGCTCAGTGCGTTTCATTTCGGTTTCCTTCAATAAAGGCAATAGGCGGCGGGCCGGCAGGGGAATGCGGGCGCGCCGAATCAGCCGGGGTCCCCGGGGTTGCTCGTGAGTGGTGGCCGGGGCCGGCGAATCGGCCGGGCTCAATAGCCGGCCGGAAGTGCGCCGTGCGGGCCGGGAATTGTTCCCGGCCCGCACGGCGGGCAGCGGTTAATTGCGCGTCAAGCGCGGATCAGGCGCTGATCAGCCCGTGCGGGTCGAGCACGAACTTCTGCGCGGCGCCTTCGTCGAAGGCCGCGTAGCCCTGCGGGGCCCGGTCCAAGCCAATGGCCGTGGCGTTGACGTTCTTGGCAATCGAGACCTTGTCCGAGAGGATCGCCTGCATCAGCCCGCGGTGGTACTTCATCACCGGGCACTGGCCCGTGACGAAGGTGTGGGACTTGGCGAAGCCCAGGCCGAAGCGCATGGACAGCGAACCGACCTTGGCCGCTTCGTCCTCGGCGCCCGGGTCCCCGGTGACATAGAGCCCCGGGATGCCCAGGCTGCCGCCGGCACGGGTGATTTCCATCAGCGAATTGAGCACCGTGGCAGGCTGCTCCTTGCCAGCGTCGTGCCCGTGCCCGCGCGCCTCGAAGCCCACCGCGTCGATGCCGCAGTCGACCTCGGGCACGCCCAGGATCTGGGCGATCTGCTCGGCCGGGTCGCCCTGCGAGACGTCCACGGTTTCGCAGCCGAAGCTGCGCGCCTGGGCCAGCCGGTCGGCGTTCAGGTCCCCGACAATCACGGTGGCCGCACCCAGCAGCTGCGCGGAGGTGGCCGCGGCCAGGCCCACCGGGCCGGCGCCGGCCACGTACACGGTGGAGCCGACGGTGACCCCGGCGCCGATGGCTCCGTGGTAGCCGGTCGGGAAGATGTCCGAGAGCATGGCCAGGTCCAGGATCTTCTCCATGGCCTGGTCGCGGTCGGGGAATTTCAGGGCGTTCCAGTCCGCGTAGGGCACCAGCACGTATTCGGCCTGGCCGCCCACCCAGCCGCCCATGTCCACGTAGCCGTAGGCGGAGCCCGGGCGGTCTGGATTGACGTTCAGGCAGATGCCGGTTTGCCCGATCTTGCAGTTGCGGCAGCGGCCGCAGGAGATGTTGAAGGGCACCGAGACGACGTCGCCGACCTTGAGGAATTCCACATCGCGGCCCACTTCCACCACTTCGCCGGTGATTTCGTGGCCCAGCACCAACCCGACGGGGGCGGTGGTGCGGCCGCGGACCATATGCTGGTCCGAACCGCAGATGTTGGTGGCGATGGTGCGCAGGATGACCCCGTGGTGCACCTGCCGCCCGACGTTTGCCGGGTGGACCCCGGGCCCGTCCTTCAATTCGAATTCGGGGTACGGGGTGTCGATCAGCTCGACCTTGCCTGCCCCGGCGTAGCTTACTGCCAAGTTGCCCATAGCGGACCACTTCCTTGAAATATCAGTTGGATACCAAATCGGATGTGCCCAAGTCTGGCTACTGAATGTGATCCATGTCAATAGTCCGGCGAGAAATCCGCCGGGTCCGGCAGCCCGCCAGTGGTCGGCTACCCGTCCAGTTCCTCGGCCGAGCGCAGGGAAATGATGTCCTTGGCGGTGCGCTGCAGGATACCCAGGGATTCCTCGATCAGCGGCGAGCCGCGGCTGCCCTTGCGGGTCACCGCCACAATGCGCCGCGAGGGCTTGGCCGCCCCGGAAATCCGGCGGCGCACCACGTTCTGCGCATCGCCCAGGGTGGCCAGCCGGGGCAGCAGCCCCACACCCAGGCCCGCCCCGATGAACGCGATCATGGTTTCCCACTCCACCGCCTCGTGGGCGATATGCGGGGTGACCCCCAGCGAAGTGAAGGCGGCAACGAACAGCGCCCGGTAGACCGACTGCCCGGATTCGGAGATCCACGGGTCATCGGCCAGGTCCTCCAGGGCCACGGACTTGTGCTGCGCCAGCCGGTGCGTGGCTGGCAGCACCACATCCAGCGGGTCATCGAGCAGCACGGTCTGCTCGAACCGGTCCCTGGCGGCAGAACCCGCGGACGTCTGGCTGGCCACGATCACGGCCAGGTCGATCCGCTCCGCGAGCAGCAAGTCCAGGCAGCGCTGCGGCTGCGCTTCGATCAGCTGCACTTCGGTATCGGGCCGAGTGGCTCGCAGGTTCGCGGCCAGCGGGGCAAGCAGCTGCGCGGCAGCGGTGGAGAAACCGCCCAGGCCGAACTGCCCCTGCACCTGCCCGGAGGCGTTGCGCGCGGACGCCGCGAGCAGCTCCCATTGCGTCACAATCCCGTCCAGGCCCGCAACGAAATGCCGGCCCGCGGAGGTCAGCCGCACCCCGCGGCCCTCCTTGGTGATCAGCTTGATGCCCAGGGTGCGCTGCAGTTCGCGCAGCTGCGCGGAGACCGCCGAGGCCGAGTAGCCGGTCAGTTCCGCGGTGCGCGCTACCGAGCCCGTGGAGGAGAAGACCCGCAGGGTGGCGAAGCGTGGATCAATCATGCACCAATTGTGCACGGTTCCGTTCAATTTCTTGCGCTTTTCTTGCCGACTATTTCTTCCTAGTCTCGATTCATGCGGTGACCGGCCTCACATCGGCCCGCGCAACCACAGCCAGAGGACGCCAGCCGCGTCGTGTTCCAAGGAGTAACAGATGACCGCTTCGGTAAGCGCACCGCGCACTACGCGTGGGAAGCTCGCTACGTCGGTGAACCAAGAACAGCTCGCCGAGATCACCGAACTCTTCCGCAACCGGCGCAAGGGCTACTCGCTCGAAGCCCCGCTGTACACCGACCCCTCAGTATTCGATGTCGAAATGCAGGCCATCTTCGGGACCCACTGGCTGTTCGCCGCGAGCATTGCCGAGATCCCCGAGCCCGGGGACTACGTCACCGTGGACTACGGGCCGCATTCGCTGATCGTGCTGCGCACCGAGGAGGGCGGGGTCAACGTGCTGCACAACGTCTGCCGGCACCGCGGCGCCCGCGTGCTCACCGAAGCCTCGGGCAGCACCGGAAACCTGGTCTGCGGCTACCACTCGTGGACCTACTCCCCCGAAGGGGACCTGATCCACGCCTCCGCCCCGGGCGAAGGCAAGTTCGACAAGAGCTGCTTCGCGCTCAAGCGCGCCCACGGCCGGGTCCACGCCGGGCTGGTCTTCGTTTCCCTGGCCCAGGACCCTCCGGCGGACTTCGACGAGGTCGCCGGCATCTTCGAGCCCTACCTGGCACCGCACGATATCGCCCGCGCCAAGGTCGCCTACCAGCAGGACATCATCGAGGAGGGCAACTGGAAGCTGGTGATGGAGAATAACCGCGAGTGCTACCACTGCGACGGGCACCCCGAGCTGGCCTGCTCGCTGTTCCCCACCTGGGGGCTGAGCGACGACACCGTTCCGCCGCACCTGGAAGAGGTATGGGAACGCAACCAGCAAGCCCAGGCGGCCCTGGAGGAACGCTGCCGCCGCTACGGATTGCCCTACGAGGTCGTGGAGCAGCTGGACACCCGCATCGCCGGCATCCGCATCTCCCGCGAATCCCTGGACGGCGACGGGGAATCCTTCTCCGCCGACGGGCACCGCCTGTCCAAGAAGCTGCTCGGCGAGCTGCGCGACTTCCGGCTGGGCCGCTGCTCCATGCACCTGCAGCCCAACAGCTGGTTCCACTTCCAGTCCGACCACGTGATCACCTTCGCGGCCTTCCCGATCAACGAGCACCAGACCCTGGTGCGCACCACCTGGCTGGTGGCCGATGACGCGGTCGAAGGAGACGACTACGACCTGGAGAAGCTCACCCACACCTGGAAGCAGACCAACCTGCAGGACAAGGCCTTCGTCGAGCTGTGCCAGAAGGGCGCAGCCAGCCCCGCCTACCAGCCCGGCCCGTACATGAAGAGCGAATACCAAGTCGAGGCGTTCATCAACTGGTACACCCAGCGCGTGCTGGAGCACCTGGCATGAGCGCAGGCGCCCAGCTGGCATCGAGCGTAGCGGCCCAGCGCATCCGCGGGCTGGAAATGCCGTGGAACCGGGTCCTGAGCTCCCAGGAAGGCCCGGCGAGCGCGGCCCGCGCGCTGGGACCCTGGCACCCCCAGGAGTTCCTGGCCGAATGCGTGCAGACCATCGAGGAAGCCGGCGGGCTGATGACCTTCGTCTTCCGCCGCGCCGACGGCGCCCCGCTGGCCTTCCGCGCCGGGCAGTACCTGAACATCGCCTTCCCGGTGCATGGCGAAGACCAGGACCCGGTGGACCGCAGCTACTCGATTTCCAGCGCGCCCACCGTGCCCTGGACCTTCAATGTCAGCATCAAGCGCGACCCCAAGGGCCTGGTCTCCTCCTGGGCGCATGAGAACCTGCGCCCCGGCATGGTGCTGGAGATGCTCGGCCCGGTGGGCGCCTTCCACCTGGGCGATTCCGACCGGCGCGCCCGCTACCTGTTCCTTGCGGCCGGAGCCGGGATCACCCCGATCATGTCGATGGTGCGCACCATCCACTCGCTGCCCGGCCAGGCCGATGTGGTGGTGCTCTGCCACGGCACCGTGCCCGGGGACTTCGCCTTCTGGCCCGAGCTGGAATACATCGCCCAGGTCGATTCGCGGATCAAGGTCTTCTACTCGCTGGGCGACCGGGCCAAGCCCAGGAGCTGGAAGGGCTTTGCCGGGCGGCTGACCACGGCGATGATCGACGCGGTGGCCCCGGATGCCAATGGCCGCAAGGTGTTCGCCTGCGGACCGGAAGGCTACCTGAATTCGGCCACCCAGCTGCTGCGCGAGGCCGGGGTGGATGACACCTCGGTGTTCATGGAGTTCTTCTCCGGGGACCGCAAGACGCTGCTCGAATACCAGGAGGAAATCGCCCTGGCCGGGTCCATCGCCGAGGAGGTGGCCGAATCCGTGGAAGAGTTCTACGAGAGCCAGCCGCCGGAGCTGGGGATGTACGAACCCGAGTACGACCAGAGCGGCACCATCGAGGCCAGCGGCCAGAAGCTGGTGGCGGTCGATTCCAATGCCCCGCTGCCGCCGGCCGCGCCGCTGGTTCCCGCGCAGGACCCGCCGGATACCGCTTCCTTCCCCACCGTGGGCGAAGGCGAGCTGACCATGACCTTCCTGCGCACCGCGGTGAATGTCCGGATCAGTTCCCAGGAGCACATCCTGGGTGTCGCCCAGCGGGCCGGGGTGCGCATCGGCGCCAACTGCCAGGAGGGCATGTGCGGCTCGTGCAAGGTCGTCAAGCTCGAAGGCGAGGTGGCGATGAACCACCAGGGCGGCATCCGCGCCCGTGAAATCGCGGCCGGGAAATTCCTGCCCTGCTGCTCCACCGCCCAATCGGATCTGGTCATCGACGCCTAGCCGCGCCGGCCACCACCACACCATCAGCTTTCAAGGAGTCCCCATGTCCCGTCTTTCCCCTCGGATCCTCATCATCGGCGCCGGCATCGTCGGTGCCAACCTCGCAGACGAACTGGCCGCGCTGGGCCATACCAATACCCTGGTCATCGAGCAGGGCCCGCTGGATCTTCCCGGCGGTTCCACCTCGCACGCCCCGGGCCTGGTCTTCTCGTCCAACCCGTCCAAGTCCATGACCGAATTCGCGCAGTACACCATCGAGAAGCTCACCGGGCTGGTGGGCGCCGACGGGCGCGGCTCCTTCCTTCCTGTGGGCGGGCTGGAAATCGCCACCACCGATGAGCGCCTGGCCGACCTGCATCGCCGCGCAGGCTGGAACCGCTCCTACGGGGTCGACGCCGAAGTCATCGACGCCGCCGCCTGCCTGGCGAAGTTCCCGATGCTCAACCCGGAGAAGGTCCTGGGCGGCCTGTTCACCCCGGGCGACGGGCTGGCCCTGGCCGCCAAGGGCACCGCACTGGTCATGGAACGCGCCAAGGCCGCGGGAGTCGAGTTCCGCGACCGCACCATCGTCACCGATATCGAGGTCTCCGGCGGCAAGGTCGCCGCGGTCATCTGCGGCGAAGAGCGCTTCGCGGCGGACATCGTGGTCTCCTGCGCAGGCTTCTGGGGACCGAATATCGGCAAGATGGTGGGCACCTCGATCCCGCTGCTGCCGCTGGGCCACCAGTTCGCCTGGAGCACCCCGGCCCCGTCGCTGGCCGGAGTGAACGAGCTGCCGGCCGGTGCCAGCCGCCCGATCCTGCGCTACCAGGACCGCGACCTCTACTACCGCGAGTGGGGAGATCGCATCGGCATCGGCTCCTACGCCCACCGTCCGATGCCGGTGGATCTGGACACCTTGCAGGCCTACCGCCCGGAAGAGATCACCCACGAGCGGATGCCTTCCTCGCTGGACTTCACCCCGCAGGACTTCGCCGCCGAATGGGAAGCCAGCCAGGAGCTGCTGCCGGATCTGCGCAACACCCGGATCCAGCGCGGCTTCAACGGCATCTTCTCCTTCACCCCGGACGGCGGCTCGCTGGTAGGCCAGTCCAGGGAAGTGGACGGCTTCTACGCGGCCGAGGCCGTGTGGGTCACCCACGCGCCGGGCATCGCCAAGGCCGTGGCCGAGCTGATCACCACCGGCACCTCCACGACGGACCTGAGCGACTGCGACCTGAACCGCTTCGAGGACGTGCAAACCACCAAGGAGTACGTCAGCGAGACCTCGCAGCAGAACTTCGTGGAAATCTACGATGTCCGCCACCCGCTGGAACCGCGCACCAAGCCCCGCGCCGTGCGCACCAGCCCGTTCTACTCCCGCCAGCAGAAGCTGGGCGCCTTCTTCCTGGAGGGCACCGGCTGGGAGCGCCCGCACTGGTACGAGGCCAACGCGGCGCTGCTCGATGAATTGCCGGCGGAGTGGGCGGCCCCGGAGCGCGACAGCTGGTCAAGCAAGTTCCACTCGCCGATTGCCGCGGTGGAAGCCTGGAAGACCCGCACCGCGGTGGCCATGTTCGACATGACCCCGCTCAAGCGCGTGGAAGTCACCGGCCCCGGCGCCGGGCCGATGCTCCAGTGCTTGACCACGGCGAATATGCTGCGTGCCCCGGGCATGGTCAGCTACACCCTGCTGCTGGACCATGCCGGCGGCATCACCAGCGACATCACTGTGGCCCGGCTCTCCGAGCAGGTCTACCAGGCCGGCATCAACTCCAATGTGGATGTCGCCTACCTGGACCGCGAAGCGCGCAAGTTCAATGCGGCCAACCCGGGCCAGTGGGTGGCAGTACGCGATATCACCGCCGGGACTTCCTGCATCGGCCTGTGGGGCCCGCTGGCCCCGCAGGTCATGGCCAAGATCAGCGACGACGATATGGGCAACGAGGGGCTAAAGTACTTCCGCACCAAGCAGATCTCCATCGCCGGCATCCCGGTCACCGCGATGCGCCTGTCCTACGTGGGCGAATTCGGCTGGGAGCTCTACGCCTCGGCGGATGTCAGCGCCAAGCTCTGGGATGCGATCTTCGAAGCCGGGCAGGAACACGGCATCATTGCCGGCGGGCGCGAGGCGTTCAACTCCATGCGACTGGAGAAGGGCTTCCGCTCCTTCGGCACCGATATGACCAGCGAGCACGAACCGGAACAGGCCGGCCTGGGCTTCGCGGTGAAAGCCGCCAAGACCGCGGACTTCGTGGGCAAGTCGGCACTGGCCGAACGTGCCGCGGCGGCCACCAAGCGCCTGCGCTGCCTGACCGTGGATGATGGCGTGTCCATGGTCCTGGGCAAGGAACCGGTCTACGTGGATGGCAAGCCTTCCGGCTACGTCACCAGCGCCGCCTACGGATACACGGTCCGCAAGCCGATCGCCTACGCGTGGCTGCCGATCTCGGTGGAAACCGGAGATCCGGTGGCGATCGAGTACTTCGGCAAGCAGATTGCCGCCACCGTGGTCGATGACCCGCTGTACGATCCGCAGATGGACCGGTTGCGCGGAGTTTCGCTGGCCACTTCGGCCAGCTAGCGGCCAGACACAAGTGACCCGGAGCCGGGCACCGCTCATGCGAGCGGTGCCCGGCCCTTTTCCATCTGCACCGGCAGCCGGCTGGCTGATCCATGCCCCTGGCAACCTTGTCGCCCGATGCGGCCGTAGCACTCTCTGGACTCACTGGCCTTCTAGCCGCGTCCGGGAAAAACCAGCTTGCCCACTTGGAGAGAATACATGTAGCCTATCTAATAGTTAGCCTGTCTAAATAAATTAGGCGATGAAGCAACTCAACACAGCGGAGCAGATGATGAGTGATTCCTTGGCAGTTCCCGCAGAGGCAAGTCGGGTTCACAGCTCGGCCTGGGACGCCCGGATCAGCCAGGTCGCCGCGCTGGCAACCCGGCTGTGCCAAGAGAAGGATGCAGTCCGCTCCGCCTACTGCAGCATTTCCGGATCCCCGAATGAGCTCATCGTGAATCTGGCCTGCACCGCCACGGGCGAAGAGCATGTCCCGATGATCATGCTCTACGTGAACGACACGTTGCTTCCGCAAATGGAAAGCTCGCTCGGCATCCAGTTCGAGGTGCGAAACCTCCAATTCGCCGTTGCCGGCAGGGAAATCCATGCTCCCGCAACCGTTGGGTTGAAGGGCTGCTCGCCCACCATGGATTGGCTGGACCAGCCATTGACCGAGCCCATCCCTGCCACCTCGAAGGATCCCCGGGGTGCCCACGCGGACCTGACGTTGATTTAGCCCCTCGACGAGTGAAGAAATCCGCTCTCGGGTGGCGATTCCTTCGAGCTTGCTTGTTTTCTTATCCAGCGCAAGAAAAGGAAGTAACTGAAATGGCAGGTCGCATCGCTAGAACCCAAACCGCGCTCAGGGTCGCGGATTTCCTCGCGACGCGTGAGGGCAAAACGCATCTGTCGCAGTACGGATGGGTTCCCGGAATGCCCATCGTGATGACTCGGGCCACAGAATCAGCAGATGACGCCATGGGAATGGTCTCGATCCATGGACGTGCGGCCCTGGTGGCAATGCTCGACCCGCTGACCTCGGAACTGCGGATACTGCATATCACCACCCCGCAGCCTGCACTCAAGAAGGTCCGGGTCTCTCCGGCAGGCCGCACCATGGGGGACTTGTTCGAGCAGCTTGCCTCGACGCTGATCGTCGAATTGCGCGTCAGGTTCTGGAACCACACCGCCGTAGCGCACATCATCCCGTCGTGCCCCGGCATGAAGAATGCGAATGACTCCTGGGGCGCTGCCTTCCCACGGACCCAGCGGCCGCTGGAAACCACCGCCTAGGCAGCTGCGCTCCGATGATCCGGCGCGGCTGCCGGTAACTGGGCGAAGGGATCCGGGAATGGAATCGAAGCCAATGCGCGCTGGGATCAACTGCGCCTCCTCGCGCTGAATCCCTGCCAGAGAACCTTCCCTGCCCGCCGCGGAACAGCACCCATGGGAAAGCCGCCGCATCACCAACCTCCCAATCGATGATGCGGCGGCGGCACGTGGTGCACGTGGTGCACGTGGTGCACCTGGCCGGCGGCAGATCCCAGTTCATGTCCCCGCCGGCGTGCACCGTGCCCGTGGTTCGCTTCGCCATGGCAATTGCGGTTCCGGCATTGAGGGTTCCACTGCCTGCTGGCTTGCCCGCAGCGGCACCCGGAACACCGGCCAGCCAGCTACCGGCGTCCGGCCATGTGCGCTCCCTTCGCCGGCGCCGCCTGCTGGCTTGCCGCCGCGGCCTGCGCGGCATGCAGGACCAGCAACGCCGTCGTCACCGTGCCCACGCCGCCGGGAACCGGACTCAGGGCCCTTACCAGCGGGCGCACCGATGCCGCATGGACGTCCCCCACCAGCTTTCCTTCGGCGTTGACGTTGGTTCCGACATCGATCACCACAGTGCTTTCTTCCGCGTCATTGCCGGTGAGCAGGTTCGCCTTGCCCACGGCCATGACAACCACCGCGGCGGACTTCGTGAAATGGGCCAGATCGGCGGTCCTCGAATGGCAGATGCTCACCGTGGCATCGCGCTGCAGCAGCAGCTGGGCCAGCGGCTTGCCCACCACCGCAGAGCGCCCGACCACCGCGACATGCTGCCCGGACAGCGGGATCCGGTAGTGCTCCAGGATCTCGATGACCGAGCGTGCGGTAGCCGGGGCAAAGGCCGGCTGGCCGACACTGAGCCGTCCCAGGCTCAGCGGATTGGCCCCGTCAATGTCCTTGGCCGGGTCGATCAGCGCCACCAGCGCCGCGGCATCCACCCCTGGCGGCAACGGGGTCTGCAAGATGATTCCGTGCACCGAGCTGTCCTCGTTCAAAGCGGTGATCGCTTCGGACAGCTGCTCCTGGCCGGACCCGGTCAGGTCCACGACCTGGCAGTCCACTCCGAGCTGTGCCGCGGCCCGTTCGATCGAGCGCACATACCAGGCGGTGGCCTCGTTGTCGGTGGCCAGCACGACCGCGATCCGGACACTGGTGCCCTCACTGGCCATGCGCACCACCAGTTCTGCGGTGCGGGCGCGGATCGCTTCAGCTACCGGCTGCCCGGCTAGATTGCGTGCCGTCATGCTGCCACCACCGTGCGGGCCTGCGCGCTGAGCTCTTCGGCGTGGGCGATCGCCTCGTTGGCCTGGCTGGCCGCCTGGACCAGCCGGTCGCGCTGGGCGATGTCCTTGATTGAGCTGATGTTCATTTCCAGGGTGGCCAGCGCGGTAGCCAAGGCCGCCCGGGCAGCTTCGGCCGCGGCGGCCACGTCGCTGAGGACCGATCGGTTGCCAATGGGCAGCAGGCGCTGGCCCAGCTTGAGGACCCCAATGGAGGCCTCGACGGTAGAGACCAGCGGTGTGGCGGCGGCGATGGTGGCGTTTTGGATGGCCGCGCTGCGCTCCGACTTCTGCTCGCTGCTTTCCTTGGGCAGCTTGTACGCGGCACCCAGGGCGCCGAACAGTCTTTCGTCTTCCTCCGCGGCGAAGAGCCCCTGGCGCATCAGCAGCCGGGCATGCTCGGAAATCTGCTGGGCCTGCTCCTGGACGTCCGCGTACCGCGGTCCGGAAGTGAATTCGGCAACCATGGACACCAATGCCGCGGCCTGCGCCGCGTGCAGGCCCGCGGCCGCGCCCCCTCCTGGCGTCGGGGCGCCCGAGGCAAGCCGCTCAAGGTAGCTGCTGACAGTTTCATTGGAGATCAATGGGGTTTCCCCTCGTTCGGGACGCATGGAAGTTGATCCCTGCACCGTTCGGCGGGATTTCCGGCGCGCAGGACCACGGTCCAGGCCGCCGGAAATCCCTTAGTATCCGACTGGTATATCAGGTTATCTTGAAGCCTAGAGCACCTCCCGAACGCAGGTCAAGGGTTTTCTGCCGCCCAAAACGCTCCGATTTTCCGGGCTCCCCATGCCCGGTTCCCCAGCTAGTCGATCCAGGTCTTGCCCATGTCCACAAGCAGCGTCTGGAAGGCATTTTCCGCCGGAGCGCGCACCCGGTCCCTCCGCTGGGCCAGGACCACGCTGCGCGAGGCGGCCGCCTGCCCCAGGGAGAGGATCTTGACGCCCGGATGGTGGTTCATCACCGCGGATTTCGGAGCCAGGGCGATACCCAGTCCCACGGAGACCATGGCCTGGGCTTCCTGGTAGTCATTGGCCTGGAAGGAGATCTTAGGGGAGAATCCCGCGGCATTGCAGGTGCGCTCGAGCAGTTCCGCGACCGGATGCTCGTTGGCACGGACGATCCACTGCTCGTGGGCGGTGGCCGCCATGTCCACCTCCTCGCGCTGCGCCAGCGGATGCTCGGTGCCGACCACCAGCACCGTGGGTTCGGTGAATAGGGTAGTCAGCTCGAAATCATCGCGCTTGAGCCGCATCCACTCGTATTCCCACAGCAGGCCCATTGAGATCTCTCCCCTGGCAAGCAGGCCAATGAGCTCCTGCAAGCGGGTGCTTCGCACATCGAGCTTGATGGAGGGATACATCTTGCGGAAGCGGCTGATGACCAGCGGCATGAAGGAGCTGCCCAGCGTGGGGAAGGTGCCCAGGCTCAGGCTTCCGCTCTTCAGGCCGGCGAGCTGGTCCAGATCCGCCATGGCCGCGTCCATCTGCTGCAAGATGGCCCGCGCATGGCCGGCCAGCACGTGACCGGCATCGGTGGGCACCATGCCGCGGGCATGGCGCTGCAGCAGCGGCTGCCCCACTTCCTCTTCGAGCTTGCGCAGCTGCTGCGAAACCCCCGACGGGGTATAGAACAGCTCATCGGCGGCCGCCGTAACCGAACCGCCTTCGACAACAGAGAGCAATATTTGCAATCTCTTGGCATCGAGCATGGTTCCTCCTTGCAGTAGAACTTCAATATATTGCATCAAGCGCACATTTGCTGGATTCTGGCGGATGCTTGGCCGAAATACACTCCCACCGCTTGACGAATCCACCGCATTCGCTGTCGCATTTCCCTAGTGCAATCGCTGAATTAAGCGATGCTTCAGCTTGTTGCACTAGATGTAACTACTAATAAAGTTTCAACTGCCCCATCATCGATACAAGGCAATAGTGCCCGGCGTCACATCTAACGCAGGCGCTACGTTCTCGATAGATTGGGTACGTCCAATGAAACACACGGTTAAGGCCACCTGGATGCGCGGGGGTACCAGCAAATGCTGGGTCTTCGAGCGAAGTGCGCTCGAAGTTCCCGGCTTCACGGTCGACGAGGTGCTGCTGCGCCTCTTCGGCTCCCCCGACCCGCGCCAAATAGACGGCGTGGGCGGCGGCAGCTCGACGACGAGCAAGGCCGTCATCCTCAGCCCCAGCGATCAACCGGGCGTGGATATCGACTACACCTTTGCCCAGGTAGGCATCGAGCAGGGCGTGGTGGACTGGGGCAGCAACTGCGGAAACTGCTCGGCAGTCATCGCGCCGTACGCGCTCAAGCACGGCTGGATCGAAGCCGAAGACGGCTTGGCCAGCGTGCATATCCGCAATACCAACACCGGGCAGCTGCTCATCGAGCGCATGAACCTGGACGGAACGCAGTCCGCCGCGTTCATTCCCGGGGTGCCCTTCCCCGGGCAGGCCGTGGAGATCGGCTTCCTCGATCCGGCCGGCGGCACCACCGGCCAGCTCTTCCCGGCCGGCGACCGGCTAAGCACGCTGCAGGTCGCCGGCAGCGGTTCGCACCCCGGCTTCGAGGCCTCAGCCACGCTGATCGATGCCGGCGCGCCGATGGTCATCATCACCGCTGCCCAGGCTGGCCTGGATGCCGCAGACTTCTCCGATTGGCCCGCCCAGGCGCTGGCCGAGTCCGATCGGCTGGATCGGATCCGCCGAGCTGGCGCCGTGGCGATGGGCCTGTCCAGCAGCGCCGAGGCCGCGCAGCGGGCCATCCCCAAGCTGGCCATCGTGCAGGCCGCGGACGCTGGCGGCGAGGACGACTTCAGGGTCATGATGCTCTCCATGGGTGCACCGCATCCGGCTCTGGCCATCACCGGCAGCGTCGGGCTGACCATGGCCGCGCGCCAGCCGGGCACCACCATCGCCAACCTGCTGCCCACGGCCCCCGGCGAGGTGCTGCGCATGCAGACTCCCGCGGGGCAGATCCAGACCTGGCAGCGCCAGATCGAAGGCAGGACCGCGGTCGGCACCACGCGCACCGCCCGGGAACTGGCCGAGGCGCAGTTGAGCTTCGACCCGGTCGCCCTGCCCGGAGTCCAGGTCACGGCCGCGCTGGCCGATGGAGCCCTACTCGCCCCGGCAGCCGCGCAGCTGCTCGATGACCCGCCGCCGCACAAGCGCCGCACGGTCTTCGCCTCGGTGGCGGTTTTCGCCGCGCTGGGGCTCGGGGCCACCCTGCTCGGCGGCGGGCTGCTCAATCCCCCGGCCACCACCGCCGACGGCGATTACGCCGGCGAGACCCTGGAACTGGTCATCCCGCTGGCCGAGGGCGGCGGCACCGATACCTGGGCCCGCTTCGTGGGCCAGGAATTCGCCCACAGCATCCCCGGCGATCCGGGATTCGCACCGGTGAACGAGGCCGGCGGCGAGGGCATCACCGGAAGCAACCGCTTCGCCACTTCGGCGGCCGGCAACGGCACCGAGCTGCTGGTCAGCACCGCCACCACCGTGGTCCCCTGGGTGCTGGAGCGCGATGTGGTGCGCTATTCCTTCGACAAGCTGGAACCGGTACTGGTCAACGGCACCGGCGGGGTGATCTACGCCCGCACCGCGGCCGGCGTGGACGGGGTCAAGGACCTGGTGGACCGCAAGAAGCCGCTGGTTTTCGGCGGCATCACGGCCACCGGCCTGGACCTGACCACGCTGGTCGCCTTCGACCTGCTCGAAGCGGACGTCTCCGCCACCTTCGGCTTCGAGGGACGCGGACCGGTGAACCTGGCCCTGCAGCGGGGCGAAGTGGATATCGACTACACCACGACATCCTCCTACCACTCGGCGGTGGAACCCATCGCCGAGGAAGGCACCGCCACAGTGCTGATGTCCTTCGGGCAGCTCGACGAGAATGGCTCGGTCGTGCGGGATCCCAATTTCCCCCACGCGCCGACCGTAGTCGAGGTCTACGAGCAGCTGCACGGGCATGCCCCCGAAGGCCCGAAGCTCCAGGCCTACAAGACCCTGCTGGGCTTGACCTACACCTACCAGAAGGGCCTGTGGGCACCGAAGGGCACACCGCCGGAAGCTGTTGCGCTGCTGCGCGAATCGGCCCATGAACTCTCGCAGGATCCTGGCTTCAACGACAAGGCCGAAGAAATCCTGGGCGGCTACCCCATCGTTGCCGATGAGCAGCTCGCCCAGCGCGTCGAAGACGCCTACACCGTCACCGGGGAAACCAAGAGCTACGTCACGGCGCTGCTCAAGGATTCCTACGGAATAGAAATCAACTAAGGAGGCAAGACAATGCTGGAATCCGCACTGGCCGCATTGGCCTCGCTGGCCGACCCGAGCATGCTGCTCATGCTGCTCATCGGCGTCATCTCGGGGCTGGTCATGGGCTTGATCCCCGGTCTTGGCGGCACTGCCGCCGTGGCCATCCTGCTGCCCATCACCTTCGGCATGGACCCGGCCTCGGCCCTGGCCCTGCTGATCGGCGCACTGGCGGTGGTGCATACCTCCGATACGGTTTCGGCCATCCTGCTCGGCGCCCCGGGGTCCGCCTCCGCCTCGGTCACCATGCTCGACGGCTACGCCATGGCCCGCAAGGGGCAAGCCAAGCGCGCGCTGTCCCTGGCCTTCCTCTCCTCGATGGCCGGCGGGCTGATCGGCGCGGTCGGGCTGACCCTGGCCATCCCGCTGGCCCGCCCGCTGGTCCTCTCCTTCGCCAGCCCGGAGCTGTTCATGCTCACGGTGCTGGGTGTCGCCCTGGCCGCGGTGCTTTCCCGCGGCAATGTGATCAAGGGATTGACAGCCGGCCTGGCCGGCCTGCTAGTGGGCATGATCGGCACCGCGCCGACCACCGCAGAGGAACGCTTCACCTTCGGATCGCTGTTCCTGGGCGACGGGCTGTCGCTGGTGGCAGTGGCCCTGGGCGTCTTCGGACTGGCCGAGATCGCCTCGCGAGCCAGCCAGCGCCGCGGCGACAAGCAGAGCGTCGAAGTCACCGGCGGCTGGGGCTCGGGCATCCGCGAGTGGCTGGGCCACTGGTCCCAGGTGCTGCGCGGCGGGCTGATCGGCATCTGGGCCGGCGTGCTGCCCGGCGTGGGCGCCACCGCAGGCACCTGGCTGGCCTACGGCCAGGCCGTGGCTACCGCCAAGGACAAGCGCAAATTCGGCAAGGGCGACCCGCGCGGCATCGTCGGCCCGGAAAGCGCGAACAACTCGGTGGAAGCCGGCGACCTGATCCCGACCTTCCTGTTCGGCATCCCCGGAGGCGTGCCCTCGGCAATGCTGCTGGGAATGCTGCTGACCTACGGCATCCAGCCGGGCCCGAGCATCATCAACGAGCACCTGGACCTGCTGTACATGATCATCTGGGCCTTCGCCATCGCCTCCGTGCTCGGCGCCCTGTTCTGCTTCCTGACCGTGCGTCCGCTGTCCTCGCTGACCAAGGTCCCCTTCTCGATCCTGGCCGCCGGCCTGGTGGTCATCATGCTCCTGGGCTCCTTCCAGGACGGTGGGCAGCTGGGAGACCTGTGGGTCATGGTGCTGCTGGGCGTGGCCGGGTGGGTGCTGAAGTCCACTGGTTTCCCGCGGGCCCCCTTCCTCATCGGTTTCGTGCTGGCGATCCCGATGGAGCGCTACTACTTCCTGACCGACAGCCTGTACGAGGGCTTCGAGTGGATGCTACGCCCGGGAACCATGGTGTTCATCGCCGTGCTCGTGCTGCCGATCCTCTGGAACGTCTTCAAGTGGGTCCGTTCCCGCCGCAAGCTCGGCACCGACGACGATCCGAAGTCGGATAGCGCTCCGGATGCCGAAGCGCCGCTGAAGAACTCGGTGTGGTCGCTGGCCGCGGCCGCGGTGCTCCTGGTGGGCTTCGCCGGTTCACTGCTGCTCTCTTCCAGCTACTCCCCGGATGCGAAACTTGTCCCGCAGCTGGTCGGCTGGGTCGGGGTCATCATGTCCGGAATCCTGCTGGCTCTGGAACTGCGCACCCGCAAGGCCGCAATGGCCTCGGACCGGCAGGTCGTCATCGCGGCCTCCGCCTACCTCACCGCGCCAGCCGAAGCGGTACCCGTGGCCGCAGGGACTGCGCCTGCCGGCGCCGCCCAGGCAACGGCCACAAACCGGCAGCCGGGCATCGATCCGGGTGCCGGCGCGTCGCCGGCTGGCGGGCACCCGGCGGGAACCACCGGAGCGGGCGATGGCCGCAGCTCCGTTTGGGGACCCAAGTGGACCAGCGATGCGTCCTTCGCATTGCGGACCTTCGGCTGGATGGCGGGGTTCCTCATCCTCACCTCGCTGGTGGGATATCTCGCGGCCATCTCGATCTTCGTGCCGGCCTTCCTGCTCATCGTGGCCCGCGCCAAGATGAAGACCACGATGATCTACACGGCGGTGCTGTTCATCCTGATGCTGGCCCTGCCGTCCCTGCTTCCCATCGACCTGCCCCAGGGCCTGCTGGCCACCTGGCTCTGATCCCGAAATCCACTAGGAGAACACCATGGCAATAATCGCTTGCTACAGCGATACGGCCGCGGGCCGCTTGGCCATACGGCGCGGACTGGCCGAAGCCCACAAGGCCCAGGACCGGCTGCTGATCGCGAACCTGGACAAGGAACCGATCACCGAGGAGCACCTGGGCATCGACCTCGATGCCCTGCTGGATCTCGGGGTTCCGCTGCAGATCCTGCCTCACGCCGGCACCGTCCACGACGCCGCCGACTTCGTCCTCCAAGCGGAGCAGGAGCATGCGGCCACGTTGATTGTGCTGGGGCTGCGCAAGCGCTCGCGCGTTGGCAAGCTGCTCATGGGCAGCATCGCCCAGCGCATCCTGATCGAGGCCGACTGCCCGGTGCTGGCGGTCAAGGCGAAGGAGTAGCCGCTCCTCGCACCAGCTGAGCCAGGCAAGAAATCCCTCGCCCGCATCTTCACCAGCTGCGGGCGAGGGCTGCTTTTTTGCGCCCGATGGATCGGGGACAGTGCCCAGTCTCACGACTATTCCACAAGACGCTTGTACAAGTTAATTGTATTCTATAGCTATGGAAATCGATCCCCAGCCCGCAGACCTTCCCCAGCAGATGTTCGAGGCGCTCTCTCCACTGCTGAACCTGATTCGCACGGCGCGGTCCATTTCCCCTGGCAAACTGGGCATCCTGCATGCCTTGGCCACCGAAGGCCGGGCCAGTGCCGCCAAGATGAGCCAGGCCATCGGCGTCAGCCAGCAAGCCATCTCGCTGACAACCAAGGAATTGGAAGGCCTCGGGCTGATCGAGCGGCATCGCGATGAATCCGACCGCCGCAAGCTCTGGTTCCAGCTCACCGAGGCAGGCCGCCAGAAGCTGGAGAATGAAATCCAGCTCGGCCGGACCGCGCTGATGCAAGCCATGGACGATAACCTGAGCGGCGAGGACCTTTCCCTGATCCGCGCCGCTGTGCCCGCGCTCAAGAAGATCAATCCGGCGGTCCGCCCATGAGCCGCATCGCAACTAGCCAGAGCCCGCTGGTGCCCACACTGGTCTTTGCCGCGCTGGCCACAGCAATTGTCTCCTCGCTGGGCATGCTGCTGGTCCCCTCGATTTCCCAGCGGTTCAATGTCGATATTGCCGCCGCCCAGTGGATGCTCACCGTGAATCTCCTGGCCGGCGCCGTGGCAACACCCATCATGGGACGCCTCAGCGATGGACCGCATAAGAAGCGGCTGCTGCTCGCCTCGCTGGCGGCCATGTTCCTGGGTTCGGTCATGGCAGCGTCCGCACCGACCTTTGGCGTGTTCCTTGCCGGACGCGTGCTCCAGGGACTGTCCTACGGCATTGTTCCGGTCACCATCGCCATCGCCAGGCGCTATGTAGCGGCCGAGCACGTGCAAAACACCATCTCCGCCCTGTCGGTGACGGTAGCTTCTGGAATCGGCATAGGCTATCCATTGACCGGCATCATCGCCGGCATTTTCGACTACTCCTACGCTTTCTGGTTTGGTGCGGCATTCGTACTGGCCACCCTCTGCGTGGTGTGGAAGGTAGTTCCGGCGGGCCCCGATACCTACGCCGAGAAACGTCCCTTCGACTACATCGGCTCCGGCTTGCTGGCGTTGGGGCTCGCTTCCCTGCTGCTGACCATATCCGAGGGGCCCAAGTGGGGCTGGGCTTCGCCCACCACCATCGCTTTGGGCGCTTTTTCGGCAATCGTGCTTATCATCTGGGTTCGGGTGGAAAACCGCCGTGGCCACCCACTGGTCAATCTGCGCACGCTCAAGCAGGGCGAAGTCCTCTTGGCCAACATCTCGGCCATCGCCCTTGGCGCAGCACTGTATATCGGCATGTCCGTATCTTCACTGGTAGCCCAAGCAGATGCGGCCACCGGGTACGGGCTGAGCCTCCCGGTCTTCTGGGCAGGCTTTGTCATCTTCCCGCTCTCGGTAGGCAGCTTGGCCGCCAACCGCACGGTTCGCATACTGGCAAAACGCGTTGGCATCCAGGTCATGCTCCCCATTGGAGCGATCATCATGGCCGCAGCAGGCACCATGCTCTGGTTGCTCCACTCCGCGCTCTGGGAGATCTTGCTGAGCATGCTGGTCTTCGGCATCGGCATGGGCGCAAGTTATGCGGCCATGCCGGCGTTGATCGCCCGCAGCGTGGCAACCAAGGAGCTAGGCAGCTCGGTGAGTTTCAACCAGGTGCTGCGTACCGTGGGGTCCTCCTTCGGCACGGCGATTTCCGCCGCCATTATCGCCACCCACCCTGGGTTCAATGGCGAGGCCAGTCCCGAAGGCATCAACATGACCTTCTTGATCGGCGCACTGCTTTGCATCGCCTTGGGTGCTGCGTTGCTGGCCGATTCCGCACGGCGCCGCTTCAAAATGCGCGGGTAGGCAAAAGGCCCTGGATGCAGGCAACGCCCCGATACCACGATGGCATCGAGACGTTTTCCTGCGTACTGGAATGCCTAGAGTTCGACGATCTCGAATTCCAGAAGTTCAGCGCCAGTGGCCACTGGCTTCTTGGCATCGCTGCCAGCATGCGCCGCGTCAGCGCGCTGCGTACGCCAGTTCTCGAAGTCCTCGCGGGTTGCCCACTGGGTGGACACGAAGTACTTGTCTCCACCATTGACCGGGCGAAGCAGCTTGAACCCTTCGAAGCCTGGCGAGGAATCCACCGCATGTTTGCGGGCAGCGAAACGCTTTTCCAGCTCCGGTCCAGCTTCGCCGGGAACCGACAGGACATTGATGACGACAATCGACATGTTCAACCTTTCTTGACCGGGCTTCGTTCACGGGAAGCCCCCTGTCCCCACCCTACGCCAGCGCAGTCTCGGCAGCAGGCGCACGTGACGAAGTTCGGCCGGCTAGTCGGCATGCGCCTCTGGCCAGCAAATTTCAAAGCGCTCCAAGATCAGTTCTCCCCCGGCTTTGCCGGTGTATTCAGGTTTCCAATCAATTCCTATTGATTTCTGCGTACGGCGCCAGAATTTTTCATGTTCTGCGCGCCAGTATTCCAGCGAGAGATCCCCTTCGCCCTCGGCCGCGGCAAACTGCGCGTCTACCTCGAAGAACGAGGAGCGCTCGACGGAGAGCACTCGCAAAATCGCCCGCGGCTGCCCTTGTCCATCGCAAACAATGCAGTGGTCTTCAGGTTGCGGGACACGTTCGTTGTAATAGACGTAGTCGCTAGCCAGAGACGAAGTCGCTCGCTTGGTTCCGTGCAGCATTTCATTCAAAAGCTCATCAGCAAGCGCGGGATGGTCCCCGAAGGATTCGGCGACATGGTGCGGTGCATCGGCCCGCGGAATCCCTTTGCTCGCCAGATACTCAAACCACATCTGTTCAGCAGCTTCTACATCGACGGGAGGCAGCTCAGGAGCACAATTTTCTGTCATGCGTCGATCCTAGCCGCGGCGCGCATTCCGCCTGGGCATGGAATGGCCGTTGCAGGACAGCCGGACTGCCGGACTGCGCCTAGAGTCCTGGAATCTCGAATTCGAACCTCTCCTTCGAGTTCCCTCGGCTCTCAAATGCGATAGTCCGGTCCCCAAGCAGGTAGAACTGCTTCAACTTTAACGTCGCTGGGCCTTCGCAGGTAAGCCTGAATGAATTGGCTCTTACGTGCGAAGAAACGCAATTCCCCTCGTAGGTCATGTTATCCAGCCAAAGCCAGTTGAGCCGCACCTCGAAACTTATGGGATCGCTTTCTGAAGCTCCATTGATATCGAAGGTGTAATTCGCAAAGAATCCGCCTTCCTCTTGTGTCATGGCGACCTGGAATTCAGACCCGTCTTGGCCGTCTTCCGGCTCAGCGCTCGGCTCAGCCGTAGGCTCCACCGTCGGTTCAGGGGTTGGTTCCTGAGTCGGCTCAACCGTCAGTTCCGGAGTCGGCTCAACCGTAGGCTCCACCGTCAGTTCCGGAGTCGGCTCAACCGTCAGTTCCGGAGTCGGCTCAACCGTAGGCTCCACCGTCAGTTCCGGAGTCGGTTCCGGAGTCGGCTCAACCGTCAGTTCCGGAGTCGGCTCAACCGTCAGTTCCGGAGTCGGCTCAACCGTAGGCTCCACCGTCGGTTCCGGAGTCGGCTCAACTGTCAGTTCCGGAGTTGGTTCCGGAGTCGAATCAAAAGTAGATTCAGAGATCTCTTCAGGCGACGGCATAGCCGCTGGCACATGTGTCAGCGGGACAAATAGATTACTGAATGGCGACTCCACTTGGTTTGTGATTGCTGGATCGTCCTTCGCATCAGGAACAATTTGCCCAATCATGTCTCGTAAGAACATGGCACCGCTCATTACGACGGGTGGCTGGGCCCCAGCTATCGGGGCTTCAACACCTTGCACCTGCGGCTGGGTCTGGTCCGCGCTGGACGGTGCGGCCCGTTCCCTTTCCTCCTGAACAATCAGTTTCGGTATCAGGCCGATAGCGGACGCGGTTACGGCGACGCTCACCAACCCAATGCCCAAAGTGACGGCCAGGCTGCTTCCTCCCGTTATGCTCAATCCGGCGCCCGATGCATCAGCGGATGCTGTACCAGCAGTAGCTCCCGCAGACACCGTTGCTGAGGCAGCTGAAAATCCCATTCCAGCAATACCTCCCGAGGCAGGAATCCCCAGCGCAGTTATCCCGCCAACAAACAGAGGAAGGACATAAGCGCGCAACGTGGCACCGATTTCGTTCAATTCCCCGAACACTACTGCGCAGTTCGGGCACGATTTCAAATGCTCTTTGACATCACGCTCGTTCCGGATCCCCAACGTACCTCGGATAAAGGCAGGCAAATGCTCTCGAATGTCGGCGCAATTTGCAGGAACCCCAGACTGACCATTCATGTGCGCGGCCAAATAGGCTTCACGCAATCCCTCGCGCGCCCGTACCGCCAATGCTGAAACCGCGTTGGGTGTCATTCCTAGAATTGGCGCGACGTCTCTCGGCGGCAGTTCCTCTACTTCGGTGAGCCACAGCACCGTCTTCCAGCGTTCGGTCAAGGCATTGAACGCAGCGATGGCAAAGTTGGATTCATGGCGTTCCATCGCTTCGTCCGCGTGTGCATCGCCTGGAAGGAATTCCTGGACATCCTCGACAGCAATTTGCTTCGTGGCCGACTTATTCCTGGAAAAAGCTTCACGGGATACCGCAGTCATTAAATAGGCGCGGAAGAACTCATCCGGTCCTGCCCCACGCTCGATGATGCGGAAGACCCGCAAGAAAGCTTCAGAGACAACATCCTCGGCGTCGGAAGGAGAGTTCGTATGCCTGAACGCTACATTCAGCGCCACTTGCTTGTGCCGTCGATACAGGTGGTCCTGGGCTTCGCGGCTTCCTGTCCTAACACCACGAATTAAATCTGCATCGCCGACTTCAGTAAAGCGTGCCCCAGAATCAATTGTCACTACGTCCCCATAACGTTTCGTGCGACAAGGCAGGTGCTCGCAGCCGCCCCCCAAAGATTCCCCAACCCCTGGGTCCGACTAACGGCAACCTGCGCCCCGTCGACGATGCCGCCCGAGTTTGGGCGCCATTTTCATCCTTTAGAACATATCAGGATTTTTCCAATATATCTGTGAAATGGACCTGAAAATCCCGAAAGGTGGGCGAGTTCCATCCCCCAAACTTGCAACTCGCCCACCCGTCAGCATCTTCCCCATAAGACAACTGGACGTCTCGAAACCTCATAATTCCTTGTTGCCCAGTTCAGCGCCTACACCACTTAGATACGCGGAAAAGGGAATCATGACGCAAGAATCCGTATTAATTTGGAATTTTTTCTTCGAGCCGGAGTTCGTATAGATTCCACGGCTGGTCCGCATCCTGGCGAGTAGCAGGAAATTGGCTCGAAGCCCCCTCCAATGCGGACCCTACGCTGTCGTCCATCAACGAAGTGGGGTAGCGGAGACATGCAGCAGCGAATGGCCCTCGGCATTTCGCAGTTCCTTGCTCACGGATCTGCTGCGCATGGAACCTGCGCCTTCCCAACGCCCGATTTCCAAGGAATAATTTTCAGGTTCCTGCTTCATGTACCGCTACACCAATTCGTCTGTCGAAACCCGATTGGACGATGCGATGCCCCGAAAATTCCAGATGTTCAGGCGGTCAACAACGTTCAGAAGCTGCCCGTAATCTTGGCCGGGATCAGGACGTCCCCCTCGGATCTTCGTTGGCAGGTGATCGCACATCCATGGTGAGCACCGGACCGGCTTCGTCCAGAGTTCCAGCCACTTTCTTCATGATCGAGGTGACCGGGTTTGACCGCTATAGGTAGATTTAATCTGACTTAGAATCGATCGTTCCGTCAGCCGACCTCGGCCAATAAGGGCACTCACTGAACTTCGCGAAATTCTCCAAGTCGTCATCGCCGAACGCGCAACTGGGAAACATCAGCTCGGTGACGTTGATGCCATCGCGCACATAGCGCCGAACGACTTCACTAACCAGCTCGACAAGCCTGGTATCAAGCCCACCCTCTTTCCACGCCGAAATGCTTGCCAGTTTTCGGAAGGATGCCCCTCTCAGGAAGTAGAAATAGCTGCGAGAACGCCCTTCCACCAGTTAATCCGACGTGGGCGGAGGCTATGCCAAATTGGACACCGGACAACTCATCGACGCCCTTGGTCGGGCCTAGGATAGCGGCCCCGAATGCACCCATCGAAATGCATGAGAGCAAACTTTATTACGAAATGTTACTAAGTCCAAAGATGACTATTTATCAACTCCTTGGTAGGTTGATCCCGAATCATACATTCAGGTGTGGGGGCCTGGATTTATTACCTTGGGGATTTTTCGTTAAACGCTTAATGCGAGTTCTCTCTGGTTTTGTTTCCTTTTCCTAGTGACATTCTTCCCCACGCCTTTCATCAGTTGGGGAACGATAAATGCTGGGCAAGCACTACGAGAATCGTCGCACTCGCAAAAGTAACGGCAGAACCAAGTTGCCTAGCGGCCTGCCAGCGCCAAGAAACTCCCAAGGCCGGGATGTTCTTCAGCACCGAAGAGCTCGGAACTGGCTCATTTTCTGCGCAGCTCTCGTTGCAATCGGAAGCCTAAGTTTTCAGTACTCCGGGGCCGCATTTGCCACGCCATTGTCCAGCACCACTTCCGACACTGGCGAACTTTCAGTAATGGCATCCCAGAGTCCAGCGTCCACTGCCGGCCCTGAAGTTTCCGAATCTGCGCAGCCATCGGGCTCCTCCTTGGAAGAGTCGTCGGGCATAACCGACGAATCGCTCCCCTCGGCTCTCCTGAACAATCCTTCGGAAACACCAGCGCCGTCCCCCTCCAGCTCGAAGTCGGTCGAGTCAACCACTGACCCTGAGCCAGAGCCAAGTTCTTCGGAACCAACAGCCAAAGAGTCGGGTGCTTCCGTAGTGGAGTCCAGAGCTCTTAGAGCTGCGGCAACCTATTCCCCAATCTGTGGTCCCGGATATGTCTACGGGCTGACCTCTGCTGGACAAATCCGTGCCGTTGCACCAGATGGAGCTGTTTCAAACCTGGGCAGTGCTGTCAACCAGGCAAACATGCAGATGAACGGCCTAGGAATCGGTGCCGGCGGATCCACAGTATTCGCTTACCACCGCAGCACGGACACGCTAGGTGCCACGGTTTACCGTTTCGACGTCAACACAGGTTCCTGGTCCACCACCGGCGCTGCGGTAAACTCCAGCACACTGAATCGTTCGGCAGTATTCGTTGCAGGAGCAGTCGATCTGGGCACCGGTCGCTATTACATCGGCGGCTACACCCCTACCGGCAATAGCACACGGTCATTCCAGCTATGGGAATACAATCCTGCGACAAATGCGATCTCTTACAAAGGGCGGATCGCTACAGATACTGGATCCACCGCTGCGGCGAACGGCGACATGGGTTTCGATGCGAACGGAAACCTCTTCGTTGTCCGTGGCTCCGGAAGCACTGCGACCATATACTCTGTGACGGCAGCTAATCTGGCGTCTGCGAATGGCGGAATTATAACTTCGTCAGTCAGTAACACGGTTAATAACACCACGACCAACGTCAACGGTGTTGCCTTCGACGCCGACGGCAAGGGTTATCTGAGCTCGGGCGATATTGTGCAATCTTATGACATGCCTGGGTGGAGCAATCCGAAAACCGTCGTGAGCTCGAATTTCGGCGGAAGTACGGACCTCGCATCATGCGGATCACCGCCGACCATCACCATTGAGAAGTTTGTTGAAGGTGGACGTGTAGCATCAGGTGATCAATTCGGTTTGTCCCTACGCCAGGGAAGCGCTAGCGGCACTGTCATCGGCACGGCAACAACTACTGGCAACGCTAATGGGCAGCAGCCCGAGCGTGTTGGTCCCCTGCCGACTGTACGCAATGTCGAACTGCATTTCGCGGAAACCGCCGCAGGAACCACAACCCTAAGCAACTACGCCTCTAGCTACCGTTGTCTGGTCGATGGCGTTCAAACCGTTCAAGGCACAGGTACTGCAGGAAAAATCACGATTCCTTCCAGCGGCCAAGCAGTGGAATGCCGGTTCTACAATTCACCGCTCATCGCGCAAGTGAACGTCCACAAGCAAGTCACCGACTCAAAAGGTGAGAACCCTCAGCCAGGAAGGAACTGGACTGTAGGCGCTGCTGCGCAATCTGTAACCGGCTCCGTATCTTCTAGCCCATCAGCAACTACGCAGCAGACGAATGCGGAAGGATCGTCCTCATGGCGTTTCCAATTCGGTGCAAGCACCCACAAAGCTGACCTGAAAGTACGTGAAGTCATGCAGGACGGTTACAAATTCGCTAGCGGAAAATGCGACGTGACCAAGCTTGACGGAACCAAAACGACTATCGCTTTGACCGGTCCGGACAACAATCCTGCAGCTGGAATCGTTCCTGGGGACGTAGTTGACTGCACGTTCGTCAACAGCTTGAAACCGGCAAGCGTATCAATCGGAAAGCACCTTCAGGATTTCAAGGGACAGAACCCTAAACCAGCCAACAACTGGACCGTAGGCGCCACCCTGGCAGCCGGAAGCAGTTCTGGAACCAGCATCAGCACCCCGGCAACCGCGCTGACTGGTGCCGATGGCGAGGTCGCGACACCATGGGCTATTAATTTTCCGAACAATCCTACGGCCACTGCCAACGTGACTATCAGCGAGACCATGCAAACCGGGTACGACTTCGTCAGCGGTGTGTGCTCGGTGACTAGTGCCGGCGGAGCCAAAGCAGAAAAAAGCCTCTCTTCAGCGGCTTCAGTCCTGACAGGTCTTAAACCAGGTGACGTTGCTGAATGCACCTTCACCAATAAGCCCAAGAGCGGAGCAGTTCACTGGGAAAAGATCGACGAGGCCGGCAAGGCCCTCTCCGGATCGCAGTGGACGCTCACCGGGCCATCGAATTTCAATGGCGGGCAGGGGCTAGCAATCCAGGACTGCACCGCGCAGGAAGCTTCTTCGTGCACCGGTGCAGACCGTGATCCGCGGGCAGGCGGCTTCAAGATACCTGAATTGCCATGGGGAGAATACCAGTTGGAAGAAACCAAAGCACCAGCTGGCTATTACCCACTCGAAAACCCACTCGTGTTTGAAGTATCTGCCGATACCCTGACTCTCGACCTCGGCCCAATTGAGAACACCCGGCGCGAGGGCCCGGCAATACCACTGACTGGCGGGCTAGGCAGTGATTTCTACAGCATGCTCGGTGGCGGGATCCTGGCCGCGGGTCTTGTTGGTGCAGGGCTTATCCGTCTGCGCAAACGCCGTCAGGGGGTTTCATAACATCAATACCTCCTTGTAAAACCCGCATCATGCGCACACTAATCCCTCATCTCGAATCCACTCGAAGAACAATTCATCAGTCCACCCGAACCCGATGCGCGGTGAGGGAACGAAAGGAAAACGGAAAAACAATGACCGTTAAGAATCCGCTCCTAAGGCGCGCAACCGCCGCCATTGGAGCCATCTCGATCGCAGCTAGCGGGCTGCTGCTTCTTGGTTCACCTGCCTTTGCAGCTGTGGGCCCCGACCAGCCGGGCGCTCCGTCTAGCGGCACCCTGACGGTGAACAAGTATTCGGGTTCACCCGTTGGCACTGGGGAAACTCCTGACCCCGAAAACTTGCTTGATGGGGTTGAATTCACCGTGCAGCAGGTCGGTAAGCTCAACGCAGGGAATTCATGTGATCCAATCGATCTGTCTGCGGCTACCGACTGGAACGGCTTGAACGGATTGTTCAACTCAGCACCAGCTGCTCCTTCCGCGCCGTACTGCTTGATTTCAGGTACCGATGTTGCCCAGTCGACAGTGGATGGCTCTACTGTTTTCAACTTGGACTTAGGTGTCTACTTCGTTCGCGAAACTGACCCAGGCCAAAACAACATCGTCTCCAAGGTCCCGGACTTCTATGTTTCGATCCCTACCTCTGAAGGTGCCGAAGGCAGCGGCTGGAACTACAACGTAGTAGCCGACCCGAAGAACCAGATCCTGGATGAACCAACCAAGACCATCGATCCTGCACAGTCCGAACTGACCGTAGGCAGCGATGTGACCTGGACGCTGAACGTTCCAGTACCTACCCTTAACAATGGCGAGAAGTTCACTGAAGCCATCGTTCGCGACGCCCTCGATTCCCGCCTGCGCTACGTAGCTGAGTCGACAGTTGCCACGGTCGGAGGTACGCCACTTGTTCAAGGAACCCACTACAACGTCACTGGAAACGCCGTGTGGACCTTCACCGCAGCTGGCCGCGCAGTGCTCGATGCGAATATGGGCGAAAGCATCGCTCTTAGCTTCGACACCACCGTGCTTTCTGTCGGCAACGGGGCTATCCCGAACGACGATTACAAGAGCACCTTCAACGGCACCACGGTTCCAGGCGAACAAGTTCCTTACACCTATTGGGGACAACTCTCGATTCTGAAGACCGATGATTCCAAGCCCAACGCGCTAAAGCTGGCAGGCGCTGAGTTCCAGGTCTTCAACCTCACCGGTGAGACCTGCCCGGCAGAAGCTCCAGCTAATGGCACCGTGGCCACCGGCACCTCCGATGCCAACGGTCTTGTGCAGTGGAGCCACACCACCCCAGCCAGCAGCCCTCTGGGCCTTTGGATCACCAACGTTGACAACGGTCCAGCGGCGCCTGCCCCATCCAAGGACTACTGCGTTTATGAAACTGTGGTTCCAGCTGGCCACACCGCAACGCCAATCGACAATCCTGTCACCATCACCCCGGGTGAGAACAATGTCAATTCGATGACCGTGGTGAACGCCAAGACTGAAGGTCCAGATCTTCCGATGACCGGTGCTCAGGGCACGATCCTGCTGACCGTAGGCGGACTGGTAATCGTTGCCGCAGGCGGAGGACTCCTCCTCGCAGCCCGTCGCCGTAACAACAAGCAGGATGCCTAAGCTCCAGCTGGCCTGAACGTATAAAGGCCCAGAATTTGGCGGCGGTGCATTCATGTGCCGCCGCCAAATCTATTTCACCACCTATGAGGAAAACTAGTGAGTACATCGAGACTTAGGCGTCACGCACCGCACAGCGGGCGCCATCGGAGTTGGAAGCTGCCCTGGCTGGAGAGCCTCGCGGCCATCCTGATCCTCGCAGGAGTCATGACTTTCATGTATCCTCGCACGGCGTCATGGTTCTCGCAGCGCGAGCAGTCCCGCGTGACTGAGATGGCGCTCAACGAGATGCGAGAAGCTCCGACCAATGACGCAGCATATCGGGCAGAACAGATTAGCCGCGCCCATGAGTACAATGACGCCTTAGCTAGTGGCGCCGTATACCGAGCTAATGAGAACATCGCCAGCAGTGACATCAACGTCGCTGAAGAAAAGTTGGACTACGATTCAATGCTGGACACCACCGGCAACGGGTTCATGGGGCGCCTTCGATATGAATCTCTCGACATTGACCTTCCTATTTACCACGGCACAAGTGACGAAACACTGCAACGCGGCATTGGCCATCTGGAGGGAACTTCGCTGCCGGTCGGTGGAAATGAAACCCGTTCTGTATTGACAGCGCACCGCGGACTACCGGAATCTACGCTATTCACCCATCTGGATCGGGCACAGATCGGAGACCGCCTAACTGTTTCGGTGCTCGATCAGACTTTAACCTACGAAGTTGTAAAAACGGTGGTCATTGACCCAGACGAAACCGAAGCTATACTCCCTGTCGCCAATACCGACATGCTGACACTTGTTACCTGCACTCCTCTCGGGCTGAACAGCCACAGGATTCTCGTCAATGCAGTGCGAGTAACACCGACTCCACTAGCAGATGAACTCGCCGCAGCAGAAAAATCCGAACTACCTGGCTTTCCGTGGTGGGCCGTAGTCCTGAGCGCTGTGCTTCTAGCGGCAGTTGCATTCGTCTGGCGCGCTGGCTACGCGCAGGCCAACAGACATACCCGCGCCTCGAAGCGCATGGCTGAAGAAAACACATGAGTACCATTTGCTGTTTACGGCTTCCAACAGCATGCAGAGTTAGAAGTATTCCGATAACAGCCAAACCTCTCACGAGAGATACGTCTTCGGTATCTCGGCTGAGCGCCCATCCAATCAAATACGCCGCGGATAGTTCTCCGACACGACAATCAAGCAGGAATCATGGATTCTGACAAACAGTTCGTTCCATACTCGCTCACTATCCGGATGGAAGATGATGATTCCAGCTACGCCTTGTATGAAGCGCTGAAAAGATACAGAGATGGTTTGTTATCGGGCCCATCGGAATCACCGGAAATCCTTAGTTCCGTCACTCATTTGATCCAGGTGGTCGAAGAAGCATGGGAAGAATCGCCGAATGGTGATGACACACTGGTATTGGGAGACTGAATGCCAGCCAATGGTCTGCTTGGGAATCTACGGCCTGTAATGCTGAAGAAGAACACTTCTTGGGTGTGTGGCTGCATAACCAGCATCAGTCCCTTGATGAGAAGACCCCCGCTGTCAATGCACGCGGGGTCTTCTCATCGGCAAGGAAAGCAACCCGCAAGTTTTTGGGGAAAACCAGCGGGCCCACTGGGAATCGTTATTCTTGGGGGAAAAAACGATTCGCCGCCCAGTGGTTGGATCTGAAAATCTAGCAAACGAAACTAGCCTAGCTGTAAATCCGTATCTCCGGTTTGCCGACATGCTGGACCGCACGATAAGCGGAGGATTCCGTACCATTTTTGCTGCCAGCGGTGCATGTCGTAACGCATAGAACCTCGAGAATGCGGGCCCGCAGAATCTTTCTGTAGTTCTCATGTCGCTTTGGCTTTTCCAAGAGGCAAATCGGCAGCGCCGTCCAGGCTGCTTATTTGCTCAATGAAACGTAGTCGTGAACCTTGTACGGTGCGGTGTCGGTGAAAGTGGAGAAGAACGTCTGATTCCCTCCCCAGCCCAGGATACTCCGTTCTTGGTGACCCATTGCCAGGTGGCGGTGACCGCAACGGTCTGGCTCGTGGCGCTCTGCCATCAGCTTCACCGAGGGCTTGCTGGTCGCCTTCTTTTCTGCGGCTGTCAACCATTCAACACCGGTCGCGGGCCGTTCCGAGCCGATGACCTCTTTGTCCCGTTCGCTGGTCATGAGCTTGCGGGCGCGCAGTTCAGCTGCGGTGCGGTTGAAGTCCTTGTTCGGTTTCCAGGTGGTCATGAACATTGCTGCTTTGCTTGGCCAATTCGATTTTGGCGGGATCATCCACAGCATCCCCGTGCTTGGGGCCGCTGCTTAGGGAGGGGCTACTGGCAGTTGGTGTCCGCATAGCCGTCATGGGCGGGAAACTGATAGGTTCGGCGTCTGTTCCCGCACTGGTGCATCCGGCCAGCTCTGTAACGCGTGCCGCCACCAGGGCGAGGCTCATGAGTTTGGGGGGGCTTTGGATGTTCACTTTTTGCTGTCGAAGGATCGATACCGGGTCATAGGTATTGCCGTTGTTGATTGCTGGGCGGTCGAAACCTGAGGTTTTCGGGTTGTTGGTCTGGAGGTGGACGTGGATGCCGCTGGAATTGCCGGTAGCACCCGGTTTGCCCAGCGGTTTTCCCTTCTCACCACATTCCCGGTTTTGACCAGCAGGGAGTGACCTTGGGCTTCGTGGAACTCGAATTCCGAATACAATGCTTCGGTCAACTGGGCGACGATGTAGTTGCCATTGGAGTCGTAGAGCTTGTCGATCTTGCCGACTCTGGCATACGTGATTTTCATGTCCGTGGGATCGTGGAAGTAGGGGTCTGATCCTGCCAGGTAAACGCCTTCCTGCATCATCAGGAAAGGCATGCCACAGCAGCTGGCCAGCGGGCACGCACGCGGCCCGAATGGAGAGGTCATCCTCGAATTGGGCATGAGGTGTGCCCATTCATCCGCTTCCAGGTCACCAAAGTTGAAACCACCAGGGGCTTCGCAGGTTGAGGAATAGCCCTGCTGCGGGGTCTGCTGAGGGTTTGGTTGACACGAAGGTTTACTCTGCCAGAGCGACAGACTCGAACATTATAGCCTCGAACTGGCTCGCGGTCATTTTCCCCAAAACCTCGTCGCCTGCTCTTGCGGTTATACCTCCCCTCCAGGTACCCAACAATGGCCAGACGAAGTTCCTGGCGGGAGGACCACCAGCGACGGTCCAACACGTTCTTCTGCAGCATGCTGAAGAACGACTCCGTAGCCGCATTGTCACCAGCTGCCCCAACCCTGCCCATCGAACCAACCAGCCCCTGACACTCGAGAGCCTGGGTGAATTTCCTGGATCGGAATTGGCTGCCACGGTCGCTGTGAACTGTGACCCCACACGGATGGCCTCGGTGCGCCACTGCCATTTCCACGGCGTTGACAGCCAGTTGGGTGTTAATCCGCGAATCCATTGAATAGCCAACGATTCGGTTGATGAAGACGTCTTTGATCGCGCATAGGTATAGTCTTTCCTCACTCGTGTGGTGCTCGGTGATATAGGTCAACCACAACTGGTTGGGTCGCTCGGCGGTGAAGTTCCGCTGCACTAAGGTCATCATGCACCACAGGGCCTGCCGGAACGTGCTTGCGCTTGTGTTGACTGATCACTAAGCGGATTGCAGCCTCACGACACAGCCTCCACACCCGCCGCTCAGAGACGGGCTTCTTCAGCCACTTGTAATACGCCTGGGTGCTGAATCCCAAGACCCGGCGCGTCACCGCCACAGAAATGCGTTTACTGCCTGTTCTGGCGACTAATTCTTGGACGAACGGGCCCAATATATTGGGCAACGGATGTGCGGCTGGGATAAGTAGGCTGCAGCCTTGCGCGGCACTTCGTTCTCCAATTCGAGCTCCCGGATCCGTTTGAGAGCCTGGATCATTTCTTTGCATTCGTCAGCATCGGAGGATGGGGCGAATCCGTGGGATTGGTAGCGGGCATCGCGAACCCAAGTTTGCAGTGCTGTCTTTGAGACTCACAGATCCGCAGCGACTTGCTTCTGCGACATCACTGATTCGACGAGAGCGACTGCGGCCTTCTTGAATTCTTCGGTGAAGATTCTTGGCATGGCTTTTGTTCCTTCGTTTGCGCATAACCAAAGCTTGGTCATGCGGTCGAAGTGTCAACCAAACCCTCAGCACACCGTATGCCCCGGTGCAAGCACCACTGCGGCATGGAGTTGCGGGTCTCGGGCTAGCAGCAGGGAAATCTTCTCGAGTTCTTCCAGCACCTCGAATGGCCGCTCCGAGAAATCATGGACGGCACCCTTCCGGTCCCCCATCCAGGATTTCGCGAACCAGATCCGTCCGGTTTCGGGCGCTGCGCGCACCAGCAAGAGGCGTGACTCGGGATCTGCCCAGCGCAGGAAGCGTGGCAAGGCCGGGTGGACCCGGGATGCGTCAACCACCGCTATACCTCCAGCCCGTTATCGCGCGGGCCAAGCCAAGTGCGGCCCTGCATGGGCTTGAGACTACCAATCCTGTCCTTGACTAACTATCCCGTTGCGGCCGGCCGAATCCCTGTCCTCATCTGCTGTCCTCTAAACCGCGGTTCAAGGCCCTTGTCCGGCGCAGGTCCCCGAGCGCCGAAAGCACTTCAATCCGCGGTGCTGGGAGTTGCCGGGTACCGCTTGCTGGACTCGGAGCCTCATCACGCTCGGCCGGACGCCGATCAGCTGGAGTGCCGTTGGCATGCCGGCGCCAATGGGCATAGGTCTTGAGCCCGAAGGCAAGGAGCACAACCATGAGGATCGCGCCGAGAACCAGCGACACCTGAACCACTTCGCCCAACGCCAGATCGTCGACTTCTTTGCTCATTATCGAAGCAGCAGTAATCGCGTTCATACCCATTTCCTGTATTCAGAGTGACGGCTGCTCTATCCCCATAGTGCTGACAGTCTATGAGCTGGGCAGCCCAATCCTTTAACGCCACATCCAATCGATACCTGTTTGTTATGCGCCAAGGAAATAGCCTGCGTACCACCGGTGAATACGCTGCGAATCTGTGGTGGCCAAAGCACGCCGGGGCTATTATTGCCCACGGCGCGGCAGAGCCCCCGTCCTGAGGACAGGGGCTCTGCGAGGTACCGGTTCCTAGCTCTCGCGGCGGATCAGCTGACCCGTTGGATTCCGGAAATCCACGTCGGTCCCGGCAATGATGGACCGGCGGACCACGCCGCTCAGCGTCTTGCCCTGATACGGGGAGATCGGGTTCTTGTGGTGCAGCTTCTGGACGTCCACCTCGAAGGTGTCCTCAGGAGCGAAGACCGCGAAGTCCGCGTCCTTGCCTACCTCGATGCTGCCCTTGGCGCCCAGTCCGGCAAGCTTCGCGGGATTCAGGCCCATCCACTGCACGACCTGTTCCAGCTTCAGCCCGCGCTTCTTCGCCTCGCTCCAGATCAGCGGCAGCCCCAGCTGAAGCGAAGCCACTCCGCCCCAGGCCACGCCGAAGTCGCCGTTCTCCACATCCTTCAGGTCGATGGTGGACGGGGAATGGTCCGAAACGATGCAGTCGATGACGCCTTCTTCCAGGCCCTTCCAGAGCAGCTCGCGGTTGTCGTTCTCGCGGATCGGAGGGCAGCATTTGAAGGCGGTGGCACCGTCGGGGATTTCCTCGGCCAGCAAGGTCAGGTAGTGCGGGCAGGTTTCCACGGTGAGCAGCACGCCCTCGGCCTTCGCCTCGCGGATCATCTCAAGCGCATCCGAGCTGGACAGGTGCAGCACGTGGGCGCGCACTCCGGTTGTGCGGGCGCGTTCGATCACCTGCGCGATGGCGGTGTTCTCGGCATCGCGCGGGCGCGAGTCCAGGAAGCCGGCGTACTTGCCGCCCACCGGTTGCGGGGAGTTGCCGATGATATCGGAGTCCTCGGCGTGCACGATCATCAGCGAGTCGAAGGAGGCCAGTTCGGCCATGTCCTCTTCCATCTCGCCTACACTCAGGGACGGGAACTCGTCGACTCCAGAATGCAGCAGGAAGCACTTGAACCCGAAGACTCCGGCCTCGTGCAGCTCGCGCAAATCCTTTTTGTTGCCCGGGATGGCACCGCCCCAGAAGCCGACGTTGACATAGGCGTTCTTGGAAGCGGCCGCGCGCTTGATTTCCAGCGCTTCGAGGTTCACCGTGGGCGGGATGGAGTTCAGCGGCATGTCCACGATGGTGGTCACCCCGCCGGCAGCGGCGGCCTTGGTCGCCGACTCGAACCCTTCCCATTCGGTGCGGCCTGGCTCGTTCACGTGCACATGGGTATCAACGAGTCCGGGCAGCAGGACCTCGTCGGAGGCCACCTCGATGACGCGCTCTGCGGCCAGTCCGGCACCCAATTCCTGCACGGCGACGATCTTTCCGTCGCGCACGCCGATTTCGCGCGGGGCAATGCCCTGCGCGGTCAGCACTTGCTGGCCGCGCAGCACCAGGTCATAGGCGGTTCCGGTGGTGGTCGGGGACGATGTGCGGCCAACAGCTTCGTTGATGCTCATGAGGTGTTCCTACTCGTTAATTGCTAGGTGTTCTTGGGGCTCGGCAGCTCTATGCCAAGTCTAGGTTGTTGTGGCGCGGGGCACACCCGTATTGGTGAACCGGTGCCCCGCGCCAAACTTTGCGGGTTGGAGGTCAGCGACGACTGCCCTTTCACGCACCCACGGTGGCCGAGGCTGCCATCGGCACCAACGCGGTTGGTGCATCGGCGGCGTCCAAAGCCAGGTCTTCGAATTCATTGACTGCATCCAGCTGCGCGCCCATGGCGATGTTGGTGACCTTTTCCAGGATCACTTCCACCACAACCGGCACCTGGTGCTCTTCGGCCAGCGCATTGGCCTGCGCGAATCCGGCAGCCAGCTGGCTCGGATCCTCGACGCGCACGGCCTTGCAGCCCAGGCCCTCGGCGACCTTCACATGGTCCACGCCGTAGCCGTTGGTTTCCGGGGAGTTGATGTTATCGAAGCCCAGGGACACGTGGTAATCCATCTCGAAGGCGCGCTGCGACTGGCGGATCAGTCCGAGGTAGGAGTTGTTGACCACCACGTGCACGTACGGCAGCTTGAACTGGGCGCCGACGGCCAGCTCCTCGATCATGAACTGGAAATCGTAGTCTCCGGAGAGGGCCACGACTTTCTCCCCCGGCTTGCCGCGCACGACGCCCAGTGCGGCCGGTCCGGTCCAGCCCAGCGGGCCGGCCTGTCCGGCGTTGATCCAGTTGCGCGGCTTGTAGACATGCAGCATCTGCGCGCCGGCGATCTGGCTGAGCCCGATGGTGGACACGTAGGTAGTGTCCTGGCCGAAGGCGGCGTTCATTTCCTGGTAGACGCGCTGCGGCTTGATCGGCACGTTCTCGAAGTTGGTCTTGCGGTGCCCGGTGGACTTGCGGGCGGTGGACTCGCTGGCCCAGGCCGAGTAGTCCGGCAGGGTGCCGGCGGCCTTGCGCTCGCGCACGACTTCCAGGATGGCCTCGATGGCGGCGCCGGCATCCGAGGTGATTCCCAGGTCCGGGGAGAACACCCGGCCGATCTGCGTGCCTTCGATATCCACGTGGATGAATTTGCGTCCGGCGCGGTAGGTGGCCAGATCCCCGGTGTGGCGGTTGGCCCAGCGGTTGCCCAGGCCCAGCACCATATCCGATTCCAGGAAGGTCTGGTTGCCGTACTTGGTGTGCGTCTGGATGCCGACCATGCCCGACTGCAGGCGGTGGTCATCCGGGATGGCGCCCCAGCCCATCAGGGTCGGGGAGACCGGGATGTCCAGTTCCTCGGCGAGTTCGACCAGCTGCGCGCTGGCGTTGGCGTTGATCACGCCGCCGCCGGCGATGATGATCGGCTTGCTTCCGGAGAGCAGCAGGTCCACGATCTTCTCGGCCTGGCCGCGCGTGGCCTTCGGCTTCTGAACCGGCAACGGCTCGTAGGCATCGATGTCGAAGTCGATTTCGGCCATCTGCACGTTGATCGGCAGGTCGATCAGGGCCGGGCCCGGGCGGCCCGAGCGCATGATCTGGAAGGCCTTGGCGAAGGTGCCCGGAACCAGTCCCGGCTCCAGCACGGTCGAGGCGTACTTGGTCACCGGCTTGGCGATGGACTCGATGTCCACGGCCTGGAAGTCCTCCTTGTGCAGCACATTGGTCGGGGCCTGCCCGGTGATGCACAGCATCGGGATGGAGTCGGCGATCGCGGCGTACAGGCCGGTGATCATGTCGGTGCCGGCAGGGCCGGAGGTGCCCAGGCACAGGCCGATCTTGCCGGTGGCCCGCGAGTAGCCGTCCGCGGCGTGGCTGGCACCCTCGACGTGGCGGTGCAGGGTGTGGCGGATGCCGCCGTGGGCCTTCATGGCCGAGTACAGCGGGTTGATCGCGGCTCCTGGCAGGCCGAACGCCTCGGTGGCGCCCTCCTTGGCCAGGATCTGGACGACGGCGTCGATTGCGCGCATCTTAGGCATGGGAATACGTCCTTTGGAACGAGAAGAGGAAAAGAAGGATACCTACGGCGGGAAGCCAAGGTGCATGAGTCACCACAACGCCGCTTCCTTGAGCACCAGCTAGCGGCGATGAACTGGAACAAAGCCCATTGCGCATCGGGTACGGTGCGTTGGGCCCCTGCCGTGTACCAAGGGTCCGGCGGCACCGGAGCGTAGCCGGTATTGCGCGGCCGCTAGCTGAAGAAGCGGGTTACCTAGTTGTCCCCGCCGTAGGAAGATTTGGTGGTGCTAGGCAGGGACCGGGGCGTCGATCTTTCCGGCCAGGCGCTGCACCCCGCGGAAGAGGCCCGAATGGTCCAGTGTCCCGTCGCCGGAAGCCACGGTGGAGGTGACCAGCTGGGCGACCAGTGCGCCCAGGGGCAGCACGACACCGGCTTCGCGGGCCGCGGAAGTCACGATGCCCATGTCCTTGTTGTGCAGGGCCAGGCGGAAGCCCGGGGCGAATTCGCGGTCCAGGATCTTCTGGGCCTTCTGGTCAAGCACCTTGGAGCCGGCCAGGCCGCCGCCGAGGACCTTGATCGCCGCGTCGGTGTCCACGCCATAGGCTTCGAGGAAGAGCACCGCTTCGGACAGGGCCTGGATGTTGGCCGCGACGATCAGCTGGTTGGCCGCCTTGACGGTCTGCCCGGAGCCCGAAGGACCCACCAGCACGATGGTCTTGCCCACCGCTTCGAGCACCGGCTTGGCCGCCTCGAAGTCAGCTTGCTCGCCGCCGGCCATAATGGACAGCACGCCCTCGATCGCGCCGGACTCGCCGCCGGAGACCGGGGCATCGAGCGGGCGCAGTCCGGCGTCGCGGGCCGCGGCCGCAAGGTCGACGGCTACGTCGGGACGGATCGAGGAGTTGTCGATCCACAGGGCTCCGGCCTTCGCATTGGCGAAGACGCCCTCCGCGCCGAGGGTGACGGCCTGGACGTCCGGGGAATCCGGGACCATGGTGATGACCACGTCCGCATTGGCCACTGCCTGCGCGATGGAGGCGGCCTTGGTTCCGCCAGCGGCGGCCAGCTCATTGCCGGCCTTGTCGCTGCGGTTGTAGCCGGTGACGTGATAGCCGGCGTTGACCAGGTTCTTGGCCATCGGCAGGCCCATGATGCCCAGTCCGATGAAGGCGATGTTCTGCGACATGTGATTCTCCAAAAATTCTTGTGCGAAAAGGTGTTCTCTAGACTGCGGCGCTGCTGCTGGCGCTCTGGAGCCAGTCGAAGGCGGTGGCCGCTCCCTGCTTGTACTCCAGGGCGACCTTGCCGGTGTAGCCCAACTCGCGCGAGCGCTTGATCCAGTCCTGCAGCGGCAGGTCCCCGGTGCCCGGAGCTCCGCGGCCCGGCGCATCGGCGATCTGGATATGGCCGAAGTCCTTGGCATGCGTTTCAATGACGGCGGCGACGTCATCGCCGTTGACTGACAGGTGGTAGAAGTCGGCCAGCAGCGCGATGTTCCCTTCGCCCTGGGCCTTGACAGCCTCGACGACCGCAAGCGCCTGGGCCGCAGTTTTCAGCGGGTAGGCTTCCGTGCCGGAGACCGGCTCGATCAGCACGGTGCCGCCGACCTTGGCCACGCCCTGGGCCGCGGCCACCAGGTTCTCCAAGGCCAGCGCATCCTGGGCCGCCGGGCCGGCGCCCTCGATGCGGTTGCCGTACAGGGCGTTGAAGGCCTTGCAGCCGGTAGCTTCGGCGATCGCCACTACCGCGTCGACATTGTCCTTGAATTCGGACTCGCGCCCCAGCCATGAAACCAGTCCGCGGTCGCCTGCCGGCATGTCGCCGGCGAAGAAGTTCAATCCGTCCAGCTGGACGCCCGCGTTGGCCAGCGAGGCGAGAAATTCGTCGACCTGCTTGCCGGAGGGTGCGGCTTCGCCAAATGGCCACCAGAATTCGACGCTGTCGAAACCCGCCTGCTTGGCGGCATCCGCGCGCTGCAGCAGCGGCAACTCGGTGAGGAGGATCGAGCAGTTCAGAGTGTAGGACACTGGATTTCCCTTCAAGAACATCTTCCAAAGATTCCGCTTTATGGAAGTTAGCTTTTGCTTTATGAAAACTCTAGGACGAGACGCCAATCACTGTCAAGAAGGTTTCGGGACGAAGTGCCGATGCGCGCAGAGTCGCACAGGAGGGCGCTGCAGTGGCATCAGGACAGGAATGGCGCCCGGTGCGATCCTGATAAAAGCAGGCTCATCAGCGGATTCCGGGAATGGAATAAAAGGCTCCGGAATCCGGCCAAAATACCATCTGGTGAAATTATCATTTTCTATTGCGGGAATGTGATCCAGTGCATACAGTGGTGGTTACTCACCTGGCACATATCTCGGAGTGACTTCCTAGCTCAGGAGCAGCCATGCTTTTTCCACCGTGCATCACGCACAGCGCACAGCGGCTTGCCGTTGCGCCGCGCCCGGCCATGCCGCTTCTCGGCTCGCCGGCCGAGTTCTACGTTAATTTCGGACAGCCGATCTACCCGTAAGCGGGCCCGCCTACCTGTCCTGCGTCCCCGCAGGCAGGCACGGGCCGTTCCCCTGAACGCTCCGCTTCCCCAGATCTGTCATCTTCCCTTGCCGCAGTGCGCCCGAATGCGCCTGCCCGGATGCATGACCCTTTGACAAGGATGTCCATCATGTCGCAAAAGACCCCTGAAATGGTGCCCGAGGCCGCACCGCAGGAAAACCGGCCCGCTATCGACCGGGCCAATCCCTTCGAGTTGAGCGCGTCGCTCTACAACCAGGACCTGGCACCAACCACCCGCTCCGGGCGCACCTGGAGCTCTTACAGCATCTTCACCCTGTGGGCCAACGACGTGCACTCGCTGGGCAACTACACCTTCGCCATCGGGCTCTTCGCGCTGGGCATGAGCGGCTGGCAGATCCTCGGCGCGCTGGGCATTGGAGCGGTCCTGCTCTTCGCGCTGCTGAACTTCTCGGGGTTCATGGGCGAGAAAACCGGTGTCCCTTTCCCGGTGATGAGCCGCATCGCCTTCGGCATCAACGGCGCCCAGATTCCCGCGCTGCTGCGCGGGGCCGTGGCCATTGCCTGGTTCGGCATCCAGACCTACCTCGCCGCCCAGGTCCTCGCCGTCATGGTGATTGCCGTGGCCCCGGGGTCCGCAGCCCTGGAGCAGACCAGCTTCCTGGGACTGAACGCCCTGGGCTGGATCTGCTTCGTCGCCCTCTGGGCGGTGCAGCTGGTCATCGTCAGCTACGGCATGGAGATGATCCGCAAGTACGAGGCCTTCGCTGGCCCGGTCATCCTGGCCACCTTCCTGGGCCTGGCCATCTGGATGCTCTTCGAATCGGGTTTCAACGTCTCGATGAGCACCGGCGAATCGAAGACCGGCATCGAGATGTGGACCGCGATGTTCGGCGCAGCCGCCCTGTGGGTCTCGATCTACGGCACCTTCGTCCTGAACTTCTGCGACTTCACCCGTGGCGCATCCTCCAAGAAGGCGATCGTGAAGGGCAACTTCTTCGGCATTCCGCTGAATATGATGTTCTTCGGAGCCATCGTGGTGGTGCTGACCGGTACGCAGTTCTCCATCAACGGCCAGGTCATCACCTCGCCGTCGGATATTGTGGGCGCGATCCCGAACACCTTGCTGCTATTGCTGGCCTCCGCCGCCCTGCTGGTGCTGACCATCGCGGTGAACCTGATGGCCAATTTCGTGGCACCGACCTACGCATTGACCAACCTGCTCCCGAAGAAGCTGAACTTCCGCACCGCCGCACTGATCTCCGGAGTCATCGGCCTGGTCATCCTGCCCTGGAACTTGTACAACTCCCCCGAGATCATCAACTACTTCCTGGGCGGCCTGGGCGCGCTGCTTGGCCCGCTGTTCGGCATCATCATGGCCGACTACTGGCTGATCCGCAAAGCCCGGATCAACGTCATGGACTTGTACCGCTCGGATGCCGAAGGCACCTACTACTTCACCCGCGGCGTGAACTACCGGGCCGTCGGGGCACTGGTGATCAGCTCGGTGATCGCACTGGTGCTGGCCTTCGTCCCCGCCTTGCACGTGGTCGGCCCGTTTGCCTGGTTCCTGGGTTCGGGCGCCGGCGCCCTGGCCTACCTGGCCTTGGCCAAGCGCCAGCACGATCTGGCAGACATCGATGGCGAGCCGATCGCCGTGGCACCAACCCATTAGGACAACTCATGCGCATTCTGATCCTGAACGTCAACACCACGCAGTCCATGACCCGCGCCATCGGGGATTCCGCACGGCAGGTCGCCTCGCCCGGCACCGAGATCGTCGAGCTGACCCCGGATTTCGGGGCGGACTCCTGCGAAGGCAATTTCGAAAGCTATCTGGCGGCCATCGCCGTAATGGACAAGGTGGTCCGCTACACCGAGCCATTCGACGCGGTCATCCAAGCAGGCTACGGCGAGCACGGCCGCGAGGGCCTGCAGGAACTGCTAGATGTCCCGGTCGTGGACATTACCGAAGCCGCCGCCTCCACGGCGCAATTCCTCGGCCACAAGTATTCGGTGGTCACCACGCTGGACCGCACGGTGCCGCTGATCGAGGACCGGCTGAAACTGGCCGGCCTGACCGACCGGCTCGCCTCGGTGCGCGCCAGCGGGCTGGGCGTGCTGGAACTGGAATCCGATCCGCAGCGCGCGGTAGCGGCCATCGTCGAGCAATCCCGCCAGGCAGTGGAGCACGACAAGGCCGAAGTGATCTGCCTGGGCTGCGGCGGCATGGCCGAGCTGGAGGAACAGGTGCGGCTGGCCACCGGCGTGCCAATTGTTGATGGCGTGCGCGCAGCGGTGACCATCGCGGAGTCGCTGGTCCGCATGGGGCTGAGCACCTCAAAGGTGCGCACCTACGCTCCCCCGCGGCCCAAGACCGTGACCGGCTTTCCCATGACTCCGGCGGCCGTCGTTCCGGCGGGTCTCTGAATGCCAAGCCAAATGGCAGGCTCAGCCCAGCGCGCTCACAGTCAGCCGTCCTAGAGTTATAAGTACCTCATGAAGGTGCGAGTGATGACAAAAGGAAACCCCGGTGCTTCGGCACCGGGGTTTTCTTCTTGCCCTGCTCTCCATCGAGGACCGGATTGGCCTAGGAGAATTCAGGCACCTTCGGCAATGCCATGTTCTTCGAGAAGAACTCGGCCAGTTCCGCGCGGGCAGTCAACGGCAAGACCTGGGCGACATACATGTCCGGGCGGACGACAACCAGGGCTCCGGGCCGGTCGATCTTGCGTTCCGTGAAGATATCCTGATGCGGGATCGCGGCATAGACCTTCTCCCAGTCGGTGATCTGCACCTGGCCCACCTTCGGCATTGCCCGCACCCGGTGCAATAGCGCCCAGCACGAGGGCCGGATCCACGGCAGACCAGCCGATATCGTGCAGCAGCATGGCCGGCAGCACGATATTGGCATCGGCTTGCGGGTGATGGCCCAGCAGCTGATGGGCCAAGGACACCGAATACAGGGTGTGCGCATCATTGCTCCGGACCGCGAGAAGCTCCTTGGCGTCCTCCCACAGCTTGGCCAGCAGCGGGTACTGCTCGAACAGGCCGGGTCCGGCGCTCCCGATCCTGCTCGAGACATCGCGCCCGTAGTGATTCGCAGCGGGTTCTCGTTTGGTCATGGGCACATGATCCCACCGCTTGCCCGCAGGCAGAAGGCCCCGCATCCACTCAGTGGAAGCCGCGGAACTTTCATCCGCAGATGCAGAACAGCCCTGCCCCCGTTGCGGAGGCAGGGCTGCGGCTGCGCATTCCTAGACGATCGCTTCCACGATCGGCATGTTGCCGTTGTAGAAGTTCACGGTGGAGCAGCGTGCTGCATTATTGGCCACCACATGGGTGATCACTTCGGCGACGTTCTCGCGCGAGGTCTGCGATGCCTCGCCTTCAACGTCTGCTCCGTTCACCTTGCCTGCCTTGTCAGCCAGCACCACGCGCTGGCTGGCCGGTTCCAGGGTCAGCGCCCCCGGGCCCAGGATCGTGAAGTCCAGCTCCGTGCCGCGCAAGTACGCGTCGGCGTCGTGCTTGGCCTTGGCATAGGTGTAGAACGAGTTGGCCGGATCCAGGCTGTCCACATCCACCAGGGCGCGGCTGTAGGAGACCATCACGAAGCGGTCCACGCCGGCCTGCTTGGCGGCCTGCATGGAACGCACCGCGGCATCATAGTCCACGGCGCGGGTGCGATGCTCGTTGCCGCCACCGGCACCTGCGGAGAAGACGATGGCGCTTGCACCGGAAAAGGCCTGGGCCAACTGATCCACGCCAGCGCTTTCGATGTCGATGACTACTGGGGTGGCGCCCGTGGCGCTGATGTCGGCTGCATGCTCCGGGTTGCGGATCAGCGAGTTGACCGCGTAGCCGCGCCCAACCAGCTTGGGCGCTGCCAGCAGGGCAACCTTCCCATGTCCGCCAATGAGAACTACTCGATTTTCTTCAGCCATGAACTGCTCCTTCTGATCGATGCTCGTATTCGGCACAACAAGGCCTGCCACGAGCCTATTCCCGGCGAGCTTCGGCGACGACTTTCTGAGTGCCAGCTTGATAGCGGTCATTTCGGTTGGCAATGGGCGTACGCTCGGGTTCATAGAATTCGCACTCGACCCAGGATGAAGCTCATGAAGCAGAGAACCTTGAACTTGGAACTGAGCAATGACCAATTCGCGGACCTGGCCAATGCGCTGGAGGACCACCGGGACTATTTCAAGAAACGCGCCGATGAAGCAACGCTCGGCTTCGGGCTCGATACCGGCTACTGGCAGTCCCGTGCTGCCGAAGTCGAAGAGCTGCTCCAACTAGTCCTCAGCTCCGCCAAGCACGATCAGCATTAGCCCCGCCCCTTCCCCACCCAAGGAGCCAGCATTTTGCCCGCCGGAATTTTCACCATTGGACATTCGGCACGATCCATCGAGGAGTTCCTCGCACTGCTAACGCAGTACGGAATCACGAATGTTGTGGATGTCCGCAAACTGGCCGGCTCCCGCAAATTCCCGCAGTTCAATGCGGATGCCTTGGAAGCCTCCTTGCGAACGGCGGGAATCAGCCTGCACCGCGGGGAAGCGCTGGCCGGCAGGCGTCCTGTGAGCCGCAGCGTCGATTTCGCAGTCACTGCATGGTGGACGAACCGCAGCTTCCCTAATTACGCCGATCATGCCCTCGGGGAAGATTTCCTGCAGGCGCTCCCGCGGCTGCAGGCGCGGGCCACCGGCCAGAAGACCGCGATCATGTGCGCCGAAGCCGTATGGTGGCGTTGCCATCGCAGGATCATTGCCGATCACCGGCTGGCCCGCGGTGCCGAGGTATTCCACATCATCGATGGGCATCCGGCCAAACCCGCCGAGCTGGGCCCGGGCGCGGTGATCGGCCAGCAGTCGCGGATCACCTACCCGGCAGCCTGATACCGGCGCGCAAAACGGGCATCAATGGCAGCATCTGCGCCATGGCTCGGCTCATGCAATGAGCTGGAGGTGCAATTCATTACGCTGTCTGACGCAGCTTCCTCCATGCCTCCGGACACTAATTAAACAAGGCCGATGATCGTTATTTCTCCCTGAAATAGCCCAGTCAGCTGGGGCAAGCCTCAGCAAGAGCCACATTTGCGGACGGTTCCGGCCTTAAATTCGCGCATTTGGGTGACTTAGCTAACACAAGAGACGTTTGGCTTAATTCGCTCAGATAAGGCTAAGCTAATTATCAGATCACTCAATAGCGCAACCAACGCCGGTTGCTGTCCGAAGAAGGAAAACATGGCCTCGATTAAGCTTCGCGCCGCTGCTCTGCTGAGCATCGCCGCACTGTCCCTGACCGCTTGCGGTTCCGCAACCGATACGGCTGCTGAGGCCAAGGCCGGCGACACCAAGACTGTCACCGTTACGGACAACGAAGGCGAGAAGACCGTCAAGTCCCCTGCGCAGTCGGTCGTTGCCACGGATAACCGCACCTTCGAGACCCTGGATTCCTGGGGCATCAAGCTCACCGCAGGCGCTGTCTCGCTGATGCCGGATACCATCTCCTACACCAAGGACGAGAACATCCTGGACTTGGGCAGCCACAAGGAACCGAACCTGGAATCAGTTGTCACCGTCGACCCTGACCTGATCATCAACGGCCAGCGCTACACCCAGCACGCCGCGAAGTTCAAGGAACTGGCTCCGGAAGCCGCCATCATTTCGCTGGACCCACGCGAAGGCGAGCCATTTGACGCTGAGCTGGAACGCCAGGTCACCACCCTGGGCGAGATCTTCGGCAAGCAGGCCGAGGCCAAAAAGCTCGTTGAGGACTTCGAAGCCGCCGAGAAGCGCGTCACCGATGCCTACGACAAGGACCAGACCGTCATGGGCCTGATCGCCTCGGGCGGCGAGCTGGGCTACTCGGCTCCTACCACCGGCCGCACCGTCGGCCCGATGTTCGACTTCCTGGGCCTGACCCCGGCGCTGAAGCTCGACGAATCCTCCACCGACCACGAGGGCGACGACGTTTCGGTCGAAGCCATCGCCAAGTCCAACCCGGACTGGATCATCGTCATGGACCGCGACGCAGCGGTTGAAGCCGACGGTGCGGACTACCAGCCGGCAAAGGACCTGCTGGAGAAGTCCGAGGCGCTGCAGAATGTCACCGCCTCGAAGGAATCCCAGGTTGTCGTCATGCCTGCTGACACCTACACCAACGAGAGCATCCAGACCTACACCGAGTTCCTGAATACTTTCGCTGACGCGCTGGAAGCTGCCAAGTAGCATTCCGGACACCCCAGCCAGCTAGTGGCGAAGCCGAATTCCGGCTTCGCCACTAGAGCTGTTTTCCCACCACTTATTTCCACGGCGGCATAATGACAAGCACGACCTCCCCAGCCCGGACCAAGAGCAAGGCCCTTTCCGGAAAACTCGCATTGGGCATCCTCGCAGTACTGGTGCTGCTGGCGTTCTCCCTGTTCACCGGCGTCTACGACATCTTCGGCATGGACGACGGCGCCATGATGTTCGCCGTCACCCGCATTCCGCGCACCCTTGCGCTGGTACTGGCCGGAGCGGCCATGGCCATGAGCGGATTGGTGATGCAGCTGCTGACCCAGAACCGTTTCGTGGAGCCGACCACCACCGGCACCACCGAATGGGCGGGCCTGGGCCTACTGACCATGCTGGTGCTCTTCCCCAGCGCGTCGCTGCTGGCCAAGATGAGCGTCGCGATTGTCTTCGCCTTCATCGGCACCATGATCTTCTTCCTGTTCTTGCAGCGCATTTCGCTCAAGGCCTCGCTGACCGTGCCGATCGTGGGCATCATGCTCGGTTCCGTGGTCGGCGCCTTCTCCACCTTCTTCGCGCTGTCCACCGACAAGCTGCAGTCCATGGGCATCTGGCTGGCGGGTTCCTTCACCTCTGTGATCCGCGGGCAGTACGAGGTGCTGTGGATCGTGGCCATCGTCGCCATTGCCATCTACATCGTGGCCGACCGCTTCACCGTAGCAGGGCTCGGCGAGGAAATCGCCACCAACGTCGGGCTGAATTACCGCCAGGTGATGCTGCTGGGCACCGCGCTGATCGCGGTCGCTACCGGCGTGGTCACCGTGGTCATCGGCAACCTGCCATTCCTCGGCCTGATCGTGCCGAATATCGTCTCGATGGTCCGCGGTGACGACCTGCGCAGCAACCTGCCCTGGGTCTGCCTGCTGGGCATCGCGATCACCACGGTGTGCGACCTGATCGGCCGCACCATCATCATGCCGTTCGAGGTCCCGGTCTCCCTGATCCTGGGCGTGCTCGGCGCGGCCGTCTTCATCTTCCTGCTTCTGAGGCAGCGTAAAGTTGGCTAATCTCATGACTCACCCCGCTTTGGGCATCCACCACTCCGGCCGTTCTGCCGGGCCGCTGCCCACCAAAAAGGTCCGCAAACGCTACTGGATCACCCTGTCCATCATGATCGGGCTGGCCCTGTTCTTCGGGATCGGCTTGCTCGCCTGGGATAACCCCATGCCATTTGGCTCCGACGGATTCTGGATCATCGCCAAGCTGCGCGCCAGCAACATCCTGACCATGGTGATCGTGGCCGCCTGCCAGTCCATCGCCACGGTGGCTTTCCAAACGGTGACCAACAACCGCATCATCACCCCGTCGATCATGGGCTTCGAAGCCTTGTACCGGGTGGTGCAGACCGGTGCGATCTTCGTGCTGGGCGTTGCCGGGGTGACCTTCTTCACCGGTGTCAGCCAGTTCGTCCTGCAAGTGGCGATCATGGTGGGCCTCTCGGTGGCGCTGTACGGCTGGCTGCTTTCGGGCAAGCTGGGCAACATCCAGATCATGCTGCTGGTGGGCATCATCATCGGCACCGGGCTGGGCTCGATCTCGACCTTCATGCAGCGCCTGCTGACCCCGAGCGAATTCGATGTCCTCACCGCACGCCTGTTCGGCTCGATGGCCAACGCCGACATGAGCTACATGCCCGTGGCCATCCCGCTGGTGGCCATTGCCGGCGGCTACCTGGTGCTGTCCTCGAAGAAGATGAACATCCTGGCCCTGGGCAAGGAAACCACCATCAACCTGGGGATCAACCACCGCCGCGAGGTCATGAAGACCTTGTTCTTCGTATCGATTCTCATGGCGGTCACCACCGCACTGGTGGGCCCGCTGACCTTCCTCGGCTTCCTGGTGGCCACCTTGGCCTACCAGCTGGCGGACACCTACGACCACCGCTACATCTACCCGATGTCCTTCCTCATCGGCTTCGTGGTCCTGGCCGGCGCCTACTTCGTCATGAAGAACATCTTCTACGCAGAAGGCGTGGTCGGCATCATCATCGAAGCCGTCGGCGGCATTACATTCCTGATCTTCATCCTGCGAAAGGGCCGGCTGTGATTACCCTCAATTCCGTCAGCAAGAAGTACAGCTCCACGGTCTCCATCGGCCCGGTCAGCTTGGAAATCCCCACCGGCGGCATCACCGCCCTGGTAGGCCCGAACGGCGCCGGCAAGTCCACCATGCTCACCATGGTCGGGCGCCTGCTGGGCATCGACCAGGGTTCCATCGAGGTCTCCGGCTACGACGTATCCAAGACCAACTCGAAGGATCTGGCCAAGATCGTCTCGATCCTGCGCCAGGAAAACCACTTCGTGACCCGCCTGACCGTGCGCCAGCTGGTGGGCTTCGGCCGCTACCCGCACTCCAAGGGCCGGTTGACCCAGGCCGATGAAGAGATCATCTCGCGCTCCATCGACTTCCTGGACCTGGGCGAATTGGAAAGCCGCTACCTCGATGAGCTCTCCGGAGGCCAGCGCCAGCGCGCCTACGTGGCCATGGTCCTGGCCCAGGACACCGACACGGTGCTGCTCGATGAGCCGCTGAACAACCTGGACATGAAGCACTCGGTAGTGATGATGCAGCACCTGCAGCGCGCTGCCCGCGAGCTGAACCGCACCATCGTGATCGTGCTGCACGACATCAACTTCGCCGGCCACTACGCCGACTACATCTGCGCAATGAAGCAGGGCAAGGTCGTCGAGTTCGGCACCCCTGATGAAATCATGTGCGATGAGGTGTTGACCAAGGTCTTCGAAACCCCGGTAAAGGTCATCCCGGGCCCCAATGGCCCGCTGGCGGTTTACTACTAGGCTCATTCCCCGCTGCAGCAGTCCGCTTGTTTCCGGGCGTCTTGGTCCAATGCGCAGCCGGCATGCGCTGGCAGTTGACCGGAATCATTCCCGTCAGCGATCAGCGCAGAAGCCGCCGTCAGGTGATGACGGCGGCTTCTCTTATACTGCCAAGATTCCTAGCGAACTTGCCGAGTCGCGATCACGCCTTGATTCTGGAGTCCTCCGACGGAATCAGCGCGCGCAGGTTATTTTCTGCGGCGTCCTGCGCCATAGTCAGCTCGAGCACCATTTCAAGGTTGGCCGACGGGACAACGACGAGCCCATCCTGATCACCGAAGATGCCGTCACCGGGGTTGCATACGACATTGCCGCAGGCCACCGCACGCCCGATGGTTCCTGGCCCGTATTTAAACGGTCCCGCAGGGTTAACGCCCCTGGCGAAAACTGGCAGACCAAGTTCTGATAGGTCGGCAACGTCTCTAGTCGCGCCATCGATGACGACACCAGCGATGCCCTTGCTCACGCACAGTTCGCCCAAGATATCTCCGAAGCAAGCCCTGTTGGTTTCGCTATTTGCATTGATGACTAGAACGTCGCCCTCACGAGCATCATCCAAAGCACGGTGGATCGCCAGATTGTCGCCTTCCCTCGTCAGGATCGGAAGCACGGAACCAGAAAGCGCCAAGCCCGTGGTGATTGAGCTCAATGCTGAATTCATGACTCCCATGCGCCCTTGCGCGTCCGCTATGAGCGCCACGGGAAAATGTGACAGCTTGGCGATGGTTTCCGGGTTTGGACGCTCCCACGCAGCGTTTATCTGCAGGGAATCTGTTGGGGCTGAGATGATCATTATTCTTCCTTTTTTCTTGCTTTTCAGACCAAAGACACGAGGTTGAGTGCTGCTGAGGGCGCCTTGCCCCGCAACGCGCTGTCGATGGATTCGAATGCCTGGATGCCGGCAGCCAGGAATGCTTCGGCGCTTTGACCAGCAACGTGCGGAGTCAGGATGAGGTTGGGCAGCCCGGCGGCCGCTAGGACAGAATGTGGCAGCGGGTTCTTCATATCAACGCTTTCGCTCTGCAAGACGTCTAAAGCTGCTCCATGCAGGTGGCCGTTTTCCAGGGCCTCAAGCAAAGCCTGCTCGTTCACCAGCCCGCCGCGGGAAGTATTGACCAGAATGGCGCCCTGCTTCATATGCGCCAGCGCCTGGGTACTAATAATTTCTGCTGTCGAATCGGTTAGCGGCAGATGCAGGCTCAGCACATCTGACTGCGCGATGAGCGTGTCGAAATCCGCGGGGCCGGCACCGGCGGCACGTATGTCGCTATCAGAGACAAACGGATCGTGCACTAGAACTTTCATGCCGAAACCTGTTGCAATCGCGTGAACCATCCTGGATATGCTCCCGTAGCCCAGCAATCCCAAGGACTTTCCATGCAATTCGAATCCGAGCATGTGGGGTTTGGCTTCAGACCAGCTCCCTTGGCTGACTGCTTGCACGCCGTAAGGCGTTCTGCGCGCTAGCGACAGCAGCAGCGCAAAAACATGCTCGGCCACTGCGCGGCTATTGCTTCCCGGTGTACTGGTGACCCAGATACCGGCACGCGTCGCCGCCTCGATGTCGACGTTGTCCGTGCCAACGCCATGACGAGCGATGACCTTGAGTTTCGGAGACGCTTCGATTTTTTCTGCATCGAAGATTTCAGCACGAAGCATGACTGCATCGATCTGCTCGCTGACGGATTCATATGCAACTGCATGCTCTCCGTACCCCTGGTACACAGTTCCCAAAGCGCTGAGTTTCTTCAAAGCTTCGGCATGGATGGCATCCGAAACATAAATTGCTGGCATTGGGTTTTCCTATCGGTAAATATGGGAGAGTGATTTGCCGTTGGTGCGGACAGTGCCCAGGACTACTGCAAGCCCGATGAGCCCGAAAAGCACAAGCATGTAGGCGGGGACCAAAGTGTCTCCTGTGTTCCCGATGAGCCAGGTTGCAACGTACGGTGCGCCGGCGCCTCCAAGCACCGCTCCAACCGAGTGGCCAAAGGAAACTCCCGTCTGGCGAACCTCAACAGGGAAGAATTCCGGCATCGAGGCATAGGTGCCGGCTTGGCATAGCGCATAAGGGATCATCCCGAGCAGCAATCCCAGGATCGCCAATTTCATGCTTCCCGCGTTCATCATCGAGAAGGAAGGAATGGTGATGACAATGTATGCAAGGTAGGAGATAACAAGGATTTTCTTACTCCCGATCTTGGTGCCCCACTGTCCGGCGACCGGAATGAAGAAGGCAGCTGCAATTACCGCAATGAGTACGATTGTTGATGATTGCGCCTTGCTGAATCCAAGAATCGAACTGAAATAGGTAGCAACGAAGACAGTGCCAATGTACGTGCCGACATTCTGGACCAGCGCAATGGAGAACACTTTGGCAAGTGCCGGACGATGGTCCCGGAACATCTCCTTAAGTGGAGTATGCTCGCGGGTTTCCGAAGCGGCTTTCTGGCTGAACTCGGGGCTGTCTTCGATCTTGAGCCGCATGATCAGGCAGGCAATACCCAACGGGATAGCTAGCAGGAAAGGCAGTCGCCAGCCCCATTCCAGCATTGCGGCCGCCGGCACGAGTGTGGCAGCCAGCGCGGCCAGTCCAGCCGCAAGGGCTTTGCCCATCACGGCAACGCTGGGAATCAGCGAAATGTAGAAGTTGCGCCGTTGCGCCGGGGCCCACTCCCGGATGTAGCTGGCAGCACCACCGATTTCCCCGCCTGCTGAGAATCCTTGCAGCATGCGGCAAATGCACAGAAGCAGTGGCGCCCATAGTCCGATTTGCGCATACGTCGGAAGCACCGCAATCAAGGCAGCTGCCACGCTCATAAGGATCACGGAGCCAATGAGGCTTGCCTTGCGACCGTACTTATCGCCAATGTGCCCGAAAACGAGCGCACCGGCCGGGCGGACGACAAATGCCGACCCGAACACCAGGAAGGTGTTCATGATGCCTGCCATCGAGTCGCCGCTCGGGAAGAATACGACTGCGATCGTTGCCGCGACGTAGCCGAAAACACTGAAATCGTAGTACTCGATAAACGTACCGAGAACGGCTACTCCTGTGGCTTTCTTTGCCTTCTTTTTGTACAAGTCATCTTTGACCGATACCGAAGTCATGGTCGCCTCCAATCAGAATGAGTTTAAAAACTGGGACAGTGTCCTATTATGTAATTAGAGTGTGGGGGCACGCACATGGTCGTGTCAAGTGCATGAACTCGATTTACCGATCGCTTGCCCCGGGGTAGAGCCCAGCAGCAGATAGCCAAGCCGATCGAATTCTCGGGTAAACCCGCGAGCCAATAAACGATGCTGGCAATGGTGGAACAGCTACGACGTGCGAGAATTGAGAAGTCTCATCTTCAGGTTTCCCGGTACGGCAGAGTTGCTTTCTGGGAAATAGTGCTTAGGTGGAAAGGAATTACGGATCGCCCGGGAACGTGTTATCACGATTGTCTCGGCGGGAATGTCATGACTGAAATTGTGGCCAATAACGAGCGTATTCTTGCGGTTCTCCATGCTCTCATCACGAGGACCGAAGCCATCGGCGTGCGCGAACTCGCTTCAGCCCTCGAATCGAGCCGAAGCACCATCAACCGCATCCTCCTCGGGCTTACCGAGCATGGGCTGGCTGTCGCTTCGCCACAAGGAACCTATACCTGCGGTCCAAGGCTCAGTGTCCTAGCATGCGCTCTCCAGGACCGCCACCCGCTTTTTGCGTTGGGAAGAACGCTGACCGAGGACCTCTCGGTCAAAACCGGAGCCACTGCTTTAATGGCTGTCCACGATGCGATGCACCGGCAGGCCGTCGTGCTCACATCGCACTCCCAGCCTGGTCCCGTGGCCTACTCCCTCGATCCAGGCACCGAACTTCCACTCCATGCCGGCGCTACTGGCAGAGCCATTCTCACGCGTACCGGAATTGAAGCGCTCGGCCAGCTGCCCCTTGAGCCGAGAACTGCGGAGACAGTGACCGACTACGAGGAACTGGGCAAGCTCCTGCGACATGATCGAAAAGTCGGCTATACCATCAGCGTCGGGCACCAATTCCCCTTGGCTGCCGGTGCAGCTGCGCCCTTTGCCTTTGGCAATCTCATCGGTTCCGTTTCGATAACCCGCCCAACCTACTCGACTAGTGACGAAGACCTAACCGTATTCGGCCATATGGTCCGCCAAGCCTCAGATCAGATCTCCAGTTCCCACGCCACGGATGTATCCCTGCAGAGCACGGACAGAATCACCAATCCTGCAGGGGCAACGGCACTCGAACGCGTCGTTCGTCTTTTGACAGCATTGTGCACCTCACCCCTCAGCGTTTCGAGCGGGAAGTCCCTGGCGAGCAGAATCAATGGAAATCCCGCAACGACCAACCGTCTGGTGTCCAGCCTCGTCGCTGTAGGCCTCGCCACCGAAGACGCAGGGGTGCTGCAAGCCGGACCTCGCTTGCTGCACTGGGCCGCATTGCTTGGTCCGCAGTTGGACTTCTCTTCCATGGCGCGGCCAATTCTGGAGAATCTTTCCCGGGAAACTGGTGAAACCATTGGCTTGTCAGAATACAGTCGTGAATCGGCGAACGCCGAAATGACGCTGGTCATCAATGGCGTCAAGCCGCTTCATTACCGTCTCGCCTCCAACGTTCCCATCCCGCTCCATGCGGGCTCCGCTGGAAAATCGATTCTGGCATTCTGCGACGAGCGCGTCCTGGCTTCCGTTCCGCTAGATCCACTGACCGAGAAGACACCGGTTAACCGCAAGGACCTAGCCAAGGATCTTGCGGAGATTCGCGAACGCGGCTGGGCAATCGGCCATGGAGAACGCTTGCCAGATGCGTTTGGAATCAGCGCCCCGATCTTCCAAGATCGCGTCATTGCGGGGTCTGTTACAGCAACCATCGCTCAGGTGCGTCTGCCGGAAACCGACCTGGATCTGCTCATTGAAAGTGTCCAAGGCGCCGCAGCCCAAATTACGCGATTGCTCTCGGTCGAATAGCCGCGAAGCTCCGGCTGCTGGCCCGCACTAGGCCGGCAAGGACCCGACGCGAAAACTAATCCTGCACGGCAACGGAACCAACCAGGCAAGGCCAGCGGCAGGCCAACCGATATTGGGGTCGATTGCCGAAGCCATAGACCCAGCTCCCCCAACCCGGTAGGGAGGCAACGATGCGCCCGATCCATGAAACAATGACGCGAAAGACCCCGCAACACGCATTTTCATGGCTTTTGGCTCCAGCCAGCAGCGTCGTTCATACCGTGCTCGCCCAACAGAATTTTCCGGCTCCCTCAAGTATTCTCTACGCCAATGAAGCCGTCCCGGACTAGCTATCGCCGAAAATGAACTGTCGACACGAAAGACCATCCCCGAGCATCAATGCACTCCGGCTCGCACCTCAAGTGCAGGACAGTTCACGATCGCCGATCTGTGGGCGGTGGCTCAGTTTGGGGTGTTTTGTTTCTGTTCGGCAAGGCGATCCAGCTCGCTTCGCGAGCACGCACCTTCGTGCATGCCTACCTTGCACGGACAGTTTTGGCTATTGCTTGGTTTTCCCCAGCGCATTGATCGCGTCAACCATCGTCGCGCCCGGATGCTGACGGCGGTATTCCTTCACATCCCTGGGTGAGAGCCCCTGTGCATCGACGGTGATTTCCTGGGGCTTCGGACTGCCAGTCCAGCCCCAAAGCATCAAGGTCCAGCTGCCTACGAGCAACCCCCAGGTAGGTTCCTCCGACAGCGCCATGAGCAGAATTGCGGCGGTTGCCAGCGCCAAAAGAACACTGGTGCGCGTTGATTTGCCCATGGGACCGCCTAGCTCGCTGGGGTGGTGCTGTTCTCTTCCAGCCTTTCAAAGAACACACCGGCGATCAAGGATCTATCCCTCATCCTTTAGCAGGAGGCCTGGGCCGTCCATTCCTCAGCCAACAGCGCGTAGCCCATGGAATCCATCCATTCCCCGCTGCGATGCAGGCTGTCCTTGCGGCCATGGAATTCCTTGCGCATCCCCAAGCGCTCCATCAGTCTCCATGATGGCTCATTGGCGGCAAAGCATTCGGCAGTAACCCTGCGTAGGCCAAGCGGGCCGAAGCACAGGCCCATGGCAGCGGCAACGGCTTCGGTGGCGTAGCCCTTGCCACCGAAGGAGGGATCGAAGCTCCAGCCGAGGTTGCCCTCAACGCCCTTGGCGTGCTGCTCAATTTCGCTTTGCCCCCAGCCATCCACGATATCCAGCATGACCGTGCCAATCAGCTGGGTCCCCTGCCCGGTGTCCAGTTCCACAGCCAGGTTCCTCAGCGGATAGTCCTTCGCGAAGAACAGCGAACGGAATTCTTCCAGGGTTGCTGGGCCAGCGGTAATCCACTGGGTGACATCGGCAAGCTGCCGGTAGCGCCAGAGGTCTCCCGCATCAGCCGAATTCACGCGACGCAGGGACAGGCGTTCAGTGCGTACCGGCCAGCTGATCTTTTTCAGCGCATCTTCCATTCCCCAAGCCTAGCCCTACGGTTTCCAGGCGGTCCTGGCCACCACGTTCGCTCGACTGGGATCTGCCTGGTCTTGTCGATGATGGCCTTCGTAGCGGAGGGCGCCTTGCATGCCAAGCTGGATGATTCGCGCTGCACCTGGCCCCGCGCTGTCCTGGGCACTGCAGGTTCTCACCGGCATCATGCAGGCGTTGCGGCAGAAGGAAACGGGCGGGATCCATAAGGATCCCGCCCGTTCCCATAGCCAGCGCCATCAGGCTGCAGGCAGTTCAGCGCATGCCCCTAGTCGCGTTTGCTGCTGACAAAACCCCAAATGACCAGAACCAGCAGCGAGCCGCCGATGGCCAGCAGCCAGGTGGACAATGACCAGAACTCGCTCACTCCGACACCGAAAACTGCCGAGCCAATCCAGCCTCCCAGCACCGCCCCGACCACGCCGAGCAGCAGCGTGGCAAGCCAGCCGCCTCCCTGCTTTCCGGGCTTGATTGCCTTCGCGATCGCACCGGCAACGAGGCCAAGGATGATCCAACCGATTATTCCCATATATTCCTACTTCCCCAAGAGATGCGGCACGATGCCCTTGCCGTTAATGGCTATTTTTTGTTTTCCTGGGCCGGCTCAGATGAGCACGGCCTTATTCGAATCCTGCTTTTCCGGCTTCTGGAAGCTGAACGAGATGTGCTTGCGGGAGAAAGGCACCCCCAGCACCATTTCAAGGTCAGGTACCACGCGGCCATTGACCAGCTCGATCCCTCGATTCGCCGGAGCGTCGGCGCGCAGGGTGAATCGCGCATAAAGCACGGGTTCAGCTGCATTGCCGCCAATTTGAACGTTCGCATCCACGATTTCCGGTTGCGTTCGAGCGGCCGTTTCCGCGGCTTTGGCTATTACCGAAGTCTCGATCTCGCTGACTCCTTCGCTGCTCGATTCGTATCTGAATTCATGCGCCGATGGGCGGCGCGGAATGGCAGTGATCAGCACCGCCAGCGAGAGCACGATGCCGGCAATTCCGAGCGCGAGTCCCAGTGGCAGCAGGTACTGCTGATCGATCGGCAGGCTGCTGGCAATCCGGGCTTGGCCGAGGCCAGCGCCTTGGCCAAGCCCCCACCAGACTGCTGCGAGGCCCGAGGCACCGGCCGCCAGCAGGACCAAACCGAAGATCGCCAGAATAAGTCGTTGGCGCACCACATGCGTTCTGAACATTTCTAGTTTCCCCCTCGGCGTTGCACTGAGACCTTGACCTTGGGAGCGCGTTGCAATGGCAACCCGTCGATCACGCGCTGCGCCCGCGCCTGCGCGTTTTCCCGCACGCGCTGAACCGAGTGGGCTGGAGTCTGCACGGTAACCTGGACCAGGGCCGGGCTGGTTTTCACGCTCGCGCGGGTCACCGAATCGGTTCGCTCGACCTCATGCCCCACCAAGGTTGATATTCCACGGCATGAGATTGCCTGTTCCGACCCCGCTGAAGGATCATCGGTAGTCAGCAGGATGCTCTGCCGGGGCCCTGGAATGAGCGCGCTGAGCAACAGCAGCAGACCGAGCACCGCAAGAACCACCATGGCGATCACTGCCAGGTTGTCATTGAAGCGCAAGTTGCTGACCGCGTTAATGCCCTGCTGGGCAAAACCGGGCCATTGTCCGCTGGTCAAACGCAGCAGGCAGGATAGCGCCAGGAGAATGCTCGTGGCCAACACGACGATGAAGCTGATCATCAAGGCCAGGGTGCGGGCACTGCGAACGTGCCAGAACCTGCTCATCGCAGCCTCCTGTTGCTAGTTCCTTCATCCGGCGTTGACATCCAGCTCACCCGTATATCGGTTTGCACCTGCTCAACGCCCAGATACTTGCGCAGATCAGCCGCAACCATGTTCCGCACGTCTTCGCAGGCTTGCTGGACATTGCTCGGATAGCTCAATCCAAGGTCCAAATCGACCACCACTGCACTTCCAAGCACCTCGGCCTTGGCCTTGGGCCGGCTGTCAAAATCCTTGTACTTCCCCAACCCCAGGATCCCACCCGCGGCAGAGCCGACAACTGGCACCTTATAGGCTGCTTGGGCAGCGATTTTTGAATAGACGGCCGTGTTCACCGTGGTGCTTCCACGGCTAGAGGACAGCTCTGCCATCTGCTTCACCGCCGACGTTTGCTGAACACTTGACTGAGGTCAACCCTGTCCTGCAAAAGCCATCCGACTCCAGCGCCGATGATGGCGAAGAATGCCACCACCACGAACTGGGTGAATGATCCGAAGGCAATCAGCAATCCGGCTAGGCAGCCGATGGCCAAACCCCACTTGACGTGTAACATGTTCTGCTCCTTAGATGAGGACAGTTATTTCAGGCCATCGCGGGGCTCGGCGTCATCGTCATCGTCTTCCGGCAGGTGCACGTCGGTGACTTCAATGTTTACCTCGATGACTTCCAGACCGGTGGCGCGTTCAACCTGGGCGATGATATTCGAACGGATCTCGTTGGAGACCTCAACGATCGAGAACCCGTAGGAAACAACGATCGACACGTCGATGGCGGTCTGCTGCTCGCCCTTTTCGACGCTCACGCCTCCGGCCGCGTTGGCTTGGGCACCGGGGATGCGTTCGGCCAGCGAGTTGAAGGTCCGGCGGGCGGCGTTGCCCATGGCGTATACGCCGGAAACTTCGCGGGTGGCGATGCTGGCAATCTTCTGGACCACACGGTCTTCGATGGTCGTCTTGCCCAGTTCGGTGTGCAGCGGACCGCGCAGCTCTTCGTGGACCGGCGTGTCATTTGCGGCCTTTGCCTTGGCCTGGCGTTCCAGCTCTTCGCCGGTTGGCTTGATGATTGGCCCTTGTGAATCGCGTTGCACCATGATGGTCTCCTCATTCATTGAACGGATATTTTTGTGCCTTACACTCATACAGACGAGAGCTACAGATTAATCCTCACACATTATGAGTGTGATATAGATCACTTAAGGAGGGGTGTTTGGAACCGACCCGGTTGACCGTGCTTGTTGGTCGTTCAATGGAGGGGGACCCCGAGGCCTTCGGCGAACTCGTCACCGCGCTGACACCCGGCCTGCGCCAATACTGCAAGACTTTTTTCAGCAGCTGGCACGATGCGGAGGATGCCACCCAGGATGCCTGGATCCGCGCGTGGCAGTCATTGGGCTCGCTGCGCGAACGTGCCGCGTTCAAGACTTGGCTCTACCGCATGGCACGAAATATTTGTCTTGATCGCATCCGCCAGCGTGCCAATGACCAGCAAACCGTGGATGATGAAGTGCTAGAGCAAACCCCAGTCCCTGACCGTGAATTGCCAGAAAACGTCGCCGTGCAACGCGGCGAGATTGCCGATGCCTGGCAGATCATCAACGGATTGCCTTCGGCGCTTCGCCAGGCGTTCGTACTGGTCGCGCTCCAAGGCATGAGCTATAAGGAAGCGGCCCTGGTGACCAACGTTTCAGAATCAACTGTGCGAGGGCGACTCGCACGGGCACGCAATGCAATCAGCGAGGCGGTGTCATGAAAACCCTTCCCTGCGGACGTACTACCGAAGACGTTTTGCTGAACCTGGATGAACCTGCAGATCTGCACGAATTGCAGTGCCGGTGGTGCCACGCCGAACGGCAGCGGCTCAAGGACCAGAACGGATTCATCACCCAACTGCTGCACAGCTCGACCCCGGAGCACCAGCCTGAAGCATTCTCGCAGCGAATATTGGGCAAAATAGCCGAGCACTCGCCATTCCAGCGGATGTGGGATGTGCAAGATGCGGGCACGGGACTGGCCAAACGCGTATCGTCCCTGGAATTAATCAAGGCGATTCGAGCGGCATTTTCCGAGTCGCCGACATCGCAATTGAACTACACGGAGATCAAGGCGACTGACACGCAGATTCCCCACCTTAACTGGAGGGTGCAATGCCATGTCAGCATGGCTGGGGATAGTTCGGTTCAGGTTATCGAGCAGCAAGTCCTTGACTATGTTCGCTGTGCCATCAGCCCGTTGATCAGCTGGAGGGAACTGGTAGTTAATCTGGTCATTGAAGACCTGCACGGAGAAGCCATCGAGTCCATCACGCTTTGGGGCGAAAACTAGCTACGGCTTCCTTGCTCCCCTGTTCCATCGCTCCGCGGGCTTTTTCCACGCAGCACTGGCGAGCAAGCAAGCACCACAAGTCCCACAATGGGGAACACCATCAGGGCCATGCGCAACCCGAAGTTCTCGGCAAGGAAACCCACTAGCGGTGGCGAGAACAAGAAGCCCAATCGCATGAGCCAGGAGACGATGCTCAGCCCAGTTCCCGGAGGCAGGCCGGGCAGCTTGTCGGCCTGGTCCATCACCGCCGGGACCAGGGTTGCCGAGCCGAATCCAGCCGCGGCAAATCCCAGCAGCGTGCCCGGAACCGTGGGGAAGAACAACGCCAGACCCATACCGATTGCTATTAGCGCTCCCCCGAACTGGGCCATGCCGCGCTGGCCAAAGCGGTTGACCATGCCATCGCCGAGAATTCGGCCAATGAACTGGGCCCCGACCAGAGCGATGAACCCGCTGGCCGCCAGCGCCGCTGGCGCCCCCAGCTGGCCAAGATACAGCGTGGACCATGAATTCCCGGCGTCTTCAACCATTACTCCGGCTACGGAGATCAAGACCAGGGCGCTCATCATCAGCAGCAGCCGTCCGCGGGATCCTGCGGGGGCCGCGGCCCGGGCGGTTCCGGGTGCAGGTGGCGCAACAGGTTCTATGACCGCCAGTTCGGCGGATCGAGGCAGGCAGAATTTCAGGGCAGTCAGTGCCACCGCGGCGAAGAGCACCATCGATATGCCCAAATGCACTGGCAATGCCAAGTTCATCTGGATCGCTCCAGCGGCCATCAAACCGCCGATCACCGCTCCGACAGACCACAACGCGTGGAAGGAATTCAGTATCGAACGCCCATAGCGCCGTTGCACCACCAGCCCGTGCGCGTTCTGCCCGACATCCGTAATCGAATCCATGGCGCCGCCCAGGGCAAAAGCCAGCACGACCAAGACCACGCCCGGCGCGCTGCCGGCGGCCAGCAAGGCCGCACCGGTAACTATCGTGCCCACGACGGCAACCTGCGCGGAACCAAAACGGCGCACCAGCGCACCTGCAGCCAACCCTGCAAGGATTGCCCCAACAGGCCATGCGGTGACCAGCAAGCCGTAGCCGGCGGTGTCCAATTCCAGTTCCCGCTTCAGCTCGGGAAGGCGCGGCGCCATATTGGCAAAGAGTGCTCCGTTTGTGAGGAACAGGGCCGCGACTGCAGCGCGGGCGCGGGAGTTGACGCTGGATTCGCTGGCTGCCATGGGGCCTTTCACTGCACGTGCATGCGGATTCTTCACGGGGAATGCTTCACTAGCATCCAGCGTCGAGAGTACCAGTGCACCTGCTGGCAAATCCCGAAACCGTGCCGAAAGGCCCGTCAATGGGTGTTTTGCGTCTGACCAGCTGCATCAGGATAGCAGCGAGCTGGCCATCCGCCGGTATTCGCGTTTCGGCTGCAACCTTGGAAGCCCAGCTGGTCCAGTAGCTGGATCGCCCCGTTCGCCAGATGCCCTGCCGCCGTGGAGCCTGCGCTCAGCGTGGCCATAGGCATTGCCAATATCGTAGAAACAACCTCAGCGAGGGTGCGAGTGATGATCGCAGAAGTTCCCGCCGGTTCCACCGGCGGGAACTTCTGGTTAATTCGCAACCGGAAAATCGGAGCTAGCCATCGAGCCAGCGCACTTCTCCGCTGTCCAGGTCGTAGACAGCTGCCACCACCCGGGTCCGCTTTTCTTGCACTGCCTCGCGAATGATGGCAGATCGCTCCAGTAGCTGCTCGGTGACGGCACGGGCATTGGCCTGCACCACTTGGTCCACCTCTTCGCTACCCGAACCTTCAACTTTTGCCTTGCGTGCTACAGGAGCAATCTGTTCAGCGAAGTCGACCATCTCGCCGGGCAATTGCGGATTCTTGGCATCTTCTTCCATTGCCTTCAAGGTGCCCGCCACCGCACCACAGGCCGTATGGCCGAGGATCACCAGCAACGGGACCGAATAGGGACTGGAAACAGCGAATTCCATGCTGCCAACCAAGGTGTCATCGAGCACTCCGCCGGCGGTCCGGGTGACGAACAGGTCTCCGATCCCCTGGTCGAACAGGAGCTCGGGGGTCACGCGGGAATCCACGCAGCCGTGGATCAGGGCGAAGGGGTTCTGGTGCTCGGCCTGCTCGCTGCGCCGTTCAGTTGCTTGATTGGGGCGTTCTGGCATGCCGTCGGCGTAGCGCTGGTTCCCGGCGCGCAGTACCTGCAGCACTTCATCGGGGGTCTGCGGGGGTCCGGCGAGGTTTGCCCTGTCCGCGTCCGTGGCCTGCGGTGATGCGCAGGCTGCCAGTCCGGCCAGGGCAATGAGCCCGGAGGCACCGGTGAGCAGGCCGCGGCGCGACGGTCCGGCTGGGGTTGGGTTTTGACGGTTGAGGAAACGTGGTTCAGGTTGCGGCATCATGCCTTCCAGTGGCGTCTGATCAGCTGCCCAGCAGAATTAACTAGAGCTTGACAGTAAATAACATCAAGCAGTCTAGTGTTTTGCATTTGATTCATAAATAGCAAACGTCATATTTCGGCCCCTTTTAACATGAGCGTTGCATGAGGTGCGGATGGCAGCGCCACTCGGTGTCCCCGTCCGCGGAAGATGGTGATTGACACCACACTTTTTCTTCGGTTGGATGGAAGCAGTCAATCGATTGATTGGCTCTTGAGTCACAGGGTGGTGTCCATGGAACTGGGAAAGGTCCAGCAAGCAGCCGTAGCCTGCTTTGCCCAGCGCGGTTTCGCCGCCACCGGCATCCGCGAACTAGGCAGTGCCGTAGGACTGAACTCGGCGACCCTCTACCATTACGTCGGCGGCAAGGAAGACCTGCTGGTGGGCATCATGAACGACTGCCTGGCCGCCATGATCTCCGGTGCCGAGCAGGCGCTGGCCGGCAGCAAGGACCCGGTACGCCAGCTCGCGTTGCTCGTGGCCTTCCACGTGGGGTTCACCGCCACCAATCCCAGCACCGCACGTGTCACCGAATACGAGATGCGCGCGCTATCGGCCAAGGCCCGCGAGCAGATGCAGGAACTGCGCGACGCCTACGAGCAGCTCTTCGCCGACGCGCTTCAGGCCGGCGCGCGCCAGGGCAGCTTCAGCACCGTGGACCTGGGCATCGCCCGCTTGGCACTGATGGAAATGGGGACCGGTGTCTCGCACTGGTACCGCAAGGACGGCCGACTCACACTGGCCCAAGTGCAGTTGAACTTCATTTCCCTGGCCATGCGCATCCTGGCCGTGCCCGACGAATTCCCGTTGCCTGCGCAGCAGCTGCCCGTACCCCGGGTGATCGCCAGCGAACCGACCAGCAAGGACTGACTTCGTGAAGACCCTCTCCTCCCACTTGAACCCCGAGCAGTTCGAGCGCAACGCCGCCGACCAGGCACCACTGCTGGCCGAACTGCACGAACGGCTCGAACGCGCTGCGCGCGGCGGCTCCGAGAAGTCCCGGCAGCGCCAGGTGGATCGCGGCAAGCTGCTGCCCCGCGAACGCGTAGACGCGCTGCTGGACGACGGCTCGCCCTTCCTGGAAATCGCACCGCTGGCCGCCGAGGACATGTATGACGGCGCCAGCCCCGGCGCCGGAATGATCGCCGGCATCGGCCTGGTGCACGGCCGCCACGTGCTGGTCATCGCCAACGACGCCACCGTCAAGGGCGGCACCTACTTCCCGATGACGGTCAAGAAGCACCTGCGCGCCCAGGAAATCGCGCTGGAGAACAGCCTGCCCTGCATCTACCTGGTGGATTCGGGCGGGGCGTTCCTGCCCATGCAGGACGAGGTCTTCCCGGACCGCGAGCACTTCGGGCGCATCTTCTACAACCAGGCGCAGCTCTCCGCGAAGAAGATCCCGCAGCTGGCCGCGGTGCTCGGTTCCTGCACCGCCGGCGGCGCCTACGTTCCGGCAATGAGCGACGAGACGGTCATCGTGCGCAACCAGGGCACCATCTTCTTGGGCGGACCACCGCTGGTGAAGGCCGCCATCGGGGAGATCGTCACCGCCGAGGAGCTGGGCGGCGGCGACCTGCACGCCAAGACCTCGGGCGTGGTGGACCACCTGGCCGAGAACGACGAGCACGCGCTGATGATCATCCGCGATATCGTCTCCACCCTGCCGGCCAACCCGGCCCCCGCGTGGACCATCGAAAGCCAAGTGGTCGAGCCGCTCTACCCGGGCAGTGAACTGGCCGGGGTGGTGCCGGTGGATGTCAACGCGCCCTACGACGTGCACGAGATCATTGCCCGCATCGTCGATGCCAGCGAGTTCCACGAATTCAAGGCCGACTACGGCACCACCCTGGTCACCGGCTTCGCGCAGATCCACGGGCACCGGGTAGGCATCATCGCCAACAACGGCGTGCTGTTCTCCGAATCCGCGATGAAGGGCGCGCACTTCATCGAGCTGTGCGACCAGCGCGGCATCCCGCTGCTCTTCTTGCAGAACCTCGCCGGATTCATGGTGGGCCGCGACTACGAAGCGGACGGCATCGCCAAGCACGGGGCCAAGATGGTCACCGCCGTGGCCACCGCCCGGGTGCCCAAGCTGACGGTGGTCATCGGCGGCTCCTTCGGCGCCGGCAACTACTCGATGTGCGGCCGGGCCTACTCCCCGCGCTTCTTGTGGATGTGGCCGGCCGCGCGCATCTCGGTGATGGGCGGGGCCCAGGCCGCCTCGGTGCTCTCCACGGTCAAGCGCGACGGAATCGAGTCGGGCGGCGGCAACTGGAGCGCCGAGGAGGAGGAATCGTTCAAGGCCCCGATCCGCGAGCAGTACGAAACCCAGGGAAACCCCTACTATTCCACCGCCAGATTATGGGACGACGGGGTCATCGACCCGGCAGATACCCGCCGGGTGCTCGGCCTGGCCCTGGATGTCTGCGCCCGCCAGCCGCTGCCGGAGACCAGCTTCGGCCTCTTCCGGATGTAGTACGAGGAAAACACCATGACTACGAAGCTCTTTGACACTGTCCTGATCGCCAACCGCGGAGAAATCGCGGTGCGCATCATCCGTACCCTGCGGGCGCTGGGCATCGAATCGGTCGCCGTCTACTCCGATGCCGATGCCGGGGCGCTGCATGTGTCCGAAGCCGATCGCGCGGTGCGCATCGGCGCGGCTGCGGCCAATGAAAGCTACCTGGATATCGACGCGGTGATCGCCGCTTGCCGGCACACCGGTGCCCAGGCGGTGCACCCGGGCTACGGGTTCCTCTCCGAGAACGTGGACTTCGCCCGTGCGCTGGAGGCTGCCGGCATCACCTTCATCGGCCCGCCGGTGAACTCCATCAATCTCATGGGCGACAAGATCCGTTCCAAGAACCATGTCCTCTCCCACCAGGTGCCGGTGGTTCCCGGCATCGCCGAGCCCGGCCTGGGCGATCAGCAGCTGCTCGCCGCTGCCGCGGACGTCGGCTTCCCGCTGCTGATCAAGCCTTCGGCCGGCGGCGGCGGCAAGGGCATGTTCGCCGTGGATTCCGCCGCAGAACTGTCCGAAGCGCTGGCCAGCGCCCGGCGCACCGCACGCAATGCTTTCGGCGATGACACCCTGTTCCTCGAACGCCTGGTGCGCAATCCGCGGCATATCGAGGTGCAGATCCTGGCCGATGCGCACGGGAACACCGTGCACCTGGGCGAACGCGAATGCTCCTTGCAGCGCCGCCACCAGAAGGTCATCGAGGAAGCCCCGGCTCCGCTGTTCGAGAATCTGGAGCACGGCGCGGCGATCCGCGAGCGCATTGGCGCCGCCGCGGTGGCCGCTGCGCAATCGGTGGGCTACGTCGGCGCCGGAACTGTCGAGTTCCTGGTGAGCGACCAGAACCCCGACGAGTTCTTCTTCATGGAAATGAACACCCGCTTGCAGGTGGAGCACCCGGTCACCGAGGAAGTCGTGCGGGTGAACGGCGCAAAGCTGGATCTGGTGCAGTGGCAGGTGCGCATCGCGGCCGGACAGCCACTGGACTTCACCCAGGACCAGGTGGCATTGGAAGGCCATGCCATCGAGGCCCGGCTCTACGCCGAAGACCCGTCCTCCGGCTTCCTGCCCTCGGTGGGCACCGTGCTGCACGTGCGCGAGCCGGAGAATGTCCGGGTGGATTCCTCGCTGCGCGACGGCCTGGCGATCAGCGCCCACTACGATCCGATGCTTTCCAAGCTCATCGCCTGGGGCCCGGATCGCACCGAGGCGCTGGCCCGCTTGGATAAGGCACTAGCCGGCACCGTGGTGCTGGGCGTGCTGACCAACAGCGAATACCTGCGGCTGCTGCTGGCCGACGAGGATGTGGCCGCCGGGGCCCTGGACACCAACCTGATCGAGCGGAAGATGGACCAGTTCGCCTTCCGCCAGGTCGGGGCCCGCGAACTGGCACTGGCAGCGCATCTGGAGGATCGGCGCATTCCAGCCGCGAATACCCCGTGGGGCCTGCGCGACGGATGGCGGGCCCAGCATCGCCGGGCCAGCATCGGGCACTTCGACGCCGAGGCCGCCGAGGGCAGGACCGCGTTGCTCAGGGACCCCGATTCGAGCCGGGTGCGCGTGGGCGCCGAAGAATTCACCGTGCGGCAGGAACCGGATGGAACCCTGTCCGTCAACGGGCAGCGCACAGCACTACAGCATGCCTTCGCCGCAGATGGCACGCTGTGGCTGTGCGAGGAAGGCTGGACCGCGGCGGTGCGCAAGCTGCCCCGCGAAGAAGTCCTCGAACGCCAGCTGGCCACCATCGCCAAGCAATCCGGGACCTTCTCCCCGCATGTCCTCTCGCCCATGCCCGGCACCGTGATCAACGTGCAGGCGGCCGATGGCGATGCGGTCGCCGAAGGCCAGCTGCTGCTGAGCATCGAAGCGATGAAGATGGAGCACCAGCTCTTCTCCCCCGCGGACGGCATCGTGCGCATGACCGGGTTGAAGACCGGGGATCTGGTCAAGGCCAAGCAGGTCGTGGCCACCGTGGAAGCAGCGCAGCCATCCGAAGCACAGCATCAGGAGCAGGACGCATGAGCGAGCAAACCCACAAACGTGTCGAGCAGCGCGGCCTCTACTTCGATGAGCTGCAGCTGGGGGCCACCTACGTGCACAAGCCCGGGCGCACCCTGACCGAAGCGGATAACGTCGCGTTCACGACGATGACCATGAACAACCAGGGACTGCACCTGGACGCGGCATGGGCATCCACCCAGCCCTTCGGCAAGCCGCTGGTCAACTCCCTGCTCACCCTGAGCACCATGATTGGGCAGTCGGTGGGCCAGCTGACCGAGGGCACCATCGTGGGGCAGCTGGGCATCAATGACGTGCGCTTCCCGCACCCGATGTTCCACGGCGATACCCTCTACACCGAAACCGAGATCACCGCACTGCGCGAATCGAAGTCCCGCCCCGGGCAGGGCCTGGCGTCCATGACTCACACCGGCCGCAACCAGCACGGCGACATCGTTGCCACCGCCACCCGCACCTGCCTGATGTGGACCCAGCAGGCGCACTTGGATTCGCTGGAACCCAAGGGGGAAAGCTCCAATGGCTAGCTTCCTGATGGGTCCTTCCCTGCTGTTCTGCCCGGCCGACCGGCCCGAGCGCTACGCCAAGGCGGCACAGCGTGCCGATGCGGTCATCATCGATCTGGAAGACGCTGTGGCTGCCGGGAACAAGGACGCGGCCCGCCGCGCCTTGCTGGATACGCCGCTGGATCCCGCGCGGGTCATCGTGCGCGTGAACCCGGTCGATAGCGAGCACTTCGCCAAGGACCTGGCAGCGCTGGGGCAAACGGCCTACCGCACCGTGATGCTGCCCAAGTGCGAATCGGCGGCGCAGCCGGCCGCGCTGGCAGGCTACGACGTGCTGGCACTGTGCGAAACCGCCAAGGGCATCACCAATGCCTCGGACATTGCCGGGGCGCAGAATGTCGTCGCGCTGATGTGGGGCGCGGAAGACCTGATCGCCTCGCTCGGCGGCACATCCTCGCGCGGCCACGATGGCAGCTACCGCGAGGTGGCACGGTTCGCGCGGTCGCAGGTGCTGCTGCATGCGGTGGCCCAAGGCAAGGCCGCAATTGATTCCGTGTACCTCGATATTCCAGATCTCAAAGGCCTGGGCGAGGAGTCCCGCGATGCCAAGGCCTCGGGATTCGCCGCGAAAGCCTCGATCCACCCGAACCAGATGCCGGTCATTCGCGAGGCGTTCGCACCGACCGAAGCAGAACGGGAACGTGCCCGGCGGATCCTCGACGCCGCGGAGGCGAATCCCGGAGTTTTCGCTTTCGAAGGGCAGATGGTCGATGAGCCGCTGCTGCGCCAGGCCCGGGCCACCTTGGGCAGATAAGCTGTTTCCTGCCATGGGCTACAGTGTGTAGCAATGACCGCCGACAGCTGGCCAACGGAGGTTCACATGCCTGTCGTGAAGAAACCCGGAGCCGATACCCTGGTGTATTTCTGGTTTGCGGTGGGGTTGGCCGTGCTCGGCATGGTCATCCAGCAAATCGGCGCCGTCATGATGCTCAACGGCTCGCTGGAGCTGAACGTCCTTGAAGTGACCACGCTTCACCTGGTCGCCTGGGGCTGCTATGCCGGATCGGCCATCTTCACCATCGTGGTCATGCACAAGGCCCTGGCCATGCTGATTTATCTCGTGCACCATCGTCGTCCGCTGCCGCCACGCAGGATGCCGGTCATCCGCGATGCCCCGGTGACGGCCCAAACCGCCGAGGCAGCCGCAACAGGCCAAGCCTCCGCTGCCCCATCGGCCATGGCCGATCCGCTGGACCAGGACGAACCGCCTTCCGGGGCCAAACTAAAAACCTTTCCGCGGCAGGCGCTGGGTGCGCCGGCCCCGCAGGACCGGCACCCTCGCAGCCGGCGCCAGAACCCCAGCAACGGCAACGACCCCGCATAGCGAATAAGCAGAGCCGATCAGGCGCAAAAACTGAGTCTGCCGCGCTTCGCCATGCACAGCTAATCCCGGCGAGGCAATGCGCTCCACCTGTTTCGGACATCAATATTTGTTCTTCGCACGTCACGAACTCCAACGCCTGTTAGCGCCGGTGCAATGCTTAAAGCAACACCCAGAAGGAGCATGCGATTGAACTCCCCGAAGCCATTGCGGATCCATCGAGCCTGGCTGGTCGCCATCGTGACCACGCTGGCGCTAGTCGCCACGGCTGCGTTCCGCTCGACCACCGGCGCGTTCTTTGAACCACTTGAATCCGAATTCGGCTGGCTCCGCTCCCAGTTATCGACCGCAGTAACCATCAACCTGGTGGTCTACGGCCTGGCAGCTCCTTTCGCCGCGACTTTGCTGGAACGGTATTCCATGCGCAAGGTGGCTGCCATCGCCCTGGCATTGGTGGCCTCCGGGGCCGGATTGTCCGTGTTCATCAGCCAGATCTGGCAGTTGTGGGCGCTCTGGGGTGTGCTGGTTGGACTGGGCACCGGGGCGATGGCATTGGTTTTCGGTTCTGTGGTTGCCAACCGCTGGTTCTGCGAACGGCGCGGCCTGGTGATGGGCATCTTCTCTGGCGCGAATGCCGCCGGCCAGCTGGTGTTCCTGCCAAGCATTGTGCTGATCATCGAGCAGCACTCATGGAGGGCCGCGGCTCTGGTTGTTGCGGTCTTCGCGGTGCTGATCATCCCGTTGCTGCGCTGGCCCTTCGCCAATTCCCCTGCCGAAGCCGGTGTACTGCCTTACGGCGGGGCCGGAGCTGCAGCCGCGCCGGCATCCGGAACGCAGCAGGGTTCGATGGCTGCCGCGACTCTCAAGGCCCTGTTCGCGGCCTCACGCTACCCGGCATTCTGGGTCTTGGCGATGACCTTCTGGATCTGCGGATGGTCTACCAACGGGCTGGTGCAGACGCACTTCATCCCTGCGGCGCACGACCATGGCATGCCGGCAACGACCGCTTCCGGGTTGCTGGCGCTGGTTGGCATTTTCGATATCCTCGGCACGGTGCTCTCCGGGTGGCTGACCGACCGCGTACGCCCGTGGCTGCTGCTTGCGGTGTACTACGCGTTGCGCGGACTGTCCCTGATGTTCCTGCACTCGCTGATGGGTCCAACCGTCGAGCCGCTGATGTGGATCTTCATTGTCTTCTACGGTTTGGACTGGGTGGCCACCGTGCCTCCTACCGTGGTGCTCTGCCGCCAGTACTTCGGTCCGGTTAGAGCCACCGTGGTCTTCGGCTGGGTCTTCGCCTTCCACATGATCGGCGCCGGCGCCGGCTCGCTGACCGCAGGGCTGTCGCGGGAAACCACCGGCAGCTACCTGGCCGCGTGGATTACCGCTGCGGTGCTGTGCCTTGCGGCAGCCGTCAGCCTGCTGTTCTTGCCGCGCATGCGCAAAGCCTACGAGCATCCTCAGCTCGAGAAAGTTGGGGTGTAGCCCGAATCAGCACCAGCAGCTCTCACGGCTTAACGGAAAACCTCGCAGAACAGATCATTGCTGATCGCTCTGCGAGGTTTTGCTTTTCGTGCTTAGACGAGCGCTACGTCCTTGGAAGGAACGTGGAGCTCCTTGTTGCCGTAGTGCACCGAGAAGAACCAGCCGATACCGGTCACGATATGGATCAGGGACAGGCCCACAGCGGTAGCGGCATCTGCTGCGTTCATGATCGGGAAAACGATCGAGACTACCGCGATGAGCAAGCCAGCCCACTGCGCGATCTTGCAAATGCCCTTGTTTGCCCGTCCGATCAGGAAGACCACCAGGCCGAAGAACAGAATCGGGATCAACGTGAACTGCAACAGGTGGTCAAAGGCGACAACATCAGTTGAATTAGGACCAATCCGGCGGGATGCCCCAGCGGCGCCAGACAGGAAGAAAATGATGACATTCAGGTAGCTGGTACCCAGCGCACCGATAATCACCTGAATGAAATTGAATGGGCTATTGGGTTGTCCCTGAGACGTCATGGCACTCCTAGAATTGTTGATAGTTCGCAACTATTCTATTCCCGAGTGCCTGTGCCACGGCTCTCAGGAGCCCGTGAGAACCGCGACACTTAGCAGGGCTATAGGTTTTCCAGGGCCGCGATCTCGTTGAACTTCCTATTCGAGTAGTTCACCGCGATATACCAAGACGCTGCAACAACCAGGTGCATAATCGCCAGGGTCAGCGCGGTCCCCCAGTCCTCGGCGAAGAACCACTGCACCACCGCTGAGGTCAAGACGGCGGCAACCCCGACCCACTGGGCGATGCGGCAGAAGCCCGGCTTGGCCCGGCCGATCAAGAAGGTCAGGAAGCCGAGAATGAGAATGGGCAGGGCAGTGAATCGCACGATGTGGATGAAATCCAGGTTCCGGAATAAGCCGCCGGAGTACTCCATGGATGCGCCGATAACCCTGGCAACAAAATAGGCCAAGGTGCTAATCCCCATGGCTCCGAAAGCCGCAATAACCACCTGGGCGAAATTGAACGGCATCTTGAATCTAGCGTCAGCCTGCATCGCGAATCATCCCCTTTTACAGCGAATTCGAGCTGGACCGGTATTTTCACTGTACGCGCATTCCCGCCCGTTGGACCCCGAACTCCGGAACATTCAAGATCGGGCCCCGCATTAGCCGATGGCGGTTTCCGCTGGCCTCCCGCGCCATGGCCCGGACCGCGACAGGGTGACGCCCCTCGGCAACACAAGCCGTTGCAGCCGCGGGCACCCTTCGTCGCTTCACTTGGCCATTTTCCGGTCCACAACCGGGAAACCGGAGTAGACTGGAATTGGATCTAACTTCCGTAGAAATGCCGTCATCGGAAGCACTTCCTACCGGCGTAGAGCTTTTGTGCCCTCCTCATTGCCGAGGACGGCGTTCAGATTAACGCAGCAGTGTTGAACCGGGATCTTTATCGAGGCGGCTCGAATTAACTGCCCGCTTCCTTGCGTTTCTCCCATTTGCCCGATAAGGGTTGCCCGCCAGGAACGAATCACAGTTTTGCTCCAGCAGCCCACAGACCGGTTCGGTCCGCTAGTGGCGAATCATGCAACCAGCACAGCCGGACAATACCTTTGAAGCCGACAGTGCAAAACGGCAGTACGCGCACAACTGCCGCGGTCCCCGCGATGCCCAACTCAAGAAATGGTACGGCGTTTCCCGTGGAACCGGCCTTGAACTGCAGCACCGAGGGCAGAGCACGGCAATAAAAACGACTATGCAGCAACGGAGGGAATGTCATGGACAAGCCGAACAGCTGTCCGAGGTGCTACAGAAATACCTTGGTTGAAACAGAAACCCGTCGATTCGTCGATGATCAAAACCAGCTCAAGAGATGGGACAACGAAGGCGGCCACGAAGCTGGCCAGCGCCAGGACATGCTGGTAACGATGCGTGAAGTGCTCTGGACCTGCACCTCATGCGGATGGCGCAAGGTTGCCTACAGTTCGCAAGAACCACTACAGGGACCAGAGCGCCGCGTGGACATCTTGCCTGCTACGGGCCAAGCAACCCTACGGCAAGCCTAGCTGAGCTGGCGCCAGGCGCTGCTGCCCACGGCAGAGCACCCTGGTCGCCGGCATGGAACGGACATGGAAAGGAAAAGCCATGATGGACTTCTCCCGCACTCTTGGCAAGAAGCACCAGCCGCTGAAGATAGGCCCGGTGCTCATGAACTCTCTGCCGGGAACTTTGCTCAGCGACAAGGCGCCCGGCGCGTACCGGGTTGCCGCCGTTTTCAACCGCCAGCCCGCAGCCGAGGAAACAGAGTTCTTGACCAGCGATTTCATGCGCGGCCAACTCGATGCCGCCGGCTACCCTAATGCCGTTCTGAGCGCAGCTAACCGAAGATTGGAAATTTCCAACACCTCCCTGGAACAACTGCGTGACGGATTGGCAGCATTAATTGCCCGGGAGCTGGCTCTCGCCGGAAAGAAGTTCGAGGCTGATAGGGACGAAAGAAATTCCCGGTTCCACAAGGATATCGATGCGGAGTCACAGCGTTATGCAGCGGTGCAAAAGCTCGCGGAATCGGTAGCATTCAGCTCCGCGGAGATTCTCGAGCTCCATGGGCCCTGACCCTTCGGTAAATCCGGGTCCCAGCACCGGTACAGCTAGAGCGCCTGGACTGGCTGCACCGGCCCGGGCATTCGCAATAGGGCCGGAACCGCACTCGCGCCGCGCCTGCAACTCCTCTGGCCGCTACTGCCGCAACCTCGATAAACCTGCGCCTGGCGAGCACCCGGAACTAGGCGCCGAGCACAAGGATGATCGCGCAAGCGCCTAGAGCCAGCAGCACCGCTGTAGTCAGCAGCACGGCGAGAACATCCGCGCTGACGCGTTCAGCCTTCACGCCTTGCGCCATTTTCCGGTACCGGGCACGCTGCGAGAGCAGAATCCCGAATGCCATCGAGGAAGATATCGCAATCAGCAGGATCACGGCCAGGCCATAGTGCGGAAGCCAGCGCAGGAAGACCGCGGAAACCACGAGAAATGAAACCATTGTCCGGTTCCACGCGAAGACGGTGCGCTCTGGCTGCAACCCCGGGTCGCTGATCTCGATGGGCTCTTTCATCACGAGCTGAGGGACCAGAAAATCATGGCGATCGCTGCCAGTGAGGCCACCACGGCACCGAATGCCAGCAGCGGGACAATGGCGGGAATCGGCAACGGCCTGCCGGTGCGCATGCTGCGTTCCACGCGGACCCAGCGCACGGCTGCACCGGCAGCAATCAGGATGCCGACGCCGATCACCAGCACCGCCAGCCAGGTGCGAACTGGCGACGGGAAGGCCTCTGCGGCGAAGGCCTCCAGCGCTGTGCCGCCCGCGAGGAAGGCTAGCGAAGTTCGAATCCAGGCCAAGAAGGTGCGCTCGTTGGCCAGCGTGAAGCGCGGGTCAGGCTCACTGCCCCGTGGCAATATCCAGCGTGAAAGCCGGCTGCGATCTTGCTCGGACATGACCCTCCTTGGTTTGCGTCGATGCTATGAGCATACCCAACCTATTATCGGCTAAACCTATTTAGTTGGTTGATAAAAACAGTTTTACGAATGTGATCCAGCGCATAAGAATTGAATGCAGCACTTGAACCAAAGAAAGGGCGCATTCCATGGCCTCCACCAATCTCAATCCCCACGTCGTTACGCTGGGCACCGCCGGCGGACCCCGCTGGTGGACCGGCGAGAACGCCGGCAAGCGGGCGGGAATTTCCACCGCCGTAGTCGTGGGCGAAAGCGTCTACCTGGTGGATGCCGGAACCGGCGTGGGCAACCAGCTGATGAAAGCCGGCTTCACCCCTGCGAACCTTCGCGGCATCTTCCTCACGCACTTGCACTCCGATCACACCATCGACCTGGCTTCGCTGTCCATCTTCGGAATGTTCACCCTGCCAGCGGGCAAGGCTCCGATTTCCATCATCGGCCCGGGCGACCGCGGCGCCCTGCCGCCTGCCTCCCCGCGCGCAGTGACCGCCCCGCAGCCGCTCTACCCGCAGAACGCGACTCCGGGAACCGCCTCGATGTTCGACCACCTGATGCAGGCCTACGCCACGGACTTGAACGACCGCGTGATCGACGCCCTGCGTCCCTCCCCGCTGGACCACTTCATCGCCTCGGACATCGAGATTCCGGCCGGCACCGGGTACCACCCCAACGAGAACCCGACGCCGAAGGGGTTCACGCCGTTCGAGATCTACCGCGACGAGCTGGTCACGGTGACTGCAACCCTGGTCAAGCACCCGCCGATCGCTCCGGCCTTCGCCTTCCGCTTCGATACCGCAGAAGGCTCGGTGACCATTTCCGGAGACACCGCGCCCTGCCAGAACCTGGTGGCCCTGGCGAAGGATACCGACATGCTGCTTCATGAGGCCATCGATTTCGACTGGGTGCAACGCGCCTACGGTTCGGTTGGCACCTTGGAAGCCCAGGCTTCGATGGACCACCACCGCGCCTCGCACACCTCGCCGGCGCAGGCGATCGAGATCGCGCACCAGGCCGGGGCGCGCACCCTGGCCCTGCACCATCTGGTCCCCGGAACTACGCCTTTGCAGGTCTGGGAAGCCCACGCCGCGAAATTCTCCGGCAACTACCTAGTGCCCAGCGACCTGGACACGATATCCTTTTCCCGCGTCAACAGTGAAATGGCGGCAGTACGATGAGCAGCACCTTGAATAATGGCAACGGCGTGGAGGCACAGGCGTTGGTTCCCTCGCTGAAATCACCGCAGATGCGCCGGATCCTGGCTTCCAGCTTCATCGGCAGCGCAATCGAATTCTACGATTTCATCCTCTACGCCACCGCGGCCTCGCTGGTCTTCAACAAGGTCTTCTTCGTTGGCCTGACCCCGGGCGTAGCCATCTTCGCTTCCTTTGCCACCTTGGCCGTGGGATATCTGGCCCGACCGCTGGGCGGCATCGTGTTCGGCCACTTCGGCGACAAGATCGGCCGCAAGGGCGTGCTGATCACCTCGATGGCGATGATGGGCGGTGCCTCGACACTGATCGGCCTGCTTCCTCCCACCGCGCAGATCGGCATGCTGGCCCCGATCGCGCTGATCATCTTGCGCATCGTCCAGGGCCTGGCCGTGGGCGGCGAATGGGGCGGGGCCATGCTGATGGCACTGGAGCACGCGCCGAAGGAGCGCCGCGGCTTCGCGGCGAGCTTCGCGAACATGGGCGGCCCGGCCGGCGCCGTGATGGCCACGTTGGCAGTCTCGGCCGTCTCGCTCATGCCCAATGAGCAGTTCCTGGCCTGGGGCTGGCGCATTCCGTTCCTGATCAGCATCGCGCTGGTGGGCATCGGGCTGGTCATCCGGCTGAAGGTCACCGAGTCCCCGCTGTTCCTCGCGTTGGAAAACAAGGCAGAAGAGCGCAAGACCCCCTTCATGGAGGTCATCACCAAGTACCCGAAGTCCGTCATCCGCGGAACCCTGGTGGGCATGAGCTCCTACACGGTGCAGGGCCTGATGACCGTCTGGGCCATCTCCTACGTGGTCGAGGAAGTCGGCATGGACCGCACTGCGGTGCTGAACATCAAGGCCATTGGCGCCGCGTTGACCGTGGTGGGCATCTGGGTTTCATCGCGCTATTCAGACAAGCTGGGCCGCCGCCCGGTCATGATGGTCGGCATCCTCGCCGGCGCCGTGGCCGCCCTGCCGATCATGTGGATGCTGGAACTGGGCCAGCTGTGGCTGTTCGCCATCGCGCTGTTCGTGGCCAACGGCATCATCCAGGCCTTCATCTTCGGGCCGTTCGGCGCGTTCACCGCGGAGCTGTTCCCAACCCGCATCCGCTACACCGGCGCTTCGCTGGTCTACCAGCTCTCCTCCACCGTGGGCGCGGGTTTCACCCCGATGATCGTTGCAGGCCTGGTGCTGCTGGGCGGCGGATCGCTGTGGATCGCCGGAGCCGTTTGGGCCGCCGCATTCATCGTCGCCGCCCTGGCCATGCGCGGCATCAAGGAAGGCCGCGACGCCGACCTCGAGGCCGAGGAAATGAGCCACTAGCCTCCCGACTGGCGAAAGCGCAGGCCGGTTGGAACCTACGGGTTCTAACCGGCCTTGCGCTCTTTCTCGGCTCCGGCTTCCTCGCAGAAATCCAAGAACGCGCGCAGCCGCAAGCTAGGGCGGTCCGAAGCGGTGTAGGCCACGCAGATATCGCTCACGCCAACCTCGCCCTCGATCTCCAATACCGACAGCGGCAAGCCGTCGTAGCTCAGGTTGACCGGCGGGCGCTGCACCAGAACGGTATAGCCCAAACCCCGAGCCACCATCCCGCGCACCGCCTCGAAGCTCTGCGAACTCCACCGCACCTTGGGGTCCAAGCCCGACATGCGAAGATTCACCAGCTGGTTATCGCGCACCGTGGGGATGTCCAGGGAGACGAAGTCGTCGTCGGCCAGTTCGCTCAAGGCGACGGAGGTGCGATCGGCCAGCCGGTGATTGCCTCCCACCAGCACATAGGGCCGGCCCGACATCACCGTACGCGAAGAGACCTGCGGCAGCAGGTGGCGGGTATGGGTGAGCACCGCATCCAGGTGGCCCTTGAGCATGCGCTCCTGCAGGTCGGCTCCGTCCCCCTCCACGAGAGTGACCTGCAAATCCGGGTGCACATTGGTGAAGCGTTCGCAGATCACCGGGATCCAGAATGCGGCCAGCGAGGAATAGCAGCCGATCACCAAAGGGCCGGAGAGCTTGGTCTGGCGTTCGACAATCTGGTCCTGCACTTCTTCGGCATGGCGCACCAGGGCTCGGGAATCGAGCAGGAAGTCGGTGCCGACCGCGGTGAGCACCACGCCTCGGGCGCGGCGGCGCACCAGCAGCTGCGAGCCGACGGCGCGTTCCAGCTCGTCCATGGACTGCGACATTGCGGCCTGGGAAATATGGCACTGCTTCGCCGCGGCGGAGATGGAGCCGAGTTCAGCGACGGCGACGAAGTACTGCAGCTGGCGCAGGGTGTAGTTGATCACCCGCCCAGTCTAGCCAGCGGGCAGCGGACCGCTGCCAACTAGAAAATGTTATGAGACGAATAATCTATTATTCCTTGACTACTTCATTGCCTCCGCGGATGATGGCATCAGCTTGCCGATGAAATAACCCGTCTACAGGAGACAGATGAAGCCAGTGATGAAGACCGGAATGCATGCAGTGGCGCTTGGAACTGCTGGCGGCCCGCTATTGAGGCCGGATCCAGGAACCGGTCACCGTCGCGGAATTTCTACCGCGATCGTTGTGGACGGCCACGCTTACTTGGTGGATTGCGGCCATGGCGTCGGTTTGGGCCTGGCTGAGATCGGGATTCACCCCACTGCCCTGCGCGGAATTTTCATTACCCATCAGCATTCAGACCACGTCATTGACCTGAATTCTGTCATGGTCCTGGGCGGCCTTGGGTTCCGCGGCACCGAGGGTCGGCAGGTTCCTGTTTTCGGACCGGGTGATCGAGGAGTGCTGCCCTCGATGCAGACAGCGGCCGAAGAGCCGGAAGCCATATTTCCGCAGTCGCCCACACCCGGGACCAACGCCATGGTCAACTTGCTGCTGCGCGCCCATGCGACAGATCTCAACGATCGCCGACGGGATTCGGCGGCACCTGATATTTCGGATATTTTCCATGGCGCAGATATCGAGATTCCCGCCGGCACAGGCTTCCACCCCAACCACAACAACCATCCGGACATGGAGCCTTTTGAAATATACGCTGATCGGCATGTAAAAATTAGCGCTATCCTGGTCCAGCACCAACCTATCGCTCCGGCATTCGCATTCCGCTTTGATTCGAGATATGGATCGGTCGTGGTTTCCGGCGATACAGCGCCAAGCGCAAATCTTGCGCGCCTGTCCCAAGGCTGCGACTTGCTGTTCCATGAAGCTATTGATCTGGAGGCCATCGCTCGTAGCTACCCGCATGCTTCATCCTCCGAACTGGAAGCGAGCATGGGACATCATCGGCGCGCGCACACCACCGCAGAAGACGCAGGTCGAATCGCCCAGCGGGCTGGAGCACGGAACTTGGCGCTGCATCATTTGGTTCCCGCTGGATCTGGAATGGAAGTTTGGCAGCGGGCCTCGAAACAGTTCTCTGGCGGCCTCTTCGTGCCCCGCGACTTGGATATCTTCCATATCGCAAGTGGCACGGTTACCCAGGTGCGCTAGGGCCAAGGCCGGCAGCTATCCGTCAGGCGACTGGAACGATGGTCGATCAATTGCCCCGGGCCGACGACCACGAGCCCAGCACCGGCAAAGGATGCTGGGCTCGCAAGACCATGGAATCTACTTTGATGCACCAATCGCCCACACGCGCGGAAGCTCGGTGCCATTGACCGCCAGGTCGCCAATCAACCGCGCCTTGAACACCCAGGGGTTGTGGTTGCCGGCGGTACGGGCATTGCGCCAGTGCCGGTCCAGGTTCTTGGTAACGCTCGTGGCGCTGGCGGCCAGCGCATCAAAAGCGTGGGTGATCGCGTTGAGGACCAATGGCGTGAGCACCACCTGCGCCTGGGCGCTGGCCAGCTCTGCCGCATCGTTGGCTGCTTCGTCCTCTTCCCCGGTCACCTCGCCGGTGTGCAGCGCCTGCGCAGTTTCATAGGCTCCCTGCAATGCCGTCGACACTCGTTCCACCGTTGCCGCGGCAGCGAAGGCCGCCGCGGAGACCTCGCCGATCACCTGCAGCAGCTGCGGGTCTTCGGCCGCCAGATTGGCCGCGGCATGGCTGAAGGTCCGCTTGCGCGCCTTCAGCTCGGCGGCGAAGTCGCGCTCGGCTGCTTTGGCGGAGCCGGCCAGAACAGCGAGCAGCACCTGCTGGTAGAAAGCTGTCTGGTACTTGAAACGCGTATCGAAGTCGATGAGGTCTTCTTCGGCGACAATCGCATCGGTGAAGGTGGAGGTGCCGGTACCCGTGGTGCGCTGGCCGAAGCCATCCCAGTCATCGGCCAGCTCGACGCCGGGCTGGTGGCGGTTGACTGCGGCGATCACGCGCTTTCCGGTGTCGGTGCGCTCTGCGTAGGTATCGAGCCAGTCGGCGAAGATCGAGCCGGTGGAGTAGTACTTGGTGCCGTTGAGCTTGAATCTTCCCTCGCCGTCCGGGGTGACCTTGGTGATCACGTCCCCGACCTTGACGGTGCCGACCTCGGTCCAGGAGTTGCCCACCAGTTCTCCCGCCACGAAGCGGGCCAGCCACTTGTCGCGCCCCGGGCCGGGGGCCGCAACCAGACGGTCCTCGACGAAGGCGAAGTGCGCGCGCAGTGCTTGGGCAATATTGGAATCCGCCGCCGCGAGATCCACGAAGAGCTCGAAGAGTTCGGGCAGCGTAGCACCGGCACCCCCGTGCGATTCCGGGACCCGAACCGCGCCAAAGCCGGCAGCGGCCAGGTCCGCGACCTGCTGGTAGGGCAATTCGCCGGTGCGGTCGCGTTCAGCTGCACCCTGCGCAATGCGCGCGAAGAGCGGTGCGAAGCGGTTTTTGAGGCCTGCGAGTCGATTGCCAGTTGCAAGTACAGTCATCGTTCAGTCCAATCCGGGAGAAGTTTTCTTAGGTGTACAGCGAGAGCGGCTGGGACTCTCCGCGCAGGAAGTAGGCGCCGACCTCGATCTTCTTGTAGTCCACTGGGTCGTGCAGCGAATGGGTGCGCACATTGCGCCAGTACAGGTCCAGACCCACCGAGTTCGCAGTCGAAGATGAACCGGTCACCTCGAAGATCCGGTTCGCCACATCCACTCCCACCTCAGTGGAGACCACCTTGGCTTCAGCAATTTCCACGGCCAACGCCGCTCGTTCGGGCTGGGTGACTTCCCCGGCCTTCGAGAGCAGGGCATCGAATTTCCGGCCCAACTTCTCGGTCAGCGCCGCCACTGCTGCAGTGCGGGCTTTGAGCTCTCCGACGGTGCGCTGGAAGATCGGGTCCTGCGAGTAGGTCTCTGCCTGCGAGAACAGCCAGGCGTTCTTGCGGCCCAGCAAGATCTGCTTGCCGCGCTCCAGTGCTCCCTGGGCGATGCCCAGGTAGAAGTTGGCGAAGGCCAACTGGATACCGGGGGTAAGCAGGGTGGAGACCGGTTCATCGGTGACGAATCCCAGCAAGTCCCCTGCTTCGAGCCGCACGTTGTGGAACTTCAAGGAATTCGACGCGCTCAGCCGCTGTCCCAGGTAGTCCCAGTCGTCAACGATTTCCAAGCCATCGATATCGCGTGGCAGAACCAACGCGAGAATCTGCCCGTCGTATTCTCCGCCCTGGACCAGCGCGTTGATGACGATGACCTCGCCAACACCGGAACCCGTGGAGAATCGCTTGGCTCCATTCAGTCGGTAGCCGTCCCCTTCGGCGCTCAGCGTCAAATCCGGATCAACTGGATTCACCGAATCGCCCCAGAGCCAGCCACCTTCCACGGTGCGCTGCCACCATGCCCCTTGCGCTTCTGCTGGGGCGTAGAACGCAATGCCGGACTGGTTGATGTAGTGGTAAGCCAGCAACTGCGAGATGGAGCCATCGGCTGCGGCCAGTATGCGGACCGCTTCGAAAGCCGCTTCCCAATGGGCTCCGGCTCCGCCGAATTCTGCAGGCACCAAGAGATTGAGCAACCCGGCTTCGCGCAGCAGCTGCACTTCGGCGAAAGGCTGGGCGTTCTTTCGGTCGCGTTCGAGCGCGTCAGCCGCCAGCTTGTCAGCTACTTGCTGGGCGACGTCGCGCCAATGAGCCAGTTCAGCTTCATCAGCAGTGCCGGTGTAGGGCACGCGCGGCAATTGGGTATCCAGTACAGTCATCTTCGTTCTCCTCTTGGGCTATGGATTCCGAAGGATGCAGAAAATCTGCGGATCCATCGAACCTGGCGTTAGCACTACCTGCGGAGTGCAGGCTTGCTGCGGCGTCTCGGAGCCAGGTCTCTCAGCCGCTCTGGATGGGTTGTGCTCCGAGTCAAGCATTGCTGGCAGGTCCTCGGGAAGGGCGCTGTCATGCGGAGGAACAGCAGGACAAAATAGGTCATCTTCGCGCCTTCGCCCTGCCGGAAAACGGGCGGATAAGACGTCATATGACCTTCGCATGACGCAATTGGCATGCTGGAACTGGATTTCAAAGGCGTTCCCCTAGGCATCGATTGGGAACACAGCGTGGATCAGGGCACTTCCATGCGACCGCATAGAATGGCCATTCAAGATCAATCGGCAGAAGAGGCGGCAAGTGGATCCAGCAGGCGTGATTGCCTTCATGTTCGGGTTGCTGAGCATAACGCTGGTCGCAGCGTTCCTCGCCCCGATGGCACGGGACCGGAAGCTCGCTCGCAATGCGGCGATCGGCATCAAGACGCGCCACACCTTGGCCAGCGATGGGGCCTGGCTCGCCGGGCATCAGCAGGCTGCGCCCCTGCTTGCCGCGGCTTCCTGGGCCGGTTGGGCGGCATTGGCCAGCGCAGCAGTTCTCTGCCTGCTGGGCCAATTCGGTTTCGCCTTCGCCGCGACCGGAACCGGCTACCTGGCCGCCATCGCGTTGCTGGTGATCTCGACTGCCACAGCGAATAAGGCCGCGCGGAGCTTCCCGGCGGCAGGCCTGGGCTAATCCAGCACTGCTTAAAGCAACGGATCGCGCCATCTGCCGATGGCGCGATCCGTTGCTTTCTTGGAAGGCGTGCTGCTAAAGCAGTACGGCTCCCAGGACCAGTACAGTCAGGAACCCCGCGGTGCCCTGGATGGCGGTAGCCACGCTCAGGGTCTTGTAGGCGGTGATCACCGGAATGCGGCTGAGCTGCGAGACGACCCAGAAGTAGGAGTCGTTGGCGTGCGAGACAACCATCGCACCGGCGCCTACTGCCAATACGGATAGCACCATGCCCAGCTCCGAACCCAAGCCCAGGGAGCCGAGCATCGGAGCGACCAGCGCGGAAGTGGTCACCATTGAGACGGTGGACGAGCCCTGGGCGGACTTCAGTGCAGCGGCGATCAGGAATGGCACAGCCAGGCCCAAGCCCAGTCCGCTGAGTGAATCCGAAAGAATCGTGGTCAGATCCGACGCGGCCAGGACCGCGCCGAAGCCGGCGCCGGCACCGGTGATCAGCAAGATCGGAGCAGCGGTGCGTACAGCTTCGTTCATCTGCTCATTGAAGACCGCCAGCTTGCTGCCACCGCTCAAAAGAAAAGTCGATGAGATCAAGCCGAAGATCAGCGCAATAACCGGCGTCCCCAGGAAGGAAAGGATTTCCAGGGCAGCGCCTTCGCCAATCGGGTGCGAGGGCAGCTTCGCAATGGATGCGGCACAGATCAGCACCAGCGGAACCAGGATCGGCATGAAGGCCAGCGCCGGGCTGGGCAATTTTCCGAAGCTTGCACGCAGCTGCTCATAGTCGAGTTCGGAGATGTCATTGTGGTCGTCGCTTGGCAACGGGGTCCATTGGGACTTGTTGAAGCGGCTGGCGTAGGCCAAGCCGGCAAGTGCCGAGATGGCCGCAACGGGCAATCCGACAGCGATGATCAAGCCCAGGTTATCGGCAATGCCGATGCTTTCGGCTGCGGCCAGCGGGCCCGGAGTTGGAGGCACCATGGTGTGGGTCGCGTACAGGCCGGTCATCAGGGCGATGGAAGTTGCCAGCCCAGAGACCCCGGTACGCAGGGTGATGGCTTTGCGCAGCGAGTTGAGCACCACGTATCCCGAGTCGCAGAAGACCGGAATGGAAACGATGTAGCCGATAATCGATAGCGTCAGGTTGGGGAACCGGGTACCGAGGACCTTGATCAGCGCATCTGCCATGGAGATCGCGGCGCCGGATTTCTCCAGGATGACACCGATCATTGTTCCGAACAGGATCACCAGTCCGATATTTCCCATGGTGCTGCCGAAAGCCGTGGTGACCGTCGAAGCCACGTCGGCCAGCGGAATCCGGTAGGCGAAGGCCGCCAGGATAGCGGCGCCAACGAGGGCGAGAAATGGGCTGATCTTCAGGCGTGCTGTGACCATCACGATGGCCACAACAAGGATCAGCAGAACTAGCAGTTCGTACACGGCGGGTTGGCTCCTTTGCCAATATCGGTAGTTCTCTGCGTCCAGCCCGCAGTGGCTCAACGGGTGGACCAGCCCTATCGGCGAAGCTGCTCAAGGCTTTGCCCGTTGGGCTAGATGCCACCGTGCCACCCCGGTTTCGGGCGCAAAGATCGATCATCCTGCCAATACTAGGAAAAGTGACCCCGAATACCTATGGGCACACGACCACATTTGCCTGGGTTCGAAAGAGCCTATGTGTGCAAACACCCCACCCTTCCCAGCCCCGGCGCCAGCTCCCCTCGTTTCCAGGGCCTAGAAAACATGCAGCTGGCCCAAGGCCACTCTCGCGTAGATGGCATGCTGGAGTTTCAGGGATTCGCTGGACCGCCGAATATCGACGCCGCTGACCTGGCTTATCCGCTCAAGTCTTTGCACCAAGGTATTGCGGTGAATATGCAGATCCGTGGCCGCTTGGCTCATCGAAGCAGCTGTCGCAACGACCAGCAGGGTTCTGGCTTGTTCCTCATTGAGCTGCATCGCTGGGGCAGCTGCATGTTCCAGGCTGCGGGCTGGGGTGCGGGCGATAGCCACAGCAATTTCCCGGCTCCACATGCGGCGCCGCGCGTGGGATGGCACGAGTGCCGGATAGCCCACCAATACGCGCAGCACTTCGGTTTCGGCCATGAGATCCTCGGCCTTTTCGACAGGCGCGGAGACCAGGAAACGTTCCTGGTCCATGCGCTCGGGAGCGAAAGCTGTCTCGCTGGCAGCGCAAAGCCTCCAGTACGCGCCGGAAAGGCTAATCCATGACGTGCGGTGATGATCCTTCGCCGGCTCTTCGAGCGACGGATCCCCTACGCTTCGGGGCAGCCAAGCTTCAATGCATTTCGGCCCGCGCAAACCATGCGCTGCGAGCGAGCGGTCGATCACTTCAGGTGCAACGCGACCGGCGATCAACGCAGAAATAATGTCGCGGGCTTCGGTCTCGCGCCGCGCGCTGCGAGAGTGCTCGCGTTCCTGGGCAAAGAGCAATTGAACGGTCAATGCAATCAGGCCGGCCAGCGGTTCCACCTCGTGGGGAGCTCCGGTCACGCCCACAACGCCGCAGAGCTGGTCGTTCAGCACCAGCGGCACATTGACCCCTGGCTGGGTTCCGGCCGAGCCGTCGGCCTGGCTGACACGGATGATGCCGTTGCGTCGGATCGCCTCTGCGCTGCCGTCGTGGTGGGTACCGATACGCGCAGCATCCGTAGAAGCAATGATGACTCCGTGAGCATTCATGATGTTCACATTGCGGTTGATGGTCGGCGCAATCGTGTCGACGACTTTCTGCGCCAACGCGCTAGCCAGCCGGGGTTGCTCCTTTTCGCTCATGAGCTCATCCTATCGGCCCGGGACTGCGCAAAGCAGTCCCGGATTAGAACATTGCCGTTAGTCGAGCTTGACGGTGACCGACTTCAGCGAGGTGTAGGCCTCGATGCCTTCACGGCCATTTTCGGCGCCCCACCCCGACTGCTTGAATCCGCCGAACGGCATGTTCGCATCCATGCCGGCACCGGTATTCACCCTGACGTTGCCGGCCTGGATTTTCTTGGCGAAGGTCAACGCGCGGGAAATGTCCTGGGTGAAGATCACCGAATTGAGACCGTAGTCGGTGTCGTTGGCCCGGCGCAGCACCTCGGCCAGCGAATCCTCGTCGCCGAAGGTGCTCACCGAGAGCACCGGCCCGAAGATCTCATCCTTGGCGATGGACATGTCCGGACTGACATTTTTCAGCACGGTGGGCTGCACGAAGAATCCTTCTTCGCCTTCGGCCAAGCCACCGGCAACGAGTTCCGCACCATCAGCGATGCCCGCCTCGATGTACCCCAGCACGCGCTCGCGCTGCACCTGGGAGATCAGCGGGCCCAGCTGGGTTCCTTCTGCCAGGCCAGCGCCCAGCTTGAGGTTCTTCGCGAATCCGGCGATGCCTTCGATGACCTGGTCTGCGATGTCTTCGTGGACATACAGTCGCGACCCTGCCGCGCAGACCTGGCCGGAGTTGCCGAAGATGCTCATGGCGGCGGCCGGAATGGCCTTGTCCAGATCCGCGTCGGGATAGATCACCACCGGGGATTTGCCGCCCAGCTCAAGGCTCAGCCGCTTGAGATTGACCGCTGCCGACGCCAGCAGCTTCTTGCCTACCGCGGTGGATCCGGTGAAGGAGAGCTTGTCGACATCCGGATGGTCGGCGAGCGCTTGGCCGGCCACCGGCCCCAAGCCCTGGACCACGTTCAGCACACCGGCCGGGATGCCTGCTTCAAGCGCAATCTGCGCCATGCGCACGGCGGTCAGCGGGGTCAGCTCCGCGGGCTTGAGCACGACGGTGCAGCCGGACGCCAGCGCCGGAGCCACCTTGGACAGCGCAATGGTGAAGGGGACATTCCATGGCACGATCAGTGCGGCCACACCCAAGGCTTGGCGCTGGGTATAGGCGTGCCAGGTTCCTGGCAGGGAAATATCGCGGGTTTCGCCGTTGAGCTTGGTGGCCCAGCCGGCGAAGTAGCGCAAGGTCTCGATGCCCGCGGGCAGCTCGCCAAAGCGGGCGATGTTGAAGGGCTTCCCGCAGTTCAGGGACTCCAGGGTAGCCAATTCATCGAGGTTCGCTTCCAATGCGTCAGCGAAGCGGTGCAGCGCCCGCTGGCGTGCTGCCGGGGTCATTTCTGCCCAGGGCCCGGACTCGAACGCTGCACGGGCGGCAGCTACTGCGCGGTCGATGTCCGCTGCGGTGGCAGCCGTCGTCTCGGTCAGCAGCTGGCCAGTGGAGGGATCGGTTACCGGCAGCTTTTCCCCCGAGCCAGCGACCTCCTGGCCATTGATCACCAGCGGAAGGGGCGTGGCCGCCAAAGCGGCGCGAAGCTGCTGAGCCAGCGGAACGGCGGAAAGATCTGTTGCTGTCATGGAATGTATCTCCTGGTCTGCCCGGCGCGCTTCGTCGTTGGCATCATTTTGAATGTGAGTCTTGCCACACAATCATACTAAAGATATATTGTGATTCAAGGAATACATTTTGATGCTCAATGTACTTCTTCTTCCGGGAACCGACCCCGGTCGACAACTCGCAGCCTTCGCCTAGGCACCAAGCTTTCAAGGAGATCCCCATGGTCACGAAACGACGTTTTGCACGGAAGGCCTTCTCCGGCCTCGCAGTCTCTGCCCTCGCAATCGGCACCCTGGCCGCGTGCGGATCCAGCGAGGAGGCCAGCGCCGACGGCCCGGTGAAGCTGCGCGTCGCCATTGCTCCGATCCAGTTCGAAACCGCACGCATCGCTGAAGAGAAGGGCTACTTCGAGGACCAGGGCCTGGACGTTGAATTGGTCAATGGCGCCGACCCCGCCGCGCTGCTGGCCCAGGTGGTCTCCGGTGACGTGAACGTTGCCATCGGCTCGTGGATCAACGTCGCCACCTCCTTCTCCCAAGGTGTTCCGATCCAGGTCATTGGCGGCAACGGCATGGTTGATCCGGAGGCCGACAACTCCGGCGTCATGGTGGCCAAGGATTCCGGGGTCAAGGAACTGGCAGACCTGAAGGGCAAGACCATTGGCGTAGTTGGCGTGAAGTCCGGTGGCGACATCCCCGTGCTCCAGGCATTGGAAGCGGCCGGCGTGAAGGAAAAGGAAGTCACGGAAGTTGCTGTTCCCTACGCGGGCATGGAAGCGGCCCTGGAACAAGGCACCGTGGATGCAGTAGTGCCTGCCGACTCCTTCTACCACCAGATGTCGGAGAAGGGCTACCAGACCATCTCCAACCCGGTACAGGAATTCCAGTCCAGCATGCCGGTAACCGTTTGGACCGTGCAGAAGCAGTGGCTGGAGCAGAATGGCGAGACCGCCAAGAAGTTCGACGCAGCTATGCAGGATGCCGTGAAGTTCTACTCGGACCCGGCCAATCTGGAGGAAGTCCGCAAGGTCCACGCCGAAGCCAACCAGATCGATGTAGCCGATGCGCCCAAGACCTTCGTCCCGGCGGACGTCACCTTCAACGTGGCTGAAGCCCAATCCGGCATCGATGCCATGGTCCACTTCGGCCTGGTCGAGAACAAGGTCATCGTCGAAGATGTGCTCTGGGACGAAGCCCCTACCCGGGCTTCGGCAGACGCCAAGTAGCCCACGTCCGCTTCGCCCAACCGGTGGCGCCATCCCCTGCGCTGGCGCCACCAGCACCCCTAGCTTGCAACTGCTTACTCAAGGATTCCCATGAAAGAGTCAACGATTTCACCGGGTCTGCTCTGGACCCTGCGCATCGTGGCCATCGCCGCCCTGCTGGGCATCTGGCAACTGGTGATCGCCTCAGGAACCATGCCCTCCATGCTCCCCGGCGTGGAAAAGATCTTCTCTGCCATCGCCGAAGCCCTGGGCCAAGCGGCCTTCTGGGGCGGGCTAGGCAAGACCCTGCTCGCAGCCCTCACCGGCTGGCTCATTGCTTCGGTCGTGGGTGTCGTCCTGGGCCTGGTCATTGGATCAGTTCGCTTCCTCGACAACTCCACCTCGATTCTGATCGATTTCGGCCGTTCGTTCCCGGTACTGGCCCTGATGCCAGTCGTGATCATGCTGCTCGGCTCGAACACCATGATGGAAATCGTCGTCGTCGCGCTGTCCTGCCTGTGGCCAGTGCTGATCCAGACCATCTACGGTGCACGCCGCCAGGAAGCCGCGGTTGCCGACACCGTCGCCGTCTTCCGCATCCCGCCGATGCTGCGCTTCACCAAGGTCCTGCTGCCTTCTGCCCTGCCGCTGATCGCGACCGGTGTGCGCATTTCCTCGGCCATCGCCATCCTGGTGGCGGTGGGCGTTGAAGTGATCTCCCAGGCGCCAGGCATTGGACGCCAGATCACGCTGATGCAGCAGGCGCAGCGTTGGGATCTGGCCTTCGCCTACCTGTTCTTCGCCGGCCTGACCGGATGGGCCATCGCCCTGCTCTTGCAACAGGCCGAAAACCGTTTGCTGAAGTGGAAGAGGCAGAACGATGACTAACGCAACTTTGAACGCCCCCGCAGTGCCATCACGCGCTTCGAAAGCCAAGGCTCCGAGTTCCTCGGCGGCCGCCGGACGCAAGATACTGGTTTCTTCATGGCTCATCGTTGCCGTGGTTGCGGCTTGGTGGTTCGGCTCGGCAAACTCCACGAACTTCTTCATCCCCTCGCTGGAGTCCATCCTCGAAGCCTTGGTCCGCGACCTGGGCAACGGCGTGATTATTTCCGGCGCCTGGTACTCGCTGTCCAATCTCTTTGTCGGCTTGGCCCTGGCTGCCTTCTTCGGCATCTGCGGCGGACTGCTGCTGGGCGAAGTCCCGTTGCTGCTGAAGATCGTTGACCCGATCATCCACTTCTTCCGCGCTGTCCCGCAGGCAGCACTGGTTCCGATGATCATCGGCGTCTTCGGCATGGGGCAGGGCCCGAAGATGGGCACCATCGCCTTCGCCTGCATGTGGCCGATCCTGCTGAACACCATCGACGGCATCTTGGGCATCGAGCCAACGGTGCGCAAGTTCTCCAAGGTCTACCGCATTCCCCGGGGCCTGCACTTCCGCCGCGTGATCCTGCCCGGTGCCACCCCGCAGATCGTGGCCGGTATCCGCGTCGCATTGCCGATCGGCATCACCGTGATGGTGGTTTCGGAAATGTTCGCCTCCATTGAAGGCCTGGGCTTCTACATCCTGAATTCCTCGGCCACCTTCAAGGTTCCGGAGACATGGGCCGGCGCACTGCTGGTCGGTGTCATCGGCTACATCATCTCGATCCTCTTCGTGCTCGTCGAAAAACGGATCCTGCGCTGGTACCACGCCTCCGGCGCCCAGTAGCCTCCGTTTCCGTCCGACCTTCCATCTTCTGACCAAGGAGAATCCCATGACCACCCAAGCACCCGTTGAAACGACCATGGAAACCAAACCATTGCTCATGAAGGTTCGCGGCATGTCCATGAGCTATGGCGCCGGCCCGGCCGAAAACAAGATCCTGGAGAATTTGGATCTGGACGTGGAGTATGGCCAGTTCATCTCGATAGTCGGCCCTTCGGGCGTCGGCAAGACCACCTTGCTGCGATGCCTTTCCGGCTTGCTGAAGCCAAAAGCCGGAACCATCGAGGTTTCCGGCACGAAGATCAACGGCCCGCACCCCGATCTCGCCGTGGTCTTCCAGGACTACTCGCGTTCGCTGATGCCGTGGATGACCACCCGCGAAAACGTGGCCTTCCCGCTGCAGGGCAAGGGCATCGGCAAGGCCGAGCGCAACAAGCTGGCCGATGAGCATCTGGCTGCCGTGGGCCTTGAAGGCCAAGGCGGCAAGTTCCCCTGGGAAATGTCAGGAGGCATGCAGCAGCGCGTGGCCATTGCCCGCGCCTTGGCCTACAACGCGAAGGTGCTGCTCATGGATGAGCCCTTCGCCTCGGTTGATGCGCAGACCCGCTTCGACCTCGAAGACCTCGTGCTGGACTTGCAGCACAAGCTGGGTGTGACGATCCTGCTAGTCACCCACGACATCGACGAGGCGCTGTACCTGGCCGACAAGGTGGTCGTGATCGCGGAGAAGCCGGCCACCGTAGTCGACGAGATCGTCACCGGTTTCGGCGAGACCCGCGACCAGCTGGCCACCAAGGCTGACCCGCGCTTCACCGAGGCCCGTGCACGGATCCTCGTGCGCCTGCGCAAGGACTGATCCCCATGGCACTCAGCGCACGGGCAGCACTGGCAAGGCACGGCGATGGCAGCTTCAGCATTGAGGACATCCACGTTGATGCTCCGCTGGGCGCGGAATTGCTGATCGAAGTCAAAGCAGTTGGACTGTGCCAGTCCAATGCCCACCTGGCGGGCATGGATCTGGGCCTTCCCGCCCCGCTGCTGCTGGGCCATGAAGTCGCCGGGGTGGTGCTCAGCACCGGCAACCAAGCCTGCGGTTTCACTGCGGGCGACCACGTGCTGGCCGCCTTGATCCAGTACTGCGCGCAGTGTGCGCTGTGCCTTTCGGGCCAGGAATACCGTTGCGCCAACCGCCCCAGCACGCTGCGCACGGCCGGCCAAGCACCGCGCGCCAGCTGCAAGGATCAGCCGGTGATGCAGATGTTCGGCACCGGCGGATTTTCCCAGTACACCTTGGTGCATGCCAACCAGGCAGTAAGGATTCCCGAGGAGTTGCCCTTCGCCCAAGCCGCGGTGATGGCCTGCTCCACGCTGACCGGTGCCGGGGCAGTGTTCAACTCCGCCCAGGTGGCCCAGGGGCAATCCGTCGCAGTCATTGGCGCTGGAGGCATCGGGTTGAACGCGATCAATGCCGCCCAGATCGCCGGCGCTTCGAAGATCATCGCAGTGGATCTGAGCGATGAGAAGCTGGAACTGGCCCGCGAATTCGGGGCAACGCACACGATCAATGGCGGCAGTGGAGACGCTGTCGCCAAGGTCCAGGAAATCACCGGCGGCGGGGTGGATCATTCCTTCGAGATGATCAGCCTGCAGGCCACCAGCTTGCAGGCGGTGCGCATGACCCGTGTAGGCGGGGATGCCTATCTGGTCGGGTTGCATAAGCCCGGCGCGCAACTGCCGCTGGATGCCATGTCCGACATCATTGGGCCGCAGCGCAGCCTGCACGGGATCTATATGGGCTCTTCCAGCCCGCAACGTGATGTCCCCAAATACACCGAGCACTATCTTGCCGGGCGCCTCAAGCTCGACGCGCTCGTTGCCCGGGAACTTCATATCTCGCAGATCAACGAGGGCTTCGCAGCGATGAAGGCCGGGCAGGGCGTTGCCCGTTCGGTCATCACAGATTTCAGCTGATTGCCTGCCACTTCATATTCCCTTCAAGCACGACGAGGCCATCTTGAGAACTCCATCTTCCGCGCGCCGGGCCCTGCCCCTGTCCGCGGTCCTGCTCGTTTCCACCATGGCCTTGGCCTCTTGCGGCAACGCTGGGCAAGGCGCCGAAACACCGGGCGGCTTGATCCCGCTGAAGGTCTCGGTGGCCGGCATCCAGTTCGAGCCGGCTTACCTCGCCGAATCCCAAGGCTTCTTCGAAGAGCATGGCTTGGACGTTGAAATCATCAATGGCGCAGACCCCGCCGCCCAGATTGCTTCTGCTATCTCCGGCGAGGTGGACATCGCCACCGGTTCCTGGGTCAACGTCGCCACCTCCGTGGCAAAGGGCCTGCCGATCGAAGCGCTGGCTTCGAATGGCGTGGTCGACCCGGACGTCGATAACTCCGGAGTACTCGTCGCCAAGGACTCTGGGATTGCGAGGCTTGCCGATCTCAAGGGCAAGACCATCGGTGTCATCGGCGTGAAGACCGGCAGCGATCTGCCGGTCTTCCAAGCCCTGGAAGACGCAGGGGTGGGCGCCGACGAGTTCAGCGAAGCGGGCATGCCCTACGCCGGGATGCAGGCCGCGGTGGAGACCGGGACCGTTGACGCGGTCGTCCCCAGCGATGTCTTCTACCACCAGATGATTGCGGCCGGCTTCCCCTCCTTGGGCAACCCGGTCCGCGAGTACCAGGGGAATCAGCCGGGCACTTTGTGGCTAAGCACTTCCCAGTGGGCCGGTGCGAATCCAGATACTGCCAAGGCCTTCGTATCGGCCATGAAAGAGGCAGTGGAGTTCTACTCCGATGCAGCAAACCTCGAGGAAGTGCAGAAGATACACGCCGAGGTCAACCAGATTCCGGTGGAAAAAGCTCCAACGCGGTTCGCCTTGGCAGGCACCGCGTTCGATGCAGAGGCTTCCCAGTCAGGCCTGGATGCAATGGCACGCTTCGAGCTCATTGACAAGCCCGTAACAGTGGATGAAGTGCTCTGGGAGCACGCGTCTCGCAAATAACCAGCACCGGCAAATCCTTGGACAGCGACTGGCGCGATGCTAGGCTCACGGGAGCACGTTCTGCCCACGGAAGGTTCACCATGAGTTCGGCAATCAGTTACCTCACCGGAGGATTTCTGGTGTCTCTGCTTGTCACCCTGAACATGACCTGGAACCAGCACCTGCCCGGCATCACCGGGTCCGTGGCGGTTGCGCTCAGCTTCATCGGGTTGCTGGGCTGCGTCTTGTACGCCACGCGCATACAGCGCCGCGCGCAGACCGGAGAGTAGCAGCACCCCCAGAACATGAAACAAGGCCAGCAGATCAGTGAACTGCTGGCCTTGCTTCGTTCAGCGACCGGCGTCGATAAATCTAGAAGGTAATCACGCTTCGGGCTACCGCACCGCCGCGCAGCTGCTCGTATCCCTTGTCGATTTCATCCAAGCTGATATGCGCTGACACCAGTTCGTCGAGCTTGAAACGGCCCTGCAGATACAACTCGGCGTACATGGGGATGTCCACCTGGATATTGCTCGACCCCATGGCCACGCCACGGATGCCCTTCTGGCGTCCCATCAGGTCTCCAAATGGGGTGATGCTGATCTGCGCGCCGGGCTTGTGAACGCCAATCAGGTACGCGGTGCCGCCGATTTCCAGCATGGCCACCGCCTGCTCGCTGGTGGCTTGCAGGCCGATGACCTCGAAGGCATGCGTCACTCCCCCGCCAGCAATCCGCTTGACGGTTTCCACCGCATCGCCCTCCCCGCCGTTGATGACGTCGGTGGCACCGAAGACCTTGGCCAGCTCCAGCTTGGCCGGCTGCAGGTCGATAGCGATGATGCGGGTCGCGCCAGCCAGTTTCGCGCCCTGGATGACGTTCAGCCCGACACCACCGGCGCCGATCACGGCAACGGTATCGCCTGGACGGATGCGCGCGGTATTAATAGCCGCGCCAGCACCCGTGACCACTCCACAGCCAAGCAGCGCCGCGCGGTCGAACGGGATAGCGTCCGGAACCCTTACGACGGTGTTCTCATGCACCAGCACCTGTTCCGCGAAGCCGCCAACACCGATGAACTGGGTGAGCCGCTGCCCACCCAGGGACAATCGCGGATTCTGCTGCGCGGTGCGGTCGGTGTGCGAGGGCACGCGGCACTGGTAGGGTTTGCCGGTGCGGCATCCCTTGCAGACCCCGCAGCTGTGCACTGGAGAAGTCACCACGCGGTCCCCCACCGAGAGCGAGGTGACAGCCGAACCGACGCCCACGACCAGACCCGAGACTTCGTGGCCGAGCACCGCTGGCATGGGGAAGCCGATGTCCGACGTCGCCACGTGCAAATCCGAGTGGCACAGGCCGCTGGCCTTCACGTCAATGAGGACTTCATGGGCTTCAGGGTTGTCAATGCTGATGTCCAGGACATCAAAAGAGCCGGCAACTTCAGAAACGACTGCTGCTTTCATGCTTCCTCCAGAAAATAGTCGCGCAAAGGGGGTGACGCAGAACACTAATGAAAATATACTATTAGAAATAATGCATTTTTAGAAGAAGAATCTAACGAAGGATCTGCAATGCGCGCAGCGGTCATCAACTCCATCGGCGAAGGTTTCAGCATCGAGGAACTCGAAGTCGACGAGCCGCGGGGGCAAGAAGTTCTGGTGAAGGTCGAAGCCGCAGGCCTGTGCCACTCGGATCACATAGTTGCCACCGTAGACCGCGGGCGCCCCTTGCCGATGGTGGTCGGCCACGAAATGGCCGGCACCGTCATCGCGCTAGGCCCCGAAGCCACCGACTTCGAAGTGGGAGACCATGTCATCGCCACGGAAATCAGCTTCTGCGGGAGCTGCGAAGAATGCGTCAACGGAGCGACCTACCGCTGCTTGAATCCCCAGCATGCGCTGCGCGGACCGGATACCCCGGCACGCTTGACGCGCAACGGCGAGCGCGTAGAAGGCTTCGGCGTGGCCGGTTTCGCCGAGTACACGGTCCTGCACCAGAACAAGCTGGTCAGGGTGCCCAAGGAAATCCCATTCGCGCAGGCTGCTGTGCTTGGCTGCGCGACAGCCACCGGCGTGGGCGCGGTGCTCAACGCCGCCAAGGTTTCTCCCGGGGAAACCGTCGCGGTCATCGGCTTGGGCGGCATCGGCCTGAATGTCATCCAGGGAGCCAAGCTGGCCGGCGCCAAGACCATCATCGGCATTGACCTGCAGCCAGAGAAGCTGGAGCTGGCCAAGAAATTCGGAGCCACCCATGTCATCAACGGCGGCACCGAAGACGTGGTCAGCGCCATCCGCGCCATCACCGGCCGCGGAGTCCACCATTCCTTCGAAGCCATCGGCATTGCCCCCACGCAGCGCCAGGCCCTGGAAGTCGCCAAAACCGGCGGACACGTGTATTTCATCGGCATTCCCCAGGGCAAGCCGCTGGAAATGAATATCATGCTGGACCTGCTGATCCCGCAGCGCAATCTCCACGGCATCTACATGGGCTCCTCCACGGTCCGCAATGACATTCCCTACTACGCCGAGCTCTATCTGCAGGGCCGGTTGAATCTCGATGACCTGGTGGCGCAGGAGATCCAGCTCGACGAGATCAACGAAGCCTATGCAAAGCAGGAAACCGGGTCCATCGCCCGCAGCGTGATCCGCTTCTGATCCGCATGAGCAACAAGCTGCAGGCCGCGAACCAGTTTCCTGGTTCGCGGCCTGCAGCCCAGCTAGTGGCGGCCAGCCTCTATTTGCCTTCCTTGGCGGCCCGCTCCTTCTCGATGGCTTGGACCTGGGCAACCATGTCCGGAGCAAAGGCATAGAGCTTGCCCTCTGACTGATGGACCCAGAAGCGCCCGCACAGATCAGTCGTCTCGCTTTGGCCATCGGCTGGCCACCAGTCGGCATCCAAGGTGCGGGTAGCTGAGATCTCGTCAGGCTCGAGGTTCTTGGTGCGCGGGTCAGAAGCGTAGGCCTTGGCCAGTTCGGCTTCGGTCGGATTCCCAACGGTTTCCAGCGCCTTGCACTGTTCGCTGTCCAGCTTGCCGTCGTAGTTCAGCACGAAGATGCGTTCAGCGCCGGTATTGCGCTGGACCAGCTGAACGTCGGTGCCGCCGGACGGAACCCAGTCGGGCAGCACGCCATCGGCCACGGCCTTCTCTGAAGTTTTGGCAGTTCGAGTGGTGGATTCATCGTACTTGTCGACGAAGAGATCAGAACCGCTGCAGCCGGTGAGCAGGAGAGCGAAGGGAAGGGCGAGCGCGCCAGTGGCGAGGTACTTTTTCTTGAGCATGATTCCATCGTAGAAATTTCCGCGGCCCGGGGAATCAGCGATGCGAGGTAACTATCCCGTGCCCGGCTCATACCCTCGGCTGATAGTTTCCACTTCTGGGATCAACCCTGAAACTCCATCTCACCCAGTAAAAGCACTCGCTAATATCCGCACATCGCCACTGCTTATTGGTAGATTGCCTACGAACCAAACGCTACTTAGGAGCCATCACCGTTGACGACTATTGACCCTGCGGCACTTGAATCGGAACTGCGCATCGCAGAAGAACGGCGCCTTTCGGCCATGCTCGCCCGTGACCTCGAAACCTTGGGGAACCTGCTTGAGCCGGATTTGCAGTACACCCACTCCACCGGTCGTGTCGATGACCGCGACTCATTGCTGGAACTGCTCGGTTCCGGGGCCGTCGAATATTTGGCGCTCAGCCACGACTTCGAGTCCGTTACCCAGGAGGGCAACGTGGTGGTCGTCGAAGGCAGTATGAAAATGCATCTGATTTCCGGAGGCGTCGAAAAGCATCTGGCAACTGCCAACCGCACGGTGTGGGCCAAGACCGGCGGCCAGTGGAAGCTGCGCCTCTTTGTCGGGGCCACAGCGCAATAGGCCCGCACTTCGACGCTTTAAAAGCCACGGCGGCAGGCTGGATCTTCCAACCTGCCGCCTTTCCACAGTGGCTATCGCCTCAATGCCTAAACCTGGCCGCCATGGCGGGCCACTGCTTCACGAGCCAGCGCCTTGCCGAACTCGGTGTGCGCGGCAAGCGCTGCCTGGGCCGCTGGCGCGTCACCGGCAGCCAGCGCTTCGGTCAATTCTGCAACGTGGCGGTGGTCCAGCTGGCGCGACCACTGCTCTGCGGTCAGCGCTTGGCGCCAGACGGTGCCAATTCCCAAACGGCGGAAGGAATCCACCAGCTGGCTGGAGCCGGCAACGCCAACCAGAGCATCGTGGTAGGCGACATTCAGGGCCAAGAACTCTTCCAGGTCCGATTCCGAAGTCTCACGCAGGTCAGCCAGCTTCGCGGTGATCTCGCGCAGGCTGGAAATGGTCTCTTCGGAAATCTTGCCCAGGTGCGAGGCGATCACCCCGGACTCGATGGTGGCGCGCGAGTCGTAGGCCGAATCGGTCAATTCTGCGGTAATCGGCTTTGGCTGGTATTTTCCGGTTTCGGTGCGGAAGACCAGGTGCTCGCTTTCCAGCTTCACCAGCGCGTTGGCTACATGATCAGCGTCGGCCCGGGAAGCCGCGGCGATGGCATCCACGTCGAGGTCTTCGCCCAGTGGACTGGTGCGCAGCAGCACCCAGGTGCGGGTGGCCTGGTAGGCAGCCAACTCCTTGGTGGGCTCGAGGCGGCCCATGGTTCCGCGGTAGTAGGCCAGCGGTTCGCGGTCATGGGCTTCAGCGTGGCTGACCAGTCCCAGGAAAACGGTGTGGGTACCGCCGGTCGGGGTTTCGGCCACATGGCATACGATCGTGGCCAATGCGCCGTCAATCAGCGGGATGCCCTCCGCGGAGAGGGTATGCGGCACGGTAGCGAACTTGTCCTCGCCCTTGCGGCCGAAGTGGAAGGCCAGCGCGCCCTGGTCCTCGGCCAGGATGTTGATGCCGAAGACGCCTGCTTCAACTACCCGGTCATGGGTGGAGCTGGAGCGGTTCAGGCAAGCGAGCATCATTGGCGGTTCCATCGACAGGGAGGACACTGCCGAAGCGGTGGTGCCGTAGAGCTGGCCGTCCACGGCCGTGGTGATCACCGTGACACCGGAGGCGAAGTGGCCGACGACGTTGCGGAAGGTGTTCATGTCTACTGGGGCGACCGATTCAAGGTTGGTGATGCTCATGGGAGTTGCTCCTGGTAATTCGGGGTGAAGTTTCTAGCGGGGTCCAGCGCCGCCATCAGATCAGTCAGATCCGGTGCGCTGGCGAGGTGTTCGAGCTGGTGCTGCAACGCGTCCTTGCGTGCTGCCAGTTCTGGATGCGAGAACTCGAGATTCTTCGAGAACTTCTCAACTACCTGGTCATGCTCCAGGGGTGTGCGCAAGATGTTTCCGTCCGGGTGCTCCACGCGCACGTGGCGCACCTCGCCGCTGCGCAGCCGTGCAGTGATCTCCGCCGTCAGCCGCTGGCTGTTAGGCAGGGTGCCGGCTAGCTCGATGCGCCCGAGCATCTGCGCCAGCTCCGGGTCCGCCAGCGCGCTGGCGGTCAGGTGCTCGGGGCGAACCGTTCCGTGGATCAAGGCGATCGCCGCGGTGGCGTGCACCGAGAACAGGGCTGCCACGGTGCGGGTGTCCCCCGCCTCGAAGCGCGCCCCGACGAATCCGTTCAGGGTCCGCTCGCTCAGGTGGACGGTGAGGCATTCGATGTCCTTGTAGCCCACCGTGCCGTCGGCCACCAGTTCCGCGCAGGCCTGCAGCGAAGGCTGCGCGGCCCGGCAACTGGCAAAGGGCTTGATCGTGCAGTCCCCATGGAAGCTCACGCCAAGATCCGCCACCGCCAGTTCCGGCTGCGCGTCGATGCCGAACAGCTGGAAGTAGCCGTGCTTGCCGGTCAGCGGATCATCCGCCGCCTTCATGCCGGCTTTGGCCAGCTGCGCGGCGGAAATTCCGGCGCGGGCGGCGAAGGCCATGGGCAGCTTGAAGCCGTTGGCCCCATCGAAGATCGCCGCCACATTGCCCGAAGCCTGGTTGACCGCAATGCCGATGGCATGGCGTGCCTGCGCCTTGTCCAGGCCCAGCATCCGGCTGGCGATTCCAGCGGCGGCCAGGGCATTCAAGGTGCCGGTATTATCCTGCCCCGAGTACACGTCGAAGCCGCCGGCGATGGCCAGGCGGGCTGCCAGGTCATCGCCCAGCGCCAGAGCGGCCAGTGCTTCTTCTCCGGTGGCGCCGGTGGCTTCGGCCAGGGCCAGCACGACGGCCACGGTGGTTCCGGAGATGTGGGCGGCGACCTGCTTGCCGGCCGGGCCTTCGGCTTCCACCGGTTCGAAGTCGAAGGAGCGGATCAGGGCCGCGTTGACGAAGGCCGCGGAGGTGGCCGGAAGCTTGATTCCGGTACCCAGCACGGTTGCTTCATCGCCGTGGCCCCAGGCCTGCGCCGCTTCGATGAGTCCGGCAATGTCGTCGGCGCGGTGCCCTGCTAGCCCAACGCCCACCGAATCCAGCAGGCGCTGGTTCACGCGCTGGATCGTGGCCGTCGGCAGCTGGCCGTACTGGGTTTCCAGCAGGTGCTCGAGCAGCGCATCGAGCACATCGGGCGTCGGGTTAGCCATGATTTTCCTGCTTCCCTAGGCGCGCGTTGCCGCGGCGTCCAGGTCCAGTGCGGCCTGCTCGGCGATCACCGGGCTGATGCCCACCTCGGCGAACATCGCCTCGAAGGCACCGGTCTCGCCCTTCATCTGCGCCTTGCGGTGATCCAGCCCGCGGGCACGGCTGACCGACCCCAGGTAGAAGCGCTCGTACAGTTCGATGCGGCTGCCCAGGGCGGATCCGGCGAAGTCCCAAGCGGTGCGGAAGATCTTGGCGCGTTCCTCCGGCGCGATGCCGTTGGCTCCCGGCAGGTACTTCTTGAGCAGTGGGCCCAGGCGCGGGTCCTCGAAGGAGGCCGCGGTCGGGGTGGCCAGCAGGTTGTGGCTGCCCATGGACTTGATGATGTCGTTCACGCGGGCCATCCAGATGGGCATCATGGTGCGCAGCGCGGAGATGTCGTCGTGGCAGAAGAACGCCCCGCCGCCCCATTCGGACGCGTTGACCTCGGCCGAGTGGATCACGGCGCGGGCGATGCGCAGGTAGGAATAGATCTCGCCGAGCATCGATGCGGTGTCCGGCTTGTTGTCGGTGGCGGTGACCTTGGCCATCTGCACGCACAGGTCGTAGGCGAACTCCAGCTTCACCGAGGCGCGGATGGCGGTCTGCTGTTGGGTGTTGCCGGTGGCGGTGCCGGCGTTCAGGGAATTGTAGACATCGAGCTGGCCGTCGATGAACACGCGATCCCAAGGGACCAGCACGTCGTCGAAGATGATGACCGCATCCTGCTCGTCGAAGCGCGAGGAGAACGGCTTGTCCACTACCGGCTGGTCCACGCCGTAGTGGTCGCGGCAGACCGAGACCACGCCGCTGGTGGCGACCGGGATCGCGAAGGACAGCGCGTATTCCTCGTAGCCCTTCTGGATGGGCACCGCCGGGTAGACATAGAGCTCGTCGGCGATCGGGCCCAGGGTGGCGAGCATCTTCGCGCCGCGCACGATCAGGCCTTCAGCGGTGCGGTCCACCACGCGCAAGGTCAGCTCTTCATTGATGCCCTGCAGTTCGCCAACCGACTTGTCGATGGCCGCGTGCACGATGGTGTGGGTCAGCGCCAGGTCGTTTTCCTGCACATGGCGCCAGTAGTTCTCCAGACGCTCGTAGTAGACCGGGTCGCCGGACTTGGCGAAGATGTCCGGGCGCGAGGCGTGGCCGGCGAGCACCACGTTGACGTAGTCGGGGGTGCGGCCGAGCATGCCATTGGAGTAGCGGGCCAGGCGGTCGAACGCGCGGTGGCGGCGGGCGATGTCTTCTGCGTTCTTGGGACGCAGCAGGGAGACGTTGTGCTGTTCGCCAGTCTGTTCGTCGTTCATCAGGCAGTCATCGGCGTACTTGTGCTGGTAGTCGAAGTAGGCGGCCATGCCGTTGATCGAGCCGGCAAATGCCGGGTGCTCGGTAACGTCAATGCGCTGATCGCCCAGCCAGACCTCGCGGGAATCCTTGAGCCCTGCCAGGTACTGCTCTCCAGTGCGTGCACTCATCTTCGCTGCTCCTTATCGGGCGTCCCGCTGAGCGGGTTCAAAAATATATTCTGTGCATCAGTTTATATAACTCATGTGACCCAGATCAAGCTCTGGGCCGAAGAATTTTTCCAAACCCGCAAGATTACGCGGTTTTCAAGGGCCAAAGAAAATATTATCCGTCTTAAAATACGTAAAAAGTGGACAAGGTTAGTGAAATGAGCCACTATGGCTTAAGTCACATCAGCGATCAGGAAGGGTTCTCGACGTGTCCGACTCGCAACAGAACCAGCCAGTGCCGGCAATGGAGCCAAGCGACTCCCTCAACACCAAGGATTTGCGCCGCATTCTCGGATCCAGCTTCTTGGGCAGCGTCATCGAGTACTACGACTTCATCTTGTACGCCACTGCGGCGTCGCTGATTTTCGACAAGGTCTTCTTCGGCAACCTGAGCCCGGGCTTGGCACTCTTCGCCTCCTTCGGCACCTTGGCCGTCGGGTACATTGCCCGCCCGCTGGGCGGCATCGTCTTCGGCCACTTCGGCGACCGCCTTGGCCGCAAGAAGATGCTGGTGCTTTCCATGATGATGATGGGCGTAGCCACCGTTGCCATTGGCCTATTGCCGACTACCGCAACCATTGGCGCAGCTGCCCCGGTCATCCTGGTCTTGCTCCGCGTGGTCCAGGGAGTCGCAGTTGGCGGCGAATGGGGCGGCGCCACCCTGATGGCCTTGGAACATGCACCCGCTTCCAAGCGCGGTTTCGCAGCTTCCTTCGCTAACGCCGGAGCACCGGCCGGTGGCCTGCTGGCCACCTTCCTGGTTTCCTTCATCTCCTTCTCCACCGGTGATGCGTTCCTGGAATGGGGCTGGCGCATTCCGTTCATCTTCTCGGCAGTCCTGATCATCATCGGCATGGTGATCCGCCTGAAGGTCGCAGAAACTCCGGTCTTCCAGGAGCTGGATGCCAAGGCCTCCGAGCGCAAGCAGGAGCGCAAGACTCCTATCTCGCTGGTGCTGAAGAACCATTCGCGCACCGTGATCATCACCCTGATCGCTTCCCTTGGCTTCTACACCTGCCAGGGCGTGCTGACTTCGTGGGGCGTTTCCGAAGCCGCGGCCCAGGGCGTGGACCGCTCCTTTGTGCTGAACACCAAGGGCTACGCGGCAATGGTCACCATCGTGGTCTGCCTGCTGGCCGCCAAGCTCTCGGACAAGTACGGCCGGAAGATGATCCTGACCATCGGCGGCACCGCCGGCATCCTCTGGGCTTTCCCGGCAGTCTTCCTGATGAGCAACGGCACCGGCTGGGGCTTCGCAGTTGCAGTCATCGTCGGCAACGGCGTCATCCAGGGCATCCTGGCCGGACCGATCGGCGCCTACATCTCCGAGCTGTTCCCAGCTGATGTCCGCTACACCGGCGCTTCGCTGGCCTACCAGGGCTCCTCGACCCTTGGGGCCGGCTTCACCCCGATGATCTGCACCGCGCTGGCCGTCAGCTTCGGCATCACCGCCGTAGGCATCTTCTGGGTGGCAATCCTTATCGTCGGGCTGGTCGCCATCCGCATCAGCCCGGAAGGCGCCGCCCTGCCTCCCAAGGCAGCCGCGTCAGCGCCGTCCAACGCAAAGCTGAACGCCTGAACCCCGGCACTGGTCCGCGTATCAGTTGATACGCGGACCAGCTTTTAACACCTAACATCAATTTTTCTGAACCCTATGGCGCAAAAGTTCTCCATTTACGACTTTAGAGACTCTTGAAACCATGGACTCAGTGCTTCCCGTCACATCCGCAGGAAAGGATGAGTTTCAATGACTCCCAAGAACCCCCAGCACATGGTGCTCACGACCTTCATGCTCCCCGCTGGTTACCACAAGGACTCGTGGCGCATGGACGGCTCGCGCTCCGAAGAGCTGGCCAACCTGGAATTCGTCTACGACCTGACCAAGATGGCTGAAGACGCCAAGCTGGACGCCATCTTCTTCGGCGACATCGTCCATGCCAACACCGTGATGCGCGGCGATATCAAGATGAACGGCTTCTACGAGCCGATCTCGGTACTTTCCGCACTGGCAGCACGCACCAAGAACATTGGCCTGATCGGAACCGTTTCCACTTCCTTCTCGGAGCCTTACAACCTGGCCCGCCAGATGGCCGGACTGGACCACATGTCAGGTGGCCGCGCCGGGTGGAACATCGTGACCAGCTCCGATGGTTTCCAGAACTTCGGCATGGACTGCGCGCCGGATCCGGCCACCCGCTACCGCCGCGCCACCGAGTTCGTCGAGGTAGCCAACCAGTTGTGGGATTCGTGGGAAGACGACGCCGTCACCAACGACAAGGAGTCGGCATGGTACGTGGACACCGACAAGATCCACCCGATCAACCATGAGGGCGAATTCTTCAAGGTGCAGGGCCCGATCAACATGCCGCGCAGCCCGCAAGGCCGCCCGGTGCTGGTGCAGGCCGGCTCCTCGGGACCAGGCATGGAACTGGGCTCCTCGGTGGCCGATGGCATCTACACCGCGCAGCCGCTGAAGGAACCATCGGTGGAGTTTTACGCCAAGTTCAAGGCGATGGCGGCTGCCAAGGGCCGCAACCCCAACGACATCAAGATCATCCCGGGTATCCTGCCGATCCTCGGCGACACCCAGGCCGAAGCAGATGAGCTGGCCGAGGAACTGGCCAACCACATCCACTTGGAAAACGGCCGCGTGCAGGTGGGTGCCGATCTGAAGATGGATCTGTCCTCGCTGGACTTCAACGAGAAGATTCCCGCCGAGTGGTTCTCCGATGACCCCGCCCTGGGTTCGCGCTACCAGATCTACCGCCGCAAGTCGGTGGACCAGGGCATGACCCTGCGCGAGCTGATCGTTGACCTGGCCCGCTCCACCGGACACCAGTGGATGGCCGGCACCGCCTCGGCAGTGGCAGACCGCATGATCGACTGGTTCGATTCCAAGGCCTGCGACGGCTTCAACCTGAACGCCCCGTTCAACCCAGGCGGCTTCAAGCTCATCTGCGACAAGCTGATCCCTGAATTGCAGAATCGCGGCTACTTCCGCACCGAATACGAGGGCACCACCCTGCGGGATAACTTCGGATTGTCCTACCCGTCCTCGATCCGCACGCGCGTCTAGCCGCTAGCTGCGCCGGCCCGCATTCTCGAAGAGTTCCGCGGCGACTTCCACCCAGGCTTGGGCACGGGAGTTCAGCCGCGAACTGCGGGGCCAAGCCACCGAAACCGGAACCACGGCGATATTTTCGTCATCGAGTTTCAGCGGCTTGAGCACCACGTTCAGCTCTTCATAGGGTGCTTCCAGGGCCGGCTGCTGGAACAGCACAGCCACCCCGCGGCCGGTACTGACCAGCGAGCGCACGGTCGCATAGGAACGCGAGCGGTGCCGGATCATCGGTTCCAGCCCGCTGCCCTGGTACAGGCCGAGGATGCGCTGGGTGATCGGCTCGGATTCGAAGAGGACCAACGGCTCGTTCGCGATTTCACGCAATGACACCGAGGGGCTGGCCGTCAGCGGATGCCCGGAAGGCAGCAGTATCTGGGCCTCGGCCATCGCCACGGTGGCCGAACGCAAGGCTGGTGAGATCTCCGATCCGTAGAGGAAGGCGACATCGATGGAACCATCGAGCAGCGCATGCTGCATTTCCTGGTGGAACCCCTCCAGGAAATCGACCTCCACCTTCGGGCATTGCTGGGCAAAGGCACTGAGCATGGGCGGAATGATGATCGGGCCCAGGGGCATGAAGCAGCCAACGGTTAACGGGCCGGCAAGCTCTTCGCGGGTTCCCTGGCCCATGGTTTCCAGATCATGGGCCCGCTCCAGCAGTTCCCGGGCCTGGAGCAGCACGGTCTTGCCGGTCGCGGTCAACGTCAGCCCCTTGGCCCGGCGCTTGATCGCCAGCTCGGCACCGACGATGCGTTCGAGTTCCGCGATGGACATGGAAATTGACGAAGGCGCCAGATGCAGCCGGCGGGCAGCTTCGGCCATGGTTCCGGCCTCGGCCGCGACAACGAAGTGCCAAAGCTGGCGCAAGGTCAGTTGCGGGTGGGACACAAGATTCATGTCATCAAGCATGTTGATGACGGCATGAAACAAAGCAAGTTTTTTAGATTAAGACAGTGGGGCCGCGGCGTTCGCCGATGGCCAGTGGAAGGGTGAATCATGGATCGTCGTGAAGAATTTCTTGAGGCAGCCAAGGAAATCGTTGGCGCAGAAAACGTTGTTTCCTTGGGAGATTCCGAGGGCTACTTGGATCCCTACCCGCTGAACCCGGGCCGTACCCCTTGGCCCGGCATCCGCCCGGCCAGCACCGAGGAAGTGCAGGCCATCGTCAAGCTGGCCACCGAGCACGAGGTACCGTTGTGGACCTTCTCCTGCGGCAAGAACCTGGGCTATGGCGGCCCCGAACCACGCGATACCGGGATGGTGGCGCTGGATTTGAGCCGCATGAACCGCATCATCGCGGTCGATGACCGGCTGTGCTACGCCGTGGTGGAGCCCGGCGTCACCTTCTTCGATCTCTTCGAATACATCAAGGAACGCGGCCTGAAGGTCTGGATGTCGGTTCCGGCCTTGGGCTGGGGCTCGGTCATGGGCAATATGCTCGACCGCGGCTACGGCATGACCCCGCTGGGCGACCACGTGAAGTCCTTGTGCGGCATGGAAGTGGTCATGCCCGACGGCGATCTGGTCCGCACCGGCATGGGCGCGATGGACGGCACCGAGCTGGGCCCGATCTTCCAGGGCGGCTTCGGCCCGACCTTGGACGGACTGTTCACCCAGTCCAACTACGGCGTGGTTACCCAGGTCGGACTGTGGCTGATGCCGGCACCGCACACCTACGTCAATGGCGATATTTTCGTCGACGACGAGGCGCACCTGCCGCAACTGATCGACATCCTCACCACCTTGCGCCGCGAGGAAATCATCCAGAACAATGCCCTCTGCGGCAATGTGGTGCGCGCGGCAACCATGCGCGGATCGCGCGCCGACTTCTGGGATGGCGAAGGTTCCATTCCCGACTGGCGCCTGGAAGAAATGCGCCAGGAATTCGGCATTGGCCAGTGGAACTGCAAGTTCGCCTTCTACGGCGACCGCGAACTGTGCGAACGCCGCCTGCAAATCGTCAAGGACAGGATCAGCGTGATCCCCGGTGCCCGCGTTGACGCCCGGTTCTACTCGGGAGAAGAAGGCTTGGCCTTGCAGCATGAGGACATCGCCGCCCAGGACCGCACCCAGATGGCCGGCGTCCCGACCTTGAAGCCGCTGTCCACCGTGGGCTGGGCCGCTGAAAACGGCGGACACATCGACGCGGCGCCGATCATCCCGGCCCGCGGCGAACTCGTGGCCGAGTTCTACCAGGAAGCCAAGAAGCTCTACGCGAAGCACGGCTTCGACCTGTACATCGGGTACCACCTGTACCCCCGGCATATGGTTCACGTGACCATGATCTTCTTCGAGCGCGGCAACCAGGAGATGCTCGCCCGTGCGCGCGCCCTGTACTCCGAGCTGCTCGATGCGGCCCGCGCCCGCGGCTACGCACCGTACCGCAGCCACGTGGACTACATGGACCGCATTGCCGACGGCTTCGACTTCAACGACAACGCAGCACGCCGCCTGCAGGAGAAGATCAAGGATGCACTGGATCCGGCGGGGATCCTGGCCCCTGGCAAACAGGGCGTCTGGCCTGCGCGCTTCCGCGATCAGCACTCCAGCGTCTAGCCTCAAGCCCGTGCCTTGAGCCACGCATGATCCCCTCACCGCAATAGGCAGTGGGGGGATTTTCATATGGCTCTTCCCCGGAATTAGCATCGGCAGAGAATTGGGCATACGCCCCCGCCAGCTCGGAAGATGCTAGGAAAGTACAGCACATTCCATTTTTTACATGCGTTGATTTAATGAACCATTGATATAAAGTGGAGAAGATCGGGCACAACGCGCAATCGTGATCACACTGGTATTGAGCATATGCAAACCGACGAATCCCGCATGAGCGCCAGAGGAGCAGTTAAGTGTAAGACTTCTTCCAGTCCCTGTCCAAGCGTGCATTTGCGATCCTCATCGCTATCGTGGTTCTGATTCTGATCGCAGTGCCAACAGCTCTGATGTCAGGACTTCTGAGCAGTATCTTTGATTCACCGGCAGAAGGCATCCGAGTATTTTTCATCATGGTCGGCGCTGGCGCAGTTCTCCTTGTATGCGAGCTATTCATCGAAGAAGCACGCGAACGACGCCAACTGAAAAAACGAGCTCTGGCGTCGGGCAACAAGAAATAATCTCCTGCTGGTGCAACTTACGCTCCCGCCGCAATAGCTATTCCTCGGCGTGCCCCAGCGCCGTCTTGCGCGGATTATCGGATACCCCCGGGGTCCAGAGGTGGAATTAAGCCCCCAACCAGCCGTCAGCATAACTAATCCGGCCAAGCATCGCCAGGAAACTTCCGGCCAACGCTAATGCAATGATTTTCAACAACCAGATTCACGTGGCTAACCACGGGCATCGATTGCCTGAGCTGCATTCCGCCCTGCCTCGGCACCGGCAATTGCAGGATTGGTACTCCTGGCAGCCATCGAAACGCTTAATCAGCGATCTGGCATTGACCACGCCGATGCATGGTGAAAAGTGCGGTACGCGCCGAGACTCCGGCTGGGAGATTCTCCATCGGGCAATCTCTTCGCCGCCACTATGCTTGAAAAGTTAACTGCTGCGGAGACCAGGCGCTAAAGACGCCTCGTCGTAAGCCATGCCAGCGGGATCCGCCCCTGGTTCGGACCGCGACGCAGGTCCTGATCGGCAAAAGTTCACCAGACGGAACTGCGGGCGATTCGGCAGAAGAAGCAGTGGAGGCTCCGATGATCAACGACTCAACGCCGCGCGTTCAGAGTTGCTCCTAGGCCTTAGTGAATTCCTGCCCCCTGCGCATCGGCACAGAAAATCTGGCACTACGCCTCTCACAGCTCCATTTCGGCGACGAATGCTCCAAGGAAGTCGCGTCATAGGCACTGACGCGCCTTCGCCGCGAAGATCCGGTCTACTTGAGCAGCTTGACGTGCGGCAAGCAGGCCAAGCCCACCTCGCCGCCATTTTTCACCGCGCTGAGCGTGGTTTCGTAGTGGGCGCGCAACAGCTGCCCCGCCAAGTCGGCATCGCGATCCAATGCGGCGTTCAGGATGTCGCGGTGCTCCTTATCCAGATCGCGCTTGGCGTCGCGAGTTGCCGGGCCGGCCCAGCGTCCATAGAGCTGGATCAGGTCAGACAGGGTGCGAGTCACCTCGGTCAGCAGCGGAACACCACAGGCCTCAACGAGCTTGTCATGGAAGTTCTGATGCGCGTGATTCCATGCCGGGGTGTGGTTATCCGGGTCTTCGTCCGAACGGCGCGGCGTGCGCTCCAGGGTGTGGTGCGCTGCCATCAGCTCGCTCTCCCACTCCAATGGCGCACGTTCGAAGCCCAGCGAAATTGCCAGCTGCTCGTTGACGCAGCGCATCTCCACGATGTCGCTCAAGTCGGCCAACGACAGCTCCGGGACAAAGAAGCCCTTGTTGGGGCGAAGGGTGACGAGCTTGTCCCCCACCAGCCGGGTCAACGCTTCGCGAATGACCGTACTGGAGGTTTCGTAATGCTCAGAAAGATGCGTGAGCTGCAGCCGGGCACCTGGTTCCCAGCGCCCATCCAGGATATCGGTGCGCAGGGTGTCGCGGATGTGCTTTGACATCGTCTCTGAATCGGTGCGTTTCGCCATGACACAAATCATACCAAAGTCGGCAAAGAATACATTTTTAGTTGACTTATGCATAACCAAGAGGTGACACTGGTTACATCACGCGCCTGCCAGACCCTGTCGCGCACGGCCCGAAAAGACTTGCTAGGAGTAACCAATGAGCGAATCACTGATCGAGACCGCCGCCACCAAACAGGTAGATGACCTGTACTGGCGCGCAAACTACTCTGCTATCACCGAAAGCGACGAGCAGCTGCGCAAGATCGTTGCAAGCACCGACCTGCCGCCACTGATGGTGGCCCTGGCCGCGGCAACCGGCGATTACTCGATCCTTCGTGATGAGCTGCGTCCACCGCAGCCGCCGGTTGACACCGTGGGCCAGCCGCACGGTGGCATGGACGCCGCAGCTCAGGAAGCGGCCCGCGAATTGGCCTTCCAAGCACTGCGCCGGATCCGCGATGAAAAAATCACCTCGGTGGAGACCCTGGACGACGAGCAGGCCACCACGATCCTGGACTGGATCACCAACCAGGCCACCACCGATTACCACCAGATGCTCAAGCACGACATGGCATTGGTTCCCGAAGTGAGCGGCGCACCGGCCTTCACCAAGGAACAGGTTGCTCCCACCCGCGACTTCACCGTGGCAGTCATCGGCTCGGGCGTGGCCGGCATGGCCGCCGCTTACCGGCTGAAGCAGGCCGGCCTGGACTACACCGTCTTCGAGAAGGGCCACGAAGTCGGCGGTACCTGGTGGAAGAACACCTACCCGGGCGTGCGCCTCGATACCCCCAACTACGCCTAATTCATTTTCCTTCGCGCAGCGCGATGACTGGCCCCAGCAGTTCTCCGAAGGCCCCGAGATCCACAAGTACACCCGCGACGTCGCAGAACGCGGCGGCATCACGCAGAACATCCAGATGGGCACCGAGGTGCTTTCGGCCACCTGGGATGAAGAAGACGGACGCTGGGTACTGTCCATGATCGTGGACGGCGGCGAAGTCCAGGAACGCCGCTTCAATGCCGTCCTGACCGCCGTCGGCCAGCTGGACCGCCCGAAGTTCCCCGATACCCCGGGCCACGACACGTTCGCCGGCATCCACGTGCACTCGGCCGAATGGAAGCCGGGCATCGATTTGAAGGGCAAGAAGGTTGCCGTCATCGGCACCGGCGCCAGCGCCTACCAGATCGTCCCAGCCATCGTGGACGAGGTCGAAGAGCTCAAGATCTTCCAGCGCTCCTCCCCTTGGATGCTGCCTACCCCGTTCTACTACGAGGACATGCCCGAATCGGTGACTTGGCTGGTCGAGCACCTGCCGCAGTACGGCCAGTGGCTGCGCTTCTGGCAGCACTGGCTGGGCGTCGAGGGCCGCCAGCACACCACCGCCGCGGATCCTAACTGGACCAAGGAAGGTTCAGTGTCCGCGGTCAACGAGCGCGTGCGCCAGCAGCTGACCGAGATGCTCAAGGAGCAGTACGCCGATCGCCCGGACCTGCTGGCCAAGGTCATCCCGGACTACATCGTGGGCGGCAAGCGCATGCTGCGCGATAACGGCGTGTGGGCCAAGAGCCTGAAGAAGCCGCAGACCACCCTGGTCACCTCGGGCATGAGCGAAATGACCGAGGCCGGGATCATCGATGGCGACGGCACCCTGCACGAGCTGGACGTCATCATCTACGCCACCGGCTTCCAGGCCTCCGAGTTCCTCGAGCCGCTGCGCATCACCGGCCGCGAGGGCAAGGACATCCACGAATACTGGGGCGGCAACGCCACCGCCTATGCCGGGGCCACAGTGCCCGGCTTCCCGAACCTGTTCATCGTTTCCGGACCGAATACCGGGCATGTGGTCAACGGCTCGCTGTTCTCGATGATCGAGTACGGCCTGACCTACATCCTGGACGCACTGAACATCGTGCTCGACAAGGACATCAAGGCACTGGACCTGAAGCAGGAGGTGCTCGATGCGTTCGTGGCGGATCTCGATGCCGCCAACGCGCAGAAGGCCTGGGGCCACCCCGAGGTGCACACCTGGTACAAGAACAAGTTCGGCCGCGTCTCGCAGATCTGGCCTTACCCGATCGTCGAGTACTGGAACATCACCCGCGCGGTCGACCAGTCGCAGTACACGGAAATCCGCTAGGCATGGGGGTTTACAGCTACGCGCAGCGCAGCGCCGGGCGCTTCGGCAAGCTCAGTGAAGCCACCGGGCTCGCCGCAGCGCAGCCGGCAATTTTCCCGCAGACCCCAGGTTCCCTGGATTGGTTGCTAGGTCCTGCACTGCAGGAACTGCCCCAGTCCGAGGACGCTTTCCAGGTTGCGGTGTTCGCACCCGCTGGTGCCGAAGGGCTTCCGGTGATGGTTTTCCTTCCCGGCGGCGGATTCGTTTCCGGCGCCGGCACCGTGCGCTGGTACGACGCGCAGAACTTTGCCGAGAAGCAGAACTGCGTTGTTGCCGTGGTCAACTACCGCATCGGATTGCTGGCCCACAACCAGCAGGTGGGCGGCGGGAATACGCCGCCCGAAGAACTGCTCTTGGCGCTCGCATGGGTACAGCGCAATATTGCTGAACTCGGTGGCAACCCGCAGGAAGTCACCCTGGCAGGCCAGTCCGCAGGTGCCTTCTGGGCCTTCGCATTGGCCCAGCTTGAGGCAGCCCGTGGACTGTTCAACAGGCTCTACGTTGGTTCGCTGTCCTTCCAGCCGCCGATGGGTGAAACCCAGGCGCAGGAACGCAATGCGGTGATGGCCCAAGCGCTTAATGGCACCGCCTTGGCCGAGGCAAGCACCGAGCAGCTATTGGCTGCCGGCACAGCACTGGCCCAGGCTTGGGCCGGGCGCGGCTTGGGCCTCTACCCGAGTGCCGATGAGTCCGTTCCGGCGGATCTTTTTGATACCGCGCGGGCAGTCGAACGCCTGCATGTGAAGCAGCTATTGCTGTCCTACACCGCCGATGAGGCAAGTGCCTTCATTGGCATGGCCCCCGAGCAGGCATTCACCCTCGATAGTGTGCGCGGGTTTATTGCAGGGAACTTCAATGAACCGCAAGAAGTCGTCGACGCACTGATTGCCGCAGAACCGCAAGCAACGGCCAAGTCACTCATGGTTAGGGCGATGAGCCTGCACCAGATTCAACTCTATGCCGTGGAATTGGCCGATGCGGCAGCCGCTGCCGGCATCCAGGTGCAGCTCCTGGGCTTCGAAGTTCGCTCCCCGTTGCCTCACGCTGGTTCGGCCCACTGCTTAGAGCTGCCGTTCCTCTTTGGCAACCGTGAGCGCTGGCAGGATGCCCCGATGCTCGATGGCGTGGCCGATGAGCTCTTCGAGCAAACGGCGAAGGTTCTGGGTGATGCCCTAGGGTCATTTATCCGCCTGGGAACCGCAGCTACCAGCAATAATAACGCTCTTGCGGTGCACCAGAAGGGTGCTCAATCGCTGACAGCACTGGATGAAACAGGCCTGATCAAGCGAGAAATTCAGCGTCCGTTCAGCACCAGGCGACCGGTTTTGGCCTAGTCTTTGCGCGCCTGTTCTTGCGGACCAGCAGGTCGGCTCGCGCAGGCGCGCGAGTCTTTTTCCGAAAGCACTAGACAATCTAACTTAATGCAAATAATCTAATTATCTAGGTCGCAATATTTTTATCGGCTACAGAAGGGATCCACCATGGCTTGGGGATTAATCAGGGAAATGGGCCACGTGTCCATCCAGACCAATGACATCGAAGGATCCATCTTCGACGCCACGCAGCTGCTCGGCCTGCGCGTCACCGAACGCACCGGCAACGAGGCCTACCTCGCAGCGAACTCAGTGCACCACGAGCTGACCTACGTCGAGTCCGAAGTCAACGGCATCCACTCCCTGGGCCTGATCGCGCAGAACGGCGACGCGCTGCGCGAGATCCGCAAGCGCGTAGCCAACGAGAACTTCAGAATCGTCTCCGAAACCCCGGTCTCCGCCGGCGTGCAGGACGGCTTCTCGTTCATCGGCCCCGAAGGCTGGATCTTCGAGGTCTACACCGGCATGCAGCACAACGACCGCGGCCTGCTTTCCTTCGGCCCGGACCGCTACGGCCACATCAACTTCCACCCGCGCGACGTGCGCGGCATGATGGAATTTTTGCGCCGGATCTTCGACTTCCGCCTCTCGGATGTCATCGGGGATGACTTCGCCTACTTCATGCGCTGCAACCCGGATCACCACGGCATCGCGCTGATCAAGGGCCAGGGCACCTTCCACCACCACGCCTGGCAGGTCCAGTCGATCGGCGACCTCGCCAAGCTGGGCGACCGCCTGGGCGCGGCCGGCCGCGAACTGATCTGGGGCCCGGTCCGCCACGGCGCCGGCCACAACATCGCCGCCTACTACGTGGAAACCTCCGGCGCGGTCGTGGAGCTCTACACCGATTTGGAGCAGATTTACGACGATGAGCGCGATCCCATTATCTGGGGCGAAGACGAGAACTGGTGGAACATGTGGTCCAACCGCCGCACCGAGGACTTCCGCACCTTCGGCATTCCCACTGTCACCGAACTGAAAACCTTCATCTAGAACACCCGAAAGGCACCACCATGCAGTACGTATCCTTCAAGGCAGCTGACGGCACCGAAACCTGGGGCGTGTCCATCGACGGCACCGTCTACGATCTGGGCCCCACCGGCAAGAACCTGGCCGCCAATACCCGCGACGCGATCGAAAAGGGCATCTTCGGCACCCAGCTGGACCTGTCCGGCGCGCCAACCATTGCCGAGGCCGAGATCGACTTCCTGCCCTCGGTGACCAACCCGGGCAAGATCATCTGCATCGGCGTGAACTACCTGGCCCACCAGGAAGAGTCGGGCAAGACCGGGCAGACCGCACCGACCGTCTTCACCCGCTTCGCCGACTCGCAGATGGGCCACCTGGCCCCTGCGGTCAAGCCGACTTCCACCACCAAGTTCGACTACGAGGGCGAAATGGCCCTGGTCATCTCCAAGGAAGCCTTCCACGTGGAGAAGGAAGACGCCTGGGACCACATCGCCGGCTACGCCTGCTACAACGACTTCTCGGTGCGCGACTGGCAGAAGGCCGCCAGCCAGTGGATCCCGGGCAAGAACTTCCCGGGCACCGGCAGCTTCGGACCGTACCTGGTTCCCGCAGCCAATCTGGGCGACATCACCACCGCTGTACTGGAAACCCGCGTAAACGGCGAAGTGCGCCAGAACGCCCCGGTATCCAACCTGGTCTTCGACATCCCGACCCTGATCAACTACGTCACCGGCTTCACCCAGCTGAACCCGGGCGACGTGATCGTCACCGGCACCCCGGGCGGAGTGGGCCTGTTCTACGGTCCAGAGGGCCTGATCAACCACGGCGACGTCGTCGAGGTCGAGATCACCGGCCTGGGCATCCTGCGCAACACCGTGGCCGACGAGGCTACGCTGCTGGCTGGCGCACAGGCCACCGCCGGCGCCACCGCCTGACGCGCAGCCGCGCACTGTTAATACACGAAGCACAAAGGAAGTAGCGGGCAGTGGCACAGTCTCATGAAATCGACGTCCTGGTCATCGGCTCGGGTCCCACCGGCCTGACCGCCGCCAACCTGCTGGCAGATGCCGGCCTGCAGGTTGCATTGATCGAAAAGAACCCGGGCAGTGGCGATGAGCCACGTGCCATCAGCGCCACCGATGAAACCCTGCGCGTCATGGCGCACCTGGGAATCATGGATGAGCTGGGACCGCAGATGCTCATGGACACCGGTGCCCGCTACTTCGGCCTGGGCGGCAAGGTCATTGCCGACGTTCGCCCCGGCAAACCCCGCCTAGGTCAGCCCGGCAAGAGCCAGTTCGACCAGCCAATCATGGAAGGCCTGCTCTACGAGGCCGCCACACTGCGCCAGAACCTGGGCCTGCACTACGCCACCGCGGCCACCAGGATCGAACAGCATGCCGACCACGTGATCGTGCACGCCACCCGCACCGGCGAAGCCACCACCGGATTCAACGGCTCCAAGGCAACAGACACCGGGCAGAACCCCTACGCAGTAGCAGAAGGCGAAGAAACCGCCCTCGAGTTCAAAGCCAAATGGGTACTTGCCTGCGACGGCGGTCGCTCCTTCACCCGACGCGAACTGGGCATCGGCCTGCAGGGTTCCACCCAAACCGAACGCTGGATCGTGGTGGATCTGCTGGATGTGCCGGGCAACCCCGAACCTTTCGCGTCCTTCCACTGCAACGGGCAGCGCCCGGCCGTAGTGGTCCCCGGGGTCGGTGGCCGCCGCCGCTATGAATTCATGCTCTTCGATCACGAAGATGGCGACGCGATGATCACCCCCGAATCCATCACCGCCCTGGTCGCACCATTCCAGGACACCAACGTGGTCTCCGTACGCCGCGCCGCGGTCTACACCGCACACCAGCGCATCGCCGACACCTACCGCAAGGGACGCATCCTGTTGGCCGGCGACGCCGCGCACCTGATGCCGCCCTTCGCAGGGCAGGGGCTGAACGCCGGCATCCGCGACGCCGTGGGTGCTGCTTGGCGCCTGGCCGCGGTCATCAAGGGTGACGCAAGCGAAGTGCTCATCGATGACTACGAAACCGAGCGTCGCCCGCATGCCGAGGAAATGGTCAAGCTTTCCAAGCGCATCGGCTGGGTAGTGATGAACACCAACCCCGTGATCACCCGCGTGCGCGATGCCGTGGTCACCAGCACCCGCATCATCCCACCGCTGAACCGCTGGCTAACCGGCATGCGCTTCCTCAAGCAGCCTCACTACACCACCGGCACCGTCGCCGCACCGGTTTCCGGGGTTCCGCACCTGGCCCAGAACTTTGCCGGTCGCATGCTTCCGCAGCCAAACCTTGAGGTCAATGGCGCCACTGTGATGCTCGACGAGCTGCTGTCGGCCGGCTGGAACACCATTGAGGTGGCTGCCGGATCCCAGCTGGTCTTCACCAATCAGGACGGCGATAGCGTGAGGGCCAAGGACATCAACCGGGTCTTCGATACCGCCACCGGTACCGTACTGCTGGTGCGTCCAGACTACTATGTAGCAGGCATTGCACCAGCACGCGAGGTCGACCAACTTCTGGAAGCGCTCAGCGCCAAGGCCACCGTGCTGCGCACCTTCGGTGCCGCCAAACAAGGAACTCGTGGCTAGGCCAGCAGAAGCTGCCCTGTCCGGCATCCGCGAAGCCATCCTTGATGGCGCGTGGATGCCCGGCGAGCGCCTTGCTCCCCCGCATCTGGCCCAGCGTTTTTCCACCAGCACCACCGTTATCCGCGAATCCCTCACCCGGCTTTCCGGTGAGGGTTTGGTGGCGGCGATCCCCAACCGCGGATTTTTCGTACCGGAGCTGAACCTGCAGCAGTTGCAGGATCAGACTGAGCTGCGCTGTGTCACCGAGGAATTGGCGGTCAATCTGGCCATCACCCGCGGGGATCTGGAGTGGGAGTCCGCGCTGATTGCCACGCATTACAGGCTGTCCAAGGCACCGCGCCGGCAACAAGATAACCCGGAGCAGTTCACCCCTGAATGGGGTAAGGCGCACCGCGATTTCCATCAGCTGCTGCTGGCTCCATGCGCCTGCCCGCCGATCCTTGAGCTGTCGGCCAACCTGGCCAATTCCACCTTGCTCTACCGGCGTTGGGCGGCCGCTTCGCAGGGTGCCACGCACCGAAATGTTGAGGCCGAGCATGAGGCCATGCTGCAGGCGGCACTTGATCGGGATGCACCTGCCTTGGCTGCGCGCTTGCGAACCCACTATGAGGCTTCGGCCAAGATTATTCTGGATGCCGGCCTGCTCAAGCTGGATATTTTCTAGCGCCTAGCGCAGGAAGGTTCGGGCCACGCTGAAAGCTGTGCGCTCGGCTAGCTCCATGGTGTCTGCTGAAAGTTCTGCCAGCGTGGCCGGACCTGGCGCAATCGAGTACGCGGCCAGGATTCCCGAGGCCTCCAGCTGCTCATCGGACAGCTGCACCGAACCGGCCACCACGATCACCTCGGCCTGTTCACCGGCAGCCTGCAACACCCCGGAAACTACCTTGCCGTCCAAGGATTGCGCATCCAGCCGGCCTTCACCGGTGATCACCAGGTCAGCGTCGGCCAGAATTTCATGGGCACCAAGTACCTTGGCCACCAAATCCCAGCCCGGCACCAGCTCCACCTCGAAGTAGGACCCTAGGCTCACCGCAATCCCGCCGGCAGCCCCCATGCCCGGCTGCTCACGCAGTGCCCGGCCGGTATTGGCTTCCAAAACATCGGCCAGTTGCGCCAACCCCTTATCCAGAATCTGGACATCATTTTCACTGGCGCCCTTTTGCGGACCGAAGATCGCAGCCGCACCCTTGGCGCCCAGTAGCGGGTTGGTGACATCGCAGGCGATTTGCCAGTTAACCTGCCCGGCCCGGGCATCCAGCTGCGAAACGTCGATCCGCGACAGCTGGTTCAGTGCCCCGCCCCCTGCGGGAAGCTGCTCCCCGTTGGCGTCCAAGAATTTTGCGCCCAGTGCGCTGAGCAAACCCGTTCCGCCATCGGTGGTTGCTGAACCGCCTAGGCACAGGATGATCCGGGCGACCCCTAGGTCCAGCGCGTGAGATACCAGTGTGCCCAACCCATAGGTAGTGGCATCCAGTGGTTGCCGTGGCACGTCGCTCACCTGCGGCAACCCGGCTGCTTCGGCCGCTTCCACCACCGCGATTTTCCCGTCGGCCGAAAGCCCCAGCCGGGAGGTGACCGGGCGCCCCAAGGCGTCGGTGGTCTCCAGTGCGATCGCCTCGGTCCCCCAGGTGTCGATCAACGCTTCAAGGGTTCCCTCGCCGCCGTCGGCGAAGGGCACCGCGGTAATCTCGACCGCCCGCGACCGGCTAGCCGCACCCTTGCTGAAGCCTCGTGCCAAGGCCGCAGCTACCCCGCTGGCGCGGGCACTTCCCTTGAAGGAGTCGGGCACAATGGCCACCTTGCAGGGCATCGAATGCTGGGTTGAAGTCATACCCATCAGCCTAGGCACTCTTGAGACCTGCACCTATGGTCTTTTGACTGTAGTTCGAGCGAAGTTCGGGGCCTGCTTATGTGCATTTGTCTGGCTCGCAGATGCTTTTCAAGTGCATCGCTAATAGCTAGCTCTGCCAAAGGAATGGCACAGAAAGCGGCATTAGAGTTTAAAACACCTCTTGTAGGTGCGAGTGATGATCGTAAGGATTCCCGTCGGATATTGCCCGGCGGGAATCTTTCTTTAACCAAGTTCGTGATTAGTCCCGCTGGGAGTCGCGGTACTCCTCGATGGAAGCGTTGAAGCGCTGCAGGTAGCCGGCGAACTGCTCAACGTCCTCAGCCTCCCACTCATTCAGGATTCGATCCAGGGCATGGAGGGTTACTTCGCGGGCATGCTCCAGCTTCGCCAACCCCAGGTCGGTCAGCGTGATCTTACGCGCAATATGGCCATCGGGATCTGCGATGCGTTCTAGGTAGCCATCGTCGATTCCATGGGTTACCTGGCGTTGCAGGGTGGAGTTGTCCAGCCTCAGCCCGTGGCTTAGTTCCGCGATACTCAGCGGACCCTGGGCCTGAATGCGACTCATCAGCAGGTACACGCTGCGATCGACACCACCGAACTGGCGCTGCTGCGCGATGGTGTAGCGGCTGAGCATGAGCTGCTCGTATTCGATCTGTTCCAGATGGCGCTTCATTCCGAACTTCTCCAATGTGTAAAATACATACAGTATGTAGCTTACACATTTATCCCGGAAGGCTCTTGTGCCCAACCCCACCCCCACCGGACATCCGAAATCCGGACTCGCCGTCGGCATCCTCGCCACGGCAGGCATCGCCTCATCGCTCACCCAGACGATGGTTGCCCCACTGATCCCCCAGCTGCCTGGAATCTTCAGCACCTCACCGGATAACACCGCATGGATCATCACCGCGACCCTGCTGGCAGCTGCCGTAGTGATGCCGATTTCCGGTCGTCTCGGTGATATGTTCGGCCAACGCCGAATGATCCTGATCCTGGCCATCCCGCTGATCCTCGGTGGAATCATCTGTGCCCTGGCACCAAATGTCACCGTCATGATCATCGGCCGGGCCTTGCAAGGCTTTGGTTCAGGCATGATCCCTCTGGGTATCGCAATGTTGCGCGACCTCGTGGATAAGGCGCATCTGCCGGCAGCCATCGCCACGGTTTCAGCCACCCTTGGTGTGGGCGGTGCGATCGGCCTGCCGCTCTCCGCAGCGCTGATCGAGTTCTCTTCCTGGCGCGTGCTGTTCTTCTTCGGTTCGGCGATTACCGTTGTGGTGGCCGCACTGATCTTGAAGTTCATTCCGGCAATTCCAACCATCGGCGCGAAAACCCGCTTCGATTGGCTTGGTGCCATCGGCCTGGCCATCGGCTTGATCGCCCTGATGCTCGGCGTTTCCAAGGGCTCCACCTGGGGCTGGGCTTCCCCGCTGGTACTGAGCCTGCTGATCGGCGCGGTCATCGTCTTCCTGCTGTGGGGAGTATGGGAACTACGCACCAGTGCACCGCTGGTGGACCTGCGCACCGCCGCAATACCCCGGGTGCTGTTGACCAATATCGCCTCGATCTTCGTGGGCTTCGGCATGTATTCCAGCTCGCTGGTGATGCCGCAGATCCTGCAGATGCCTACCGAGGCAGGCTACGGACTGGGGCAGGGCGTACTGGCCGCCGGCCTCTGGATGGCTCCAGCCGGCCTGATGATGCTCTTCCTCTCCCCTGTGGGCGGTCGACTGACCAGCGCCAAGGGCCCAAAGTTCACCCTGGTGCTGGGTATTTTCATCATGTCCGCAGGCTACGCGGTAGGCCAGATTGGCATGGGCAGCCTCTGGGGCCTGCTGATCACCAGCCTGGTCATCAACTCTGGCGTGGCCCTGGCCTACGGCGCAATGCCAGCCATCATCATGGGCGCAGTGCCACGCAGCGAAACCGGTGCCGCCAACGGCTTCAACACCCTGATGCGTTCGCTGGGTACCACCTCGGGTGCGGCAGTGATTGGCCTGGTTTTGGCCCAGATGACCACCGACTTCCACGGCACGGTGCTGCCCTCCGAAGCCGGGTTCCACATGACCCTGTGGCTCGGTGCGGGAATCTCCTTGCTGGCGGGGTTGATCGCCCTGTGCATCCCGGCACTGGCCAAGCCCGCCCCGGAGAAGATCTAGTTCACCTCCAGGGATCCATGGCCTACGCGCAGTGCATGCTTACCGCATCCACAGAATGCCAACTTAGAGTATTAAGTACCTCATGAAGGTGCGAGTGATGACGTAGAAACTGGCACTGTCGGTCTTGCGACAGTGCCAGTTTCTGTATCCAAAACCTTTTTGCTCGTGTCCAGCAGTCCGCCGGCCCTGCGGCCCGCCCTCATGGAGTTGAAGCAATTCCCCAAACCTGCAGTTGGCGCTCAGCGCCGGCATAGCCTTGCACCCTACAGTGGTAAATACCTCATGAAGGTGCGAGTGATGATCGAGTAACCCCGGCAAAGCAATTCGCCGGGGTTACGATTTTAACCGGCCGGCGGATAGTCGGGTAGTTGGGTGCCCACTTTAAGTGAGCTGCCCTACAGAGCCACTCGCCCTTTATTGAACAGATTGGATCAACGACCCGCCCTCTGGCCTCAATAGCGCCTTGCCCTTGTTCCACCTCGGAGGCACTACTTACCATGACGATACCCCACGTTCGGCAAACACTTGTTCCGGTCGATCGCAGCTCGCTCACCTGCAACTTTTGGCTCCGCTCACACACGCTTTCATGGATGGACATATCGAAAAGGGTATACATTTTGGCATTGAAAGTCGTTCGTGAATCTAACCCCGATTCGCCCCCCGGGGCTATCATGTCCTGAATTTCTCAATACTTTTATCCGCGGTCCTCGGCAACAGCCTGGTCCGTCCACAAGTCTTACGATCTAGGTGCCATCTGCGACCTGATTTAGTGACCCCGATGTGAATCGGTCGGCTGAGGGGCTAAGTCGAGCCTGTCCTATATGCGTTAACGTCGGGCTTAAAACATCCGGAGTGACTGAATTGTGACTATTAATTTCGCTTGACTCCTATATCGCAGCTCCGGCTGACGGTTATGGGCTCCTTGTAAGCAGAACCTTATGTCTAACCATCGAGAAATACGAAGGCGCGGCCCAAGATCTCGTAACCAACGGCATCGACCGTGCGAAGGAGAATTTGGGCATCATGATTACGGCATGGAAGGAGAGTTGCGATCAGGGCTACCAGGGGTATCAGAATGGCCAAAGTTCCTAATAACCGCACCCCGCGGCCGTGGAACCTAAATTCCATGTGCGGACTTGGACCAATGGTAGATTCTCGAAAATCGGTTACACTACTATCGATAATAAAAACGTCCCATTTATATCTAAATGTTTAATATTCAACTTAGACCATAATGATGAAATTTTCCTTTGTCGCATTACCCCTTGCATTGTCTTTGGTGACTGTATCGCCAGGGACGGCGCAAGCTGTTGAAACTCCGGTTGGCGAAACCTACACGTTGCAGCAGTCCTCGGAATACGCCCTTTCAACGAAAGATTTTTTCTCCGAAAAGACCTCTGCAGAATCCAACTACATTGAAGCGGCATCACCTGCCGAAGCAGTAGCCAAAATGAACATGATGGATGAACTGCGTCAAGCGGGATTCAACGTGGGGACCATGGCAAAGGTTAACTATGGGCCTTGCAAGATCGTGGCCGAAGGTTTTCACACCAGAAAATCCGGGAAGTACGAGACGGGTGGCTTCAAATCCACTACCTATTGCACCAAGAAAGTCACTGCGATCCACCATTCTTCCCAGGCACGTTTTAAGCGGCTTGCGTGGTGGGTCAAGGGTGGTCGCGCGATTGGCCAGCCAGCCCAAAAGATGAAAGCTGGTAAACATAATGGCACCTACTACCCGACTGTCTTCCAGCAGACAAATCACGCGCTGACATGTAAATCTGCAAAAACGACCACTTGGTCAGGTCGCACCCTCGGAACAATTGTCTACAATGGCAAGACTTACTATGCTGATGCTTATGCTCCTGTGCAGAAGGGGGTTCGATGCCGCCTCTAAGCAATATCCTGACAAAAATCAAGAATCGTCTTAGATCGAAATATTCAGAGGAACTGATGGTTTTCGTTGTCTACGGTAAACAACCCAGCCCGTTTCCAGATCTAGAACACATAGAGCCAATAATTGCGATCGTGGCCAGTGAGCGTGAATGCTATGAGATTCAGGAAAAGTACCCAGAAACTCAAGTCAGCTGGGAAGCTCGGAAGGTCCAGAATACTGAAGGCATGGAACTAACAGGGGGCGGCATTCTGTATCTCACGCATACTACTTTATTGCCGTACGACGAGGATGGCGATGGGAATCCAATCTTCGGAATCATGGAGTCCCCACAGCCTACAGGCCTATATTGCAGTCGGGACACCGCTGAGCAAGAAGCACCGGGTCAATATCTGCACAGAGTCAGCCTCGGTGAAATAAACCTTCGCGGTGTCGGCGAGCTTTTGTGATAAGCATCCAGTTCCTTACGCCAGTATGTGAAGTTGCCGAACGTGAAAAGGGGGCAAACCAGGCGTGGCTTCTCAGCGTGATGATGGCCGCACCAAAGGAGACAGGTTGACCCGTACCGAACATCGCTGAAATTTTCAGCATTGCTCATGCAACCGACTGTCAGACCAGCAGACGAGCCATCGAGCCTACAATTCAATATTGTGATTCAGACACTGCATTTGGCCTCCGGTCATGTGGCATGCCGATGGAGGCCATACGATCTGGTTCAGCAGTTAAATAAGTCGGCTGTGCCTACCGTGCGCTTCAATTTCTCCGACTTAGACCCACAGCAGGGTTGTGACGGCAGTTTTGATATTCACCCCTCACCGGCACCAAAGTAACGATTCGCAGGACCGCGCAGCACTGATGAAATCCGTGCGAATAAAGTACCGACCTTCCTCCATGTGGATTCGAGCATGCACCGCTCGTCACCACGAAACTTCGACAGCGGAATGGAAATCTCGTCGATAGGAACATTCAGTAGTCGTAACCACAACCCACCGTGGATTGATTGGCTCCGCAGCGTAATTTGGCAGGAAACGGTGCTTTCTCAGTAAAGACCTCGTGGAGAGTACCAGGCCTGGGCTCTGACTGTTGAGCAATCTGTTCATTCTCCCAACCGGCGAGCGCGTGCCTCCCGAATGACGGTCAGCGCCTGCGTCCGATCTGCAGCCCTGAGCCCAATCGGGCATAGGTGCGATAACGTAGACGGGTTCCCAATTTCCCTTCCCTGGGACATCTGACGAAACGGAGCCCCGGTGAGTACCGCGACCGCTGAACTGACGCCCCTGCAACGACAGTCGGTGCTGCGCACCCTGAAATCCCCGCGATTGCTCAAGACAGAGCTGCTCGCCGGCCTGGTAGTCTCCCTGGCACTGATCCCCGAGGTCATCGCCTTCACCGTGATCGCCGGAGTCGACCCGCGCGTGGGCATCTTCGCGTCCTTCACGATGTCGGTGGTCATCGCGATCACCGGCGGGCGCCCGGCGATGATTTCGGCAGCTGCCGGCGCGGTGGCTCTGGTGGTCGCACCGCTGGTTCGCACCCACGGGGTGGAATACCTCTTCGCCACGGTGGTCCTGGCCGGCATCATCCAGGTATCCCTGGCGCTGCTGGGCGTGGCCAAGCTGCTGCGCTTCATCCCGCGCCAGGTGATGATCGGCTTCGTCAACGGCCTGGCCATCTCGATTTTCTGGGCGCAGATGCCCGAGCTGCGCAATGTCCCGTGGATGGTCTACCCGCTGGTGATCCTGGGCGTGGCCATCGTGTGCTTCTTCCCGAAGATCACCAAGGCGGTTCCGGCTCCGCTGATCGCCATCGTGGTGCTCACCGCGATCACCATCTTTGCCAAGGTCGCCGTTCCGACCGTGGGCGGCAAGGGCGACCTGCCTGATTCGCTGCCGATCTTCCACCTGCCCGGGGTGCCGCTGGACCTGGAGACCCTGCAGATCATCGCGCCCTACGCGATCGCGGTGGCCTTCGTAGGGCTGCTCGAATCGCTGCTGACCGCCAAGCTGGTCGATGACATCACCGATACCCCGTCGAGCAAGACCCGCGAGTCCTGGGCACAGGGCACCGCGAATATCGTCACCGGCTTCTTCGGCGGCATCTGCGGCTGCGCGATGATCGGCCAGACCATGGTGGGCGTGAAGGTCTCCGGCGGGCGCACCCGCATCTCCACCGCCTTCGCCGGCATCTTCATGCTGCTGCTCGCGGTGCTGCTCGGCGACATTGTCGCGGAGATTCCGATGGCGGCCCTGGTGGCGGTGATGATCGTGGTTTCGGCGACCACCTTCGACTGGCATTCCATCCGACCGAGCACGCTGAAGATGATGCCCAAGAGCGAAACCTTCGTCATGGCCATCACCGTGTCGCTCACCGTGATCACCAGCAACCTGGCCATCGGCGTAGGGGCGGGCATCCTCTCGGCGATGGTGCTTTTCGCCAATCGCGTGGCGCATATGGTCACCGTGGATCGCAGCGCAACCCCGGATGCCGCCGTGTACAAGGTCAACGGCGAACTGTTCTTCGCCTCCTCGAACGACCTGTACACCCAGTTCGACTACGCGCAGGACCCCGAGAAGGTCATCATCGACATGTCCGATTCGCACCTGTGGGACGCCTCGACCATCGCCGCCCTGGACTCGATCCGCACCAAGTACCAGAACTACGGGAAAACCGTGGAAATCCGCGGCCTGAACGAGGCCAGCCAGAAGATGCAGGACCGCCTGGGCGGGAAGCTGAACTAGGGCACGGAGCTCAGCTTCCCTCCGCGCTCTTCCCGCGTTCGGCCGTCCGCAGGCGCTTGGAGGAGTACATGTCCCGGTCGGCACGGAGAATCATCGTGCTCAAGTTGTCATCCGTGCGGGCTTCTGCCGTTCCGAAACTCCACGCCAGCGGCGATGAACACTCGATGCGCTCCATCAGCACCTGAGCCTGGCCACGGGTCGTATTAGGGAAAACCAGCACGAATTCATCGCCGCCCAAGCGGCAGACCAGGTCCCCTGCCCGCGTGGCACTGCGCAGATGCCGTACCAGTTGCTTCAAGGCAAGATCCCCGGCTTCGTGGCCGCCCTGGTCGTTGATCTCCTTGAATCCGTCCAGGTCCAGCAGCGCCACAGCCAGGGGCCTGCGGTATTTCCGGGAGGAGAGCAAGGCGGCATCGCCGCGCACGGCCAGCCCGACGCGGTTCAAGGCCCCGGTCAATGCGTCGATCTGGGTTTGCTGGCGGAACCGGCGCTTGACGTAGAGGCCGACGAACATCCCGGCGACGGTGAAGAAGACCAAGCTCAGCACGTTCAACAGCCCGCTTTGGTGCTCGGTGCCCACAGCAGGGCCGGAGAACACCGAGTAGGGAATCGTGAAAGCCATGATCGGGTAGATGGTCCACCGGGTGACGGCCGGGGGAAAGAGCCACGACATGTACAGTGCGATGAGCGGAAATTCCTGGAGCCTGAAGACGATCTGCTCATGGTTGAGCGAAAAACCCACGAAGACCACGAAGGCCGAGAGTTCGGCCAAGGCCCCGAGATAGGCGATCCACAACGGAAAACGATCCAGCATCCACCACACGGCGATCACCAGCCCCAGCGCCCCGGCAACCCTGGCTACCGCCAGCTTCTGGAAGAGCGGAGAGCTGAAATCATTGCCCAGGTTGAGCACATAGAAAAGCAGCAGGAAAACTGCCACCATCCCTGTGACAGCCACTTCCAATCGCTTGATGCGGCGGAGCCTGGCTGGCAGGAACCGGCTCCACCAAATTCCGTCGTCGTTTGACCGCCGATCCATTGTCCTCGGCATGCCATCACCCGCTTTCTCTTAAATTCATCTTAACCGCGTGATCCCGGCCAGTGGCGCGGTAAGATCTCATTCGTAGCAACAGCCTAATCAGCAATCAAGTTGCCAGCCCACACCGCCAGGTTAGGTAGTCCATGAAGTTCGTATTCCAGCCACTGATCAACCTGCGTTCCACAACGCTGCTGGGTTTCGAGGCACTGGCGCGCTTCAGCGACGGGCGCAGCCCTGACGAGCATTTCTCCGCGGCCCGGGCCGAAGGCAACCTGGTTGAACTGGAGCTTCGCGCCCTGGAGCGCATCGTCGAATCCAGCCAAGGCCTGCCCGACGGGCTGCTGCTCACCATGAATGCTTCGGGTCCAGCGATCAGGGCGTTCGCGCACTCAGAGCCGGCACTCGATCCCCGGCTGCTCTGGGGCCTGGAACTGCACGAGCAGTCCGCGCCGGAAGTTTGCGATGCCGCCCGCATCCATGCAGATGAGCTCGGCTGCCTGCTGCTGGTTGACGATGCCGGCATCGGCTATGCAACGCGGGGGCGCATCCTCCGGCTGAAGCCGCACATTGTGAAGCTGGACCGTTCGCTTTTCATCCACTACCTGGCATCTACGCAGGCTCGCGAACACGTTGGCATCCTGCTGGCCGCTGCCCGCGAGATCGGTGCCAGAACTCTGGTCGAGGGGATCGAAACCGGTGAACATCTGGATCTGGCCCGGAAGCTGGACTTCGACTATGCGCAGGGCTTCTATTTCAGCCCGGGCATAGAGCTTGCGGGCTTGCCAGCTGCGATGCATGAGCTACACGGACGCCTCGGGATCGATATTCCGGGTTTCTGAGCGCCGTTCCCGTCCCCGCGAGCTGCGGATCCGGATCACCGGCAGCAGCTTGGCCAGTCCCAGAACCAGATAGAGCACGGTGTTGATCGCGACGAACGAAGCGAGCACCGCGAACCAATCACTGAGCAGAACGCTCTCGGGAAGAATGATTCCACGTGGAATCTGGACGAGGTGGTTCATCATGAGGTGCTTTCCTTACGTGCGGCGCCCGCGTGGTCGACGTGCTTCCAATCCGCGCTCCGGGCAAACGCGATATCCCCTACGCCCTTGAGGAACGCAAGGTCCAGGAAGGCGTCATAGACCAATTCCGGAATCACCAGCGCGGCAATGATCCTGGCTTTCCAGCCGCCGTGCCAGACCGTGACCACGCGCTCGACAGCGAAGAGCGCTCCAAGCAGCATCCAGAAGGGGAACCACACCCAGTTGTCCATGGAGACCAGCATGATGATCATCAGCGCGAAATAGCTGAACAGCGCGATCACGCCGTAGCCGATGCCGATCTGCTGGGCCCAGTACCGCGTGGTCTGCGGGGTGACTCCGTACGCGCCCAGGTTCTCCAAGGCTCCGCGCTGCCAGCGCAGCCGCTGCGCCCACAGCATCTTCCAGTTGGGCATCAGCTCGGTGACCACCGTGCAGTCCTGCGGCGATGTGGTCAGCGCACCGAGGGTTTTCAGCGCGATGGTCAGTTCGTTGTCTTCGGTCAGAGCCGCCGTGTCGTAGACCTCGCCGCAGGTGCCCGGCAGCATGCTCCCGCGCGCCGCAGCCACTTCGCGCAGGGCCGTCGCGCGGAATACCGAGGCCGTACCGGTCAGCACGAAGACCCGGCCGTCGCGACGGCCGATTTCGCGTTGGTAGCGGGTGTACTCATTGCGCTGGAACTGGCCGATCAGCCCATGGCCCTCTTCTCCGTGGAACAGCCCGCCCACGGACATCAGCGCGCGGTCCCAGGTGAAGCGGTCCCGGGCGGTTGCCAGGAAGTCCGCGCCGATCTGGCTGTCGGCATCCATCACCATGACGCAGTCGTTATCGCCCATCCCGGGCAGGATGGAGTGCAGCGCCTGGTTCAGCGCGCCGCCCTTCTTGTGCTTGTTCTCCACCGATTCGAACACCTCGACCCCGTGCTCGCGGGCAACTTGCACGGTCCGGTCGGTGCAGTTGTCGGCAACCACGATAATGCGCGAGGGGGCAAAGCTCTGCTCTTCCAGTGCTTTCAGGGTGTACGGCAGGGAGGCTTCTTCATTGTGCGCCGGGATCAGCACGGTCACGGTCACCGGCCCGGCGTAGATGCCCCGCGTCCGGGCCATCACCGCTTTGGGCGCCAGCGGCCGGCTCGATTTCTGGATCGGCGTCCGGCGATAGCGCCAGGTGACAAAGCGTTCGCCCAGGACCACCAGCAGCACCAGGAAGACTGCTGCGGCGACGGCGAAAGCGAGGATGGACAGATCCGGCAGCTCGGTGCTGTAGAAAGTAGTCCAGAGTTTTCCGATATGGACCTCGATCGGGTTCCACATCAGCGCAGGCTTCCCGCTCATGCTCAACGCCCAGGCCAAGAGCGAGGCCGCGAGAACGACGATCAAAATGACAGCGATGCCCACTAAGCGGCTGAAATGTTTCTGCAAGTACGCGCCCCATTCACGTTCGGATTCCTTGGCAACCCCTGGCCTGGACCTGATCTGGATCAGCGAATCATGCCAGGCTTGCCCAAGGCAAGCTACTTGGAAAACTAGCAGTCGGAAAAATCATCGACGCAGTATTTATGTCCAAGGTCACCTCCACCCAAAGCAACGCTGTGCCTTGCGCCCCTGCCTGGTGGCATTTGGCTACAGTTCGAGCACTTTCGCCGCATCCTCGCGCAGCTGGTTCTTGCGGATCTTCCCGGTGACGGTGGTCGGGAAATCCTGCAGGATCTGCACGTAGGCGGGGATCTTGTAATGCGCCAGATGCCCGGTGCAGTATTCGCCGATGGCCGCAACGTCCAGGGGTTCGCGGCCGTCCCTCATGCGGATGCAGGCGCAGACCGCCTCGCCGTACTTCTCATCGGGCACCCCGATCACCTGCACGTCCTCGATATCCGGATGCTTGTAGAGGAATTCCTCGATTTCCGCCGGGTAGATGTTCTCCCCGCCGCGGATCACCATGTCCTTGATGCGGCCCACGATGGTGCAGTACCCGTCCTCGCACATCACCGCCAAGTCGCCGGTGTGCATCCAGCCCTCGTCGTCGATGGCCGCCCGGGTCTTGTCTTCGTCGTTCCAGTAGCCGAGCATCACCGAGTAGCCGCGGGTGCAGTATTCGCCGGTTTCCCCGCGCTGCAGGGTTTCGCCGCTCACCGGGTCCACCACCTTGATTTCCACATGCGGGTGCACCCGGCCGATGGTGGAGGTGCGGCGCTCGATATCGTCGTCGCTGCGGGTCTGGCAGGAGACCGGCGAGGTCTCGGTCATGCCGTAGGCGATGGACACCCCGTCCATGCCCATCTCGTCGATGCAGCGGCGCATCACCTCGACCGGGCAGATGGATCCGGCCATGATGCCGGTGCGCAGCGACGAGAGGTCGTAGTCCTTGAAATTGGGCAGGTTCTGCATGGCGATGAACATCGTGGGCACCCCGTACAGGCCCGTGCACTTCTCCTCCGCCACTACCCTCAGCGTGGTGTCGGCATCGAAGCCCGGGGCCGGGATGACGATGGTCGCGCCCCGGGAGGTGCAGCCCAGGTTGCCCATCACCATGCCGAAGCAGTGGTAGAACGGCACCGGGATGCACAGCCGGTCGTGCTCGTCCAGGTCGATCATGCCGGTGACCTGGTAGCCGTTATTCAGGATATTGCGGTGGCTGAGCACCGCGCCCTTGGGGTAGCCGGTGGTGCCCGAGGTGTACTGGATGTTGATCGGGTCCCCGGGCTTGGTGGCCGCCAGATGCCCGGCCAGCTCCTCGTCGCTGACCTGCTCGCCCTCGGCCAGCAATTGCGCGAAGTCCCCGGTGTCCACGTAGACCACGCGTTCGAGGCTCGGGGTGTCGGCGCGGGTCGCCTCCACCATCGAACGGTAGTTGCTGGTCTTGAATTCGGAGACCGCCAGCAGCAGGCGCACCCCGGAGTGGTTGACCGCGTAGGCGTATTCGTGGGTGCGGTAGGCAGGGTTGACGTTGACCAGGATGACGCCGATCTTCGCGGTGGCGTATTGCGCGAATACCCATTCCGCGCAGTTAGGCGCCCAGATGCCCACCCGGTCTCCCGCCTCCAGGCCGGCGGCCAGCAGGCCCTTGGCCAGGGCGTTGATCTGCGCATCCAGGTCATTCCATGACCAACGCCGTCCGCTGGCCGCTTCGACCAGTGCTTCTGCCGGGCCGAAGCGGGCTGCGGTGCGTTCGAAGCTGGCTCCGATCGTCTCTTCGATCAGCTGCGGTCCGCTCTCGCCCTGGGCATAAGCCTTCATCTGCGTACCCCTTCATGGATCGCCTCGTCGGAATCTGCGCGGACACGAAACATGTGCCCAGCGTCACATTCACACCCTAGCCGCGAGCTGTCCCGCTGCCAAGCACCAGGAAGGAGCCGTGCTGGTGGCCAAGTGGCGACATGGGGCCGTGGCGGTCCATGGCAGTCCAGTGCCTCCCGGCGTGATTCCGGTCTGGAAATCAATCGTTGAATACAGTGCGACCCAAGAATTCATACTTGTAGACTCTCAATCGACCCAGAATAAGTATTTCACCCTCTTGGACTGCCGCGTTAGAGTTGCCAGCAAGCGTCTTCTGCGCATTCGACGCGCGGTCCGACGATCGGAGCACCATGGACACGAGACTACTTCGCTACTTTGTCGCCGTCGCCGAAGAACGCCATTTCGGCCGCGCAGCGGCGCGCCTGCATATCGCGCAGCCCCCGCTCTCCCAGCAGATCAAGCAGCTCGAAGAGACCCTGGATACCCAGCTGCTGATCCGCACCACGCGCAAGGTGGAACTGACCAACGCCGGCGAGCTGCTGCTGCTCCGCGGACGCATCCTGCTTGCAGAGCTCGACCAGCTCTCCCGCGATGTGCGCACCGTGGGCCAAGGCGCGCTGGGCGTGCTGCGACTGGGTTCCACCGGCAGCGCCACCTCGCGCATCATGCCCAAGCTCATCGAAGCCAGCTCCCAGCAGATGCCGGGCCTGCAGCTGAATGTGCAGGGCGAAATGCTCACCCCGCAGATGGTCGAGGGACTGGTCGAGGGACGCCTGGACCTGGCTATCCTGCGCCCGCCGGTGCGCGGCACCGAGGTGGACTACATGCTGCTGGACCGCGACCACCTGGCCGTGGCGCTGCCGCTGGGCCACCCGCTCGCCGCCCACGATGAGCTGGACCTGGAACAGCTGGCTGGCGAGAAGTTCATCTGCTACCCGCCATCCTCCGCGGTGAACAACATCATCATGGACTCCTGCCGCCGCGTGGGCTTCGCCCCGCAGATCGCGCAGGTGGCCAGCGAGACTTCCACCCTGCTCACCTTCGTCGCCGCGGGCCTGGGCATCGGGCTGCTGCCCACCACCCACTACCTGCCGCACAGCACCCGGATCACCTTCCGGCCGCTGCGCAACGCACCGGCCGTCGACCTGGCGATCGCCTGGAAGGCCGGCAACGAGTCTGCGCTGGTGCGCAACTTCCTGGAACTTTGCACATTGCTCAACCCCCTAGAAAGGCTGGACCCCGATGCGAATCCAGCGGATTGAAACAATCCCCTACGCCATCCCCTACAACCACCCGCTGCGCTTTGCCAGCGGCGAGGTGCACACCGCGGAGCACGTGCTCATCCGCGTGCACACCGACGAAGGCGTGATCGGCACCGCCGACGCCCCGCCGCGCCCGTACACCTACGGCGAGACGCAGAAGTCCATCGTCGCGATCGTGCAGGATGTCTTCGCCCCGCAGCTGATCGGCCTGGAGATCATGGACCGCGCCAAGATCCGCCAGGTGCTGGATAGGACCATCCACAACCAGGTGGCCAAGGGCGCGATCGACATCGCCATCTGGGACGCCCTCGGCCAGGCGCTGGGCACGCCGGTGCACAAGCTGCTTGGCGGCTTCACCGACTCGATGCGCGTGAGCCACATGCTCGGCTTCAAGCCCGCCCAGGCGCTGCTCGACGAGGCCCTGCGCTTCGGCGAGCAGTACAGCATCACCACCTTCAAGCTCAAGGTCGGCCGCCGCCCGCTCGCCCTGGACATCGAGGCCTGCCGCGTGCTGCGCGAAGGGCTGGGCGAGGACGTGGAGCTCTACCTGGACGCCAACCGCGGCTGGAGCGCGAACGAGTCCATGGAGGTGCTGCGCCAGACCGAGGGCCTGGGTCTGACCATGCTCGAAGAGCCGTGCGATGCCAAGGAAGCGATGAGCCGACGCCGCCTGGTCGAACGCTCCCCGATCCCGATCGTCGCCGACGAGTCCGCGCCCACCGCGGGCGATGCCTCGCGCGAGCTGCTCTCCGGCGGAGCGAACGCGATCTGCATCAAGACCGCCCGCTCGGGCTTCACCGAAGCCACCGAAATCCTGGGCCTGTGCACCGGGCTGGGCGTGGATGTCACCATGGGCAACCAGATCGACACCCAGGTCGGCTCGCTGGCCACGGTGACCTTCGGCGCGGCCTTCGAAGCCACCAGCCGCCGCGCCGGCGAACTGTCCAATTTCCTGGACATGGCCGATGACCTGCTCGCCGAGCCGCTGCAGATCGTCAACGGCCGCATTCCGGTGCGCACCGTGCCCGGCGTGGGCGCCGCCATCGACGAATCCAAGCTGGCGCGCTACCGCCAGGACCACGTGCTTTCCACCTCGAACTAAAGGAGATCCCCATGTTGTTCCTCGCCCGTATGGACGTTGTTTTCCCGGACCACCTGACCAATGAGCAAGTCGCTGACTTCCAGGCCCGGGAAAAGGAGTACTCCGCAAGCCTGCAGCGCAGCGGCAAGATGCAGGGCATCTGGCGCGTGGTCGGCGAGTACGCGAACCACTCGCTGTACAACGTCGAATCCAACGACGAACTGCACGAAATCCTCAGCGGCTTCCCGATGTACCCGTACATGAAGATCAAGGTCACCGCGCTGGCCAAGCATCCGAATTCGCTGGCCTAGGACTTTTCCGGACCGGCGGATTCCCTCCGTGTCCCAGCCCACAAGCATTGATATTCAAAACGTTCCAATGACCACCAAATGAGTATTTCACTTGGCATAGACGCTGCACTACATTGAATATCAATCACCCGGGATGATGGGGGTCACAGTATGGATCCGCATCCGCCACACCACATAATTTAGGGGAGTCACCATGACCACTGAAACTCCAGCAGACGCAACTGCAGCCAAGTCCGGCAACGCCGCCACCGACAGCTTCCGCAACTCCGGCAAGCTCGGCAGCATCGCGACCTCCACCGAGCGCGTGAACATGCTTGCTTCCAAGCTCGTCAAGGCCGCCAACGACATCATCCTCGAAGAACGCGTGAGCTACGACGAGTTCAATGCCCTGAAGGCATGGTTGATCAAGGTTGGCGACGACGGCGAATGGCCATTGTTCCTGGACGTGTGGCTGGAGCACTCGGTGGAAGAGGTCGCCACCGACCACCGCGAAGGCAACAAGGGCTCGATCGAAGGCCCTTACTACGTGCCCGAAGCGCCTTCGCAGAACACCCCTGCCACCATCTCGATGCGCGAGGACGAGAAGGGCACCAACCTGCTCTTCCAGGGACAGGTCCGCTCAACCGACGGCTCGGCGCTGAAGAACGCCAAGATCGAGCTGTGGCACGCAGACGAAGAGGGCTTCTACTCGCAGTTCGCTCCTGGCATCCCCGAGTGGAACCTGCGCGGCACCTTCATTGCTGACGAGGAAGGCAACTTCCAGATCAACACCATGCAGCCAGCCCCGTACCAGATCCCGACCGACGGTGCCTGCGGCCAGCTGATCGCCGCCGCCGGCTGGCACGCGTGGCGCCCAGCGCACCTGCACCTGAAGGTCTCCGCCGAGGGCCACGAGCTGCTCACCGCCCAGCTGTACTTCCCGGGCGATGCGCACAACGACGACGACATCGCCACCGCGGTGAAGCCGGAACTGATGCTCGACGTGCAGCCAGCAGCATCGGGCAACGGCAAGCAGGTCACCTACGACTTCGTGCTCGACCCTGTGAAGTAAGCCCCAGCGCGCCTCAACACGGCGGGGGACCAGTCCACATTGGCCGGACCCCCGCCGTTGCCGTACCCGGAACCTCGCCGAACGGGCCAACACCCGCCAATCCAATGGGAGTGCAGCATGAATGCTTCAACACTGAACGATCCAGCCGGGAAGTTCCAACCCCAATCCATCGCGCACCGAGCTGCCGATGCCAACGAACCCCAGAACCACTGGGCCTGGACCGGATGGATGCCAGAAGAGGAGCACGGCATCTCGATGCTTGCCGCCTAGGCTTCTGTTCCCAGCGCTACCGACGCGAAGTGGAAGGTCCCGACAGCAATGGCGCTGCCGGGACCTTCGGCGCACTTGAGGACGGACTCCAGGCAATGCGGCTGCCTGCAGCGGGCGCACTGTTCATCTTGCGGCCAGCTAGCTTGCTCGGGATCAGCCCGCGGCCTTCGTCACCAGTTCCCGGATCCTGTCTTCCGTTGCAGAATCCAGCGAGGTGATAGTCCATGCAACTGGATGCATGCGGGAGCCTTCCTCGTAGGCTGGATTCACGACTTCTCCAAAACCGAAACCTACGAAGTCCTTGTCAGGCTTGATGTAGCAGACGTCTTTGCCATCCCGGACGTAAAACGGAAGTCCCCAGCGGACGATCGGCTCCAGCGATGGTGCACTCTGCATGATTATGGCGTGAAGCCGTTCGGCAATCTCGCGATAGGGTGCTGGAGCTGTGCTGAGCTTGGCCAGAACTGCGGCGTCGCCTTTTTTGGTGAAGATCATCCCTAGTCTCCTTCTAACGGTTGGCGCTGCATTGCGGCGCTGGGTGATGTCGCTCGCGCGATCGCTTTGGGCTCCCGATCGGCCCATAATGCACCTTACCGACTAAGGGCATCTGATTCACGGATTCTTGCACTGGAATACAGGCAGCTGGCCTCAGGACAGCTTGATCGTGCAAGGACGTAGCATGGGCGCCCAACTCATACGCCTATTGATTTTACCGCTGAGTTGACTAGTGCACTGTTAGGCTACTGACATGCGTAAACTTCTAGCTATCTCCGGGTTCGCCATGATCATGGCTTACGCGGCTTACGGCTCACTGCTCATGAACAATTGGGCCGTGACCGCAGCAAGTGGACTCTCCCTCGATGAAACCATTTCCGAGATGGCCTCAATGGACCAGAATTACGACTCGCTTGGAGGGTGGGTCTTCGCAGCCATTGGAACCGCCCTCGCCATCTCTTGGCTCGTTACGGTAGTTTCCGCCGGACGCAAGCTGCCCGCCTGGGCGGCTATCGGAGCTTGGAGCCTGATCATTGCCTTAGGCGCACCAGCCTATTTCTTCGCTTCCTTCGCCAATATGAACTCGGTGGGCGACACCTTTGCCGATTGGAACGCCGATGCCGCCGCGGATCTAGCCGCACCCCTGTACATGGCCAGCGTCCTCGCCTTTGCCATACTCGCAGCCATGGCAGCCCTTGGCATCCGAACTGCCTTCACCCGTCCGCCGCGCCCCCTGCATCCAACTAGCAACTAGCACGGCACCCATTACTGCCTTCCCTGGTCCAGCGATTTTCGCGCCGGAATCACGCTTAATCGCATTCGTATAAACTTTCTAGAACTTATCCACAATTGGTTTCGAACCAGAAGATACTGTCGATAATCTGCGCGAACGTTAACTATGACTATTCCCGCATATCTAGACGATCACGACGATGAACATCGCCTTCCACTGCGCCCGCCGGGCACCCGCATGGAGTCGCACAGAGCGTCAGCGCTCGACGCCCATCGCGAGCATCAGTTGTTCTTCGGACCCATCAAGCAGGTTGCCGACGAACTATTCAATGCGGGCCCCGTGGATGGGCCCGGAGACGCATTGGAGCGCCTGAAGAAACTCCAACGCCTGATGAGCAGCGCTGAAGCCGCTATCTGCGTTTTGCTGGCAGACGGAGTCGAGCAGGTCAGCGCGTCTTTCAATGACCTGATTGCCACCGAGCATGCCCACACTCCAGACGAAGAAGCCGAAGCCAGCAAGAGTGCCGAATACTATGGCATAGACCGTGGCAGCGAGCAGGTCATCAACTCCAATTTCGTAGCTGAGTCAGCTGTCGCATTGCGCGAATCCGTCCGTAAAGCCAGCAAACGGATGTTCCATGCCAAGGGCTTGCGCCACGCCTGCAAAGCCACCCTTGCCGCGCTCGCTGCAGGTGAGATTACCGTTAAGGCCGCCCACGACATCGTCAAATACTCGCAAGACCTTTCCCCGGAGCAGGTCGGCCGCATGGAGGAAAATTTGCTGCCTCTGGCAAGAACAGCCTGCGACGAAACCGTCTACCAGCGGGCCCGTCGCTTTCACGACCGGATGAATCCCAATTCGGCAGAGAACCGGCAGAAGAACGCATTCGCAGCCCGTAATCTCAAGGTGTGGAATGAGGAGAATGGCATGGCTACCTTGCAGCTGCATCACCGAGCTGATGTCATCCATTCGATTCGCAACTCGATAAAGCAGGCAGCCGCCCAGATCACTGATTCCAAGGATCTGCGCACGCAAACGCAGGTTGAAGCCGATGTGCTTGCGGACGTGTATCTGCATGGCTGGCCCGGAACGGAAGGCATGCCGCTGAAGCCACGGGTTGCCATCACGATCCCAGCCATTGAAATGCTCGTGAATCCCGCTCGCGCCCTCGCTGATTTGGAAGGTTACGGGCCGATCCCAATCGGCGTAGCGTTGGAAATCGCCGCGGATGCTCCGTCGTTCCAGCGCGTTCTGACCGACCCGTGGACGGGAGCCGCAATTGATGTGGAGCCCAAGAAATATCGGCCTTCCCAGGGGTTGCGCGATTTGCTGCGTTACCGCGACCAGCATTGCGGTTTCCCTGGTTGCCGCCGCCTGCCCGATCGTTCGGAAATTGATCACATCGAAGCGTATGGACAGGGCGGCCACACTACCCGGCAGAACACCCATCTCTTGTGCAAGCAGCATCAGATGTACAAGCACGCGCTTGGCTGGAAGGTCTTCGCTTGCCCGGATGGCTCCAAGACGTGGGTATCTCCGCACGGGCTGCGGTCAATCACGGTTCCCGAGAGCGTGGACAACGTGGAGAAATTTGATCATGTCAACGATCATTGTCCTCAACGTCCCCAGGAGGCTGCGGCCTGCAAGGTGCAATTGACCCCCGAAGTGCGGCGAGTACTGGGGCTCGGCCAAGATGAGGGCCTGCCCGGAACCGGAACCAGTTAGAGCCAGTACCTGATTTGGGTTTCGAGTGACAAATTTTTTCAGTCACTAGCACCACCACACCACCCATACTTCGCAGGAGCAACGGCTTTGAGTCCGGTTGCATTGCTGGCCGCGGCCTGAATCAAGAATCCCGGCCGCGTTCGATTCAAGCGATTCGTGCTGAATGAAAAAAATCTACAGTCACAGGGCGCAGGTCAACTCGAACTCCGCATGGTTTCGCTGCCCTCGGGAATGAAAATTTTTCTCAGTCGAAAGGCACTATCCTTCAAGGTCGAAACGCGCCAGCGCAGCAAGCTCAGTACGGTTTGAGACCGCCAGCTTCGTGTAGATCTTGGTCAGGTGGTACTGCACTGTCTTGGTGCCTATATACAGCTCTTCAGCGACACGTCGATTGCTTGCACCTTCGCAAACCAGCTTGGCCACGGCTTGTTCCTGCGCCGTCAGCGTCGACCAGTCAGCACTCTCCCTGCGCAGCATCCCGGTTCCGCTTGCCTGGAGCTCACGAGTGCAGCGGTCGATGTACACGGATGCATCGAAGTGCGTGAAAATCGCCAGCGCGCGGGTCAACGGCGCAACGCATTCGGCTCGCTTGCCGGCTCGGCGCAGGCATTGCCCGTAGTAGAAATCAATTTTTGCCCGGTGGTAGACCGACCCGATGCCTTCCAAACGGCGGATGGCATCTTCAAAGGCCAAACGGGCTGCGTCGATATCACCGCGGGCTGCCAGCAAGGTGCCTTGCACGCTCAGGAATCGAGCGGCTCCGCTCTGGTGGCCTGAAGCGAGAGCACTCTCCAGCAACGGCTGTACGAATTTTTCTGCTTCATCCAGGCGTTCGCAACGGATTAGCGCCATGGCGTATGTATCCTGCCAGGTCCAGAAACCTGCTTGGTCGATGCCCTGCGTACGGTCCAGCCGAAGCAATGGTTCCAGCGTCCGCACAACCTCTTCATGGTTTGCCTGCGCCCGGGCAATCTCGGCCCGCGCCATCCGGTAAGGCATCTCCATAATGGCATAGCTGCCGGTGCGTGCCCACGACTTGCGTAGGTGCAGATCCGCCTGCTCCCAATTGCCGCGCAATGCGTGAATCTGCACCGCGGTCAGCTGGATCAGCGGACGCAGGATCTGGATTTCAGAACGCTCCTGCAGGGACTGCGCGGATCGAACCGTCTCCAGCGCTTGGTCCCAGTCGCCCATGAGGAATTCAGCGCGCGCCGACCAGGCTTTGGCCCACAGCGAGATGCGCAGGGAACCATCGCTGAAGTCCGTGGAGCTGGCTGCGGAGAGCTCGTGCCGGGCTAGCTCCACGCGATCGGTCGCGAGGTAGACCCAGCCCAGTGACATTTCCGCGCGCTGGCGCTGTGCTCCCGCCGGAAGGGTGGCCAGCAGGTCCATCAAGACCTGTTCCCCCTCATCAGCCCGGCCCATCATTGCCAGGCCGAGCCCTTGGATGGCTGCGTTCTCAATGGCCAGCGGGCTGCCCACCTGGGCAAGGCGCAGCGATTGCTCAGCCCAGTCAATGATCTTCTGCCCGTTCAAACGGCACAGCGAATCGAGGACTTGGCGTTGGGCGATCGCGGCCATCACATCGTTGTCCTGATGCTGGACCGCGTTCTGCCAGGCACTGGACAGCCAGCGCTGCGCGGTGTTGGCGCGGCCTTGCAGGATCGAGATGTATCCGGAAAGCACGTCCCGTTCCGGACTGCTTTCCAAGCTCGAAAGCTGATGCGCGAAGGTTTGCGCCCGCGGCAGCTCGCCGGCGGCGACAATCGCATCCACTGCGTTGAGCAGCAGGGAGTCGCGGCGCATCGGTTCCGGGGACAAGTGCATGGCCCTGAAGTACGCGGTAGCCGCCGAAGACCACTCGCCCCGCTTGCCTTGGGACCGCGCGTAGTCTTGCAGTTCCATCGACAAGCTGCCATCGGGCAGGATGCTCGCATCGGCCCGATGGCCCAGCTTGGCCCCCTGGTCCTCGACGATGTCCGCGGCGCAAGCATGCAACCGGATGCGGGTGCTCAGCGGGATCTGATGGTAGACAGCCATTTGGGTCAATGCGTTCTCGAACCCGAGCCGCACCTTCCCGCTATGGCCGTGGGTTTGCGCCAGCGAGGAGTCGAGAATCTGCTGGATCGGCAGCAGCGGATCATCCTCGCCCACCAGCTTGGCGATATTGTCGATCCGGGCCTGCGCGCCGAGCACCGCGGCCGCTTCCAGCAGCGCCCGCGCCCGCGGTTCCAACCCCTCCAATAGCTCGATGACGTGCAAGGACAGGGCGCGAGGGGCAGGCGGCCAGCGGTCGAACTGCTCCCAGCTGTGCTCCGGATTCTCCTGGGCCAGCTCGATGACCACCTGCAGGTTGCCCTCGGTGTAGTCCACCAGCTGCTCGACGGCCATGGGCGGCAGGTCGATCCCCGTCCTGGCGCAGATAATCTCGCGCGCATGCGTTGGATCGGGCACTTGAAGCTGCAGGATCTGCAATTGGCTGTCGGCCAGGAATTCACGGGTTTCCGGTGAAAGCCTGGCCAGGTTCTGGTCGCGCATCACCAGCACGATGAGTACCGGTTCATTGCGCAAGCGGCGCCAGGCGTAGTGCAGCGCCTGGAAGCTCAGGTCATCGACCCATTGTGCATTTTCCAGCACCAGCACACGGGGTTGCGGCGCCTCCCTGCGCAGGTATTCCAGCAAGGCCTCGCCCAGCGCCCCGGCCGAGCCTGCGTGGCTGCGTTGCAGCAACGGGCCCAAGGCGGCTCCGGGCTGCGCGGTTTCCCAGCGCGAAGCGGTCACCAGCTGCACCGATTGGCTGGCCAACCGGGTTAGCAGCGCCTTGATGATCGTGCTCTTGCCGCTGCCGCGCGGACCCTTCAGCACGGCCAGGGTACTGCCAGTTTGCTGGACTTCGCGGGAAAGGCCGATGAGCGCATCCTGGCCCTGCTGGGCACTGAGCATGGCGTTCACCAGCCTTCCTGCGTCGCCGCGTTGCGTTTCGATGTGCTGCTACTTCCCTGCTCCCGCGGCAGCCAGCTCTTCTTGCGCGCTGCGCTGCGCGGCCGAACGGGTCATCGGGACGCAGGTGGTGACCAGCGTTCCAACGATAGCAACTGCGGCGAAGACATAGAATGCGGTTCCCGGGGAAACTCCCGCCGAAAGCAGCACTCCGCCCAGCAGCGGGCCGAAGATCCCGCCCAGCCTGCCGAATCCGGCGCACCAGGCCACCCCGGCCCCGCGGGCGGCACTGTGGTAGTAGTTCGACACAAATCCGTAGATCAGCACCTGCGTGCCGATGGTTCCCACACCTGCCACTGCCACCAGGGACAGCAGCAAGCCCAGCGGGAGCTTGAGGGGCAGCAGCACCATTGCCAGCGCGGCCAGGAAGAAGGTCAGCGCCACGACCTGCTTGGGGCCGACGCGGTCGGCGGCCACCGAAGCCAGCAGCCCGCCGAAGACCGCGGCGAGGTTCAGCACCAGCAAGAAGAGCAGCGAATGGGACTTGCCGTAGCCTGCCTGCTGCATGATTTCCGGCATCCAGGTGTTCAGCCCATAGGTCAGCAGCAGTCCGGCGAAGCTCATCATGCCCAGCAGTGCGGTAGGCAGCGCGTAGCGCCTGGTGGCCAGCGCGGCGAAGCCGACACGTTCGGCCTTCAGCTGCCCGGCATCGGCGTCGCTGGGAAGTTCCAGCAGCATTCCGGTGCGCGCAGCCACCTCGCGGGCTTCGGCCACGCGGCCGCGGGAGAGCAGCCACTGCGGGGATTCGGGCAGCTTGAACCAGGCCATCGGCAGCAGGAACAGCAGCGGCAGCGCGCCGATGAGGAACAGCCCGCGCCAGCCGATCACGTCGCTGAGCACCATGGCCAGCAGCGAGGCGAGCACGCCTCCGGCCGGCACGCCCGAGTAGACGATCGCGTTGTAGTAGTTGCGGCGGTTCTTCGGGGCGAACTCGGCCACCACCGCGCCAGCGGTGGCCACGATCGCACCCACGCCCATGCCGGTGAGGAAGCGCAGGATGCCGAACCACAGGGTGTCGGGGGCCAGCGCGGTCAGGCCCATGCCGACGGAGAACCAGATGATGCCGGTGATCATCGCCTTGCGCCGGCCGATGTAGTCGCCGATCGCGCCGGTGGACAGCGCACCGACCATCACGCCGAGCAGCGCGTAGCTGCCCAGCAATCCGGCGGCGGCTTCATCGAGCTGGCCGAGCTGGCTGGGGTCCGCCAGCAGCGTGGAGACGATGGTTCCGAAAACCACCAGGTCGTAGCCGTCGAAGATCAGGGCGATGGCGGCGATCACCACCACCCAGCGCACGGCGCCATTGGCGGCGTTGCTGGATGTCATTGGGCTGGTATTCACGTGTTTTTCCGTTCGTTTGCGGTGACCGGGGAACCTCGTTGTTCCCCGGAAAATACGTGCCCGGCGCTGGAAGCACGGCCGGGATGGTGCTGGATGGAACAAACGGCCCGTGATCACGAGCCGTTTGTTCCATGGTGGTGCGTTTGCGGTGCCGGGACTGCCGCTAGCCGAGGTCTCCTCCGGCCACCGCGAGGGTGGAACCGGTGATGTAGGAGGCCTCATCCGAGGCCAGGAACACGATGGGCGCCGACTGCTCGTCCAAGGTGCCGTAGCGCTTGAGCAAGGTTGAGTCCACGGTCTGGTCCACGATGGCCTGGTACCAGGCTTTTTCCTGCTCGCCGGTGGGCGCCGGCCCGCGCTTGACTACCCGTTCAGGGGCTTCGGTGCCGCCCGGCGCGGTGGCGACCACGCGGATGCCCAACTCGGCGCCCTCCATGGCCAGCGCCGAGGTGATGGCCTTGACCCCGCCCTTGGCCGCCGCGTACGGGACGCGGTTCATGCCGCGGGTGGCGACCGAGGAGACGTTCACGATGGTTCCGGATCGGGCCTGGACCATTTCCTCGAAGACCGCACGGCACATCCACAAGGTCGGGAACAGCGATCGCCGGATTTCCTTTTCGATCTCCTCGGGCGCGTAGTGCTCGTAGGGCTTGGCCCAAATGGTTCCGCCCACGTTGTTGACCAGCACATCGATGCGTCCGAACTGGTCCTTCGCGGCGGTGACCGCAGCCAGCGCGCCCTCGTAGGTTTCCAGGTCGGCGGTCACGCTCAGCGCGGTGGCGCCGTCGGCGCGCAGGGCCCCGGCCACCTCGTGGATCAGCGCCGCGCGGTCCACGAGCACCATTTCCCCGCCCTCGGCGGCGATGCGCCGGGCCACGGACCAGCCGATGCCCTGGGCGGCGCCGGTGACCATGACGACCTTGCCGGCAAAGCGGCCCGGATGGAAGGACTCGGGCAGCCCGGCGCTCACTGGGCCGCTGCCTTGGAAGCGGCGGCCATGGTGGCCTTGGCGTGCTGGTTGTGCGCGGTGATCGCTGCGCGGGCAGCGGCGATGTCCTGCTTCTCGAAAGCGGCGACGATGCCCAGGTGGTCGGCGTCCACGGCCCCGTCGATCCAGTGCTCCTGGCGCAGCACGGCGGCCATCAGCGCCGGCACGTCCAGGCGGCGGTAGGCCTGCAGCAGGTGCTCGTTGCCCACGGCCTTGAACAGGAATTCGTGGAAGGCGTCATTGGTGACGGTGAATTCCTCGGCGTTGATGAACTTCTCGCCGTCCAGGGTCTTGCCGGCCAGTTCGGCCAGGACCTTGAATTCGCCCAGCTGGCCCTCGGCCAGCTTGCCCATGGTCAGCTCGACGACGGCCAGTTCCAAGGCCATGCGCGCATCGAACTGGGCCTCGAAGCTGGCGTGCTCCTCGCCGATTTCGTAGCCCTGGTCGGCGGCGGCTTGCGCGGCGGGCGCCTCGGCAGCCGGGGCGGCAGGCTCGGCGTCCGGAACGACGGCCAGCGCGAACTTCTCGTAGTAGAAATTCTGCGGCTTGAGGCCTTCGGCTTCCAGGTGGTGGCGCACGCCCTCCACCATCGGAGGCGGGCCGCACAGGTAGATGTCCACGTCGCCCTCGGCCAGGTGCTGCGGCTCGAAGTGGTTGGTGACGTAGCCCTTCTTCTGTGAAGCGCTGTCCGGGTCACCCACCACGGTGTCGAAGCTGAAGCCCGCGATGCGCTGGGTGTAGTCCTGCAGCACGTCGAGTTCGACCAGGTCGATGTCGGTGTTCACGCCGTAGATCAGGTGCACCGGGTGCGGGTTGTCCATGCCGGCCAGCTTCTCCAGGATGGCCAGCAGCGGGGCCAGGCCGGTGCCGCCGGCGAGCAGCAGCGATTGGCGCTTGGGTTCGCGCAGGAAGAAGCTGCCCATCGGACCGGTGAAGGTGATGCGGTCGCCCACCTGCGCGGTATCGCGCATGTAGGTGGACATCAGACCGCCGTCGGTGATGCGGATCAGGAAGGAGACGATGTCCACTTCCGGGCCCGAGCTGAAGGAGTAGGAACGGGTTTGCCCACCGGAGCCGGGGACCTCGATGTTCACGTACTGGCCCGGCAGGAAGGAGAGGTCTTCGCGCTTGTCCACCTCGAGGCTGAAGGCGTAGGTGGTTTCGGAGATGCGGCGGATCTCGCTCAGCGTGGATTCGAAGGAGGCGGCCGAGGTCTTGGCGACATCCGACGTGGTCGGGATCTGCAGCACGAGGTCGGATTCGGGGACCATCTGGCAGGGCAAGCAGTATCCGGCCTCTGCCTCGTCGTCGGTCAAGGCTTCTTCGATGTAGTCGCCGCCGTCGTACTTGCCCGACTCGCAGAAGGCCTTGCAGGTGCCGCAGGCGCCGTCGCGGCAGTCCAGCGGGATGTTGATGAGGGCTTTGTAGGAGGCATCGGCGACGGTTTCGTTCGCGCCGACCTTGATGAAGCGGGTGATTCCGTCTTCAAAGGCGAGGGCTACCTGGTGGGACATGGCATGCTCATTTCACAGGATTCGGGGATGGGCGATTCGGCGGGGCCTGCACTGGCCCCGCCGCCCAATGGGTGTCGCTTAAATGTGGTAGATGTCCACGACGTGGTGGATGTAGTCGTTCTTCAGGACGACCTTCTTCGCGGTGATCACCGGCGCAGTGCCGGAGTAGTCGATCGTGTAGAACGAGGTGCCGAAGTAGGTGTCCACGTTCTGGTAGCGGTAGTACAGGGTGAACCAGTTGAAGCGGATGTCCACCTTGTCGCCGTCCACTGCAACGATCTCCACGTTGGTGATGTTGTGCCCGGTGCGCGGCTCGGGCAGCGAGGTGGCCGAGGAGCGGTCGGTCTTGATGCGGAAGACGCGGTCTTCCAGGCCGCCGCGGTTAGCGTAGTAGATCAGCGAGATCTCGCGCTGCGGGTCTTCGGTCAGCTGCTCGTCATCGGCCCAGGCCGGCATCCAGAAGGTGGCTTCCGGGTGGTAGCAGTCCAGCCAGCGGTCGAAGTCCCGGTCATCGAGGAAGCGGGCTTCCTGGTAGAGGAACTGCGCGATATCCGCGGTGGTGACTGCGCCGTTGGAAGTCGGCGCCTCGGTCAGTGCGATGGTGCTCATCTGTCTTGTCCCTTCGACCTTAGTTCTGTGCTTCGCGTTCGTTATCCACGGCTTGGCGCATGGTCTGCAGCCAGTAGCCGTGCTGGATCGGGTACAAGCCCTCGTCCTCGGTGCGCGCTCCGGAGGAGATGGGCTTCAGGCCCACCTTGTCCGCGTTCTCATCCGGGCCGGTGATCTGGTGGGCCTGGCCGCGCGAGAGGTCATTCCACTGCGCCGAGGTGGCCAGGTAGGTCTTCTGGCAGGAGCGGAATTCTTCCAGGTCATCCGGGGTGGCCATGCCCGAGGCGTTGAAGAAGTCCTCGTACTGGCGGATGCGGGCCGCGCGCGCGGTGTCCGATTCGCCCACCGGGGCGAAGCAGTAGATGGTCACCTCGGTCTTGTCCACGGAGATCGGCCGGAAGACGCGGATCTGCGAGCCGAACTGGTCCATCAGGTACACGTTCGGGTACAGGCACAGGTTGCGCGAAATGCCGATCATCCAGTCGGCCTTGGCTTCGCCGAACTTGGCGACCAGCTCGTCGCGCTTCTCGGCCAGCGGGCGGTTGGCCGGGTCCAGCCATTCGGTCCACAGCAGCAGGTGGCCGTGCTCGAAGGAGTAGTAGCCGCCCTTCTGCTTGTCCCAGCCGCCGGCGTCCATGGTCTTGGTGTCGTTGGAGGATTCGCCGTTGGCGCGGCGGGCCTGGGTGGCGGCGTAGTTCCAGTGGGTGGCCGAGACGTGGTAGCCGTCGGCGCCGTTCTCCGCCTGCAGCTTCCAGTTGCCGTCATAGGTGTAGGTCGAGGCGCCGCGCAGCACTTCCAGGCCTTCTTCGGACTGGTCAACCATCATGTCGATGATCTTCGTGGCCTCGCCCAGGTGCTCTTCCAGCGGCAGGACATCGGCGTTCAGCGAGCCGAAGAGGAAACCGCGGTAGTTCTCGAAACGGGCGACCTTGGTCAAATCGTGGGAGCCGTCCTTGTTGAACTGCTCCGGGTAGCCAGCTCCCCGCGAATCCTTGACCTTGAGCAGCTTGCCGGAGTTGTTGAAGGTCCAGCCATGGAACGGGCAGGTGAAGGTGGTGCGGTTATCGGTCTTGCGCCGGCAGAGCATGGCTCCGCGGTGGCTGCAGGCGTTGATCAGCGCGTTGAGTTCGCCCTGCTTGTTGCGCGAGATGATGATGGGCTGGCGGCCGATGTTGGTGGTGTAGTAGTCGCCGATGTTCGGGATCTGGGACTCGTGGGCCAAGTACACCCAGTTGCCTTCCCAGATGTGCTTCATTTCCATCTCGAAAATCTCTTCGTCGGTGAAGATATTTCGGTTGGCGCGGAACTCTCCGGTTTCCGGGCTGTCAACCAGCGCGTTATCCAGCAGGCTGGATACCTCGTTCAGGGTCTCTGTCATGGCGTGGTGTGCTCCGTCCATTCAATGCTCGTTTAAAGGGGAAACCGCTGCAGCCGGTTTGCATGGATTCAACCTTGGCAGAAAGTGCGGGCGGTCACACTAGGGTTATGCCTAGGCTTGGGCTAGGCATCTGACTACTATGTTTTCGATCGTCTGAATTCACACCTGTTGCCTATCAATGCATCGGCGTATTCTTTTGCTACGACCACCAGCCACTTTTTCGAAGCAGGCTTGCCCATGCGCGATGAAGGACCCCCTGATCTCCCGCCGGCCCACGGCCAGAACCCCGAAGTTCCGCCGCAGGGCCAGCGCTCTTTCATGCACATCCTGGTCAACACCGCCGTCGCGAACCTCACCACCAGCTACCTGTGGTTCGCGCTGACCTTCTGGGTGTACCTGGAGACCGAGAACGTCATGGCCACCGGCATCATCGGCGGCGCATTCATGCTGCTGATCTCCGTGTTCTCCATGGTTTTCGGGACGATCGTGGACAACCACCGTAAGAAATCGGTCTTCGTCTTCTCCGCGATGATCACCGCTGTGGCCTTTTCCCTGGCTGGGCTGATCTACCTCTGGCTGCCCACGAAGGACATCCTGGATATCGGCGGATGGCAGTTCTGGATCTTCTGCCTGGTCATCCTGTTCGGCGCGATCGTGGAGCAGATGCGAGGCATCGCGCTGTCCACGACGGTCACCTTGCTGATCCCGGTCGAGCGCCATGCCAACGCCAACGGGCTGGTGGGCACGGTGCAGGGCATCGCCTTCATCATCACCAGCGTGTTCTCCGGGCTGTCCATCGGACTGCTGGGGATGGGATGGACGCTGGCCATTGCCATCGTGATGGTCGTGGTCACGATGCTGCACCTTTTGGGCATCTCCATCCCGGAGGAGGAACCGGAAAAGGAGGAAGGGCGGACCAAGACCAGCGACCTGCGCCTGGGCTTCACTACAGTGATGGCCATCCCTGGCCTATTCGCGCTGATCATCTTCTCGATGTTCAACAACTTCATCGGCGGCACCTACATGGCGCTGATGGATCCCTACGGGCTGACCATCATGCCGGTCGAAGCCTGGGGCATCACCTTCGGGCTGGCATCCACCGGCTTCATCATCGGCGGCTTGGCCATCGCCAAGTTCGGCCTGGGGGCCAACCCGATCCGCACCATGCTCCTGCTGGTTGCCGTCATGGGATTCCTCGGCGCGATCTTCACCATCCGCGAATGGACGTGGCTCTATGTGCTGGGCATCTGGCTCTACATGATGCTGATCCCGGCGGTGGAAGCCTCGGAGCAAACGGTGATCCAGAAGGTGGTCACCTTCCGCCGCCAGGGCCGGGTGTTCGGCTTCGCCCAGATGATGGAAGCCGCCGCGGCGCCGATTACCGCTTTCCTGATCGCGCCGATAGCCCAGTACCTGGTCATCCCCTTCATGCGCTCGCCAGCGGGCGACGACCGATTCGGCTGGCTGGTGGGGCAAGGCCAGGCGCGCGGCATCGCCTTGATATTCCTGGCCGGCGGGCTGATCATGATTGTGGTGGCGCTGCTGGCCATGGGCACCAGCCAGTACCGCAAGCTGTCGACAATTTTCCAGGCCGAATCACCTGGAGCACCCGAGGAGGCATCACTTGCCAACAAGTCAGAAGACCCTTCCAACTGAGGCCAGCGTGGAGGAATTCATTGAGGCGGCAACCCCGGCCAAGCGCCGGGTTGACGGCCACGAACTGGACCGCATCTTCCGCGAAGCCACCGGCGAGCAGCCGGTGATGTGGGGACCGAGCATGGTGGGCTACGGAAGCTACACCTACATCTCCCCTGCCAATGCGCGCACCACGGGCATCTGGCCTAAGACCGGTTTCTCGCCGCGCAAGGCCCAGCTCTCGCTCTACGGGCTGAAGGACCTTCCCGAGGGCGCCCAGCTCTTGCCGCAGCTGGGCAAATACACCGAGGGAGCCGGTTGCGTGTACGTGAAAAAGCTGGAGGACATCGACCTGGAGGTGCTGCGGAAACTGATCTCCATCGCTGCCTCGCGGCAGGACGACCAGGCTCGATAGCCTCCAGGGGCTTCGCTCCGCCGCCTAGTTCGCCACTGCGGCCAGCCGGGCCTTCCTGAAACGCCTGAAAATTGCCCGCCCGCCTGCAACTGCACCCAGCACAATTGCCACCGCACCCGAGAATAGCGAGACGGCCATGGGAAGCTGCGGGCTGGCGGAATCCGGGAAAGCGTCAAAGAGCAGTAGCGTCCAGAAAAGGCCGGGAATCACCCCGGCGGCCAGGGCGCTGAAGCTGAACACCAGAACGTGCAGCCAGCGCTCGGTTGCGCTTCCCAGCCATGCCATCACGCCGGCAACTGCCAGCCATGGAAGCAGCGGGAACGCCAAGGGCACCCACAGGTCGGGTTCGGACCACCATGGGGCATCCGCGATCAGCGGATCCACGATCAGCAGCAGCACCGCAAAGAGGATCCCGCTGGCTGCAGCCAGCCAGCTCATTGGCCAACTGATTTTCTTGCCCATTAGCGATTGCCTGCTTGCTACTAGCGAATATCTTCCTAGGTTGGATGATACCCGCAGACTGGTGCCTCTGCGGGTATCATCCCCTGCCTTATTCGGCTTCTTCGAAGAAGGCCTCGACCTCTGAGATGCCGGCGGAGATGACCGGAACCAGGCGCTCGTCGATGCTGTAGTGCTCGCCGTCCTTGGAAATCAGACCGTAGCCGACCAAGGAATCCATGGCGATGCGGGCTTCTGGAAGCACGGCATCGTAGATCTTCGGACCGCAGTTGCGGCGCAGGCCCTCCAAGTCCCCTTCGCGGCCGGTGGATGCGGTGACCAGCAGGTTACGCAGCACCAGGTAATGGGCTTCATCCCGCAAGGTGACATCGAAGGTCGGGTTCAGGTGCGCCTGGACGCAGCCGACAGCCATCTCGAAGAGCAGCTGCGCGCTGCCCGCTTCCTCGCCGGCAACCAGCAATTCGTAGGCGTCCGGATCCGTGCGCAACACCGATCCTTCCGACTCCACGACGGACATCCGGCCGGCGCTCCAGATGTAGTTGAAGGCTAGTGGCGCCGGGCCTTCCGGGTCGAAGGTTTCGGCATCCAGGCCAACGGCAGTCAATACCTTGGCGCGCGGCGCTTCGGCTGCTGCACTGAAGTCCTCCATGTCCACGCCTTCGGCCACTGCCTGGGCATAGGCCTTGACCTGGCTGAACAACCAGGTTTCGCGCAGCAATCCGCATAGCTCCGCGTCGCCCTCGGCAAAACCATTGAGCGTATCTTCCAGCATCTCGCGCAGGGCTTCGAGGTTCTCCGCAGGGCCCTGCCAGAGCATGCGCTGCTCGATGAAGCTGAAGTATTCCAGCCATGTGGTGAAGATCGGCTCCGGAGCCAAGGATTCCGGCAGGTTGCCCAGGTGCTCGGCCAGAGTCTCGCCGAAGACATCGATGTCCAGGTCGAACAGGTTCGAGCTGCGGGCGTTCTCGGCGTACTGGCCGGCGATCTGCCCGATGACGTCCAGCTGCATGCCCGCTGCCTGCGCCGCCTGTTCAGGCGAAAAGGCAGGAACCTGCTGCGCTACCCAAGTTGTGTAGTCCTGGCGAAGCGCATTGATCTGCTGTTCAGCCTGGATCAGGAACACGCTGCGGCCGCGCGCTGCCGCCTTGGCAGGATTTCCTACGCCCGAGTTCTTCTTGCCTTGACGCTTTTTGCTGGCCATGAGCCGTCCTTTGGTTCCGAAATTGGTCTCTGGTTAAAGCCTACGGTGCCCGCCCGAAGCCGGGCGAATAGCGCGATGTGGCTCACCTGCGTGGAAGCATGCCCGGATGACCCCGCCGGACCGTGGACCTTTGGTGTTCAAGGTGCTCACTTGCTGTTTTCTTGTCCACTTTCATTGACCAATGGCGCTGAATCCGACAAGATGAACAGCAAAGACAGACGTAGCCTGCGACACAATGCTTTCAGCTCTGCAGAAAATCTGCGCCGTGGCCTATTAATGAACTTGGATTTCCTAGTAGTTTCGGCGGGGGCCGCTTCAGTGGTCCGCGAAGCCCCGGATCATTGGTGATTTCCAGCCATCGGATGTCCTGGCAGATGCTACTGCGATAAGAGGGAGAAAATAATGAAGATCGCGGTTTTGATCAAAGAAGTCCCAGATACCGGAGAGGACCGCCTGCTGGATCTGGAGACCGGCCTGGCCGACCGTGCCGCTTCAGAAGTGGTGCTCGATGAAATCGGCGAGCGGACCCTGGAAGTTGCGCTGAAGCATGCTGATGCGAACCCTGGGACTGAAATCACCGTGCTGACCATGGGCCCGGATTCAGCTCAGGCCACCCTGCGCAAGGGCTTGGCCATGGGCGCTGCCAGCGCCGTGCATATCAGCGACGAGGAGCTTCTCGGCGCCGATCTGGTCCTCACCGCGCAGGTCCTGGCGGCGGCTTTGCGCCGAGGCAGCTACGATCTGGTCCTCACCGGCAACATGTCCACCGACGGCTCCGCGGGCATGCTCCCGGTCATGCTGGCCGAGCTGCTTGATCTTCCGGCGGCGACCTCGTTGTCCTCGGTAGAAATTGCCGACGGCGCGATCAGCGGATTGCGCGAGCTGGATGGCGCTGCCGCCCAGATCAGCGCTCCATTGCCAGCGGTCGCTTCGATCACCGAGGCATTGCCAGATGCCCGCTTCCCGAATTTCAAGGGCATCATGGCCGCGAAGAAGAAACCGGTCGAGTCCCTGTCCCTGGCCGATTTGGGCGTCGAGTCCCTGCCTGCGGATACTGCGCGTTCCATCATGGTTTCGGTGGCCCAGCGCCCGCCCCGCACCGCTGGAACTGTCATTGCCGATGACGGCGAGGCCGGTAACGCAGTGGCCGAATTCCTCATCAAGAACAACCTGGTGTGAGCGGAAAGAAAACCATGACTTCCTTTGCTTCTGATTCAATTCTTGTTTTCCTCGAGACCACGGCCACTGGAACGCTGGCCAAGAACCACGCGGAACTGCTCGGCGCCGCCTCTGCCGTGGGCACCCCGGTAGCGCTTCTCGCCGCTCCGGCCGGATCCCTTGATACCCTGGCGGCGCAAGCCAGCGAGTCTGGCGCCGCGCAGGTACTCACCGCCGCCGTCGATTCTCCGGTGCTGACCGCGCCGATGGCTGACGCGCTGCAGCAGGCCTTCGCGCAAATCCAGCCACAAGCCGTGCTGCTGGGGCATACCCTGGCTTCGCGCGAAGTGGCCGCACGCTTCGCGGTGCGCCGCCGCTTGGCGCTGAGCGTCGATGCGCTCGGTGTTTCGCGTGATGACCAGGGAATCATCGCAGCCCACTCGATCTACGGCGGCGCGTATTCGACCCACAGTGCCCCGACCTTCGGCGCGCCGGTGATCACCGTGCGCGTGGGCAGCATCGAAGAGCGTGCCCAGGCCCAACCGGCGAGCGCGATCCCGCTGGAGGTAGCCGCCAGCGGCAAGCCGGAGGTAGAGGTCAAGGAACTGAGAACGGCCGAAACGGCATCCACCCGTCCCGAGCTGCGTTCCGCGGCACGCGTGGTCTCCGGTGGCCGCGGGTTGGGCAGCGCGGAGCAGTTCGACCTGGTGCACCAGCTGGCCGATGCCTTGGGTGCTGCCGTGGGCGCGTCGCGTGCGGCGGTGGATGCCGGATACGTCGAGCATGCCGCCCAGGTGGGCCAGACCGGCGTGGCAGTCTCTCCCCAGCTGTACGTGGCACTGGGCATTTCCGGAGCCATCCAGCACAAGGCGGGCATGCAGACCGCCAAGACCATCGTCGCCATCAACAAGGATGCCGATGCGCCGATCTTCGAGATCGCCGACTTCGGCGTGGTGGGGGATGTCTTCAAGGTCGTGCCCCAGCTGATTTCCGCCTTGGAAGCACGCAAGGCCTGATCGCCATGAACGCACCAAACCAATCCATCCGCCAGGGGCTGCCGCGCGTGGCCGGCGGCGATCCCTGGCCGCCAGCCGAGCTGTTCGCTCCCGCTGCAGGCGCCGCGGTCCCGGCAGGGCCTAGCGCGGTCGAGGATGCTGCAGAACCAGTTCTCGACCAGCCCGTTGGCCCGTCGGTGCCTGCGGAACCAACGCCTGGCCAAGCATCTGCTAGTTCCGCAGCCAGCGCACCGGCCGCGGAACCTGTTGCAGATCAGGGCGCGGTTGCCGGGCTTCTTCGCCAGGGCCTGCCACGGGTTGCCGGCGGCGGGCCGTGGCCGCCTGCGGGAACGCCGGTCGCCGCGAACGCTCCAGCCGCATCGCAGAACGCTTCCGCTGCACCAGCACCCGAGCCGGTTGCCGAGCTAGTTGGCGAACCGGTTGCCGAACCGGTAGCTGAATCAGCGCCGGCGGCCCCCGAACCAGTTGCCACCGCGGGTACCGCCCCGGCCACAGCGGTTTCCAGTGCCGGGGCACCAGCAGTTCGCCGTGGCCTGCCGCGCACCGCCGGTGCAGAACCGTGGCCGCCAAGTTCATTCGTGGCAGCTCCCGTTGTTGCCGCAGCTCCAGCGGCTCCAGCGCCTGCGCTCCCGCCGGCACCGGTTGCGGAAGCTGCCCAGGCCCAGGCCGCACCGGCCATCCCGCCGAGGGCAGAGGCAGCACCCGCGGATCCGGTGGGCCAGGCATCCGGCGCCGCGCTGGTCTCGGAGCCTGCGGCCGCCGAGGTGCAGGCTGCTCCTGCCCGTACCCGCATGGGTGCGCAGGAACCTGCCGCGCCAGCAGCCGCGGCAAGTAACGCGCTGACCCCCGGGCGCGCGAGCAAGCCGGCACCCCAGGCAGCGGCGAAGAGCAAGAAAGAAGCGGCCAAGCATGGCCCGCTGACGACCAAGCAGTGGGTGCTGGCTGGAATCCTTGGCGCATTCTGCGCCTTGGGCATCGCCACTGCCGTGGTGCTCGTTGCCCGCGGCATTGCCGGCATCGATGCCGTGGAGTCATTCATGGAACGCTACCCGGGTGAGTACCACCTGCCGGACTCGGCACCTCTCGGGTTCCCTGGCTGGCTGGCATGGAACCACTTCTTCAACTTCTTCCTGATGGTCCTGATCATCCGTTCTGGCATGCTGGTCAGGCACCAGAAGAAGCCGCCTGCCTATTGGTCGTCGAAGCGCAGCCCGAAGGTGAGCATCAACCTCTGGCTGCATCAGGGTCTTGACCTGCTGTGGATCATCAATGGCCTGGTGTTCCTCGTGCTGCTGTTCGCCACAGGCCACTGGATGCGCATCGTCCCGACGTCTTGGGAGGTCTTCCCCAACGCGATTTCGGCGGCCTTGCAGTACCTGACGCTGGATTGGCCCACCGAAAACGGCTGGGTGAATTACAACTCGCTGCAGCAGCTGGCCTACTTCACCACCGTGTTCATCGCGGCCCCGGTCGCGGCGATCACCGGCTTCCGGCTCAGCGCCTTCTGGCCGAAGAACATGCCAGCACTGACCGCGAAGTACCCGATCGAGGTTGCCCGCGCGCTGCACTTCCCAACCATGCTGTACTTCGCTGTGTTCATCCTCGTGCACGTGATCCTGGTGTTCTCCACCGGGGCGCTGCGCAACCTGAACCACATGTACGCGGCCCAGGGTTCCACGGATCCAGCCGCGTACGCGGATAACTGGACCGGACTGCTCTTCTTCGCGCTCTCGCTGCTCGTAATCGCCGGCGCCTGGCTGGCCTGCCGGCCAATGATCCTCGCATCCATTGCCCGGCTCTTCGGCAAGGTCAGTGCAAGGTAGGAGCAGCGATTCTTGCCTCTGGCGCAAAACTGATCGCGCATGGGGTCGATCGTCAGTAGGGTCGATAACAACGGCCTTACTGACGAATGGGGAACAACGAAAATGAGCCAACACCACGAACACCACACCAAAGAACATGATGATGTCGCCTTCTGGGAGAACCACTACGGCCAGTCCGAGCGGGTCTGGTCAGGCAAGGTCAACCAGGTCATCGAGAACCTTGTCGCCCCGCTGGCCCCCGGCACGTCGCTGGATATCGGCTGCGGGGAGGGAGGCGATGCGCTGTGGCTGGCCACCCATGGCTGGAAGGCTACCGGGGTCGACATCTCGCCCACCGCGGTGAAGCGCGCGCAGGAAGAAGCGGCCAAGCACGGTCTGGACGCGGGGCAGACCCGCTTCATCGCCTCGGATCTGGCTGCGTGGAATACCGGGGAAACCTTCGACCTGGTGACCTTGAGCTTCTTCCAGGCACCCTTTGAATTCCCTCGCGCCAGCTTCCTGCGCAAGGCAGCGACCCTGGTCGCACCCGGCGGCCACCTGCTGGCCCTGTCCCATGCATCGATGCCGTCCTTCGCCAGCAAGCCCGATCACCAGATGCCCGTGTTCCCCAGCCCCGAAAAGGAACTGGAAGCTTTGGCTCTGGATCCGGCGCAGTGGGAGGTGCTGTGCGCCGAGGTCCGCGAACGCACCATCATCGGTCCCGATGGCAATCCGGCGACCCTGGAGGATGCCGTGGTATTCGTGCAGCGCAAGGTGTAAAAAGTTCGACCCTCCAGCCCCATCGGGCTGGAGGGTCAACGACGGCCTAGATATCCCACACGGATCTAGGCCAGCTTCAGGGCCTGCGACGGGGCGTAGGCGCCTAGCGGCACCGAGTCGCGCACCACGTCGCGCAGGTTCAATGCATCACCGCCCGCAGGCATAGCCGCTTGCAACTGCACGAGCACGTTGCCCAGGGCGGTGCATTCCACGGGTCCGGAAATGACCGGCACGCGCGCATGGTCTGCAGTGCGCTGGCACAGCAGCTGGCCTTGCGAGCCGCCTCCGACAATATGGATGTTCTCCAGCTCGAATCCACCCAACCGCGCGGCTTCTGCAGCTTGGCGGGCGAAACTCTGAGCCAGCGACTCGACGACCACCCTGATCACTTCGGCAGGTGAGCACGGGCGCTGCCCGCCGGCGGCTTCCACCGCATCGCAGATGCGCTGGGCCATCTGGCCAGGAGCCAGGAACCGCTCGCTTTGAGGATCGATCAGCACCTGCGGAACAGGCAATTCCGCGGCCTCGGCAAGGAGCTGCTCCAAGCTGGTTTCTTCCCTTCCGGCGGCTTCCGCGTCGTCGTTCCATTGGCGGATCGACTCGCTGAGCAGAAAGGTTCCGGCGACGTTCTTCAGGAACCGGACACTGGAATCCAGCCCCAGCTCGTTGGTGAATCCCGCTTGATGCGCTTGCTCGGTGAGTACCGGGCGGTCCAGCTCCACACCAACCAATCCCCACGTTCCGCAAGAGATATAGGCGGATTGCCCGCTGGAGAGCGGGGTCGCGACCACTGCGCTGGCCGTGTCATGGGAAGCGACCGCCACTACCTGGACTTCGTGGCTGGCTCCGAATTCCGCAGCCAGCTCGGGCAGCAGTGCGCCCACCGGCTGGCCAGGGTGCACTAGCTGCGCGAGCTTTCCCGAAAGCCCCAGTTCAGCAACCAGATCCTCGTCCCATGTACCGGTGCTGTGGTTCAGCAACCCGGTAGTGGAAGCGTTCGTCCACTCGCTGCGCCGATGCCCTGTGAGCATCCAGTTGAAATAGTCGGGAACCAGCAGCAGCGCCTCGGCGTCCGCCAACCGGTTTTCCAACTTCTCGGCTTGCAACTGGTACACGGTGTTGAACGGAAGGAATTGCAGCCCATTGCGTGCAAACAACTCGCGCCGGCTGAATTTCTGTTCCAGCGCAGCAACCGCGCGCTCATTGCGCGGATCCCGGTAATGCCGCACTTCTCCCAGGCGCTTGCCGTCCTTGAGCAACGCATAGTCCACCGCCCAGGAGTCCACCCCGATGCTGGCGATATCCCCGCGCTGCGCGAAAGCCAGCGAGAGGCCGTGGCGAATTTGCGCCCAGAGCTCATCGATATCCCAGGCCAGCGCTTCTTGCCGCGCCCCTGGTTCCAGGCTCGACAGCGGAACCGGTCCGTTGGCGAAACGGTGGACGGCAGTGAGCTGGAGCTTCCCGTCCACCATCTGGCCGATCATGACACGTCCGCTGGTGGCGCCGAGGTCGATAGCTGCGACCGGCGCGCTCTCTGCTTGCTTGCTCATCGCAGGAAGGCTGCCGCCACTCCGGAATCCACCGGAATGTGCAATCCGGTGGTCCGGGTCAGTTCCGGCCCGGTCAGCACGAACACGGCATCGGCAATGTTCTCCGGGATGACCTCGCGCTTCAGGATCGTGCGGTTTGCGTAGAACTGCCCCAGATCCTCCTCTGCCACGCCATAGGTCGCCGCACGCTGGGCACCCCAGCCGGAGGCGAAGATCCCGGAGCCGCGCACTACGCCATCGGGGTTGATGCCGTTCACGCGCACGCCATGCTCGCCCAATTCTACGGCCAGCAAGCGCACCTGATGCGCCTGGTCGGCCTTCGTGGCCGAGTAGGCAATATTGTTCGGACCTGCGAAGACCGAGTTCTTGGAGGAAATGTAGATGATATCGCCGCCGAGCTTCTGCTCGATCAGCACCTTGGCCGCGGCCTTGGAAACCAGGAACGATCCCTTGGCCATCACATCATGCTGCAGGTCCCAGTCGGCCTCGGTGGTTTCCAGCAAGGGCTTTGAAAGCGAGAGGCCCGCGTTGTTCACCACCAGGTCCAATCCGCCAAATGCCAGCACCGCCTCATCGATGGCACGTTGCACGGCGTGCGCATCGGCCACGTTGGCGGCGACGCCAACGGCCACATCTGCTGTACCCAGCTCCGCCGCGGCGGCCTGCGCCTTGTCCAGGTCCAGGTCTGCGATGACCACGCAGGCTCCCTCGGCTGCCAGCCGCTGCGCCACGGCCTTGCCGATGCCCGACGCGGCACCGGTGACCAGGGCGATGCGCCCGGCATGGGATTTGGGCTTGGGCATGCGCTGCAGCTTGGCTTCCTCCAGCGCCCAGTATTCAATGCGGAACTTCTCGGCATCGGAAATCGGCGTATAGCTGGAGACCGCTTCGGCGCCGCGCATGACGTTGATGGCATTGAGGTAGAACTCGCCAGCGACCCGTGCGGTCTGCTTATTCGCCCCATAGGAGAACATGCCGACGCCCGGGACCAGCACGATCAGCGGGTCGGCCCCGCGCATCGCCGGAGAGTCCAGGTCCTTGTGGGCCTCGTAGTAGGCCTGGTAGTCAGCACGGTACTGCGCATGCAGTTCTTCCAGGCGAGCGATCTGCTCCGATACGCCTGCGGTAGCGGGAAGATCCAGCACCATCGGCTTGATCTTGGTGCGCAGGAAGTGGTCCGGGCAGCTGGTGCCCAGGGCCGCCAGCTGCGCCAGCTTCTGGCGCGAGAGGAAATCCAGGACTCGCTGATCATCGCTGAAGTGCCCCACCATGGGCTTGTCGGTGCTGGCCAGGCCGCGGATGCTCGGGGCCAATGCGGCGGCGCGGGTCCGGCGCTCCTCCTCGTCCAGCGGCTCGAATCCGGGAACCACAGGACCGAAGGGCTCCGGTGCGCCGTGCTCGTCAAGGTAGGCAGCGGCGGTGTCGATGATCCACAGCGAGTTGGACTCGGATTCCTGGGAGGTATCTCCCCAGGCGGTGATGCCATGGCCGCCGAGGATGCAGCCCACGGCCTGCGGATTGGCGTCCTTGATCGCGGCAATATCCAGTCCCAGCTGGAATCCGGGGCGGCGCCAGTCAACCCAAGCCACCTTGTCGCCGAAGATCCTTGCGGTCAGCTCCCGGCCGTCCTTGGCAGTGGCAATGGCAATGCCGGAGTCCGGGTGCAAGTGGTCGACGTGGTTTGCGTTGACCAGCCCATGCATTGCGGTATCAATGGATGGCGCGGCGCCTCCCTTGCCGTGCAGGCAGTAATCGAAGGCCGCGACCATCTCGTCTTCGCGCTCCACGCCCGGGTAGGCGTCCACCAGCGAGCGCATGCGGTCCAGGCGCAGGGTCGACAGCCCCTTTTCGGTCAACGTGCCGAGGTCCCCGCCCGATCCCTTGACCCAGAGCAGCTCAATTTGCTCACCGGTGACCGGGTCTTTCGCGGTGCCCTTGGCCGAGGTGTTTCCACCGGCGTAGTTGGTGTTCTTCTTGTCTGCACCCAACCGGTTGGATCGTTGAATCAGTTCCTGTGCGGTGGTGCGTGTCGCGATGGTGTTGCTCATGGTGTTCTTGTCTTCCGACTCGTTAGTGTGCATGGGGGCAGTGGTTCTCAGGCGTCGACTTTGGTGGCCCTGGTTTCATATCCATAGCGCTCCAGTTCGATCTCTTCCAGCGACTTGCCGCGCGTTTCCGGCGCCCAAATGGTGCCGATCAGCAACGCGACGACCAGCAGGCCGATGATCAGCAGGCCAAGCTTTTCCAAGCCCAGGTTGGTGAGCAGTACCGGGAACACCAACGAGAGCAGGCCGACAAGCACCCGGGCAAGCATGAACAGCACGCCCTGTGCACTGGCGCGGTAGCGCGTGGCGAAGAGCTCCGCGGTCCATAGCCCGTAGAAAGCCTGCGCGCCGATACCCGCCGAGATGCCCCAGGCCACTGCGTAGAACAGCAGGGAGAAGGCACCTGGAGGAGCGAAGATCAGCACGGTCCAGGCCGCAACACCCAGCAGGGCGCCACCGAAGTAGAGCCAACGCCGCGAGACCTGGTCTCCGTATTTCATGAATCCGAAATAGGTTGCGGCGGCGGTCAGCACCCAGACCAGCACCTGGAGCAGGTTCTGCTGGGTAGCGGATTCAACGCCAGCGGCAGCATAGACGCGAGGCTGGAAAATGCCAGCCTGCCCTGCCACGGTATTCCATAGCCCATAGACGCCGAGCAGGAAGAAGAGCGCGCTCCAGTTGCGGCGGTCGGCCAGCAGCCCGCGCATGCCGGAGAAGAACGAGGCTTTCACGCCAGCAGCCGTTTCCGCGGCACGTTGCTCCTTCCACCTCCTGGACTCGGGCAATCCGCGGCGGACCCACCAAGTGACAGCGGCGATCAGGAAAAGATGGAAGAAGATTGCCCGGGAGCCGTTCACGCCCCAAGGCTCAACCAGGATCGCCAGCGCGAAACCGATGGCTGGGCCAATCGACCACGCCAGCTGAGCGGTGCCCACGTGCGCAGCACGCGATTCCTGCGGAGCCTCCTCGGCAATGTAGGTCCAGGAGGCTGGAACGCCTGCGCCCACGGCAATGCCCATGAGGACCACGCCGATGATCAGCAGGCTCGTACCGGAGGAGAAGGTGATCATCAGGGCGCCGACCATGAACACGATCAGGTCGTAGGTATAGATGAACTTGCGGCCCAGACGGTCGCAGAGCGGTCCGCCGATCAGTGCACCCAGGGCCGCGCCGAACGCGTTGGCCGACACGGCAGCGATGACACCGACCAGCGCGTCGTCGAATCCGAACGCGCCCTGCCACAGGCTGAGGCTGGTGGCCAGCGCAATGATGGCTCCGGCTTCTATGTAATTGCTCATGGCTACGGCAATGGTGGCTTTCCACCCGGAGATGCCGCGCTTCTTTGCTGCGGTGCTCATGATCAGGCTCCCCATCCTGCTTGCACGCCACCAGCGCGCGATGCTTCGATTCGGCTCTGGTAATCGGAGGCGCGGAAGGCCTGCATCGGATCGGCTGGCAGGCCGCGCGTTGCGCGCCATGCTTCCAGGTCGGCCCGCACGTCGGTGTAGAAGGCATCCATGAAGATCTCGTTGGCGGCCAGGACATCACCGGAAATCTGTGCTTCAGTCAGCGCTACGCGGTCGATCAGCAACGCCCGGGCCGTCATTTCCTGCACGTTCTGGACGCTTCTGATCTGGCCCAGGATCTTGTTCTCCACGTTGTGGCACTGATCGAGCATGAAGGCCACAGGCGTGTCCTGGTCCAGTCCGCCACCGCGGATCACCTCGGCCATGATGCGGAACAGCTGATACGGGTCTGCCGAGCCAACGATCAAGTCGTCATCCGCGTAGAAGCGGGAATTGAAGTCGAAGGATCCGAGCTTGCCAAGCCGCAGCAGCTGCATCACGATGAACTCGATATTGGTGCCTGGCGCATGGTGCCCGGTGTCCAGGCAAACCATGGCCCGATCCCCCAAGGCCGCAACCTGGGCATAGGACGTTCCCCAGTCGGGCACGTCGGTGTGGTAGAAGGACGGTTCGAAGAACTTGTACTCCAGCACCAGGCGCTGGTCTCCGGAAAGCCGCGCATATATTTCGGCCAGCGAATCGCCTAGCCGGTCCTGGCGCCCTCGCATATCCGCTTGGCCTGGATAGTTCGAGCCCTCTGCCAGCCAGATTTTCAGATCCTGGCTTCCGGTGGCATCCATTACGTCGATGCATTCGAGGTGGTGGTCGATTGCCTTGCGGCGGATCTTCGGATCCTCATGGGTCAAGGCGCCGAACTTGTAATCGTCATCCTGGAAGGTATTCGAATTGATGGTTCCGAGGCTGACGCCCAGGCCTTCTGCATGCTCGCGCAGCACGGTGAAGTCCTCGACCTTGTCCCACGGAATGTGCAGGGCCACCGAGGGAGCCAGTCCGGTCAATCGGTTGACTTCAGCCGCATCGGCGATTTTTTCGAAGGGATCGCGCGGGGTCCCGGGGGTCGAATAGACCTTGAAGCGGGTGCCCGAATTTCCATAGGCCCAGGAAGGGACTTCGATGGCAAGGCGGTCAAGGATTTGCAGGTGCTCAGGGCTCAGCTTCGAGCTCATGGAACTCTCCATTTCTAGTAATTCTGCGGGCTTCTACTGCTGGGATGCGGCAAGTGCGGCCAGCTGGTTTTCGAGATTGAAGACCTCGCGCAGACGCGGCGCTTGCTGATCTGGCCGGCCGCCCAGGCTGAGGAAGAATCGGCTCATTTCCGCTTCCCACGCTGCGGTGCGCGGGTCGGAGTCCAAGGCGGCCTGGGCAGCGCTGTCGTCATCGGTTTCGTAATAGCCGATCAGCAACCCGTCCTCGCGCAGAAAGAGTGAGTAGTTGCGACGCCCGGCTTCTTCGATGGCTTGGAGCATCTGCGGCCACACTTCCCGGTGGCGCGACACATACTCGTCGATCAGGTCGGGATTGACCTGCAATTGAAAGCAAACTCGCATCGTACTACTCTTCCGGACCGCTGGAACTGGGTGGGCAAAACTGTGCGATCCGATTCGTTTTGCACAAAAATGAATCGTTTCAATCACTTCGAAATCGAGTGTAGAGCAGGTCACACTTGAATTGCAAGCGGTCGGTCGAGCGAATGCCGCATTCTTTTGAATCCTTTCAAAAAGCTGTCGGGATTCCAGTTCCCATCCGTGCGCCAGTTATACTCGCAGAAGAACAACTCACCGAAGAACAGGAAAGCTCTGTGGCCGTCAGCGTCAAGGAAGTTGCCGCCGAGGCGGGCGTTTCCGTAGGCACCGTCTCCAACGTGCTCAACCGGCCCCAGGTTGTTTCCGAACACACCGTTTCCAAGGTCACCGCAGCCATCGAGAAGCTCGGCTTTGTCCGCAACCATGCGGCCAGGCAACTGCGTGCCGGCCGCAGCCGGAGCTTCGGGCTCGTCGTCCTCGATGCACGCAACCCGTTCTTCATGGACGTCACCCAGGGCGCCCAGCATCGTGCCCTGGACAACGGCTACACCGTGCTGATGGGAGCCAGCGACAATTCCCTGAGCACCGAACAGCAACTGCTGGATCTCTTCGAAGAGCAACGCGTCGCCGGAGTACTCATCTCCCCCTTGCACAGCGACTTGAGCCGGCTCTGGCGGATCCGCGAAGCGGGCACGCCAGTGGTGCTGGTGGACCGCGGAAGTGGCGACCGCAGCTTTTCATCGGTCTCCGTGGACGATGTGGAAGGCGGAAGAATTGCCGTACGGCACCTGCTGGACATTGGCAGAAAGCGGATCACCTTCGTCGGCGGACCGCAGAGCATCGAACAGGTCCAGCACCGCTTAACGGGAGCCCTATCGGTATTGGCGCAAGCCCCGGATGCCGTGCTGGAGCATATGCCTACCAAGAACCTGACTGTGCTGGAAGGACGGGCGGCCGGAGAGCGTATTCTTGCCATGGATCCTGCACAGCGCCCCGACGGGATCTTTGCGGCCAACGACCTGCTCGCGTTGGGCATCCTGCAGGCTCTGGTGATGTCCGGGGAACTCAGCGTTCCCGAAGATATTGCTCTGGTGGGATACGACAATATCGACTTCGCCGAGTCGGCCGTCATCCCGATTACCACCGTGCGCCAGCCAGCAGAAGAAATCGGGCGAACCGCTGTCGACGTCTTGCTGCGCGAAGCAGAAGCGGGCGATCAAGCGGTCCGCGAGCAATTCGTTTTCACTCCCAAGCTCGTTATCCGTGCATCGACTGTGGCCCCGAGCCAAGCGCGCTGACGATTACCTTAGGGGTTCCTGAAAAGCGGGTTCTGCAGCTTCTGATGCCCGCCGGTTCTTGCTAGGTTGGCATTCCAAGCAACGAGAGGGATGGATTTATGAGCGAGAACAACCCTGAAGCCCGACTGCACAAGGCAGAGGCCGAAGAGCCCGATACCATTTCCGACCCTGCTTTGAATGATGAAGTTGGCCAGGACTGGACCGATGAAGGCGGAGCGACACCGCATGGAGCCGCGCTAGACGACGACTAGGCCAGAGGGCCAACCAGCCGAAAACCAAAAATGCCGGTGGGTTGCCAAGCTTGAAGGCTTGGCAACCCACCGGCATTTTCACTGGCTTGAATCAGCCGCCTAGAACTCGAACTCCAGGTGGGCATTGACTTCGTCCTTGTTGAAATGCCCCGGATCGATCTCGTATTCCTCTTCGTAACCGAGGTTCGAAAGCCAGTCTTGCACTTCCTCGTATTCCGGGGCCGTCGGATCATCGAGAATATCCAGCTTGGCTTCCCAGCCACCGATCCCGCCGCTGTCCTCCATCGGAGCCATGCGCCGGCCGCCGGTGCATCGCGGCAGCTGGCCGCCATCGGCATCCAGGATCTTCTCGACGTCGATGCCCACTTCCCAGTTGTCCCCGAAGTCGTACAGGTAATCCAGGCGGTCTTTTTCCTTCTGCAGCAATGAGGAAACCAGGGTTTCCGCTTCGTTTTTCTGGTAGTCCATGTCGTCAATCTCTGGACCATATGAAGTGCCGCCGAAGCCACCCTCGTAGAAGCTGTGCAGATGCCCGTCGTACCAGTCGAAGCTCGCTTGGATGATGTCGTGCAGGTCGCCAAGGTTCAGGTCCATGGGCACCAGCACGCGACGCCAGATCGGCGGCTTGGCATCCTTGAGGGTCAGCTTCAGCTGCAGCACCTTGCCGGTATACGGTGTTTCGCGCTTCAGGCGTTTCGGCTCGTCATCGTCCGGCCCGAACATCGCGTCGAGATCGGTGTCGTCGAATTCATCCTCATCGAGCAGGTCCTGTTCAACGTCGGTAATCGCCAGGCGGACGATAGTGGGCACCGAGTACGCTTCGCCATCTTCGATAAGGCCAAGTACGCGCAGTTCATGCATGCGCACATGCGCGGTTTCCCATACCTTTGGCGACCATTGATCATCTCGCGGGTCAGCCACGCGATGCGGGTTGCCTTCGATTCCCTCGACGATCCAGAACGCTGCCAGCCCCCAGGCTTCAAGGCTGGCGTCATCGCCGCCTTCCGGCTTTTCCAGCAACGAGTCCAGGCAGGCCTGGATGAAGTAGAAGTTCGGCTCGAAGGAGTCGGCGTCTTCATGCTGCATGATGTCTTCGTACGTCACTCCGCGCTCCGGCTTGCCCTGTTCGGGCAGCTTGATGGCGTTGACCGATTCCAGTGCCGAGAGCACGACCGCAACCATCAGGCCCCTGCGCGATTCGTGGACTTCCGGAGGCAGCTGGTCGGCGAGCGCTATTGCGGCCGTTTCCATGAATTCAGGCGCCGGCAAGCTGGCCCACAGATTCTTGCCCTCGGTGAGGGTCCAAGACAAGGAGGCACGACCCAGCTTGCTGACCGGCATGGCGGCTATTTCTGCCAGGGCCGCTTGAGAGGCCTCGTCAGATGCCATGATCTCGTCAATTTCATCGTTTTCATCGATGCCGTCATCACCGGCGAATGGATCCTGGGCTTCCAGCGACTTCCGGAACCACTCCAGGCTTTCGGCCTCGCGCTCCCACAGACCGGCATCGCGCAAGAACTCGACGTAATCCGCCCAGGCCATATAGATCATGGTTCCCAGCCCATTATCGGCGGCATCGGGATTCTCGGCCTCTTCGAATTCAATCATCGAGCTGAGCACTGCCAGCAGTTTGGGCGGATCAAAATCGGTAACCTTGTCCAGGCCGACGACTTCGGCGTAGATGCCCAGGGTTTCGCGCACTGCGGCAAGGACCATCAGGGCCAGTTCTGGGTCATCGCGGTTCTCGGAGAACCAGCGTACGAACTGCGGCGTGAGCGCGTCCAGGCCGCGCCCCACCTTCACCCGGTCCAGGGAGACGACGCCCTCTTGCAGGCGTGCCGGATGCCCCTGCTTGGGCTTCTGCTTCTTCTTTTTCTTCGCCATCGGACTGCTTTCCTGGTCGTTTGCTTCTCCCCCTAGGCTACGTGGCTGCTGGTTCCTGAAGAAGCATGCCCGGCACGTGTTCTGCTGGACAGCTTCCTGCCGTCGCAGCCAGGCACCGCCAGGGCCCGCACGGCGCGGATATGAATCGAGTCGCTTTCGATATCTATGGCGTAACCCGTACTGCTGGAGCGCCCGCGTTGGTAGGGTGACTTCATGATCAATACTGCTCGTTTGCACTCGGACCTGTCACGACTCAACCGCGAAACCGCGATGATGTCGGCCACGATCGAAACCCTGTCCACCGAAGAAATGGCCGCCGCCTCGCTGTGCGAAGGCTGGAGCCGGGCGCAGGTCATTGCGCACTTGGCCTCCAACGGCCGGAGCCTGGTCAAGCTCATCGACTGGGCCACCAGCGGAGAACCGCAGGAGCTCTACGCCTCGCGCGAGGCCCGCGACGCGGAGATCGACGAGCTGGCGGCCCTGCCGCGCGAGGAACTGGTCAAGAAGTTCCAGGACGCCGCCACATACTTCGCCGAGCAGTGCGAACGGCTCAGCGGCGAACTGGCCGTGGAAGAGGTGGACCTTCACGGCAAGATCATTCCGGCGACCTCCATCGTGGCCCTGCGCATCTCAGAGGTGGTCATCCACCACCATGATCTGGATACCGCGTGGACCATCGAGGAAGCCGATCCGGATTCCCAGGAGAACGCCGTCGAGGCCGCCGTGCGGACCATGCGCGTGAAGAACGCTCCGGGCATGACGCTGGTGACCGAAGAGGGCGACGAATGGGTCATCGGCGATGGCGCGCTGAAGGTGCGCTCGGACCGCGAAGGCTTGATCGAATGGCTGGCCCGCGGCCAGGCCCGGCATATCGAGGCCGATGGCCCGATTCCGGTTTTGCCTTCCTGGTAACCATCTTCTGGCAGGCGTGTCAGCACGCGGCAACGGTTGGCCCTGCAAGGAGAATGGATTCGGCCCGCTTGTCGAAGTGAAAAGGAGCCGGCATTGATCCCTGTCATCGTGCTCACCGGATATCTGGGTGCAGGCAAGACCAGCCTACTCAACCGCTTGCTGACCCGCCCGGGTACCCGCGTCGGGGTCATCATCAACGACATCGGCAAGGTCAACGTGGATACCGGGCTGATCACCGGCCAGATCGATGCGGCCGAATCCATTGCCGGCGGCTGCGTTTGCTGCCTGTCCGATAGCAGCGGCCTGGACGAGCTGCTGGAGAAGCTGGGCCAGCCGAAGCTGCGCCTGGATGCCATCATCGTGGAGGCCAGCGGCGCGGCCGACCCGCTGAACGTGGATCGGCTGCTGCGTTTCGGCAAGGCCCACGGGGTACGCTTCGGCGGCATCATCGACGTGATCGATGCGGTGGAGCATGAGCACACCGTGGATACCGCGGCGATGGCCCCGGCCCGCTTCAGCGCCACCAGCATGGCGGTGGTCAACAAGCTGGACCGCATTGCCCCGGAACACCGCGACGCGGTCCTGGCCAGGATCAGCGGACGGATCCGCGAAATCAACCCGCACGTTGCCATCATCCCGGCGTCGCACGCCGCCATAGACCCCGAGCTGGTCTTCGACATCGCCCTGAACGAAGACCCGATCGACGAGTTGCCGTTGGCGGCTGCCTCCCGCCCGCACCACGACCACGAGCATGCTCCGCACGCCAACGCGGTGACGGTGCGCTGCCCCGAAGCGGCGGATCCGGGTGCCCTCTTGGACCTGCTGGAGCACCCGCCGGTTGCGGCCTACCGGCTCAAGGGGCATGTAAAACTGCGCACCGATCGCGGCACGCAGCGTTTCCTGGTCAATATGGTGGGCCGGCAGATCCATTTCGCGAAAGCAACGGCCCACAGCGATCCGGCCAATGACGCGCTGGTCGCCGTGGGAATGAACTTGGACGAGGAAGCGGTTGGCGCGGCATTAGCGGCCGCCTTGGAACCAGCACGACTTGATCCTTCGCCGGGAAATCTCACCCGTTTGGAACGGCGGTTGATTTTGAGCAGCGATGCAGCAGATGCTCCGGCCAAGGTTGACGCTGAAGAGTTCTAGCTGCTGCGGCACTGATGCCTGCGAGTTGGCAACGAGGGCATCCGCTGCCCCGTCTCGACCTGCAACATCGAGCTGCGTTCGCATCCAGTTCGCGCCCGGTGCATAGGGGCACGTCCCAAACAGGCCAAGCCTTCGGAAATAACTCAAGTACTGCCCGCGACTCCAGTGATGAGTCCCAATTCCAACCCGTCCAACGTTGGACGATTCCGTGCTCCCCGCGATTGCCGGGATGACGCCCGGTATTGCCGATGGTTTCGATGAGCGGTTCCAAGTGATCCTTGGATCTTCACGAAACAGCCCCGGGTCGCCAAAACCGAAGGCCGCATCCCGCGCGACCCTGCCGTCAGCCCACCATGTCCGAGCAAAAGAAACATCACTGGAACATGAAATGGACACGGTGCGCCGATGGCCGGCGGGTCAGCGCGGGGTGCGGCCCCGGCAGTCTCTGGAAATGAACGCTTACAACGCGATCTGGCGGTTCTGGTCCTTGTAGAGCAGGTACCGGAAGTTCTCCGGGCCGCCGGCGTAGCAAGCCTGCGGGCAGAAGGCGCGCAGTGACATGTAGTCCCCGGCTTCGACCTCGACCCAGTCGCCATTCATCCGGTACACGCCCTTGCCTTCAAGCACGTACAGGCCATGCTCCATGACGTGGGTTTCGGCGAACGGGATGGATGCGCCCGGTTCGAAGGTCACGATATTCACGCCGAAGTCGAAGGCCACGTCGTTGGGATCGAGCATGCGGGTGGTGCGCCACTTGCCATCGGTGCCCGGCATCGGGCCAGGTTCGATGTCGCGCTCATTGCCCACCACGGGAGCCGGTGCGGCGACGCCTTCAAGCACTTCGTAGCGCTTGCGCAGCCAGTGGAAGCTGGTGGTCTCGGTGCCGTCATTGCGGGCGGACCACGTAGCGCCGGCTGGCAGGTAGGCGAAGCCGCCGTCCACCAGCACATGTTCGGTGCCCTCGATGAGAAGGGTCAGCTGCCCGGTGAGCACGAAGATGAATCCCTGCACCTGGGCCTGCGGCTCCGGCTTGGTGGCGCCGCCGCCCGGGGCAACTTCCACGATGGCTTGGGAGAAGGTGGTGGCCCCGCCGGCGACCGGGCGGTTGAGCACCCAGGCACGGGTGTTGGTCCACTCGGGGAAGACGCTGGTGACGATGTCGCGCAGCACGCCCTTGGGGATCACGGTATAGGCCTCGGTGACGATGGCCCGGTCGGTGAGCAGATCGCTCTGCGGCGGGTGGCCGCCGAAGTCCGAGTAGTACGACGAGGAGTTCTGGATGGCTGGAACAGTCATGGTGTTGTCCTTAGGCGTGGGAGCGGTTCAAGGCGATCGCCTCGAGTTCGGGCAGGGTGATCTGGGCTAGTTCGGTGACCTCGTCGGCGCTGACCGCACCGCAGGCCACCCCGCGGTGGATGTAGCGGGCCAGGGCCCGTGCGGTGGCCGGCTCGTCCATGATGGCCGAGTTGATCTGGTGGACGTAGTTGCGCAACCGGGTTCCGGCTGCCTGCAGGCCTTCGCGGAAGAAGGCGAAGGTGGCCAGGTAGCGGGTGACCAGCTGATTCTCGTGCATGTCCCAGCCCTGGTAGATGCCGCGGGACAGGTGGCGGGAGACCAGGCGGGCGTGCAGTTCCCAGGCGGCCGCAATGTTCTCCGGGTCGCCAGCCGGGATGATGTTGGTGGAGCCGTCGGACAGTTCCACCCCGGTGCCGGCTACGGCCACCTGCATGACGTCCTTGGCGAAGTCCGCTACCGGGTGCTCCATGGACTGGTATCCGGCGGCCACGCCCAGCGACGCGGAGTAGTCGTAGGTTCCGTAGTGCAGCGAGGATACCCGGCCCTTGCCCGAGGCGATCAGCTGGGCCACCGGATGGGTTCCGTTGGCGGCCAGGATGACCTGCGGGGTTTCCACCTGCACTTCGAAGCGGATGCGTCCGGCTTCCAGCCCGTGGGCTTCTTCCAGCTTCTCGGCCAGGTAGACCATGGACTCGACCTGGGCCACGGTGGTCACCTTGGGCAGGGTCAGGCGCAGGCCCTCGGGCAGCGGACCGTTGGCCAGAAGCCGGGTGATGAACAGGTCCAGGGTGCGGATCCCGCGGGCCCGGGTGGGTGCTTCGAAGCATTTGAAGCGGATGCCGATGCAGGCCGGGGCTTTGCCGGCGGCCACCGCGGCGGATACCGAGTCGGCCGCGGCAAGCACTGCGGCGTCCTCCTCGGCATCCGTGCGGTTGCCGTAGCCGTCCTCGAAATCGAGGCGCAGATCTTCGATGGGTTCGCTTGCCAGCTTCGCGCCAACCAGTTCCGCCAAGCGCTCTGGTTCGGCCAGCTTGAGCTTGGCCGCCAAGGCGGATAGGCCAATCAGTCCTCCGGCAGTGGCTACTGCGTTGTGGCCCCAACGTTCTGGGAGGTCCACGGTGTACTTGTCCCCGGGGACGTACACGGTATGGATCGGCTGGCGGGCTCCGGTATCCCCCGGGTAGGAGGTTTCCAGCAGCCGGTCGGTGGCGGCCAGCTTTGCTTCTACGCTGGCAAGCGTGGACTCATCGAAGGTGTTGCTCATGGCTTGGTCACGTATTCCTTTTCCAAGAGTTCGTAGGCTGGGGTGGTGAGGAAGTCCGCGAAATCCTCGTCCTTGCCGCTCGTCAGTTTCGCGATCAGTTCCGCTGCCGGCTGGTAGTAGGCGTTGAAGTGCTCTTCATTGTCGACCTCCGCGCGCAGGCGTTCAACCTCTTCGGCGAGAATGCCAGCAACCAGTTCGGCGGTGATGGTGTTGCCGGTGTCGGCGGCGACCACCTGGTTGCGGATCTGCTGCCAGATCTGCGAGCGCGAGATCTCCGCGGTGGCGGCGTCTTCCATCAGGTTGTGGATGGCGACCGCGCCGTTGCCCGAGAGCCACACGGCCACGTAGTTCACGGCCACGTAGAGGTTGGCGCGCACGCCGGCCTCGGTGACATCGCCAGGAGCGCTGGCCACGTCCAGCAGCTGGGCCGCGGTGACCTCGACCTCCGGGCGCTGGCGGTCGATCTGGTTCGGCTTCTCGCCGAGCTTCGCGTCGAAAATCTCCTTGCACAGCTCAACCAGGTCCGGGTGGGCGACCCAGGAGCCGTCGAATCCGTCGTTGGCCTCACGGGACTTGTCCTCGCGGACCTTGTCGAAGGCGGCGGCGGTAACTTCTGGTTCGCGGCGGTTCGGGATGAACGCCGCCATGCCGCCCATGGCGAAAGCCCCGCGCTTGTGGCAGGTCTTGACCAGCAGCTCGGTGTAGGCGCGCATCATCGGCGCGGTCATCGATACGGCCGAGCGGTCGGGCATGATGAACGCTTCGCCGGCTTCGCGGAAGGTCTTGATGATGGAGAACAGGTAGTCCCAGCGGCCCGCGTTCAGGCCAGAGGCGTGCTCGCGCAGCTCGTAGAGGAATTCCTCCATCTGGAAGGCGGCCGGGATGGTCTCGATGAGCATGGTGGCGCGCACGGTTCCGTGGGCGATGCCCAGCTCGGCCTGGGCGAAGGTGAAGACCTCGTTCCACAGGCGCGATTCCAGGTAGTGCTCCATCTTCGGCAGGTAGTAGAACGGGCCCTGTCCCGATTCGGCGAGCACCTTGGCATTGTGGAAGAAGTGCAGGCCGAAGTCGACCAGTGCACCGACCGCCGGCTTGCCGTCGATGAGCACATTGTTCTCCGGCAGGTGCCAGCCGCGGGGGCGGACCACCACGACCGCGCGCGGGGCGTCGGTGCGCAGCGCGTAGGACTTGCCGGTTTTCGCATCGGTGAAGGCCAAGGTGCCCCGGGCGGCGGCCGAGAGGTTGGAGATCGCGTCGATGACATTGAACCAGCTCGGGGTGGAAGCATCTTCCAGGTCGGCCAGCCAGACCTTGGCGCCGGAGTTCAGCGCGTTGATGGCCATCTTGGCCGGGGAGGCCGGGCCGGTGATCTCCACGCGGCGGTCGCGCAGCGCCTCTGGGGCTTCGGCGACCTTCCAGTCGCCAGTGCGCACGGATTCGGTCTGCGGATCGAAGTCGATGGACTTGGCATCGGAGAACTGCTGGCGGCGCACGCCGCGTGCGGCCAGCAGCTGATCGCGGGTGCCAGCGAATTTCTGGTGCAGCTTCTCGATGAAGGCCAGCGCTTCGCCCGAGAGGATCTGCTGGGCATCGGCGGCGTCGGGGATGCTGGTGATTTCAATACTCATGGGTTGTTCCTTAACCTCTTGTGCTCTGTTCCAATGAAGGGTGCGTTGACATGCACCCTAAGGTCTTGCTGCGCAGCGCCTACTTGGCGGCGGCTGCGTCCTGCACTGCCATGGCCACATCGGAGGCGACCTGTGGGTCGAATACCGACGGGATGATGAATCCGGGGTTCAGCTCTGATTCGCTGACCCGCGCGGCAATAGCGTCCGCGGCGGCCAGGAGCATGGCGTCGGTGATCTCGGTGACGCCTGCATCCAGCAGCCCGCGGAAGAAACCTGGGAATGCCAGGACGTTGTTGATCTGGTTGGGGAAGTCGCTGCGTCCGGTGGCGACCACCGCCGCGTGGCGGCCGGCCAGTTCCGGGTCCACCTCGGGATCCGGGTTGGCCATGGCGAAGACGATGGCGCGCTCGTTCATGGCGGCGATATCGGCTTCGTCCAGCACGTTCGGGGCCGAGACGCCGATGAAGACATCGGCGCCGGCGATGGCTTCCTTCAGGGTGCCGGTGAAGTTCTGCGGATTGGTGTTTTCCGCCAGCCAGGTGCGGTGCGCATCGGCGTAGGCTTCGTTGCGGGTGATCGCGCCATTGCGTCCGCAGGCGATGATGTTCTGCGCGCCGCGGGCCATGAGCAGCTGGATGATCGCGTTGCCGGCCGCGCCGACCCCGGAGACCACGATGCGCAGGTCCTCGATCTTCTTGTCCACGACCTTCACCGCGTTGAGCAGCGCGGCCAGGGTGACAATTGCGGTGCCGTGCTGGTCGTCGTGGAAGACCGGGATGTCCAGTTCTTCGCGCAGCCGGGCCTCGATTTCGAAGCAGCGCGGGGCGGCGATGTCTTCGAGGTTCACCCCGCCGTAGACCGGTGCCAGCGCCTTGACGATCATGATGATCTCCTCGGTGTCCTGGGTGTCCAGGCAGACCGGCCAGGCATCGACATCGGCGAACTGCTTGAACAGCGCCGCCTTGCCTTCCATGACCGGCAGGGCTGCGGCCGGGCCGATATTGCCCAGCCCCAGCACGGCCGAGCCGTCGGTGACCACGGCGATGGTGTTGCGCTTGACCGTCAGGTTGCGCGCATCGGCAGGGTTCTCGGCGATGGCCATGCAGACGCGGGCGACACCCGGGGTGTAGGCGCGGGAGAGGTCATCGCGGTTGCGCAGGGCGACCTTGGGGGTCACCGAGAGCTTGCCGCCAAGGTGCATCAGGAAGGTGCGGTCCGAGACGTTGCGCACGCTTACGCCATCGAGGTTATCCAGCGCCGCGCGCACGGTCTCGCCGTGGGCCACGTCGGTGGTGTTGCAGGAAACGTCCACCACCATGTGGGTGTGGTTGGACTCGGTGACATCCAGGGCGGTGATGTGCGCGCCGGCCGAACCGACCGCGCCGGCCAGCTCGCTGGTAGCGGTAATCGACGCAGGTGTCTGGACGCGAAGCGTGAGTGAATATCCCGGGCTTGGTGCTGCCATCTGATCCTCCTGTAAAAGTTTCCGTATAGTGGATACTATTATCCTCAAAATGAAAATGCAAGAGTGTTTTGTGGCGCCCGGCACGATTTTTTGCCGAGTTAATATCGGATCGTGGAAGAAAAGCCTGATTCTGCGCTATTCTTGGGACTAGGATTTCGCATCGTAGAAGTAATGCGTAGCCCTCTTCCGAAACCAGTGCCTTTATTAGGAGCAAAGATGACGCAGACTTCCAGCAAGTCCACCACCGGCGGCGTCCAGTCCGTCGAACGTGCTTTCGAGCTCCTGGAAGTCATCGCCCGTGCCGGCGGAGAAGCCGCGCTCAGCGAGCTTGCCGCCGATACTCCCCTGCCATTGCCGACCATCCACCGCCTGCTGCGCACCCTGGTCGGAGTGGGCTACGTGCGCCAGCTGCCCAACCGCCGCTATTCACTGGGCCCGCGGCTGATCCGGCTGGGCGAGGTAGCCAACCGCCAGCTGGGCGCCTTGGCCTCCCCTGCGCTGAAGGATCTGGTCGCGAAGCTGGGCGAATCGGCGAATATCGCGGTGCTCGACGGAGACATGGTCACCTACATCGCCCAGGTGCAGTCAGCCCACTCGATGCGCATGATCACCGAAGTCGGACGCCGCGCCATGCTGCACAATTCCGGGGTCGGCAAGGCCGTGCTCTCGGTACTGGATGACGAGCGCGTGCAGCGTTTGGTCTCGCAGGCGGGCATGCCCCCGAAGACCGCGAACACCATCACCACCCTGGGCAAGCTGTTCACCGATGTCGAGGCCACCCGCGAACGCGGCTACGCCATCGACGAGGAAGAGCAGGAACTAGGGGTTCGCTGCATCGCCGTGCCAGTACCGGGCGCGCCAACGCCGATGGCCATCTCGGTTTCCGGGCCGGTGACCCGCGTTGACGAGGCCTTCATCGACAGCGCGGTGCCGGTATTGCAGGAGGCGGCCCGCGAGCTGGGACGCCAGCTGGTGGCCGCGGCGGACTAGCCGCGCTTGGCGATTCCGGCACGCAAGCAAAGATGCCCGCCTGGGCAGTCGATGGCATCGACCGCCCAGGCGGGCATCTCAGTTCGCGCTGGTGCCGGAACACCTATGGAGCCGGCGAACAGGCGTGCTACTGCGCGAACTGGGTTTCGTGCAGCTCGCTATAGCGTCCGCCAAAGGCCAGCAGCTCGCTGTGGGTTCCGCGCTCGACGATGTGCCCGCCCTCCACGACCAGGATCTGGTCCGCCGAGCGGATGGTCGACAGGCGGTGGGCAATGATCAGCGCCGTGCGGTCTGCCAGCGCCTCGCCCAGCGCCGCCTGCACCGCCGCTTCATTCGACGAGTCCAGGGCCGCCGTCGCCTCATCCAGGATGACTACCTGGGGTGCTGCCAGCAGCAGACGGGCAATGGTCATGCGCTGGCGTTCGCCACCGGAAAGCCGGTAGCCCCGCTCGCCCACCACGGTATCCAGGCCATCGGGCAAGGAAGCGATCACCGGCTTCAGCCGGGCACGCTCCAGCGCCTCCCAGATCTGCTCTTCGGTCGCTTCGGGCCGGGCCAGCGTCAGGTTGGAGCGGATGCTCTCGTGGAAGAGGTGCCCGTCCTGGGTCACCATGGACACCGTCGAACGCAGCGAATCGAGCTCAAGCTGACGGATATCCTCGCCGGCCAGTTCAACACTGCCCGAATCCACGTCGTACAGGCGCGCCAGCAGCGAGGCGATGGTGGACTTGCCCGCACCCGAGGAGCCGACCAGCGCGTAGGTTTGGCCCGCGGGGATCTCGAAGTCGATATCGTGCAGGACCTCTTCGCCGCCGCGGGTGTCCAGGATGGCGACTTCTTCCAGCGAAGCCAGCGAGACCTTGTCGGCGCTCGGGTAGGAGAAGCTCACGTGGTTGAATCTCACCGGCACCGCCCCGGCCTCGAGGCGGCGGGCGTTCGGGGCATCGGCAATCAGCGGCTCCAAGTCCAGCACCTCGAAGACCCGGTCGAAGCTGACCAGCGCGCTGGTGATTTCCACGCGCGCGTTGGCCAGTGCGGTCAGCGGCGTGTAGAGGCGGGTGAGCAGCATGCCCAGGACCACCACGTCGCCGGCGGCCAGATCGCCACGTACCGCGTACATGCCGCCCAGACCGTAGACCAGGGCGAGTGCCAGGGCCGCAACCAGGGTCAGTGCGGCGACGAAGTAGAACTGGCGCATGGCCATCTTGACGCCGATATCCCGCACCTTGCCGGCACGCAGCGCGAACTGCTCGGACTCGTCCTTGGGACGGCCGAAAAGCTTGATCAAGGTGGCGCCGGGGGCGGAGAAGCGCTCGGTCATCTGGTTGCCCATGGTCGCGTTCAGGTCCGCGGATTCACGGCGCAGCAGGGCCACGGACCTGCCGAAATGGCGGGCGGGCAAGAGGAAAATCGGCAGCAGCACCAGAGCGATCAGCGTGACCTGCCACGAGGTGGTGAACATGACCGCAGCGGTGAGCACCAGCGCCACGGTATTGGAGACCAGCCCGGAAAGGGTTCCGGCGAAGGCGGATTGCGCGCCGATGACATCGTTGTTCAAGCGGCTGACCAGCGCACCGGTCCTGGTGCGCGAGAAGAATGCCACCGGCATCTTCTGCACATGGTCGAAGACTGCGGTGCGCAGGTCATAGATGATGCCCTCGCCCAAGCGCGAGGAGAACCAGCGGACCACTACGGACACCACCGCATCCAGGATCGCGATCCCCGCCATGACCAGAGCCAAGTTGATGATCGTCCGCACCCCGGATTGCGCGACGACTTCGTCGACCACCCGTCCAGCGAGCACCGGGGTGATCACGGCCAGGACTGCGGCGAAGATGGAGAAGACGACGAAGACCAGCAGCCGGGACTTGTAGCTGGCTGCGAACTTCAGCACTCGCTTAGGCGTGGTTGGAGCGTAGGCCTTGCCCTTGTCTCCTGACAGCTTCCATAGCGAATGCCAGGCGGCGCTTTCCATGCTCATAAGTGAGTGCTCTCAATCCTGCTGGAAGTAATCGGTGGGTTCCACCTTTGTTCATGATCCCAGTAAGCCATCCGCGACTTCCAGGTAGGGTCAGCTTACGGCGGCCAGCCCGGGCGACACAGCCCGATTGCCCGACGCGCAATAAGCGGGATCCCTGCATCAAGAACAGCGGTACCCCCGGGTTCATTCCTCGCCGGCCCCGCGCGGCACAGCACGAGTCCCCGATGGCGCGTGACACGCCCAACGCTGCCGCCATCGGCACAGCGGTACTCGGAGCTAGATAAATGCCTATCAAACACGGATTAATTCCATAATCCAGAAGGAATCCATTCCGCATAACGAAATTATCTTTTTTCATTGCGGAATATTGTGACGTGCCTTACAGTTGACACCATCCAAGCCACGGGCACATACCTCGGAGCGAGTCCATCCTCAGGAGCAGCCATGAAAACCAAATCCGCAGACGACTTCCGGGTCGCTGAGCCAACCCCCAAGAAACCTTTCTACACTTCCCTGTTCTTCCAGCTTGGCGTCGCAATCGTCGCCGGCGTCTTGATCGGCCACTTCCTGCCGAAGGTCGGATCCGAGTTGCGCCCGCTGGGCGACGGATTCATCATGCTGATCAAGATGATCATCGCCCCGCTGATCTTCCTGGTGATTGTCACCGGCATTGCGGCGGTGGGCGATGTCAAGGCAGTGGGACGCGTTGGCGTCAAGGCATTGGTCTACTTCACCTGCGCCACACTCTTCGCCCTGGTCTTCGGCCTGATCATTGCCAACCTCTTCCAGCCAGGCGCCGGGTTGAACATCGACCCGTCATCCCTCGACGCCGGGGCCATCGAAGAGAAATCCGGAGAGGCCAAGGGGGCCGCCGACTTCATCCTGGGAATCATCCCGGTCAGCGTCATCGGCGCCTTCGCGGATAATAACTTGCTGCAGGTGTTGTTCTTCTCGGTCTTCTTCGGCGCAGCCATCGTGGTGGTCGGCCAGGAACGCTGCGCACCACTGCTCGCGGTGTTCGAGAACGTCCTGGAGCTGATCTTCAAGGTCATGAGCTGGGTCATGCGGGTCGCACCCCTGGGTGCCTTCGGCGCCATGGGCTTCATCATCGGCCAATACGGCATCGAGACACTGGGCACCTATGCGAAATTGATTCTCGCCTGCTACGCCGCGGCCCTGCTGTTCATCGGCATCCTCTTCCTGATCGCCTGGGGATTTGCCCGGGTTCCGCTGTGGCAATTCATCAAGTACACCCGCGAGGAATTCCTGCTGGCCCTGGGCACCGCATCAACCGAGTCGGTGATGCCTCGCATCATGACCAAGCTGACCAACGCCGGATGCTCCCGCGCCACCACCGGCTTGGTGGTCCCGACCGGATATTCCTTCAACCTCGACGGTGCGGCCATCTACTTGTCCATCTCGCTGCTGTTCCTGGCCCAGGCGTTCGGCCACAATCTCAGCTTTGGCCAGCAGCTTGCCGCCCTGGGCATCCTGCTGCTGACTTCCAAGGGCATGGCCGGCGTCCCTGGATCCTCGTTCTTGGCCCTATCGGCGACGGCAGCCGCCCTGGGCATCTTCCCGGTGGCCGGCGTGGCCCTGTTGCTGGGCGCGGACCGCATCATGGATTCGATGCGCGTTGCCGTGAACCTGCTGGGCAACTGCGTGGCCACCTTCGTGGTCGCCAAATGGGAAGGGCAGTTCGACCGCGAGGCAATGAAGCGCGCCTTCGCCGGGGAAATCACCAATGAGGACTCGGCCCGCATGCTCGGACGCGATGAGGAATGGGAAGCCATGGAGGCCGAACGCGTAGCCAACGGCGGCCAGCCTTCACCGAAGTTCGGCGGCGGCCCCACCCCGGAAGCCCTGCTCAAGTTCGACATGAGCCCGGCAACCGAAGCCGAAGCAGCTGCGGCCACGCAGAAAAGCTACCCCGATGAGGAACGCGCACAAGCGCGCAGCTGAGGTAGGCGGTTGCCTCAAAGGCAACTGCGGGGATCCTGAGCGCTGATCGGCCGGGGTGCGCTGGAAGACACCAGCTCACCCCGGCCGATCGCCGTTTCGCCTGCCAGCAGGGAAATTCGCCTCCAGCCGGGTCTGGCTAGATGGCGCTCCAGCCGGTATCCGAAGCCAGGACCACGCCGTTGATGTTGGTGCTGTCCTCGCTGAGCAGGAAGGTGATCGAGGCAGCGAGCTGGCTTGCGGTAGCCATGCCCGGGATGATGCCCATCAGCGGAGGGATCACCTGCTGGGCGAATTCGGAGGCCATTGGAGCCTCGATATTGGTCTGCACCGCACCCGGTGCCACTGCGTTGAAACGCAGCCCCTTCTTGCCATACATGACAGCCGAGTTCTTGGTCATGCCGATGACCGCGTGCTTCGAGGCGGTGTATGCGATGCCGGCGGCCGAGCCGCGCAGGCCAGCTTCCGAAGCCACATTGACCACGTTGCCCTGGCCGGCCTCGAGCATCAGCGGGACCACCGAACGGGTCAGCTTCAGAACGGAATTGACGTTCACATTCATGACCCGTTCCCAGGTCGAGTCCTCGATCTCGTGGATCGGCTCGAACTTGTCCATAATGCCGGCGACGTTGGCCAGCGCATCGATCCGCCCCTCGCCAGCTGCCACTACCTGGCCCACTACCTCTTGGTCGGTGATGTCGCCGGCCACGACGGCAAAGTCCAGGTCCGGGTTCTCGGCAACAAGCTCATCGAGCCGTCCGCGGCTGATGTCCGCGGCGATCACCTTGCCGCCTTCCTTGGCCACGCGCAGCGCGGTGGCCTTGCCGATGCCCGAACCAGCGCCGGTAACCACCACTGTCTTGCCGGCAAAACGTTCTGCGGTGACCTTTTCCTGCCATACGTTTTCCATGCCCATAACCGTTCCTTCTGGTTGCCGATGAATTGGTAGTTTCATGTTATGACACACTGTGTCTTAACTCAATGGGCCATAATTGGGATATGCCTGACACCCAAGATTCCGTTGCCACGCACCTGCCCGGGCGCCCGCAGTCCATTGATCCCGACTCCGTGGCCCGCACCGCCCTGGCGCTCTTCGCCAAGCATGGCTATGGCGAAGTCTCGATGGCGCAAATTGCCGAAGAAGCGGGAATCGGACGCAAGAGCCTCTATCGGTATTTCGCTTCCAAGGCGGATTTGGTGTGGGGCGGCCTGCTGGAAGCTTCGGCCATTTCAGACGGCGCCTTCGCCTCGGCGAAGCAGGAGGGCCACGACCTGGTGGGTGCCATGCACGCTGCTGCGGTGGCAGCTTTCGATTCGCTGCCGGATCCGGAGGTCACGCGAGGACGCTTGCGGCTTATCGCGGACCAGCCCGAGCTCCTGGCCCAGGCGTCGATGCGTATGGGCAAGGACAACGAGCGGGTGCTGCGGCACTTCTCAGAAGGCGGGGTCAGCGCGCAGGCGGCGCCCTATCTGGCGCTGGCCTTCGGCACGGTGACTTTTGCAGCATGGATCAGCTGGGCACAATCTGCTGATCCCACCCCGGAACCGTACTTGGCCGAGGCGATCAAGGTGCTGCGCTTGCCGTAGCCTGTAGCGGTTGCTAGCGCTTGTCCGCCCAGTTGTCATCGATCATGGCCGCGAAGTCGAAGGCTTCGTCGAGGATCTCGCGTAGCGTACTGCCCGCCGTCCCAACCCAACGGGCCAGTGCATGGTCGTAAAGGGCCAGACCCAGCAACGCGGCGGTTTCAGCCAGCCGCTGGTTCGCGCAGAACGGCGACAGCGCCTGGGCCAGCGCTACCTGCTGCTCACGCCGGGATTCCTGCCAGCTGGCCCGGAGCGCAGGGGTGCTCCTGACCAGCTCAATGCGGCCCTGCATCGCCACCGGATCCTGCTCAGCGAATACTACTGCCGATTCAAAGCTGCGGCGCAAAAGCTCCAGCAAGCTCTCGCCCGGATGCGAAGACATGGAGCTGGCCATGTCGGAGAAGTGCGCGGTCATGGAACGCAACGCAGTAACTACCGCGTCCTCTTTTGACGAGAAGTACCGGAAGAACGTGGCACGGGATATTCCAATTGCCCGGGCTGCCTGCTGGGCGGTGACGTTCTCCATGCCGCGTTCGGCGAACACGGCATAAACCTGTTCCGCCAACTCGACTTTCATCTTTTCGCGCACTCGATCGCGAACCACGCTTCCCATGGCAAGAATTTTACTCTGAGATTCAATGGCGGAAGTGAGACACAGTCTCTTTATACTGGTCATTACCACTTTTGCTACGGTGTGTCGTTTCGGTAGCAGTTCACGGAACTCAATAAACCACGGAACATGATGACCGCTGAATCCTGCTTCGCTAGGCTCAAGAAGAGAGAAACTGACTACTCGAAGGACCACCATGGCACAGCAGATCGCAAACAGCATCGACCTCGGCCAGGGGTTGGAAGCCACCTCGCAGGGTTTTGGCTGCATGTCCCTGAGCGGCCCCTACGGATCGGCCGACGATGCCGAATCCCTGCGCACCTTGAACCATGTTCTTGATCGCGGCGTCACGTTCCTGGATACCGCCAACATCTACGGCGAAGGGCACAACGAAACCCTGCTCTCGCAGGTGCTCAAAACCCGTCGCGGCGAAGTCACCCTGGCAACCAAGGCGGGCATCGTGCGTCCGAAGAATCCGGGAGACCCACGCGCTAATGGCGACCCGGACTTCATCAAGAAATGCATGGATGCGAGCCTGCAGCGGCTGGGCGTAGACCACGTTGACCTGTACTACTACCACCGGGTGGATTCCCGGGTGCCAATCGAGGAGACTGTCGGAGCCTACAAGGAGCTAGTCGAAGCAGGGAAGGCCCGGCACATCGGCTTGTCCGAAGTGACTTCCGAGGAGCTGCGCCGAGCCCACAAGGTGCATCCAATTTCCGCGATCCAGATGGAGTACTCGATTTTCAGCCGGGACATCGAAAGATGGCTCTTGCCAGCCGCCAGTGAACTCGGCGTGGGCCTGGTGACCTACGCGTCGCTGGGTCGCGGGTACTTCACCGGGGAAGTTGATTCCCTGCAGCAGCTTGAAGCCAACGACATCCGCCATAACTTCCCGCGCTTCGAAGCGGCCCGCATGCAGCACAACCATCCATTGCGGCAAGTCATCGCGGAGGTGGCCCAGCGCGAAGGTGTTTCAACCGCCCAGGTGTCACTGGCGTGGGTTTATGAAAAAGCACGCGCATTCAATGTGGCCGTCTCCCCGATTCCGGGGACCCGCTTCAGCGCGCACTTCGAGGATAATCTGGGGGCGCTGGATGTCCGCTTGTCCCTGGAATCAATGTCGCAGCTGGATGCCTTGGCTGCCCAGGTGGACGGTGAGCGCCAAAAGGACGTGATGTCGGTGTCCAAGGGCCGTGAAGAGGTGCAGATGGCCCGGATGTAGCTTCGCTGATCGCTACTGCGTAGAGTCGTGAAGGTAGCGCATAGCCAGCAGCTGGCAGCAGGAAAGGGCTATCCCATGAGAATCGCTTTGGCGCAGGTTCTGAGCACCGCTGATCCGCAGCGCAATCTGGTAACAGTGCGCGATCATGCGCGCCGGGCAAAGGAAGCAGGCGCCTCGCTGGTGGTCTTCCCCGAGGCCATGCAGGTTTCCTTCGGCCACGATCTCGCCAAGTACGCGCAACCCCTGGATGGGCCCTGGGCTACACTGATCCGCCAGCAGGCGCGGGATATAGGCATCACCATTGCCGTGGGCATGTTCACCCCCGGTGAAGGCGGCCGGGTACGCAACACCTTGCTGGTCGCCGGTGAAGGCGTAGATACCCACTATGACAAGATCCACCTCTACGATGCCTTCGGCTATGCCGAGTCGGATTCGGTGACGCCCGGAACTTCTCCGGTGCAGTTCGAGCATGAGGGAACGACGATCGGTTTGGCCACCTGCTACGACTTGCGGTTCCCGCGCTTGTTCACCCGCCATGCGAAGGCTGGTGCAGCGGTCAATATCGTCAGCGCTTCGTGGGGCCAGGGCGAGGGCAAGGCCGAGCAGTGGACCACCCTTGCGCAGGCCCGCGCCTTGGACGCGACGACGTTCGTGGTGGCAGTGGACCAGGCTGATCCTGAAAGCATTGGACGCAAGATCACCGGTACCGCGCCTTTGGGCGTCGGGCATTCGGTGGTGGTTGATCCGCTAGGACGCATTATTGCCCGGGCCGGTGCAGAACCCGAGCTGCTGGTAGTCGATCTGGATCTCAGCCAGGTCGAGTCCGCTCGCCAGCAGCTGCCGGTGCTGGCCAACGCGGTCGACCTGTAGCCAAGCGGTTGGCTCAGCAGTTGAGGCTTGCCAGCCAGCCCATCGCTGGCGCCGGCGGCGAGGATGGGATCCCGGATAGCACTGCGCGCTTCCAGCAGGACCCTTGAGGGGATGTGCTCGCCCAATCCGAGTTTCCGCCCGTGCGCTTTTCGATGCCAGGGATATCCCGCTGGATCGGGTCGCGAATTCAGCGAAGGCGCGATAGAAGCGCTGCGGTGTTGCGGTCGCCAGATGAATCGCCAGCACTACTCGCAGCCCGCCTGCCGGCCTGCCAACCGTGGCCCGGACGCTGCCCTTGGCGGTCACGAGGATGCACACTGATTAACCGAGGATGCCCTGGGGCCGCATACCGCTAACCCCAGATGCTGCTGATCGGTGAATAGTCGTTGGAATACTGCTCTTCCCCCGCCTAGCGCCTTCCACTAGTCTGATTAGGATCCACCATGAATTTTGCCTGCCATCGGAGCCTTCAGTGCCACTAGCCTTACCCGAATCCACGCTGCCCCATCCCTCCTCGGCTCCTGCGCTGAATTGGGGCATCCTCGGGCCGGGGTGGATCGCCTCGCAGTTTGCCGCATCGCTGAACGACTTGACCGCCAGCCGGCTCGCAGCAGTCGGCTCGCGCACCTTGGCCCGCTCCGAGCAGTTCGCACGCACCTACGGAGACGCCGGAACCCGGGCCTTCGGCTCCTATGCCGAGGTGCTCGGGGACCCTGGGGTGGACGTCGTCTACATCGCCGTCCCGCACAGCGGCCACGCAGAACTTGCGCTCGAGGCGATCGCCGCGGGCAAGCATGTCCTGGTGGAGAAGCCAATGAGCCTGGACGCCGGGCAAACTTCCCGGATCATCGAGGCGGCCAAGGCTGCCGGAGTTTTCGCCATGGAAGCCATGTGGTCACGATTCCTGCCCATCGGCAATGTGGTTTCACAGGTCGTCAAGTCCGGAATCCTGGGGCAGATCATCACCGTTCAGGCTGATTTCGGCGCCAAGTTCGAGGTCGACTACGACTCGCGCATCTACGACCCGGCGCTCGGCGGCGGGGCCCTGCTGGATGTCGGCGTCTACCCTATTGCCTTCAGCGCCATGGTCTCCCCTGCCAAGCAGCTCCTGCACGCTTCGGGACGCATGGCCAAGACCGGGGTTGACGCTACCTTCACCGCGGTACTCTCCAATGAAGACGGTTCCACGGCAACGGTCTTCAGCAGCATCGAAACCGATTCGCCGCAGGGCGCATGGATTGCCGGCACGCAGGGCACCTTGGAACTCCAGCGCCCGATGTGCTGCGGTTCCGGGCTGGTGCTGCGCAGCGCCGACGGCAAGATCGCCGACAGCCGCGAGTTCACGGAAACCTCGCCTACTGCCGGTTTGGGCTGGGAAGCGGCCCACGTGGCCCAGTGCATTGCCCTGGGCCTGGCCGAATCCCCGGTCATGCCGCTGGCTGAATCGCTGGCGATTGCGCAGACCATGGATCAGATCGCGGCCACGCTGCGCACCAGCTAGTTTCCCAGGCCGCTGCGCTTCAGCTTGGCGCAATCAGCCGCGCTGGGCCGAAGCCTTCCAGGCGCTGTGGACCATCTGCTGCAGGCTATGGCGCATCTGCCAATCAAGGTCGCGGGCGGCCAGCTTCCCGTCGGCGACAATGCGCGCCGGGTCGCCCGGGCGGCGCGCTTCTTCCACCGCGGTGAAACCGATGCCGGTGGCCTTCGCTACCGCATCCATGATCTGGCGCACCGAGACGCCATCGCCGGAGCCCAAATTGTAGACCGGCTCCAATACCTCGCCGGCTTCCAGTTTCCTGGCCGCCTCCACGTGCGCCAGCGCCAGGTCGGCGACGTGCACGTAGTCGCGCACGCAGGTGCCGTCCTCGGTGTCGTAGTCGGTGCCGAAGATCTTCGGCGTCTTTCCGGCATTCAGCGCCTGGAACACCAGCGGGAACAGGTTGTGCGGGCTGGCATCGTAGAGTTCTTCGCTGCCCGAGCCGACCACGTTGAAGTAGCGCAGCGAGGTGTGCTTCAGCCCGGTAGCCACCGCCTGGTCGCGGATCAGCCATTCCCCCACGAGCTTGCTCTGTCCGTACGGGGATTCGGGGAAGGTGCCGGTGGATTCGGTCACCACATCTTCGTCCGGGGTGCCGTAGACGGCTGCCGAGGAGGAGAAGACCATGTTGTGCACGCGGGAGGACGCCATGGCTTCGAGCAGGTGCGCGGTGCCGGTGACATTCTGCTCGAAGGCCAGCAGCGGGTGCTTCACCGATTCGCCGGCATACTTGTAGCCGGCCAAGTGGATGACCCCGGTGACCTCGTGGCGCTTCATGATTTCCACGAGCTTTTCGGTCTGCAGGATGTTCAGCTGGTAGAACGGCACCTGTTCGGGAACGAAGCCGTGCACCCCGCTGGACATCGAGTCCACGACGACCGGCTCAAGGCCTGCCGCGGACAGCGAACGCACCACGTGGGATCCGATATATCCGGCTCCGCCGGTCACTAGCCAACTCATGCCCGGCCTGCTCCTTCGTCTGCAATTACGGTGAAAATGGCCGGCTCGACATAGCCGGCCTGGTCAAAGGCTTCGCGGACGGCCTGGCTGACCGGTTCGATCTGCTCGCGCTTGACCAAGGCAATGGCGCTGCCGCCAAAACCGCCACCGGTCATCCGGGCTCCGATCGCCCCGGCCGCCATGGCCGCTTCCACGGCGGCGTCCAGTTCCTCGCTGGAAATCTCGTAGTCGTCGCGCATGGATTCGTGCGACTGGCAAAGCAGCTTGCCCACCGCGGGCAGGTCGCCTTCGCGCAGCGCCAGGACGGTATCAAGGACGCGGCGGTTCTCGGTCACGATGTGCTTGGCGCGGCGCTTGGCTACCGGGTCCCCGATGGCCTCCAGCTCTTCGATGCTGTGCACCTCGCGCAGCGATGCTACCTCCAGCACCGCGGCGGCCTGCTCGCAGCTAGTGCGGCGGGCGGCGTAGCCGCCATCCACGTGCGAATGCTCTACGCGGGTGTCCATGACCAGGACCACCGCGTCATGCTGCGCCAGCGGCAGCGGCACGGATTGGGATTCCATCGAACGGCAATCCAGGAACAGCGCATGCTGGGCATGGGACATCAGCGAGGCGCTCTGGTCCATGATCCCGGTCGGAGCGCCCACGAATTCGTTCTCGGCGCGCTGGGTCAGTTGGGCCATCTGCACCTTGGACAGGCCCAGGCCGTAGAGATCGTCCAGCGCCACGATGGTCGCCACTTCCAGGGCATGCGAGGAGGACAAGCCCGAGCCCACCGGGACATCGGAGTCCACCATCAGCTCCAGCCCGCCAATCTGCACGCCATCGAGCTGGCTCAGCGCCCACAGCACGGCGGCCGGGTAGGCGGCCCAGCCGGGCACCGCGCGGGGCACCAGCTCATCGAGGGTAATGGAGGTGACCGGCGGTTCGCCGCCCACCCCGTAGGTGGAGGCGAAATCCAGCACCTGGCTGCCCGGCTCCAGCTGCGACTTGCGGCGCACGGCCACCAGCGCGTTCTTGTCGATGGCGAAGGGCAGCACATAGCCCATGTTGTAGTCGGTGTGCTCGCCGATCAGGTTCACCCGTCCCGGGGCCCGCCAGATGCCTTCCGGGTGGTGGCCGTAGGCCTTGGTGAACTTCTCGCGCAGGGCGTTGACGCGCACCGCGGTTTCCTTCGTTCCGCTGCGGCTCATGGCATGACCTCGCGCAGCCGTGCAGCAGTCTGCTCGGCCGGGACGTCGTTGATGAAAGCGCCCATGGCAGCTTCCGATCCGGCCAGGAACTTCAATTTGTCAGCGGCCCGGCGCGGGCTGGTCAGCTGCAGGTGCAGCCGTGAGGCCTTGCGGGCCACGGGCTCCAGCGGAGCCTGGTGCCAGGCGGCGATGTACGGGGTGGGCGTCGGGTACAGCGCGTCGAATCCGCGCAGCAGGTCCCGGTACATCACGGCCAGCTCGGCTTTTTCGTCCGCATTGAGCGCGGCGAAGTCCGGCACGTGGCGGTGCGGCACCAGGTGCGCTTCCAGCGGCCAGCGGGCCGCGTAGGGCACGAACACGGAGAAGTGCTCGCCCTCGGCGACCATGCGCGTGCCCTCCTTGCGCTCGAAGTCCAGGATGTCGCCCATCAGGGTGCGCCCGGTCTTCTCCAGGTGCGCGATGCCCTGGCCGGCCATCTTGGCGGCGGTTGGCGCGAGGTACGGGTAGGCGTAGATCTGCCCATGCGGGTGGTGCAGGGTCACGCCGATATCCTGGCCGCGGTTCTCGAACACGAACACCTGCGCAATGCCCTCCATGGCGGACAGGGCGGCGGTGCGCTGCGCCCAGGCCTCGATGACGGTGCGCGCCCGGGCATCATCCAGCGATGCGAAGGAACCGGTGTGCTCGGGGGTGAACACCACGACCTCGCAGCGCCCGTAGGCCGGGGCCGGCTGCTGCACCGGTGCGGCCGCTGGAATCCGGCCCAGTGCCGGGCCCAGGGACGGGAAGCGGTTCTCGAAAACCACCACGTTGAAGTCCTCGGCAGGGATTTCGCTCTGCCGCCCGTGGACGCTGGGGCACAGCGGGCATTCTTCCTTGGGCGGGAGGTAGGTGCGCGACTGGCGGTGGGCCGCTACGGCCACCCAGTCCCCGGTCAGCCGGTCGTAGCGCAGTTCGCCAGGCTCCCCGCGCGGATCCAGCGGCCGGGTGTCGGCCACCGGTTCGGGCACGGCGGCATTGGCGTCGGCGAAGAAGATCGCCTCGCGGCCATCGGCCAGGTGATGGACCCGGTGGGTCGGTTCATGTGCTGCGGAGCCCTGCGGCATTGCAATCTCTCCAGTTGACTCGTGGTGGTTCCAAAGGTGGGTGGCGCCTGCGGTGCTAGCGCGGCTGGACCGGGCCGATCAGCCAGCTGGCTTCGTGGCTGGCGCCCGGTGCCAGGGCGATGACGTCCTGGCCGGAGTTGTAGCCGCCCGGCGGGCAGGTCATCGGCTCGATGGCCAGGCCGGTGCGGTCCAGGGCCGGATCATCGCGGTCGGCGGTGTGTATCTGGACCCACGGGCAGGCTTCGTCCCAGGTGATGTGCGATCCGACGCCCCCGGCGTCGGTGATCTCCGCGCGGAAAGAACCGTCCGCGCGGGCAGCCAGGCCAGTGTAGGCATGGTCGATGAAGAGATCCCCGATGGGCTTCGGGGTGCGGAAATCCAGCTCGGTGCCGGCGGCCTGAACCGTGTCGCGCGGCAGCAGGCGCGGGCCTTCGGTCAGCTGCACCTTGCCAGCTGGCAGGGTGAAGGTCCATTCATCCGCCTTCTTGCCCGGGGCGACCAGGTAGGCGTGCGAACCCCAGCCGAAGGGCGCGGTGCCCGTCCCGAGGTTGGTGGCGGCAGCGACGGTGCGCAGCCCGCCGGCCTCCAGCCGGTAGCCGATCACCAGCTGCACCTCGTACGGATAGCCGGCGCTCGGGGCGATGACGGTGCGCAGCTGGGCGAAGTCGGCACGGTGCTCGATGATCTCGAAGCCGGTATCGATCACCAGGCCGTGCAGGGCATGGCCGCGCTCCGGCTCGGTGACCGGCAGCTGCAGCTCTTGGCCTTCCCAGCTGTAGGCCCCGTCGATCACCCGGTTGGGCCACGGGGCCAGGATGGCGCCGGCGAAAACCGGGCGCGGCCCGTGCGGGTCGAAAGCGCGCACCAGCGGGCGGGAGCCGTACTGGAGGGAAACCAGGGTGGCGCCCACCGTGGCCACTTGCGCGGTGAAGCCATGGGCTTGCAGCGTCAGCACCGTTCCATTGGCGGTGTCCTTCAGGGGCAGTGCGAGGCGGTCCATGTCTTCTTCCTTCTTGCTGGGCCATCAAAAACGTCGGGCACGCATGGGCCCTCCCACAATCGCGTGCGGGAGGGCCCATGGCACCAGCGGCAGGCTAGTTGCCAGCGCCCGCGCGGCGCTTGTTGTAGATGTCGAAGGCGACTGCCAGAAGCAGCACAACGCCCTTGACGATCTGCTGGGTGGAGGCGCCCACGCCCATCAGCTGCATGCCGTTGGAGAGCACCGCCATCACCAGGCCGCCGACGATCGCGCCGGTCACCCGGCCCACGCCGCCGGTGGTCGAAGCGCCGCCGATGAAGCAGGCCGCGATGGCGTCCAGCTCGAACATGTTGCCGGCACCCGGCTGGGCGCCGTTGGAACGCGAGGAGAAGACCACGCCGGCCACGCCCGAAAGCAGGCCCATGTTGATGAAGATCCACATGTTGATCTTCTTCACGTTCACGCCCGAAAGCTTCGCGGCGGACAGGTTGCCGCCGATGGCGTAGACGTGGCGGCCGAAAACGGTCTTGGTGGTCAGCACGTGGTAGCCCAGGATCAGGGCAGCCAGGATGATCAGCACGATCGGCATGCCGCGGCTGGTGGCGATCTGCCAGAAGAACCAGAGGATGATGATGCCCGAGATGATGTTCTTGGCCAGGAACATGGCCATGGATTCAACGCTCTGGCCGTACTTGGCGCGTCCAGCGCGGTTGCGCCACTGCGAAACGAACAGTCCGGCCACGGCGATCACGCCGATGATGACGGTGAACAGGTCGAATCCGTTGCCGCCCAGCAGCCCGTTGAGGAAGCCGCCGGCGATCTGGCCGTATTCGCCGGGGAACGGCGAGAGCGACACGTTGCTCAGCACTTCGTAGGTCAGGCCGCGGAAGAGCAGCATGCCGGCCAGGGTCACGATGAACGCGGGAATGCCCACGTACGCCACCCAGAAGCCCTGCCACAGGCCGCACAGGGCGCCCACGGCGATGCCGGCGAGCATGCCGACCCACCAGGGCAGATCCCCCTTGATGACGATGACCGCGGAGACCGCACCGGTCAGCGCCACGAGGGAGCCGACCGACAGGTCGATGTGCCCGGCGACGATCACCAGGATCATGCCCAGGGCGAGGATCAGCACGTAGGAGTACTGCAAGATGATGTTGGTGATGTTGATCGGGCTGAGCAGCAGCCCGTTGGTCAGGATGGTGAACAGCACCACGATGAGCACGAAGGCAATGTAAATGCCCGAGGTGCGCAGGTTCTTGGTGAAGATATCCTTCAGCTCGCTTGTGATGGTCATCGGGTGCTTTCCTTCTCGATGGTCATGAGTTCCATGAGGCGTTCCTGGGTGGCTTCGCTGCTGGGCAGCTGGCCGGTCATTCGGCCGTAGGCCAGGGTGTAGATGCGGTCGCAGATGCCCAAGAGCTCTGGCAGTTCGGAGGAGATCACCAGCACGGCCTTGCCGGCAGCCGCCAGCTCGTTGATGATGGTGTAGATCTCGTATTTGGCGCCGACGTCGATGCCGCGGGTGGGCTCGTCGAGGATCAGCAGCTCGGGTGCGGTGTGCAGCCATTTGCCCAGCACGACCTTCTGCTGGTTGCCGCCCGAGAGGTTCCCGACCTTCGCCATCACGTTCGGGGTCTTGATGCGCATGGACTTGCGGTAGTGCTCGGCAATCTGGATCTCCTTGTTGCCGTCCACGAAGCCCTTGGAGGAGATCTTGTCCAGGCCGGCCGCGGTGGTGTTCACGCGGATGTCCTCGATCAGGTTCAGCCCGAACTTCTTGCGGTCCTCGGAAACGTAGGCGATGCCGGCCTTGATGGCCTTGCCCACGGTGGAGGTGTCCACCGGCTTGCCGTCCATCTTGACCGTGCCGGTGATGTTCCGGCCATAGCTGTGGCCGAAGATGCTCATCGCCAATTCGGTGCGCCCGGCGCCCATCAGTCCTGCAATGCCGACGATTTCGCCGGCGCGGACCTCCAGGTTGGCGCTTTCCACCACGGTGCGGTCCTGCTGGACCGGGTGCTGGACCGACCAGTCCTGGACCTCGAAGACCACGTCGCCGATCTGCGGTACGCGTTCCGGGTAGCGGGAGGACAGTTCGCGGCCCACCATGCCGCGGATGATGCGGTTCTGGTTGGACTCGGGATCGGCCATGTCCAGCGCCTCGATGGACTGGCCATCGCGGATGATCGTGGTGGTGTTGGCAATGTCCTCGATCTCGCCGAGCTTGTGCGAAATGATGATCGAGGTGATGCCCTGTTCGCGCAGTCCGCGCAGCAGGTTCAGCAGGTGCTCGGAGTCGTCGTCATTCAGCGCGGCGGTCGGTTCGTCCAGGATCAGCAGCTTGACGTTCTTGCTCAGCGCCTTGGCGATTTCCACCAGCTGCTGCTTGCCCACGCCCAGCTGGCCTACCGGGGTGACCGGCAGTTCGTCCAGGCCCACGCGGGCCAGCAGGTCCGCGGCGCGGTGGTTGGTCTCGTTCCAGTCGATGAAGCCGCCGCGCGCGGTTTCGTTGCCGAGGAAGATGTTCTCGGCCACCGACAGGTACGGCACCAGCGCCAGCTCCTGGTGGATGATCACGATGCCCTGGGCTTCGGAGTCCTTGATGTTCGAGGCCTTGAGCTCTTCGCCTTCGAAAATGATCTGGCCCTCGTAGCTGCCGTGCGGGTAGACCCCGGAGAGCACCTTCATGAGGGTGGATTTTCCGGCGCCGTTCTCTCCGCAGATAGCGTGGATCTCGCCCTTGCTAACCGAAAGGTTGACGCCGTCCAGCGCCTTGACTCCGGGAAAAGTCTTGGTGATGTCCTGCATGTGCAGGATCGTGGTGTCCATAGTGCAGACGTCCTTGGTGTGTGCTGTGAGCGGTGCATCCGGTGGGCGGGAGGGCGGCTTGCCCTCCCGCCCACCGGATTGCGGCCTGGGAGACTACTTGGTCTGGCCGGCCTTGACTTCCTCGGCCGTGTAGTACTCGGAGTCGACCAGCAGGGAGGTGATGTTGTCCTTGACGACGATGTCCGAATCCAGCAGGTAGGAAGGAACAACCTTCTTGCCGTTGTCGTAGGTTTCGGTGTCATTGGCTTCCGGCTCGCCGCCGCCTGCGTAGGACTTCACTGCCTCGACAGCCTGGGTAGCCAGCTTGCGGGTGTCCTTGAAGATGGTTGCGTACTGCACGCCATCGTCGATCAGCTTCACCGAAGCGATTTCTGCATCCTGGCCCGAGATGATCGGCAGGCCGGCCTCGATGGTCTTGCCGTAGCCGGCGTTGGACAGTGCGGTGATGATGCCGCGGGAGATGCCGTCGAATGGCGAGAGGATGCCGTCGATCTTGGTCTTGCCGCCCTGGTAGTGGGCGGTGATCAGGTCTTCCATGCGCGACTGGGCTTCTTCCTGGCTCCAGCGCAGGGTAGCTGCCTGCTCGATCTTGGTCTGCCCGGACTTGACCGTCAGGGTGCCGTCATCCAGGTAGGGCTTGAGGGTATCCATGGCGCCCTTCCAGAAGAAGTGCGCGTTGTTGTCGTCGATCGAACCGGCGAAGAGCTCGACGTTGAACTTGCCCTCCTTGCTGGTGCGCTTGCCTTCCTCATCGGCCAGGCCCATGCCGGTCAGCAGCGAGGTTGCCTGCTGGACGCCGACGTTGTAGTTGTCGAAGGTGACGTAGAAGTCGACGTTCTCGGTGCCGTTGATCAAGCGGTCGTAGGAGATGATCGGGATGTCCTGGTCCGCTGCGGCCTGCAGCTGGGTGGACAGCGCGGTGCCGTCGATGGAGGCGACTACCAGGATGTCGCTGCCCTTGGTGATCATCTGGTCGATCTGCTGCTGCTGGGTGGGGATGTCGTCATTCGCGAACTGCAGGTCGACTTCGAAGCCAGCGGCTTCCAGCTGGGACTTGACGGCTTCGCCGTCGGCAATCCAGCGCTCGGAAGTCTCGGTTGGCATTGCCACGCCCACCTGGATGTCCTCAGGTGCAGTCGACTCGCCTTCGCCGGCTCCTGCTCCGCCGCCAGCGCCACCGCCGCTGCACGCTGCCAATGCGCCGACCAGTGCCAGCGATCCCATGGTCGCCGCGGCCTTGCGGGTCCAATTATTCCATGCCATCTTTTCCTCCTTGAAAGGTTGCCATATCTGCGAGTGAGACTGGACTCACACTATGTTAGCGCTAACACAGTGATTTCAGCCACCCTCTATGTAAATAAATTAAGATTCCTTACTCATTGGTAATGCACGCCCCGCAACGGGGCGCGCATTACCTGGGCAGGTGTCCTTCGAACCGCTAGAAACCCTGCGCCAAGCGGTAGTAGCTCTGGTTCACGCGAATCTGCTGCGCGAAGTTCCGGCGGGTGGTTTCCTCATCGATAACCAGCAGCTCGGTGCCTGCGATTTCGGCGAAGATCTCGAAAGCCTCGATCCCCGCGGCCGTGGACATCACCGTGTGGTGCGCACCGCCGGCAGCCAGCCAGGACTCGGCGGAAATATTGAAGTCCGGCCGCGGGCTCCACACCGCGCGCGCCACCGGCAGGTTCGGCAGGTCCGCCGGCGGGGTGACCACATCCACCACATTGGCAGTCAGGCGGAAGCGCTCGCGCATATCGGCCATGGACACGACCACCGCACCTTCGGCAACGTCCGCGTTGAAGACCATGCGCACCGGATCCTCGCGGCCGCCGATGCCCAGCGGGTGGATTTCAACCCGCGGCTTGGAGGTGGTCAGCGACGGGCAGACCTCGAGCATGTGGGCGCCGAGGATCAGCTCCTTGCCGGGAGTCAGGTCGTAGGTGTAGTCCTCCATCAGCGAGGCGCCGCCCGGCAGGCCCTCGCCCATGACCTTGGCGGCACGCACCAGTACCGCGGTCTTCCAGTCGCCTTCGGCGCCGAAGCCGTAGCCCTTGCCCATCAGGCGCTGCACAGCCAGGCCCGGCAGCTGCTTGAGCCCGCCCAGGTCCTCGAAGTTGGTCGTGAACGCCATGGCGCCGGCCTTGGACAGGAAGGCTTCCAGCGCAATTTCCTGGGATGCGGCATAGCGCAGCGACTCGTGGCGGGCACCGCCGGCGCGCAGTTCGGGCACGACTTCGTATTCGCGCTCGTACTCGGCGACCAGCGCATCGATGTCGGCCTCGGCCACGGCCTGGACCGCTTCGACCAGGTCGTTGACGGCCCAGGTGTTCACCGAGACGCCGAAGCGGATCTCCGCCTCGGTCTTGTCCCCCTCGGTCACCGCGACGTTGCGCATGTTGTCGCCGAAGCGGACCAGGTTCAGGTTTTGCACGGCGTTGAAGCCGGCAGCGCCGCGGATCCAGGTGCCCACGCGGCGGGATACGGCCGGGTTGGAGGCATGGCCGACCACGGTGGTGCGGGCCGCGCCCAGGCGGGTGGCCAGGTAGGCGTACTCGCGGTCGCCGTGGGCGGCCTGGTTCAGGTTCATGAAGTCGAAGTCGATCGAATCCCAGGGCAGTTCGACATTGGCCTGGGTGTGAAGGTGCAGCAGCGGCTTCTGCAGGGCCTTCAGGCCGTTGATCCACATCTTGGCCGGGCTGAAGGTGTGCATCCAGGTGATGACGCCCAGCACCTTGTCATCCGAGTTTGCTTCCAGCATTGCGCGGCGGATGGATTCGGAGTCCTTCAGAACCGGCTTCCACACGATCCTTGCCGGAACGTCGGCGGACGCATCCAGCGCCTGCGCGACCTCGGTGGACTGCTGCGCCACCTGGCGCAGCGTCTCTTCGCCGTACAGGTCCTGGCTGCCGGTGAAGAACCAGATTTCTTGGGTGTTATATGCCTTGGCCATGATGTCCTTACTGTCCGTAGACGTTCTGGTAGCGCTCGTAGAGCGAGTCGATATGCTTCTGGTCGATCGCGACCGGGTTGCCCAGCTGGCGCGAGATGTGCACGGTTCGAGCCACTTCCTCGCACATCACCGCGGCTTTGACTGCGGCCTTGGCGTCCTTTCCGATAGTGAAAGGACCGTGGTTGCGCATCAGCACGGCCGGGCTGCGGGACTCGCTCAGCGTGGACACGATGCCGCGGCCAATCGAATCATCGCCAATGATGGCGAAGGGGCCTACCGGGATCGGGCCGCCGAATTCGTCGGCCATCATGGTCAGCACGCAGGGAATTTCCTCGCCGCGCGCCGCCCATGCGGTGGCGTAGGTGGAGTGGGTATGCACCACGCCGCCCACCTGCGGCATGTGCTCGTAGGTGTAGGCATGGGCCGCGGTGTCCGAGGACGGGGCGCGGGTGCCATCGAGCAGCTTGCCGTCCAAGGTGCAGACCACCATGGACTGCGCGGTCAGCTCGTCGTAGGCGACGCCCGATGGCTTGATCACGAACAGGTCCGCGGAGCCGTCGGCGATTTCCGGGTGGCGCACGCGCTGCGACACGTTGCCGGCAGTCCATACCACCAGCTCATAGCGCGGCAATTCGGCGTGCAGGTCGGCAACAATCTGGCGGACCGTGGCCACCTCGTCCTGCATTGACTGCGGGTAATCCGCCAGGATTCGTGGTTGATTCATCGGTTTCTCTTTTCGTCCGAAACTGTGTGCGATGCCTAGATGGCGGTAATGGCGGTGCGCTGAATGGCCAGGCCGGCTTCATAGGTTTCCAGGTAGGCCTCGAAGCCGGCACGGTCATCGGCCTGCGGCTCCGCGAGGCTCAAAGCGGCACCGGCGAAGACTTCGGAATCCAGGAATTCAGGCAGGGACTGCTGCAGGCCATCGAGGACTCGGCGCCGGTACGCTGCCAGGACGGCGATGCCCCATGCACCTCCGTGTCCGGCGCTGTCCCCGACAAGGACGGGAGTGTTGATCGCAGCGGCCAGCAGCCGTTGGGCCACCCCGGCGGTGCGGAAGATGCCGCCATGGGCAAACATCTGCTTGACCTCGACGCCTTCGGCGGCCAGCACGCGCAGTCCGAGGCTCAGCGTGGCGAACATGGCGTACACCTGAACACGCACGAAGTTGGGCAGGTTCAGCGTGGAGTCCGGGGTGCGCAGGATGGCCGGACGGCCTTCGGCAAGACCCGCTACCGGTTCGCCGGAAAGATTGTTGTAGGCCAGGAGCCCCGCACCATCGGCAGCACCCTGAAGGGCCGAACGCAGCAGGGTTTCGAAGACCGCGTTGTCGTCGGCGTCGCTGCCCAGCGCCCGGGCGAACTGCCCGAAGACCTGGGCCCAGGCGGCAAATTCGCTGGCGCCGTTATTGCAGTGGACCATGGCTACCGGATGCCCATCGGGCGTGGTGACCACGTCGATTTCGTGGTGCACTTCCTTGAGCGGCGCGTCGAGGACCACCATCGCGAAAATGGAGGTTCCGGCGGAGATGTTGCCGGTGCGCTGGGCTACCGAATTGGTGGCCACCATGCCGGTTCCGGCGTCTCCTTCCGGTGGGCACAGCGGGCTGCCAGGCTGGAGCTGGCCGGTGGGGTCCAGGAGCAAGGCCCCGGCTTCGCTAAGCGTGCCAGCATCTGCACCGGCGGGCAGTGCCGCGGGCAGCATTGAGGAAAGCCCTGCGGTCGCGCCATGCCGGGCAGCCACCGCGTCAAAGGCGGAAAGCATCCGTGCATCGTAGCTGCCGGTGGCTGAATCGATGGGGAACATTCCCGCGGCATCGCCCACGCCAAGCACAAAATTTCCGGTGAGAAGCTCATGCACGAATCCGGCCAGCGTGTTCAGGCGGGAAACTTTCGACACGTGCTCTTCGCCGTTGAGCAGCGCTTGGAAGTAGTGCGCTACGGACCAGCGCTGCGGGATATTGAAGTCCAGTTCCTCGCTGAGCATCGCCGCCGCTTTTGCCGTGGAGGTGTTGCGCCAGGTGCGGAAGGGAACCAGCAGTTCCCGGTCGGCGTCGAAGGCGAGGTAGCCATGCATCATCGCGGAGATTCCAACGGCTCCTAGCTGCGTTGGGCGTACTCCGTGGCGCTCTTGGGCATCTGCCAGCACCTGGGCCATAGAGTCCTGCAGGCCGGCGACGATGGCTTCGCGGGAGTAGGTCCAATTCCTGTTTTCGTACTGGTTCTCCCAGGCGTGGCTGCCGCTGGCAAGCTGCTGGTGGCCGGGGCCGATCAGGCTGGCTTTGATATTCGTTGAACCGAACTCGATGCCCAGCACGGCTTCGCCGTTGCTGATGATCTCGCGGGCGGTTGGCCCGTTGAGCTGTGTTGCCATGAAATCTCCGTTCGCACAGCTCGGTGAGCAGCGCCATAGCCATCGTTTCCTGCTCCACTCGCGAAAAATGCGCTGGAAGAACAAAACCTCGATCCAATGTTAGCGCTAACAATTTGTGATCCGCAATACCGGATCCCGGACTCGGGGAATGAAGCGCTTGGCTAGCGGGCGTTGGGCGGTGCTGTACTCGCCCGGATTACCAGCGTTGGCGCAATCACTTTCGGGACCCTGTCAGCCGTGGCGCCTTCCAGCAATTCCATCAGCGCAGCATGGCCGACATCGCGGAAAGGCTGGCGAACCGTGGTCAGCGAAGGGATCAGGAAATTGGAGATTTGCAGGTCGTCGAAACCGATAACCGAAACGTCATTGGGTACTTCCAGCCCGGCTTCCCAGAAAGCACGCAGAACACCGGTGGCAAGGTAATCATTCGCTGCGAATACTGCCGTAACTTCGCCGGCGCGTATCGGGTCAACCAGACGCTGGCCTGCCTCATAGCCGCTCTGGGCCTGCCAGGATTCAGCTGGCACCTCAACAATCGGGGCCTTGGCTTCCAGCATTTTTTCCCGCCAGCCGATCTGCCGTTCGGTGGCGTCGAACCAGCCGGTCGGCCCGGACACGTGGACGATCTTGCGGTGCCCCAGGGCCAGAAGATGACCAGTGGCCAAGCGCGCGCCTTCACGCTGGTCGATGTACACGTAATGCGCCGGATCCGCGTCGGGAACCTCGGTGCGAGCGGCCACGACCACCACTGGAATCGTCAGGGCAGCATCATCCAGGGCATCGATCACCTTTTCGAAGGGCGCAACCATCACCACGCCATCAACGCCCTGGTCCACCAGGTGGCTGAGGGCTTCGCTCGCGCTGTGCGCGTCATAGCGATCCAGTGCGGTAACGGTCACGAAATATCCCTGCGCACGGGCAGCGGCCTCGATGGCCAGCACGGTGGATTGCGGTCCGAAGAGTTCGCTGCCGATGGTCAGAATGCCGATAGTGCTCGAGTGCGATGTGGCCAGTGCCCGCGCGGCTCGGTTGCGGCGATAACCCAGCTGGCGGATGGCATCCAGCACCTGGTCGCGGGTTCCCGCCCTGACGTTTGGATGGTCGTTGAGCACGCGGGAAACCGTCTGATGGGACACCCCGGCCAAGGCCGCCACATCCGCCATCGACGGGGGCCGGTTTCCTGGGCGCCCTTCACCGGGCTGAGCAATGTTCACAACGGTCATTATTGCAAACACCTTCGAAACAGCCACTGTCGCGGGCGAATATCCAGTCAATCAGCGAGCCGGATTACTGCATTCCCTTGAAGGTATATAACGCACTTTCGCCTTGAACCATTGAAAAACTGGTGATGAACAGACGTATCCTGCACTCGCAGACCAGCCTAGCGGCGGCTCGGAAAAAATTCATGGAGAATATGCCCGAGCGTATTACTTTCCGGGGAGCAGTGGGCATATGATCTTGGAAGCACCTTTGTACTGACAACTGTACATTTCGTTTCCACGCATGCATTCCACACGCCAAGGAGGACCAATGGCAAAACTGTCCATGAATGTCACAACAAGTTTTTACGGGAATGTTGCCACCGATATTGCAACGGCACGGTCGGCCGGATTCGGAGGCATCGAGTTGCAAAGCCCGAAACTCTATCGCTATCTTGATGCCGGCTTTTCTGTGCACACGCTTCCAGAAATGCTCACGGGCCTTGAAGTGACAGGAATCGGCGCAGTCCTTGACCTTGAACGCCAAGGCACCGCACGTGATGACATGCTCCGGGAAGTCAGGCGGATGGCCGAAATCGCCACAGTGGTCGGCGCACCGATCCTGCAAATGTGCACCGGGCCAGTGGACTGGAATGTGGTCAAGGATTTCAAGTCCGGAAAACTCGCAGCATCTGATGATCGCTACCGCGGGACACTCGGTCTTTCGGAACCGGAGGCCATGGCCATTGCCGCCGATAATGTATCTGCTGCCGCCGGGATCGCCGCAGAGCACGGGCTGGAGATCTACTTGGAACCGCTGGCTTGGTCGAATATCAATCGGTGTCGACAAGCCCTGGAAATTATTGAGCGTTGCGGTCGCGAGAACGTCGGCATCGCCTTGGACACCTGGCATTTCTGGACCGTCGGGGACACCTTGGAAGAAGTGGCCGCGTTGCCCAAGGAACTGATCAAGGAGGCCCATATTTCCGACGGGTTGGATCTGGATCGGCGCCATGAGGTTCCGGCCCAGGACGTGCACCGCAATGTCGTCATCGGCGGTGGCGCCATCCCATTGCAGCAGTGGGTGGACGCGATCAAGTCCACCGGCTATGACGGCTGGTGGGTTTCCGAGATGTTCTCTGACCGCGCCAATGAGCACGACTTCCACAAGGTTGCCAGCACCATGCGCAATCTTCTGGACATCATGGTCTCCTGACTTCAACCAACTTCACGAGGTGCCTTCAATGCAAAGATTCGCCCTGATCGGCGCCGGCTTCATCGGCTCGGTGCATGCACACAACTTGGCCGCACACCCGGAGATCGACTTTAAACTGGTCTACGACATTGACCCTCAGCGAGCTGCTGCTCTGGCCTCGCGACATGGCGCCAAGGCAGCAGCAACGCTCGACCAGATTTTCGGCAATGACGGCCTGGACGCAGTGTTCATCGCGTCATCAACGGATTCCCACGCCCAGAACCTCCGCCTTGCAGCCGATGCGCGCCTGGCGGCTCTCGTCGAAAAGCCAATCGACCTCGACTTGGAAACGGCAAAGGCGACGGTAGCCTACGTTGAACGTTCAGGAATCAAGGCCATGGTCAATTTCAACCGGCGCTTCGATCGCGCTCACGCAGAGCTCAAGGAGCTCGTGCACTCCGGGCGAATCGGCGATCTGGCTTTGCTCCAGTTGACTTCGCGTGGCCCAGCATTGCCACCACTGGATTACCTGAAAAATTCTGGCGGCCAGTTCCTCGATCAGGCCGTGCACTTCTATGATTTGGCACGCTGGATATCAGGCCAGGATCCCCTGCAGGTGCACGCCTTCGGCTCGGCCCTGTCCGCCCCGGAGATTGCGGAATTTGGCGATGTGGACACTTCGATCAGTTCGCTGCAGTTCCCTAGTGGAGCGATGGCCCAAATAGATTGTGTGCGCCATACGAATTATGGCTATGACGAACGCATCGAAGCGCTGGGGTCTGAAGCCATGGCCGCATCTGAACGGCAACCCTCGGGGCACGTCAGCCTGTTCCAGGGGCAGCACGCGCAATCCCACGGGCTGCACGGCAACTGGTTCGACAGGGTCCAGCCAACCTATGCCGCCAGCTTGGGAGCCTTCGTTCAGGCACTGGACGAAGACCGGGAAGTACCTGTCACGTTGCGTGAGGGGCTCAAATCCCAGGCCATCGCCCAGGCCGCGGTGCGTTCCATCGCTACTGGCCATAGTGAAATGATTGACTACTCGCTCTAAGCACTGGGACAGCTAAGGCCTGGGCTTCTTCACCATCTCGAAGAAGCCCAGGCCTTAGCTGCGGTTGGGTCAGGCTGTTGCTTGAGAGTTCGCGCCCGCCTCTGCCTCTGCCAGCTCTTCATCATGTCCACCAAGCTGTTCAAGCTCATGAGCCAGTTCAGCGAGTTCAGCGCCACCGGCCATCTGGGCGGTCAGCTCTTCGACGGTGATTTCCGACTTCGAGTAGTACCCGATGGAGCGGCCGCGTTTCAGCAACAGGAACGAGTCCCCTACCGGATACGCGTGATGCGGGTTGTGCGTAATGAAGATGACACCCAACCCGCGGTCGCGCGCCTGGAGGATGTAGCGCAGCACCACGCCGGACTGCTTGACGCCCAAGGCCGCGGTGGGCTCATCGAGGATCAGGACCTTGGCTCCGAAATATACCGCGCGAGCGATGGCTACGCATTGGCGTTCACCGCCGGACAGCTGGCCGATCGGCTGCTCGACGTCACGCAGATCAATGCCCATGTCGGAGAGCTCCTGCTTGGTGATGTCCTTCATTTTCTGCACATCAAGCTTCTTGAACGGCCCAACCCCGGTGGTCAGTTCCGAGCCGAGGAAGAAGTTGCGCCAGATCGGCATCAAAGGAACGACCGCCAGGTCCTGGTACACCGCGGCGATGCCGGCATCCAGTGCGACGCGGGGACTCTTGAGCTTGATGGCCGAGCCATGCAAACTGAACTCTCCTTCATCGTGCTGGTGCAAGCCGGCGATGATCTTGATCAGCGTGGACTTGCCGGCGCCGTTATCCCCGAGAACGCAGGTGACCTTGCCCGGATCCACCACCATGTCGACACCGCGCAGGGCGATGATGCTTCCGTAGTGCTTGCCAACTCCCTTGAGGGTCAGCAGGTTGTCGCTGATCTTGGGCTCGAGCTTCTCGAGCAGGTCTTCGGTCTTCTTATTCTTGCGAGTCTTCATGATTTTTGTCCTTGGCTTCCTACTTGCTGGATTCCGCACGCTTTTTCACCACGATGTTGACCACCGTAGCCAAGAGCAGCATCAGGCCAAGGAAGAACTTGAACCAGTCCGGATTCCATTCCGCGTACACGATGCCCTTGTTCGCCATGCCGAAAATGAACGCCCCTATAGCGCCGCCAATGGCTGAACCGTAACCGCCGGTGAGCAGGCAGCCGCCGATGACCGCGGCAATGATGTAGAGGAATTCATTGCCGATGCCTTCGCCGGACTGCACCGAGTCAAAGGCGAAGAGGTTGTGCATGCCCAGCACCCAGCCGCAGAATCCAACGGCCATGAAGAGTCCGATCTTGGTGCGGACCACTGGAACGCCGACGGCGCGAGCGGCCTTCTCATCCCCGCCTACGGCGAAGATCCAGTTCCCGATCTTGGTTCGGAGCAAGATCCAGGAAGCGATGATCACCATGGCGATCCAGATGAACACGGTGATCTTGACGTCGATCCCGGCGATATTGACTGAAGAGGCAAAGACCGCCTTTGCGCTCTGGAATCCTTCAATATCCGCAATAGATGGAGAGGACACCGAGCCGCCAATGGCTCGCGTCAGGCCCAGATTCAGGCCGGTGAGCATCAAGAAACTGGCCAGCGTCACGATGAAGGATGGCAGCTTGGTCTTGATCAGGATGATTCCGTTGATGAAACCGATCAGCAGCGAGACGACCAGGGCCAAGGCAATGCCGACCCAGACGTTGAGACCGAAGTACCAGGAGATCATCGATGCACTGAGCGCCGAAGAAATGACGGCCACACCGGTGGATAGGTCGAACTCGCCACCGATCATCAGCAGTGACACGCCAACGGCCATGATGCCGATGGTCGAAGCCCCATAGAGGACGGTGGCCAAGGATGCGGGAGCCAGGAAGACCGGAGCGACGACGGCGAAGAATACGAAAAGGGCGATGGCGCCCACGAGAGCACCGATCTCCGGACGGCCCAGAAGGATAGACAATGCGCTTTTCTTGCCGACGCGCTCGTCCAGAGCCGGAGATTTTCTCTTTTGAGAGGGTGAAGCTGTTATAGATGACATGGGATTTCCTCCGTGTCCAGGCTGCGCGCCGGATCGCCGCTACCGGCAGATCAGGCGCGCGCCGAGGGGATGTGGCTAGCGGACGCCTTCTTGGGCGAAACTGGTAATTTGCTCAGCGACGGCTTTGTCTACAACAGCCGGGCCGGTCAACGTCGCCTGTCCACCGCCGATGGTGAAGCCGCCACGGTTGTTCTGCCACAGCGCATCAACTGCCATGTAGCCCTGCAACCAAGGCTGCTGGTCAACGGTGAACATCACATTGCCCTTGGTGATTTCTTCAACCAACTGCGAGTTCATGTCGAAGGAAGCTACCTCGACCTCGGACTTCGCCGTGGCTTTAGCCTTGAGCAGTGTCATCGTGATGGGTGCGCCCAGGCCGATGATCGCGTCGGCTTGCTTATCGGCTTGGAGCTTTGCGGTTGCCGTTGATTCAACCTGGGTCATGTCAGTGCCCTGCACGTAGAGTATTTCGGTGTCTGGGACGATTTTCTTCACGCCGGCGCAACGTGCTTCAAGCCCAACGTGCCCCTGTTCCTGGATGACGCATATCGGCTTCTTGATTCCCGCCTCCTTCAGCTTTTCGCCAGCGGCCTGGCCTGCAAGCTGCTCATTGGAACCGAAGTGGGCAAATGCTCCGAGATCCTTGAATCGGGCTTCACCGGCATTCAAGCTGACAATGGGGATCCCGGCATCGGCAGCCTTGCCTAGCGCTCCAGCCATGGCGTCGGGCTTGGCCAGGGTCACGGCGATGCCGTCGACGCCCTGGTCAATAGCCTGCTCGATCAGCTGGGACTGGCGTCCGCCATCAGGATCACTCAGATACTGGAGTTCTACGTTGTCCTTGGCCGAAGCTTCTTCAGCGCCCTTTCTAAGAATGTCCCAGAAGGTATCTCCTGGAGCCGCGTGGGTGATGACCGCGATTTTGATGCGGTCAGTAGCCGCCACCGCACCGCCACCGGCATTGCTTTCCGGTTCCGGTGCACGCCCGCCAGTGGACGAGCAAGCCGCCAGCCCCAATGCTGGAATGATGGCGAGCGTGATTGCGAGTTTGCGCCAAATTGGCTTTCCCATATTCGTTTCCCCTTCAGGAATCCCCGGCGCACCCCGATTGTCCCCTGGGGCGGGCCGCCTTAACAAGATGTTCCGTGACTTGAATCACAAGATGCCTAAAGTGTGCGTGACGAAAAGCAATCCGTCAAGACTTTGTTAAGACATAAGGATGTGAAGACGAGTAATTTGCCGACCTCGACAAGCACGGCGAAACGCCGCTTTCACAGGGTTCAACGGTGCAGCTGCGACGAGGAGCGCACGATAAGCCGCGGTGGAATCATCAACTGACGTGCAAATTTTCCTTCCGGATTCCGCATCAATTGGAGCAGCAGCCGCACGCTGCTGCGACCGAGATCTTCCGAATCCGAGCCGATGCTGGTCAGCGAAATTCTTCCCAGCGACGATAGGGAAATATTGTCGTAGCCAGTCACCGCCGCAGACACGCCAGCCTCATCCAGAGCCTGCAGCGCCCCAATGGCGGAAAGATCATTGAAACAAGCCAGCGATTCAGGCCGTGCCCCCGAGGCCAGCAGTCGCGCTACGGCTTCATGCCCGGCCTGAATCGTTGGCCCGGCTTCCACCACCTGTACGTGCTGGCGCAAGCCATGGCGCAGCATCGCCCGATGATAGGCGGCTTCGCGCATCGCAGAAACCGGACCAGCGCCACCGGCTATATGGGTAATCCACGCATTTCCGCAATCGACCAAGTGGTCAATCACCATGCCGAAGCCCTGCTCATCATCAACCGAAACCGCGCCAGCGCTTGATTGGGCCTGGCGCCCGCCGCCAACAAATACCGCGGGAGTCTCACCCAAGGCGGCTTCGAAACTGACGGCGTCATCGGCTGATCCAACGACGAGAATTCCACTGACCCGCAAATCGCGCAAGGTCTGCAATTCCGCGGGCCCAACGCCCTGCCCGTCATGAATCGCGGCCGCACTGAACAGCACGTCAAGCCCTGCTGCTTGCAACTGTTCGCGAACCACTTCCGCGACGCTCAGAACCCAGGGATTATGCAGTTCCCCCAAGACAACGCCAATGGCATGCCGGTTCTCGGCCGAAAGCGAGCGCGCTGCCAGGTTGGGCTGATAGCCCAACTCGCGGATGGAGTCCTCGACCAGCGAACGCCGCATCGAACTGACCTTGCTAGGATCCGAGAGCACCAGGGAGACCAAGGATTTTGAGACCCCGGCATGCTTGGCGACGTCCCGGATCGTGGGGCGGCGGCGCGACGAGTCAGGCATGGCGGTCAGTATTGCACACTCGCAGCGCGCACAGGCTCATCCAGCGCCTGCCACGTGCCGCTTGCGGCAGATGCTTCGGCCGCTTCGACCACTGCGGCTGCGGCCACCGCATCGGCGATGGTGGAGTTCGTTTTCTCTCCACCGGCGATAGCCAGCAGGAACTTCTTGGCCTCGATGGTCTTGAGGTCGTCAAAGCCCATCGCGTTCCCTGGGCCTGGCTGGAACCGGGAGTATTCGCCATGCTTTGGCGAGCCGATCACCGTCGTGAATCCCTGCTCTTCATTGTCTCGACCGAGCACGACTTCCAGTTCATTCATGCGTTCAAAATCCCACTTGACCGAACCTTCCGTGCCGTAGATTTCCAGTCGGTAACCGCACTGCGGTCCCACAGCCACCCGGGATGCCTCGATAGTTCCGATCGCGCGGTCCGCCACTCCTTCTGGGCTGAAACGCACCAACGCTGCGGCGTAGTCCTCATTCTCGACCTCACCTTGCTCACCGCCTTCGATCAGGTCGAAATGCGTGCCCTGGCCCATGGATAGTTTCGGCCGGGACGGGATCATGACATTGGTGGATGCGGAAATGCCCTGGATGGGGCCGACAACATGGCTGCATAGATCAGCTGCATGGCTGAACAGGTCAGCAAGCACCCCGCTGCCGGCCAGCTCCCGGTTGAAGCGCCATGATAAAGCGGCCCGGGGGTCTGCCGCATATCCGGCAAGGAAGCTGGCGCGGACATTCGTGATGGATCCCAGCCGGCCTTCTTGCACCAGCTGGCGGGCGCGTGCGATAGCTGGCGCATGCCGGTAGTTGAACCCGACCGAGGTGACCACGCCATTACGGATGGCGGCTTGCTCGATAGCCTGCGTTTCGGCCAGGCTTCGGCCGGCGGGCTTTTCGATCCAGAAGTGCTTGCCGGCCTCCGCTGCGGCGATCGCCATGTCGGCGTGCAGGAAGTTCGGAGCGCAAATCGAGACGACATCCACCTCGGGATCGGCTAGCACCTGGTGGTAGTCCAGTGTTCCGCGCTCGAAGCCCAGTGTTGAGATCGCGAAGTCGACTCGCGACTGCTCGGTGTCCGCGGCTATGACCAGTCTTGGCTTGATGCCCAGCTCTGGATAAGCATAGGGCACCGAACTGTAGGCGCGAGCGTGCAGCTTGCCCATCCATCCCACCGAGATCAGCCCCACGCCGATGCTGCGCTGTTCATTCATGATGTTCTCCTGTCTGCGGCGTTTAACGCCGTGATTCCCTGTGGCCGCCGCGGCTCGCCTCAAGTCTTGGACCGTTCCAAAAAACCATATGTGCCACTGGAATCCTCGGGCAATGGAATCTGCCGAGTTTCTTATCTGGACGATTGGACAATCCAAACTGTTGTCCAATTCCCCTTGTCGGACCTCATGTCTGACTCGAACCCCGCGGCTGGCAACGCCGCTGGGGATCACCAACTTGCGTGGAGAATGCTTTGGAATGATTGGATTTCCAGCCAAAGGATGCCCAAATCGTGAACTTTCATATATAGTTTGTCCTGTCAAAGCGACATATCATGACAAAGTCGCCGGCAAGGAGCAACTGTGAGCACACCACTGAGCATCAAGATCGACCGATCTTCGCCCATTCCCCTTTACCACCAGGTAGCGCAAGGCATCGAAGGCGCGATCCGCGACGGTTCGCTGGCCTCGGGCACTCGACTGGAAAATGAAATCGAGCTGGCCCAGCGGCTGCGGCTTTCACGGCCCACCATTCGCAAGGCCATGGATGACCTAGTCCAGTCCGGCCTGCTGGTGCGCAAGCGCGGTGTGGGAACGCAGGTTGTTTCCAGCCAGATCCGCCGGCATCTTGAGCTGTCCAGCCTGAATGACGACCTTGAGCGCGCCGGGAAGAAGCCTTCTACCACCCTGCTCAGCTTCGAGCACATTCCCGCTCCGCCGGAGATCCAGGATCTTCTCTCGTTGCCCAAGGACGTCTCTGTCTACCACTTCACCCGGCTGCGTTCTGCCGGAGGCAGCCCGCTGGCCCTCATGGAGAACTGGGTTCGCGACGACATTGTCGAGCTGGACGAAAAGTCCTTGCAGGCCCATGGCCTCTACGAGCTCCTGCGCGAAGCAGGGGTGAACTTCCGCCTGGCCCAGCAGCGCATCGGGGCCACGACCGCAGATGAAGCCCAGGCCAAGACCTTGGACGCAGCGGCCGGTTCGGCCCTGGTGACCATGCAGCGCACCGCGGTGGATGACACTGGGCGCAACGTGGAAACCGGCTCCCATGTTTATCGAGCAGACGCCTACAGTTTTGAAATGACCTTGGTGCAACGCTAGGCACCTGTCCCCCGCCGTCGAAAGGATCGACTGATGACCGATTGGATTTACCCTGCAGGTTCGGCCGCTAACGGAGAATGGAGCATCTCGCTCGGTGCCCATGACTCAGCCGTTTCCATAGACGGCTGGGCACACACCGGACTCAAGGTAGCTGAGCTGGCCCCTGGCCAAACAGTTGAACTGGAGGCCTGCGGCGAAGAACGGATCGTGGTCCCGCTCAGCGGCGAATCATTCACTGTCGCCATGGCAGGAACCGAACATGTTCTCAAGGGTCGCGAATCAGTCTTTGCTGGACCTGCTGATGTCCTCTACACCGGCATCAACACGGCGTTGTCCATCAGCTCCGCCAAAGGGGGCCGGGTCGCCGTCGCACTGGCCCCGGCCAAGCAGTCCTACCCGACCCGGCTGATCAGGGCAGAAGAGACCCCTGTGGAGCTGCGCGGCGCAGGCAACTGCTCCCGCCAGGTCCACAACTTCGGCACCCCGGCCGCCCTGGAAGCGGACCGATTCATCGTCTGCGAAGTCATCACTCCGGCGGGCAACTGGTCTTCCTACCCTCCGCATAAGCATGATCAGGAGAAGGAAGGCGAAACCAGCCTCGAGGAAATCTACTACTTCGAGACGCAGCTAGCCCAGGGCATGCCCGCCGAGGCGGCAAGCGATCCCATCGGCTACGCGCGCGTTTATGCCTCGGATGAACGCCCCATCGATGTAAATGCCGAGGTCCGCACCGGGGACGTTGTCCTGGTCCCCTACGGCTGGCATGGTCCGGCCATGGCCGGGCCGGGATACGACCTCTACTACCTGAACGTCATGGCCGGCCCGGGGCGGGTGCGCGATTGGCTGATCAGCGATGATCCCCACCACGGCTGGATCCGCCAGACTTGGGATTCGCAGAGCATGGATTCGCGCTTGCCTTTCGGCGCTGGCGCGTAGCTTCTCGGAACGCACGCCAAGTGGCGGCAGCAGGTTTTCCTGCTGCCGCCACTTGGCTTTAGACTCTCATTCCGATGCTCGGTGCATGATGGCTAGCGCGCCACGGGCTTGGACAGCGGTGAAAACGCCTGGGCAAAGGCCGCGATGGCTCCTTCGGAATCTGCGCTGGCGTAGGCCTCCATGCCGATCGGGCCAGAATAACCCAGCTCGGCCAGCACACGGGCGACGGCCAGATAGTTGATCTCCCCGGTGCCCGGCTCGCACCGTCCGGGTACGTCTGCGACCTGGATTTCCCCAATGTGCGGAAGCGCCGAGCGCACCAGTTCGATGAGGTTCCCCTCGCCAATTTGGGCGTGGTACAGGTCCAGCATCATCTTCACGTTCGGGTGCCCGACGGCCTTGACCAGGGACATCGTGTCCTTGGCGCGTCCCAGCGGGATACCAGGGTGATCCAGGATCGTGTTCAGGTTCTCCAGCATGAAGGTGACCTGGTGCTCTTCGCCGATGCGGCCCAGTGCTTCCAGCGTTCGCGCTGCGGTGAGCCACATCTCTCCGGTAGCCCGGAATTGCGGGCTGGCCGCCTGCCCGTCAACGAGCTGGGCCGGATGCACAACTAGCCGGTGGATGCCCAGCTGCTGGGCTGCCGGGATCAATTCCTTGGCGGTGCGAACAACTTCGCCCGCGCTGTCCGGATCGCAGAGGCTGCCTGCGCTGTAGCCTGTCATGGAGCCGAAACGGGCGCCGGTGGCCGCCAATGCCGGCAGGTCCTTGCCCCGGATATCCCAGAGTTCTATTTCAAAGCCGGCCTCGTCCAGGCGCTTCACCCGGTCGATCAGCGGAAGGTCCAGGAAGACCATTTCGGCACAGACCGCCAGTTGCCCGTTCACGGGTTCACCGCAAGGCGGGTGGCGGATTCCAACTTGACCGGCAGCCCGGATTCTGCGGATTCCAAGGCCGCCAGTGCGATGCGCAGGGCTGCGCGGGCGTCGGCGCCGGTGGGGACCGCCAGGGCCGCATCAGCCGTATCCTCGCGCAAGCCCCGGATCTTGCGGGCGAAGACCGAGAGCTGCTCGCGGTAGGCCTGGGCGAATAGCTCGATGTTCAACCGTTCGGTTGGCGCATGCGCTCCCTGGCTGTCGAAGCTGGCCGCGGCCAGCTGCACCGGATTGCCTGCCTGCACCATGCCCTTTGAACCGAAGACTTCTCCGCGCACGTCATAGCCGTAGCTGGCCGAGAAGTTCGCCTCGGCCACGGCGATTGCCCCATTGGAGTAGCGCAGGCTCACCACGGCGGTATCCAGCAAACCGGAGCCCCGGTGCTCAGGGGCCACCAGCGCATCGGACATGACGTGGACTTCCACTGCTTCGGCTCCCGGGTTCAACCAGTTCAGGGTGTCAAAATCGTGGATCAGGGTTTCAGTGAAAATGACGTGGGAACGGATCTTTGCCGCGTTGGGCAGCCCGCCGGCCACTTCTGGATCCCGGGTCAGCGAGCGCAGCAGTTGCGGGGTGCCAATAACTCCGGAATGCACCTGTTCCGCCACAACGGCGAAGTCCCGGGAGAAGCGCCGGTTGAAACCGATCTGCAGCAGCACCCCGGAAGCCTCTACGGCGTCAAGCGCGGCGTCCAAGTCCGACAACGCGTGCGCTGCCGGCTTTTCGCAGAAGATGTGCTTTCCGGCTGCGGCGGTTTGGGCGATCAAGCCGGCATGGAAGCTCGAAGGCGCCCCGATAACCACGGCGTCCACGCTGTCGTCGGCCAGCACGTCGGCGATGTCTTCGGTGTAGTTCGGGCAACCAAGCTCAGCGGCCAGTTCAGCGGCCCGGCCCGGCGCCGGGTCCGCTATGACATGCAATTGCGCATCCCGCAGATGCTGCGCCACAGTGCGGGCGTGGAATGCTCCGATCCACCCGGTACCGATAACGGCCAGGCGCAGCGGCTTTACTGAAGTTTCTGGCAGGGTCTGGTAAGCCATGAAGTCTCTCCTAGAACGTTCTAGATTTAGTGTTCAGGAAAATCATGGCACACTGGATAGCAACTGTCTATAACGTTCTAGAAGAAAGTTCCGCCCATGCCGACACCCCCTGCAAAACGCCCCACACTGGCCGACGTCGCCCGCGCCTCTGGGGTCTCGGTAGCGCTGGCCTCGATTGTCATGCGCGATGCCGAGGGTGCCAGCGAAGAATCCCGGTCCCGAGTCAAGCAGGCGGCCGCGGAGTTGGGCTACCGCCCGGATTCGCGCGCGCGGTCGCTGCGCAGCAGCCGCAGCCGGACCATCGGTCTGGCCCTGGCGCTGGGAGAACCGTTGCATGCAGAATTGGCCGATGCCCTGTACGAGCAGGCAGACCAGAACGGCTTCGAGATCATCCTGGGCGCTACCGGCAGGCACCGCGATGAACGCCGAGTGCTCAATACGCTGATCGATGCGGGAGTCGAAGCGGTGATTGGCCTGTTCCCGGAACTTCCGCCGGCTCAACTGGTCCACGCCTCCAAGCAGCTTCCCATAATCAGCCTGCTGCGCACGATTGACGGCATCCCATCCGTCATTACCAACGAAGCTGCCGGCGTTGAACAAGCCGTCAGCCATGTGACCCAGCTCGGCCACACACGGCTGCTGCATCTGGATGGCGGATCTGCCATCGCGGCGCAACAGCGGCGCGATGCCTTTGCCGAGTCCGCCGCCCGCGCCAACGCGCACGGCCAAGTGCTCCCAGCTGGCCCCGATGACGCCACCGCTTTCACGGTCCTGCGCGAATACCTGGAAGCAACTGCCCCAGCCGAACGCGCCACAGCGGTACTGGCCTTCAATGACCGTGCGGCGCTCGGCGCCCGCCAAGCAATCGACCTTGCCGGCCTGCATGTTCCCGAGCAGATCTGCCTGGTCGGCTATGACGACAGTGAATTCGCCAGGCTGGCGCACGCCGATCTGACCAGCGTTCGGCAAGATGTCGCGGCACTGGCCCAAGCCGCCATGCACGCGGCCCTGAACGCCCCGGGCGCTTCCAGCACCCATGCCCCGCAGCTGGTAGTGCGAGGCAGCACGGCAAGGCCCCGGGCATAGCAGCGAGCCCAGCCCCCTGCCACGTGGCGGGGGCTGGGCTTGCCAGCTCAGCGATGCGCCGCGATTCAGGCGTTGACCGCAGGCTTGACGTGGTAGATCGCTCCGGTGGAAACGTCCTCTTCCAGCGCTTCCAGCGAGCGTCCACGGGTTTCAGGCACCTGCGTGGCTACGAAGAACAGTGCCAGCACACCGATGCCAGCGAAGATGAAGAAGGATCCGGTAATCCCTATCCCGGAGACCAGCGATGGGAAGAACAGTGCCAGCACGCCGTTGGTCGTCCAGCCGAAGAACACCGAGATGCCAATGCCCAGTCCGCGCATATGCAGCGGGAAGATTTCAGCCAGCCATACCCAGACGGCCACGTTCAGGAATGTCTGCATGGACATCACGAAGGCAACCACCAGGATCAGGATCACCACTGGCCGGATCGGGCTGCCAACTGGCAGCAGCATGCCCGCGATAGCCACCAGCAGGTGGCAGGTGGTGGTCAGCGACAGGCCAATCAGGAACGTCTTGCGGCGGTCCATGCGGTCCATGTTGCGCAGGGCGATAATTCCGCCAATGACAGCAACCACGCCAAAGGCGATATTCGCCGGTACTGCCTGCTGCTCTGACATCCCGGATTCTTCCAGCACGCGCGTGCCGTAGTACATGATCGAGTTGATGCCCGTGAGCTGCTGAGTCATGGAAACGCCGATGCCGATGGCGATGATGCGCATCAGCCATTTGTTCTTCAGCACCGCTTTGATGCCCACCGGCTTGTTAGCCAGCTTTTCCTCGTCGGCGACAATCTCGATCTCGTGGACTTCGGCCAGTGCGCGTTCAGGCGAGCGCACGGTCTTGAGCACCCGCAACGCCTCGGCATAGCGGCGCTTTTCCACGAGCCAGCGAGGGGATTCAGGCATGCGCAGCATGCCGAAGAACAACGCCAATGCCGGCAAGGCGCAAATCGCGAACATGATACGCCAGATGCCATCCACGGTCCCGCCCAGAACGGTTCCAATGATCGCGTTCATGACGAAGGCGGCCAGCTGGCCCGAGACGATGGCCAACTCATTGCGGCCGGTGATCGAGCCGCGAATTTCATACGGTGCCAGTTCAGCCAGGTATACCGGTACGACCGTAGATGCGCCGCCGACGGCCAATCCGAGCATGATGCGTCCGGCAATCAGCACGCTGTAGCCAAAGGGCGAGAACGTTCCCAGTTCCGGTCCAGCAGGCGAAAAGACAACCAGCAGGCTTCCCGCGAAGAAGAGGACTGCCAGCATGATGATGGTTTTCCGCCGGCCCCACACGTCAGCGATCTGCCCACCGACCAGTGCGCCAATTGCGGCGGCGAAGACCAGCGAGCTGATCACCACGCCAATCTGCAGGAGATTCAGGCCCAGCTCGGCGGCCATCGGGCCTTCAGCACCGTTGGCAACACCTGTGTCATAGCCGAAAAGCAGACCGCCGAAACAGGCAACGATGGAGATTAAACCGAGACGTTTTGCATGGGGGCCCGGACTAAGGGGCGGCAGACTCGACTCTGCAGAAGCACTCTGCGCACTGGACATGGGGACTCCTTTGGATTGCCCGGGTGGAAGCGTGGCTGGCCTGCGGCCATCCATCGGATCAACTGCGATCCGGCTTCCTCCACTCGGTGCGGCGGGGGCCATTGAGCATTATTCCGGCCCCGTCGATAATTGAAAGTGATGGGCTTCACAGCCCTTATGTAAGGACAATACGTCATCAGTGTTTTCTGGGCAAGTATTCTTGGACATTTTGTCCTGGCGGATACTGCTTTTTGGACTGCCGCAGCCTCCCGGTCCGCCACTTCCCGGGACCATGCCCACAGATCATCACGGCATTTTGCGGCTCTTGCTGGATCCGCCTTCTGCGCAGGATGGCCCCTGGCAGGACGACGAAAGCCGAACCCTTGCGGATTCGGCTTTCGTCATGTTGCAATTCGGCTCGGGAAGCCGGTTTGGCTAGGCGCGCACGGCACGGGCAGCGTCAACGCGGCTGCGCATCTGCTCCAACTGGTACTTGGCGACTGCTACGGCGTTCTCGTTCTCGGCAAAAACGCAGGAGACCATCACGCTGTCCTGGCGGTCGGCAAATCCGTTGGCCACGAGGCCGGAGAAGAATTCGTCCCAGTTCACGTCGCCATCGCCAAGCTTCAGATGCTGGTGCACGCGCACCGCATTGCCCGGCGGGTTGGTGATGTAGCGCAACCCGTGCGAGGCATGATGGTTCATGGTGTCCGCCACGTGCACCACGCGCAGCCGCTCTCCCACTGCCTGCATGATATCCAGCGGCTTGTCCTTCATGTGGAAGGAATGCGAAGCAACGTAGACGAAGGACAGATTCGGCGAGTTCACCCCGCGGATCACCCGCCAAGCGGCCAGGCCTTCTTCGACAAAATCATCCGGATGCGGGTCAATGGCCACATTGATGCCCTCGCGCTCAATGATTGGCACGAGCTCTTCCATGGAGCGGTAGAACGCCGCCTCGGACTCCTCGGCGCGTTCCGGCCGCCCGGAGAATTCAGTGTTCATCTGGTTCACGCCGAGATCCACGGCAATCTGGATGGCGCGCTTCCAGTAGCGCACCGCGGCCTGGCGCAAATTCTCATCGGGCGAGGCCCAGCGCAGTACCGGCAGCACCGAAGCGATCTCCACCCCGGAAGCCCGGCAACGGGCCGCGAGCTGCGCGACCAGGTCATCGTCGGCCTTGGGGTGGGTGAAGAACGGAATCATGTCCGCATGCGGTGTCAGCTGGATGCTGTCATAGCCCAGCTCCGCTGCCAGTTCCGGGAACTGGAGCAGCGAATGGGTGGAATGGAACGGGGTCGGGTCCAGTGCGTATTTCATGATGCCCTTAGCTGTAGAGATCCGGCTTGCTGTTCAGCTTGACTGCCACCTTTTCGCCGGTGCGCTGGGCTTCGACTCCCGCCTCGCAGCAGGCCGCGGTGGCGTAGCCGTCCCAGGCGCTGGGCCCGCCCAATTCGCCTCGCAGCGCGGCGTCCACCCATGACTGGATTTCGGTATCGTAGGCGGCGCCGAAACGCTCCTCGAAGCCCGGGGTGACCTTGCCGCCCCACTGCCCGGCGGTACGCACATACGGTCCAGCGTCATTGCCGATGGACACGATGCCCTCCTCGAAGGAAGCCTGGGTCGCCACCTCGTAGCCGAACTTCGCGTTGACGTAGATCTCCACGTCGGCGAGCACTCCGGTCGAGGTTTCCAGCAGCACGTGCTGGGGGTCGTGCTGGCCGTTGGGAGCATTGCGGGTGGCCTTGCCCAAGCGCACCTGCACCGAGGTGATCTCGTCACCGGTGAAGTAGCGGATGGCGTCGAATTCGTGGACCACCGAGTCGTTGATCAGCATCTCATTGGTGAAGCCCTCCGGGGTGGAGGGATTGCGGTGCTGGTGGTGCAGCACCAGCAATTCGCCCAGGCTCTCGTCCTCGATCAGCTGGCGCAGCTGCCGGTACTCGGCGTCGAAACGCCGCATGAAGCCCACTTGGATGCGCTTGCGGCCCAGCTTGGCCTCGGCCTCGACGATCTCCCAGGAGGAAGCGGCATCGGGGGTCAGCGGCTTTTCGCACAGCACCGGAATATCGGCCTCGAGCACCGCCAGCAACGCATCGTGGTGAAGGAAGCCGGGGGTCGCCAGCAGTACCGCGTTGACCTCTCCGCCGGCGAGCGCCGCGGACAGGTCGGCGTAGCCCTTGGCACCCGGGATCCCGTCGATGGCCGCATCGACCCGGTCGGTGTCGATATCGATAACGGCCGCGACTTCGGCTCCGGAAATACGGTGGTGGATCCGCTGTATGTGGTCGGCGCCCATGCGCCCGGCTCCAACGACGGCGACGCGCAGGTTATCTGGCACGATATGTCCTTTCAAGAATTCTTGGCTAGGTGGGGATTGCTTAGACGCGGCTGCGCGAGCCGCAGCTGAGCAGGTAGTCGCGGGTGCGGGTGGCGATGGGCAGCGGCACCGAGAAGTCGGCCACCGGGTACATGTCCTGTTCGACAATTCCGAAAATCGGACGGCCCAGCTTCTCCACTTCCTTCAAGACCTCGTTGAGGTCAGGCAACCCGGAAGGCGGTTCGCACATCACCCCGGCCAAGTTGGCCGCGGCCCAGGTCATGTCCTGTGCGCGGACCGTGGCCAGGATGTCCGGGTTGATCTGCTTCAGGTGCAGGTACCCGATGCGCTCCGGGAAGCGGCGGATCAAATCCACGCTGGAAGCTCCACCGTATTCGGCATGTCCGGTATCCAGGCACAGGGTGGTGAATTGCGGGTCGGTGAGCTCAAGGAACTTCTCGATGTCGCCCTGGCCGCAGACATGGGAGTCGGCATGGGAATGGAACTGCTGCTTGAGGCCGAATTCCTCCTGCAGGATCCTTCCCAGCCGGTCATGGCCCTTGGCCAGCGAATCCCAGGCCGACCCGTCCAGGGTGCCCGATTCGATGGCCTGGCCGGTGACGTCGTCGCGCCACATGGCAGGGATCACCACAATATGCTCGCCTCCCATGGCGGCGGTCAGCTCGGCCACCTTGCGGGCTGGCTCCCAGGCTTCTTCCCAGGCGCTGGCGCTGCCGTCGATACCGCGGTGGAAGGCGGTGAAGACGGTGCCGGCGCAGACCTTCAGGTCGCGGGCGGCCAGCTCGTCGGCCAGCTGCGCGGGGTCGGTGGGCAGGTACCCGTAGGGACCCAGTTCGATGGTCTTGTAGCCGGCTTCAGCCACTTCGTCGAGGAAGCGCTGCCAGGGTGTCTGCTGGGGATCATCGGGAAACCAGACTCCCCAGGAGTCGGGGGCAGTCCCAATGGTGATGTTCTGTGCCATGGTGCGTACCTTATCTTCTGTTCAAGGTGCCTAGTTGGAGGGGAAGTTGAAGGTGGCGGCCGTGCCCTGGGCCGGCTCCGGCCAGCGCTGCGTGATGGCCTTGCCCCGGGTGTAGAAGCGCACGCCGTCCGGGCCGTAGATGTGGTGCTCGCCGAACAGCGAGTCCTTCCAGCCTCCGAAGGAGTGCCAGGCAACCGGCACCGGCAGCGGCACGTTGACCCCGACCATGCCTACCTGGATGCGGCGGGTGTAGGTGCGGGCGTGGGCGCCAGAGGAGGTGAAGATGGCCGTGCCGTTGCCGTAGGGGTTCGCGTTGACCACTTCGATGGCTTCTTCCAGGCTGTCTACGCGCAGCACCACCAGTACCGGGCCGAAGATCTCCTCGGTGTAGGCGCTCATCTCGCGGCTGACCTTGTCGATGATGGTCGGGCCGACAAAGAACCCGTTCTCGTGGTCCTTGACCACCAGGTCGCGTCCGTCGATGACCAGCGCGGCGCCAGCTTCCTGCGCCTCGCCAACGATCTTCTGCAGGCGGGACTTCGAGGCCGGGGTGATCACCGGTCCCATATCCGCCGTCTCATCGAAGCCGTTCGAGACGTTGACGTTGCGGGCATGCTCGGCGAGCTTGTCCACCAGGCCATCGGCGGCATCGCCCACGGCGACGGCCACGGAGATGGCCATGCAGCGCTGGCCCGCGGAGCCGAAAGCGGCGGCGTTGATGTGGTCGGCGGCCAAGTCCATATCGGCATCGGGCATGATCACCGCGTGGTTCTTCGCTCCGCCCAGGGCCTGCACGCGTTTGCCGTGCTTGGTGGCGGTTTCGTGCACGTACTTGGCGATCGGAGTGGAACCGACAAAGGAGATGCCATCCACATCCGGGTGGGTGAGCAGCCCGTCCACGGTTTCCTTGCCGCCGTGCAGCACCTGGAAAACGCCGTCGGGCAGGCCGGCTTCCTTGAACAGCTCGGCGATCAGCAAGGCGGCCGAAGGGTCGCGCTCGGAAGGCTTGAGGATGAAGGCGTTGCCGGTGGCAATGGCCACCGGTGCCATCCACAGCGGCACCATCACCGGGAAGTTGAACGGGGTGATGCCGGCGACCACGCCCAGCGGCTGGCGGAAGGAGAACACGTCGATGCCGGTGGAGACCTGGTCGGAGTATTCGCCCTTCAGCGACTGGGAGATGCCGCAGGCATACTCCACCACTTCGATGCCGCGGCTGATCTCGCCGGCGGCGTCGGAGAGGACCTTGCCGTGCTCGGAGGTGACGATGCGGGCCAGCTCGCCGGTGTGCTCGGTGAGCAGCTGCTGGAAGCGGAAGAGGATCTTGCTGCGCTTGGCGATCGATACTTCGCCCCAGGTTTCGGAGGCGGCCTTGGCCACGGCCACAGCCTGCTGCAGGTCCTCGCCGCTGGCCAGGTGCAGCTGGCCGGTGATTTCTCCGGTTGCCGGGTTGTAGACCGGCTGGGTGGCGGTGCCGGTGCCGGCGCTGGGCTTGCCGTTGATGTAGTGCAGGATTTCGGTGACTTCGGTAGCGGTAGCAGTCATGGGTTCACGTCTTTCGGTATTCGAGTTGGTCTGGTGCGGTGCGCCTAGCCCAGCAGGGGCTTCTGGCGGGATTTGTGCTCGGCGTAGGTCTTGCGGGCCTGGGTGGTGGAGTCCAGCTCGGCGACCTCGCTGACCGGCACATCCCACCAGGACTCGCTGGAGGGAGCATCGGCGTAGAGGTCGGATTCGATGTGGATCAGGATCGGCCCCGAACCCTCGGGCGCGGCCTTGGCCTGGGCGATGGCCGCCGAGAGCTCATCGATGGCTTGGGGCCCGGGCTCGATCCGGATGACCTTCACGCCCAGCGACTCGGCGTTGGCAGCCAGGTCCACTGGCAAGGTCGCACCATCATCGAAGCTGTGGCGCTGGGCATCGAGCGTGCGGTACTTGGTGCCGAAACGCTGGGAGCCCAGTGATTCGGACAGGGCTCCGATGGAGGCGTAGCCATGGTTCTGTATCAGCACGGTGATCAGCTTCAGGCCTTCGGCCACGGCGGTGACCAGCTCGGTGTGCATCATCAGGTAGGAGCCGTCACCCACCATCACCACGACGTCGCGGGGCTCTTCGGAGCCTCGCGCGGTTTCAGCAAGGGCGGCGCGCTTGATGCCCAGCCCGCCGGCGATCTCGTATCCCATGCAGGAGAAGCCGTATTCCACGTGGTAGCCGAACGGGTCGGAGACCCGCCACATCTTGTGCAGGTCCCCGGGCAGCGAGCCGGCGGCGCAGACCACCACATCGCGCGGATCCATGGCCTGGTTCACCGCTCCGATGATGGCGTTCTGGCTGACCAGCGGGCTCAGCCGCTCGGCGAAGGCCGCATCAACGGTCGCGTCCCAGCGCTGCTTCTCGGTGGCGGCCTGGACTTCCAGGGCTCCCTCGACCCGGTATCCGGTCAGCGCCTCGCGCAGCGCGATCAGCGCCTTGCGGGCATCGGCGACCACCGGCAGCACGGTGCCGTGCTTGTAGGCGTCCAGCGCGGCGACGTTGATGTTCACGAACTTCACGTCCGGGTTCTGGAATGCGGTGCGGCTGGCGGTGGTGAAGTCCTCATAGCGGGTGCCGATGCCGATGACCAGATCCGCCTGCTCGGCCAGCGCATTGGCCGCGGTGGTGCCGGTGGAGCCGATGGCGCCCAGGGAGTACTTGGAATCCCACGGCAGCACGCCCACCCCGGCCTGGGTATTGCCCACGGGGATGCCGGTGGCTTCGCAGAAGGCGGCCAGCTCCTCGGTGGCGTAGGCGTACAGCACGCCGCCGCCTGCGACGATCAATGGGCGCTTGGCTTCGCGGATCATGGCCGCGGCCGCCGCGATGTCCTCGGATTCCGGTGCCGGGCGGCGGATCTTCCACTCGCGCTCGGCAAAGAGCTCTTCCGGGAAGTCGAAGGCCTCGGCCTGCACGTCCTGCGGCAAGGAGATGGTCACCGCTCCGGTTTCGGCGGGGTCGGTGAGCACCCGCAACCCGTGGTGCAAGGCACTGGCCAGCTGCTCGGGTCGCGTGACCCGGTCGAAGTACTTGGACAGCGGGCGGAAGGCGTCGTTGACGGTGATGTCGTAGCCGTGCGGCATTTCCAGCTGCTGGAGCACCGGGTCCGCGGCGCGGGTGGCGAAGGTGTCCGAAGGCAGCAGCAGCACCGGCAGGCGGTTGGCGGTGGCCAGCGCCGCACCGGTGAGCAAGTTGGAGGACCCGGGGCCGATGGAGGTGGAGACCGCGTAGGTGGCGCGCCGGCGGGTGTGCCGCGCGTAGGCAACGGCCTGGTGCGACTGCGCCTGCTCATTGCGGCCCTGGTAGTACGGCATGAGGCTCGGGTCCTTGGCCTGCCACTGCTTCAGCGCCTGGCCCACCCCGGCAACATTCCCGTGGCCGAAAATCCCGAACATGCCCGGAATCAGCCGTTCGCGGTAGTGCGTGCCGCCGATGGTATCCACCGTGTACTGGCGGCCCAGGAATTCCACGACCGCCTGGGCAACGGTCATTGTGCGTGTAGTCATCGAGCTTCGTCCTTCTCAGCTGCGTACGGTTGCGGTGGTGTCCAGTAGCGATGCGGCGGTTGCCACGGCGGCGGCCACATCCCCGTCCTCGGGATACAGCAGGGTCCGGCCTACGGTCAGCCCCTGCACCGAAGGCAGGGCCAGCGCCGCCTGCCACGAGGCGAAGACCTCGTCGGGACTGCCCGATGGATCCCCGCCGAGCAGGACCGTGGGCAGGGTGGTCGCGGCCATGACCCGTTCCATCTCCTGGACCACGGGAATCTTCAGCCAGGTGTAGGCGCTGGTTTCGCCCAGTCCCGAGGCGATGCCCATGGACTTGATCACTGCCTCCGGGCGCAGGTCGTTGACTACCTTGCCCTCGGCCCGCTTGGAGATGAACGGCTCGACCATGGCCACCAGCTGGTGCCGGGCCAGATCCGACACGGCGTCGGCGGTAGCGGCCAGGGTTTTCACGGTGTCCGGATCCTCGTAGCTGATCCGGGTGAGCATCTTGCCGCCGTCGGCGCCCAGGGCAGCCAGGGCGGCCGCGCTGTGCCCGGTAAAGCGGTCGTCGATCTCGTTGACCAAGCCGGTGAGCCCGCCGCGGTTCATCGATCCGAAGACCAGCTTGCCTTCCAGCGCGCCCAGCAGCAGCAGGTCATCGAGGATATCGGGTGAGGCCAGCACCCCGTCGCAGGCGGGGTTCTGCAAGGCGATCTGCAGCCGGTCCAGCAGCTGGCGGCGATCGGCCATGGCCGTGGCGCGCTTGCCCACGGACAGGGCGCCGCGGGCCGGGTGGTCGGCGGCGATGATGAAGTTCTGCCGTCCCAGCACCGGGCCGGCGTGCTTCCGGCGCAGCGAAGCGGCGCGCTGCACCGAGGCCGGGTCTTCCAGCCGCTGGCGGGTGATGGATTCGTAGCGGCGCGGGTCTTCCCGGTCCACTGGCAGCTCTGATGCCTGTTTCATTTCTAGACCAGGTCTTTCTGGGAGTCGGGGACGGTGCGGCCGCGCTCGGCCAGCAGGGCATTGACTTCTTCCGGGTCCGGCATGGCGTCGGAGCAGGCAACCTTCGAGGCCACAATGGCTCCGGCGGCATTGGCGTAGTCAAGCACCTGTTCCAGCGGCCAGCCGGAGAGCAGTCCGTGGCAGAAGGCGCCGCCGAAGGAATCTCCGGCACCCAGTCCGTTAGCGGTCTGCACCGGGACCGGCGCGGAAACCACGCGCTCGGTGCGGGTTTTGGCCATGACCCCTTCGGGGCCGAGCTTGACCACGGCAATCTGCACTCCGGCCTCCAGCAGGCGGTCGGCCTGCTCATCCGGGGTGCCTTCGCCGACGGCTACCGAGCATTCGGTGTCGTTGCCGATGGCCACGGTGGCCGATGGCAGGGCACGCGCTACCTGTTCGCGGGCCTGTTCCACGGAGTCCCAGAACATCGGGCGGTAGTCCAAATCCAGAATGGTGAACTGACCCTGGGCCAGGGAATCTGCTGGGCGGGCGGCATAGGCCGCCAATTGCGCGGTGCGCGAAGGTTCGCGGCTCAAGCCGGTGACGGTGCTCCAGAAGATCCTGGAGTCCTTGACGGCTTGGAGGTCGATGTCGCTGCTGTCGATGTTCCAGTCCGGCGCCATCGGGAAGCGTCCGTAGAAGTACAGCGGGAAGTCGTCCGGCGGCATGATGGCGCAGAAGGTGACTGGCGTCTGCAACGTGGCGTCGCGGGCTACCTGGGTGCGGTCCACGCCGAAGCGGTCCAATTCGCGTTCCAGGAATGTGCCGAAGTCGTCGTCGCCGATTTTGGTGATCACACCGGCTGCTCGGCCGTGCCGGGCGGCCGCCACGGCGACGTTGGTGGCGGAGCCGCCGAGGTACTTGCTGAATGTGTTCACATCCGCGAGGGAAACGCCGATGTCATTCGGATACACGTCGACGCTGATGCGTCCGAGGGTGAGTACGTCGTAAGTCACGCAGATCGACGTCCTTTCGAGTCAGAAGTTCAGGGATCGGCCAACTGCCGAAGATGTGAACGGTGCCACAAGAAATACTTTGCACCATGAATTCGGCACTGTCAAAGGTTTGTACTGACATATTTACAACATGAGTAACATGGTGTGGACAAATCCGCGGAATTCCGGGGTATTCCATCTGTTTCGGACGTTGAAAATAAAAAAATTTCCACATGCCATGTCTTGGCTTCATGGCGTGGCCCGCGAAGTTCGACGAGCAGAATCCACCCCCTAACGGCCGTGCGCTCGAGCAAAACGCTAGGCTCTTAACGAGAACAACCGACACCCCCAGGAGGAACTGTGGCCGCAGCACGCCGTCGAGCGACCATCTACGACGTTGCCCAGGCCGCAGGTGTTTCCAAGTCGCTGGTGTCCCTGGTGCTGCGCGGCTCCCCCAGCGTCTCGGAAGCACGTCGCGCGGCAGTACTGGCCGCCATCAAGGAACTGGATTACCGCCCCAGCCAGGCCGCCACGGCACTTGCCGGCGGCACGAGCCAGACAGTCGGCGTAGTCATCGACGACTACACCAACGTCTGGTTCGTGGAACTTCTTCGCGGGCTCCAAGAAGGACTGGCAAGCGCAGGATTGCGCATCGCAGTTTCCGACCGGGCACTCAACACCCACGTCGAGTCGGACCCGCTCGATGGATTCCTCAGCACCCGGGTAGAGGCTTTGGTACTGGCCACCGAACCGACTCCTGCCATGCGCTTTTCAGCGCAGGTTCCGGTCATTGTGGCCGGCAATCGCGCCACCCAGGTTCGCGGCGCGGACATTTCTTCCAGTGACGACAGGCTCGGGGCACGCCAAGCCATCGAGTACCTGGTTTCGCTGGGCCACCGGAATATTGGCCACATCGCCGGTGGCGGCGGAGCCTCGATGCTGCGCCTGGCCGGGTACCAGGAGGCAATGAAGGCCGTGGGACTCGAAGAGCGCATAGTTTCGGTCAGCGAATTGACCACCGAAGACACCGGCTACCAGTGCGCACGGCAGCTTTTGGGCGAAGCCCCGGAAACAACGGCCATCTTGGCCGGCAACGACTCAATGGCCATGGGAGCCATGGCAGCCGCCCGGGAAGCCGGCCTGTCGACACCTGGGGATTTGTCAATCATCGGCTACGACAACTCGCCGCTCTCCGGCACCCACCTGCTGCGCCTGACAACCGTGGATAGCCGCAACCACGAGCTTGGATTGCACGCGGCCCAGCAGGTGCTCTCCCGGCTCGCCAATCCCGAACGCGAAGCCCAGCGCGTGCTGATGGAGCCGATGCTCATCGAGCGCGGCACCTGCGCGGCACCACGCCGGCCCTGATTCCTTCCGCTTCCAAACCTTCTCCTGCAGACCCCTTGACCGCGATCTGAAATAGGTTCTAGACTCTTTTGGAGCGCTCCAAAATATTCCATGAACAGCTTTCATCCAGGAGAATTCCATGACAAAAACCATCGGCATTGCCGTCATTGGCGCCGGCATGGCCGGGCTGTCCCACATCGCTGGGTACCGCACGGCACCCACCCTCTACAGCTCCGACTTGCCACCGCTTCGCTACGTTGCCGTGGCTGACGTGAACACCGAGCTCGCAGCCAAGGTCGCCAAGCGCTACGGCTACGAAAAGGCGCTCGGTTCCTGGCAAGAGGTGGCCGCAGATCCAGATATCGACGTGGTCTCGGTAGTTATTGCCAACCGTTTCCACCGTGAAGCAGTCGAGGGCCTGCTGGCTGCCGGCAAGCACGTTTTGTGCGAAAAGCCGCTGGCTGACACCCTTCAAGAAGCTGAAGCGATGGCCACCGCGGCCCGCAACGCCGACTCCGTGGCCCGCGTTGGCTTCACCTTCCGCCGCACCCCGGGCATCGCCACGATCCAGAACCTGATCGCCGATGGCACCCTGGGCAAGGTGCTGCATTTCTCCGGACGCTACTGGACCGACTACGGCCACAACCCGCAGGCACCGATGAGTTGGCGCTTCAAGGGCCAGCCAGGCTCGGGCGCACTGGCCGATGTGGGAAGCCACCTGGCCTACGTTGCCGAATTCCTGGCCGGCGAGATTCTTTCGGTCAGCGGCGGCCAGCTGAGCACCAGCATCACCGAACGCTTCCTGCCAGCCGGCGCCGTCACCGGCCACGATCTCGTGGAACTGAGCGACACGTCCGAGCCGGTAGAAAACGACGACTACGCGGCGTTCAACGTACAGTTCGCCGGGGCCGCAGGCAGCCTGGAAGTTTCCCGCGTGGCAGCCGGCCACCCCAATACGCTGACCTTCGAGGTCTTTTGCGAGAAGGGCGCCGCACGCTTCAGCCAGCTGCGTCCAGCGGAAATCGAAATCATGCTCACCGAGGGGCCTTCGGCAACCAATGGCTACCGCACGGTGAATCTCGGCTCGGAACACGCCTACCTCAGTGGCGGACTGCCCATGGATGCGCCAGGTGTCGGCTTCGGCCAGAATGATGCCTTCGGCTACCAGGCGCGCGCCTTCCTCGACGAGGTCTGCGGCCTGGGCACTGCACTTCCCATCAACGCAACATTCGACGAGGGCGTGCACAATATGCAGGTCCTCCAGGCGGTCGTGCAGTCCGCTGCCAATGACGGAAAGAAGGTTTCACTGTGAAACTCGGAGTCTACAACGCAATCCTCCACAACCGCCCGCTGGCCGAAGCCCTGGAGGTCATTGCCGCCCAGGGACTGACCGGCATCGAGTTGAATACCGGTGGCTTCTTGCCCCCAGTGCACGTGCCGAACATCGATGAAATCCTGGAATCGGACATCGCTCGCGATGCTTTCCTCGCCCAATTCGAAGGCACCGGCGTGGAAATCTATGGGCTGAACTGCAACGGCAACCCGTTGCACCCCAATCGCGAAATCGGCCAGAAGCACGCCGAGGACATTCGCCGCTCCATCAAGCTGGCCGCGCGCCTAGGCCAGACCCGCGTGGTCACCATGTCCGGCCTGCCCGATGGAGACCCCAAAGCTTCGACCCCGAATTGGGTAGTCAATGCCTGGAATTCGGCAGCTCTGGACCAGCTGGACTATCAATTCGGGATTGCCGCGGAATTCTGGAAAGAAATCGATGAGCTGGCTGTCGAACACGGAGTCAAGGTCGCTCTGGAGCTGCACCCGCAGAACTTGGTCTTCAACCCTGCAAGCTTTCGAGAGCTGTTGAAGCGGGCCGGTACCAGCAACATCGGAGTTGAACTGGATGCTTCGCACCTCTTCTGGCAGCAGATGGATCCGGTGGCCGTTGTCCGCGACCTGGGCCCATGGCTCTTCCACGCAGCAGCCAAGGATGTGCGCGTCAATCCGAATGCGGCCATCCAGGGCGTATTGGATAACAGCTTCCGCAAACTGGGCGAAGACGAACCACGCACCAACCTCGGCGGGGATGAATGGGCGAACGAGTGGCCGAAGAATTCAGCCTGGGACTTCGTGGCTTTGGGCAAGGGACATGGCACCGCATTCTGGACCGAGTTCTTGCGCGCATTGCACGAGGTGGATCCGGAAATGATGGTGAACATCGAACACGAGGACACCGAGCTAGGTGCCGTTGAGGGCCTGGAAGTCGCCGCCAAGGTACTCATTGAGGCCGACGCGGCCCTGCAAGCTTCATTGGCCGCAACCTCCTAGGATCCTCCCGCTGGCGTGCAGAAGCCCGGAATTCACCGTGTGAATTCCGGGCTTCTGGCGCATGCCGTTTTCGAAGTACTCGATGCACCTAGACGGTGCGGACAACTGCTTCGTAGTCGAAGCGTGCTTTTGGCGAGCCGATCTCGCTTGCGGCTGGCTGGCCGATATTCACGACCAGGAAGCTCTTCTGCTCGCCTTCCGGGAAGAACGATGCGTCGATGGCGGAGAAGTCTGCGCCGGTCATTGGACCTACCGCGAAGCCCAAGCTGCGCGCGGCGAGCATGAAGTAGCCTGCCTGCAGGTGTGCGTTGTTGTTGCCGGTGGATGCGGTGAAGTCCGCATCAGCATCGTACATGGCCTTGGGCGCGTTGTAGCCGGGCAGGAAGTTGTCCCACTGTTCGTGCCATGCCGTGTCATAGCTGAGGATCGCTACCAGCGGAGCTGCTGCGGTCTTGGCTTTGTTGCCGTTGGAGAGCGCGTCGACCAGGGTGGCGCGGGCTTCGTCCGACCGCACGTAGGTGACGCGCAGCGGCTGGGAATTGAACGCGGTTGGACCGAACTTGGCCAGTTCGTAGATTTCCTGGGCCTGCTCCTCGGTAACCTCTCCGGTGAACGCGTTAGCGGTGCGTGCCTCGCCAAAAATGGCGTTGAGCGTTGCTGTGTCGGCCTGGATTTCCTGGGATGCAACTGTCATTGATTGCCTTTCAGATCTGTCCGAGGCCACTGGTTCGGGCCATTGCCGGATACGGTTTTCCTCTATCAATGCCCAACGAGGATCGACTGCACCTCATTCCGGCAAACCACGTGTTCTCTGCCACACGCAGACCGGGGCCCACTGGAGCTCGGCTGTGTTGCCAGCAATGCCCGCCGCACGCAGGCCTAGGGTCCGGCAGGGATTCGCGAGTTTGCAGAATCGTCCCAGCGGCGATGAAGCCTGGCGCACCCGATTGCGCACAGTGCGATGATTGCGCCGAAGCAGGTCACTGCCATCGATTCGCCGCTGATCTGCCCTACCCAGCCCAGCCCCAGCGCCCCAAGTGCGGTCAGGGCGTAGCCCAGTACCCAGAAGGCGGAGCTGGCGCTGCCTCGATGCCGCAGCTCGATGCGCCGCAGTACGATGCCCAGTCCCACCGGGAACAGCGCACCATGGCTCAGTCCAGCAACCACCAGGCCAACCAGGTACACCGTGACCGCCAGGCCCCCGCCCAACCTCGGGGCAATAGCTATCAGCACCGCGCCCACCGCCAGCCCGGCATAGCCCAGCTGCACTTTTTCGCTGACCAGCTTCCCGCCCGCTTTCTGGCCCACGGTAGTAGCGCCGAAAATCAGCGAACCGATGAGCCCCAGCAGGCGCAGGTCGGTAATCCCAAAGGCGCGGACCACCAGGATGGACGTCATGGCTGTACAGCCGCCCATGACCGCAAAGCCCAGGGTCATCAGTCCGCCCACGCAGAAGTCCCGTCGTGCCAAACGCGGCACCAGCGGAAGGCTGAGTTTCCATCCGCCCCGGCGGTGCGCAACACTGTCGGGGATCATGGCCAGCAGCACGATGCATAGGCCCGAAAGCACCGCGTGCACGCTGAAGGCGATCATGGGGGTAGCCGGGAAGAAGAAAGTCAGAAATGCCGCCAAGGCCGGACCGCTGCCTAGTCCCGCCATATTCGCCAGGCTGGAAATGGCGGCACCGCGTCCGGAGCTGGAGACCAGATCCGCCAAATAGGCTGTGGCCGTTCCGGTGACCAGCCCGGCGCACACCCCGGACAGGGTCCGGGCAATGAACAGCATGGGCGCGTCGGTGGCCACGGCATAAAGCACCCCGCTGGCGGCCGAGGCGAGCAGCCCGAGAATCATGACGGGTTTGCGGCCAATGGCGTCAGAGAGGGAACCGAAGATGCACAGCACCGTGAGCACCACCAGGGCGTAGATCGCAAAAAGCTGGGTCGAGTCGGCGGTGCTCAGGCCGTATTCATCCTGGAGCATTGGATACAGCGCGGTCGGCATGGTGGTACCGCACATGGCGACCGCGTAGGTTCCCAAAACGACTGCTAGCGGCCAGCCACGGGTCTGCGGCGGCTTCTCTGGCAGGACCATGCCGGAACCTCGCTCTCGTGTTGAATAACAACCTGAGCCTAGATAAGACCTAATGTCCTGTCAATGTTTATTGCTGTTGATTGAACCTCGCCAAATCAGCAGCCCCGATCAGGCCTGCCACCGGACCCAATTCGGCTTGGCTGATCTTCGCAAAGGGACGGTAGCCCCTGCCGGAGAGGGTGCGGCGGTAAGTCTCCTCCGCGGTGGCCACCAGTTGCTTCGACGCCGCGCCCAAGCCGCCGCCGATAACGATGGTCCCCGGATCCAGAACCGAGACCAGATTCGAAATGCCCAACCCGAGCCATTCGCCCATATCCGCAATGAGGTCGGCGCACGCCGGGTCGCCCTCTGCGGCAAGTCGAGTTACCTCCGCCCCGGTAACGGCGTCCGGATCATCGCCCACGGCCTCGCGCAGGCGGAAGGCCACCGGTGATTTGCTGCGCACAAGTTCGGCTCCTTCCCGGCCCAGGGCATTGCCAGAGGCGTACTGCTCCCAGCAACCGCGGTTTCCGCAGGCGCACCGATGGCCGCCGGGAACGATCACCTGGTGCCCGAATTCGCCAGCAATCCCGGACTTGCCACGGTGGATTTGCCCTCCGAGGATGACCGCCCCGCCGATCCCCGTTCCGAGGGTCAGGCACACCATGTCGCTTTCGCCCCGGCCCGCGCCAAAACGATGCTCGGCCCAGCCGGCCGCATCAGCGTCGTTGACCAGAGTCACTTCATGTCCTACCAGCTGCATCAGACGGTCGCGCACCGGTTCATTGCGCCAAGACAGGTGGGGGCTGAACAGCACGTTCTGCCCCTTGCGGTCCATCCATCCCGCGGCTCCAATGCCCACCGGAAGACCTTCGTTGCCCTTCGAGAGCTCGCGGATCATCTCAGCCAGGGCACGTTCGGTCCCCGCCACGTCATGGTCAGGTGTCTCGCGGCGGATTTGCCCGAAGGCGTTCCCCTCTTGATCCACAAGGGCTGCAAGGATTTTGGTGCCACCGATGTCAACGCCGATGGAAAGATTTGCTGAACTCACAGTCATCTAGCTTAGACCCTCGCAAAACGCCGATGCTCCCGCTGCCGCACAGGAGCCCCTGACTGGTCCGGTGCCTGCACGGAACTTCCAACGCAGTCCAGCACTTGGGCCAGCCCTGCGCAAGGTGCCCGGAAAACTCGTCCGGCGGTGCTCCCTGGCTGTTCGCGCTGTGAAGTGCAACTGCTCGAACTCGCGCAAAATGCCCGCAAACCGGAGTTTGCGAGCATTTCGCGCTAGCTGCTACTTCTCGTCATCGTGCAATTCCTCGGCCTCGGGTTCGGATGGGGCCGATTCCTCAGTGCCCTGATGTCTCGGCAGGCCTGGGTACAGGCATCTGGATGGCTCCGGTCTGGATCTGCTCGAATTCATCGGGTGTGACCACCGGAATTTCGTAGCCTTCCTTGTCGATGAGCTTGCCGCCCACGTAGTGGTCGCCATCGAGCAATCCGCAGATCTCCTCGGTCTTGACCATGCGCGGCGGAGCCGCCGAGAAGACCGATGCATCCTTTGTATTCCCGAACTTGAGTTCGTTGAACAGCAGGTTCAGCAGCACGGCCATCACGGCCGCCGAGGAAATCCCGGAGTGGAAGATCGTCTCGAACCACGTGGGGAATCCAGCGTAGAAGTCCGGCTTCACAATCGGGATGCAGCCAAAGGCAATCGATGCCGCGACGATCACCAGGTTCATGCCGTCGTACTTCACCTTGGACAGGGTCCGGATCCCGGAAGCGGCGACGGTGCCGAAGAGCACGATGCCTGCGCCGCCGAGCACCGGAGTCGGGATGGCAGCGACCACTCGTCCGAGGATCGGCAGCAAGCCGAGCACGACGAGGATGCCGCCACCGGCCGCGACAACGAAGCGGCTGGTGATGCCCGTGATGGCCACCAGGCCGACATTCTGCGCAAAGGCCGACTGGGTGAAGGTATTGAAAATCGGCGCCACTGCGGAAGAGGCCATGTCGGCACGCAGGCCGTCGGCAATGCGCTTGGAATCCACCTTCGATCCGGCGATCTCGCCCACAGCGAGGATGTCTGCGGTGGTTTCGGTGAGGATCACCAGCACCACGATGGTCATCGAGATGATGCCGCCGATTTCGAAGACCGGCATGCCGAAGGCCAGTGGCTGCGGGAAGGCGAAGATCGCGCCGTGCCCGACCTGCGAGAAATCGGCCATGCCCAGCAGCGCTGCGGCGACGGTGCCCAGCACGATGGCCAGCAGGATCGACATGCGGGAAATCGCTGCATTGCCGACCTTGGACAGCAGCAGGACCACCAGCAGTGTTCCGGCGGCCAGGCCGATGTTGGCCAGCGACCCGTAGTCATCGGCCTTCGCGTCCCCGCCCATGGCCCAGTTGGCCGCGACCGGGGTCAGCGAGATGCCGATCATGGTAATGACCACGCCGGTGACCACCGGCGGGAAGTACCTGACAATGCGGGCGAAGAACGGCGCTATGAGGAAGCCGATCAGCGCTGCGACGAGCACGGCCCCGAAGACCGCCTGGATTCCGCCTCCCCCGTTGACGATGGCCACCATGGTAGCCACGGATGCGAAGGACGTGCCCTGGACCAGCGGCAGCTGCGCCCCGAAGAACGGGATGCCCACGGTTTGCAGGATGGTGGCCAGCCCGCCGACAAACAGGCAGCAGGCGACCAGCAGGCCCACCTCGTCCGGGGCCAAGCCGGCAGCGTTTCCGATGATCAGCGGCGGGGCGATAATGCCGCCGTACATCGTCAGGACATGCTGCAGGCCATAGGCAAAGGACTTCCCCAGAGGGAGCTTCGCGTCCTCGGGACGATTGCCTTTGATAGATTCATCTTGTGTAGCGCTCAAGGCTGACCTCCTACGTCAGTCGCTGCCAAAGGTGTGCCGGCGTGCCAGCGCCGGCCCACCTTCAACGCCGTTCAGTTAGATAAATGCCGGAATATTGGCCCAGATGGGGTGATTCGCCTCGGTGCCTTCGCGGGTGATCGTCGCTTCGATCAGGCCGTAGGGGCGATCCGCGGCGAAGAAGACCTCATTGGGGTTGTCTTGGCCGAAGACTTCCAGGTCAACCAGGAAGTGGTGCTTGTTCGGCAGGGACATCTTGATTTCGGCGATTTCCGGATGCGCTTCGAGCACTGCCTGCCCCATCTGGAACATGGTCTGCTGCAACGCGTACGAGTGGGTGTCGGCGAAGCGGGTCAGCAGCAGGTGGCGCACCGAGGTGTAGACCGCGTCGAAGTCGATGCCCTGGGCGATGGCCTGGCCGGTGTAGCGCCAGCGCGCAGTCACGTCGGTGGCCAGGATGCGGTCGGTGGTTTCCTTCAGGGTCGTGTACTTGTCCACCGGGAAACCGTGGAACTCGCTGCCCGTGGACTTCAGGACGGTGAGGTCCTCCAGGCCGGCAACGATGGACTTCTTGCCTTCGGCGTCGATTTCCAGCACGGCGGTGCGCACTTCGGACTTGTTCTGCGAGAAGGCGTGGTCATGGTCGTTGATGCGGTCCCAGAAGAACTGCTGGGCTGCCCAGCGGCCGCCGGTGATCCACTCGAATTCGCCAGTGAAGTGGTTTCCCAGCTGCACCAGGAACTCCTCGATGGCGCCCACGCCGTTGCGGGCCAGGCCATAGACGGTGTTCTTCTGGGTGTCAGTGGCGACGACGCGGCCGTTGTCGCCGTCCTGGTGCGCGGCGGTGAAGTCGCCGTGCAGCTGGCTGGTGACGTTCAGGTCCTGGATCTGGTGGCGCACGGTGTCGCGGGTGATCTTGACCAGGCGGACTTCGGCCTTGCCGTACTGGTTGGAGCCCAGCACGATCTTGGTATCTGCTGGGGCGGTGATTTCGGTAGTCATTGTTCTAACTCCCTCGGTACGTGGAATATGCAAACGGGCTGATAAGAAGAGGTACGTGGTAGTGCTCGTCGACGTCGTTGACGAAGAAATCGATGCTTACCGCGGGGAAGAAGCTTTCCGTTCCCTGCTTCCCGAAGTAGCCGCCGGTTTCAAAGGAAATCCGGTAGCGGCCGGCTTCAACCTGTATCGGTCCGAGGTTCTTGATGCGGCCATCGGCATCCGTGGAACCCGAGCCGATTTCTTGCCAGCCGGATGCCGTCTTGGCTTCCAGCGTGGCCTTGACACCGGAGGCAGGCCTCCCGGTCCCGGTGTCGAGTATGTGGGTGGTGATGTGGCTGCGTTCGCCATTTCCATCTGCCATGTTCATCTCCTGGCTGTCGGAGGGATTGGTATCGATAAATGCGCAGGGGTTCACCCCGGGCATGGGCTTAGTTGTCCACCGAGTTCTCCAGCCGCAGCAGCGCAATCTGGCGCAGCTGCTCGGCTACTTCAAGCAGTTCAGCCTGTTCTGCGTTGGCCAGCCGGCGTTCGCATTCGGCAAGGATTTCTTCGGTGCTGCGGCCGGCGGCGCGGATGAGGAATACCCTGTTGAAGCGCTGCTCATAGGCCCGGTTGGCTGCTGCCAGGCGGCCGGCGACATCGTCATCAAGGTCCAGGCCTGCCTGTTCGCCGCGGGAGAGGTCCGCTTCCTTGCTGCTTCCCTGCGCCTGTTCGCCAATGCGCGGATGGTGGGCCAGGGCGGCGGCAATTTCCTCGCGGCTGAAGGGAGCGACGTCCTGCAGCGCAAAGCTGGAAAGCGCATCGAAGCTGCTGAAAGGACGGGCGGAAACAAGGGCATCGATCCAGCGGTCGACATCGACGCAGGGGCGCAGGAAATCAGCGGCCTCGGCTGCGGGCAATTGGTTGAATACGTCTAAACGCATCGGGTGATCAGCTCTTTTCAAACGGTCGTTCTTTCCACGGACCTTGGCTGAACACCCTTACCACCGAAGGAGACTTCGGCTTCGACTCGATGCTGGTTTCGTGGAACCTTGTGTCACCACTGTAATCCACCTCACAGCGTCGCAGTCAAGCGAAAGCTGGAAAAACTTTAACAAGTGTGACTTTTTGCCGGTTTCCATATCGTGGATAGATAATTTTGCGCCCAGCTATTGCAAACGCTCCAACCTAGCCCACATAATGGTTTCACAACACAGAAGATAATTTCCATATTGTGGAAATGCGAAATCGTGAAGGAGGGTCGCAATGACCGCTATCAACCCAAGCAAGATCAACTGCACACCGGAGGACCAGCGCCTCATTGCCACCACCGACGCCTTGCGCACCGGACTGTTCCAGCCCATCGAGAACCTGGATCCGGATATTGCCCGCCAGCCGCGGATCACCCGCGAGGCTCCCTCGCTGTGGAGCCGCCTGTTCGGCCAGCACCCGGGACGCTAGGCGTCCACCCAAGACCACGCAGAGGCCAACCCCTGAGGCGTCGGGACCTGGCCTCTGCGTTTTTTTAATTCCAGCTGCAGCGCCTCGCGCCAGCCCGGCTAGTCCTCGCCGAATCCCATGAAGTCGGCCGCAGCGGTGCTTGGCGCCGCCAGCATGCCGACCATGGAATCGACCAGGAAGTAGCCCAGCGATTCCCAGTTGCCCTGCTGCTTGCCTTCATTGACCGTGCGCTCGTACTGCGCGCACAGCCCCAGGAACATCGGACCGAGAATCAGCGCACGCGACCTGACCACGACCTCCGGAATGCCCTCGAATTCCTTGCGAGCACGTCCTGGGCCCGCCACGCTCAGCACCTCGTTGCGCAGGCTGTCGCCCACAATCGCCGGCAGTCCTGGATGCAGCCGTGCCTGGTAGAGGAATTGCGCCCGCCAGGAGGGCCGCGGCAGCGCGTCAAAGGAATAGATCCAGGGAAGGGTCCGCACGGTGACCACCTCGCGCAGGCTCGCCTCCGGTCCGCCAGCAAGGGATGGCAGGCGGTTGCGGCAGCTGCGCATGTCGCCCAGTGCCCGCTGGAGCATGGCCTGCAACAGGTCCTCGCGGCTCCCGAAATGGTATTTGATCGCCGAATGGTTGGCAGTACCGGCATGCTCGGCAATTTTCCGATTCGATACGGCGTCTATGCCGTGGCTCGCGAAGAGCTCTTCTGCCGCATCGAGCAAGACCTCCCGCGCCTTATCGCCGTGTCGGCTCACCATTCCCGCCTTTCCTCGCATCATCTCGTCCCGGCGTCCAGGAAGTGAACCTCGGCACAGTTGCTGACAATTTTACGCCATGTGGCGTAAATTAGTTGTCAGTATTCAACTAAAGACCTTGGCGGGTTGCCTCGCACCCCGCTGCAGACCGAGAATCCAAGGAGCATGCGCAGTTGAGCAACGACGCCGCAGTCACTGAAAACCCGCCGCCCTCCCGCAGGGCCAAGCACGAGAAGCAGCCTCTTTCCGAGCAGGAAGCGGCCGCCAAACGCGCCAAGGCCGAAAAGATCGGCAGGACTGTCGCAGTGTTCATCATGCCATTGATGATCGTGGGCATGATGATCTGGGGCTACCTGGGGGCCATGCACCACCAGTCAGCCGCGAACATGCCGGTGGCCATTTCGGCCACCAGCAGCGCAGCGGCCGGTGACTTTGCCAGGGCGCTGGAGGACAGCAATGCTGAGGCCGTGGACCTGCGCATCGTGGACTCGGCCCGCGAAGCCCGCGAGCTGGTCTACGACCGCGAAGTCACCGCTGCGGTGGACCTCGATGGCGATACGGCCACGCTGTACACCGCCAGCGGCGCCGGCATGTCAGCTACCTCGGCCATCACGGCCGTGCTCACGCCGGTCATCATGGAGCAGTCGCTGGAACTGGCTTCCCAGGATCTGGTGCCGCTTCCGGAGAACGACTCCATGGGCATGGGCGCCATGCTGCTGGCCACCGCGATGATCACTGCCGGCTACATGCCTTGGTCGATGGCCTTCTCGAACTCCCCGGAACTGCTCAAGCGCCGCCGCGCGCTGCCGCTGCTGGGCGGATGGTCGATCCTGCTCTCCGGGCTGGGCATCCTCGTCGGCGGCCCGATCCTGGGCGTCATTCCTGCCGCGAGCATCCTGCCCGCGTGGTCGACCCTGGCCTTGGGCGTCTTCGCCGTGGGCGCCGGGCAGCTGCTGCTGACCCGCATATTCGGCGCCATGGCCGTCATCCCCGGAATGTTCCTGTTCATGGTTCTGGGCCAGCCGGCCTCCAATATGGGCATGTCGGTCTACACCCTGCCGAAGATCTTCCCGTTCCTGCACCAGTTCCTGCCGATGCCGGCCCTGGGCGAAGCCATGCGCTCGGTGCTGTACTTCAACGGCGACGGAGCGGCCCGGCATATCCTGATTCTCGCCGGCGGTGCCGTCGCGGCGCTGCTGCTGGTCGCCCTGCTCGATGCCCTGCGCATCGCCAAGGGCAAGAGCGATATCCCCACCCAGATCAATGTCGCTTCCCTGCATGGCGGCCCGCGCCCCAAGAACAAGGCGTGGCGCTACATCACCTTGGCCGCGCTGCCCTTCGGCATGATCGCCATCATGCTCAGCTCGATGCTCGGCGCCATGCAGACCCCGGTGCCACGCGACATGCCGGTAGCCGTCGTGGGCTCCTCCGTGGAGCAGGCCCAGCAGACCGTGGATTCGCTGAACGAATCCATGGAGGGCATGTTCGAGTTAACCGCCATGGACAATGCCGCTGACGCCCGGTACCTGGTCGAGTCCCAGGAGCTGACAGGGGCCTTCGTGCTGCCTTCGGAGCAGAGCCCGGAAGCTGCCGTCTATACCGCCCAGGCTTCCGGCAACGCCGCATCGCAGCTGGTGGTCCAGGTGTTCACGCAGATCGGCCAAGCGCAGCAGATGGACGTGGACCACCAGGAGCTGGCCCCGCTTCCGGAGCACGACAATATGGGCACCGTGGCCATGTACCTGGGCATGGGCTGGGTGATGGCAGGCTTCATGGTCATCATGGTCGGCGCCACCGCGGCACCGCACATGGCCCCGCTGCAGAAACTGGTCCCGCTGGTGGCCGTGTACTCGGCCTTCATGTCCGCCGTGCTCTGCCTGATCGCCGGCCCGTTCACCGGGGCAGTGGAGGGCCACTTCGGGCAGCTGTTCAGCGTCGGCATGCTCGCGATTTTCGCGGTGGCCATGCTCACCACGGTATTCAACCGCCTGCTGGGCATGGTCTGCCTGGTCCCGACCATGCTGATCGTGATGTTCCTGGGCGTCCCCGCCTCCAATGGCGGGCTGTCCATCTACATGGAACCGCGCATCTTCACCATCCTGCACGACATCCTGCCGATGCCGGCTGCCGTCGAAGCCATCCGCGCGATCGTCTACTTCGACGGGGTCGGGCTCGGCTCCCACCTGGTGGTCCTGGCCATTTGGGCCTTGGCCTGCCTGGCCGTGACCATGGTCATCGACCAGCTCAAGCCGGTGCAGACCTCCAGCCACCCGGTTTCCGCCGAGGAGCTCGCCGCGCTGCAAGGCCGGGCGCTTGAAGCCAAGGCGAGCGAAGCCGCGGCATCCGCCGACGCCATCGACGCTGAAGCCGGGGACTTGGCAGACGCCGAAGCCGCGGCCGGCGAAAGCGGCACTGGAGACCGGGAGAAGGACGCGGTCAGCGTCTAATCAGTCCTTCTCCCCTGCAGATGCGGGCCGGTTCATGGATGTGAACTGGCCCGCATTTTGGTGTCCCCTAGCGATCGATCTTGGCTACGGTGAGCAGCACGCTGGAATCCTGCGTGGCGCTGATTTTCAGCCTCCCCTCGGGAAGCACAATGAGATCCTGGCTGCGCCCCTCCCACTGGTTGCCCATGGATGAAACGGTGACCCTGCCCTGGAGGACCAGCAGTGTCGCTTCGCCGGGATTCACATGTTCTTGCAGCTCGGTGCCGGCCGTGAGCCCAATGACGGTTTGGCGCAGGGTGTGCTCATGTCCGCCGAAAACCGTGCTGGCAGCTCGGCCATTGGTTGCATCCGCGGCTTCCCTCAGCTGGGTTCGGGCGATGGCGGCCAGCGAAAACTTCTTCATCAAATCCCTGCATCTCATCTCTCGGGCTGGATACTCCGGGCTGATTAGCCTGTGCTGCTACAAGACTGTCCCCGCACCGGGGCAAAGGTCAAGGAAAGCGCGGGGACTACTTCAGTACCAATTGAGCCAGCACCGGCAAGGCAATGACCGACAGGACGCAGGTGATCACGATGGCCACCGCGGTCGGCTCGCCATCCCCGGTGTCGTTCTGGGCCATGATGTAGGCGGTCGCGCTGACCGGCATGGCCGCCATGAGCACCGCGGCATTGAACCAGATGCGCTCCAGATCCGGGGCGAAAACGAGCAGCATGGCCACCGTCAGCAATGGCATTGCCACGAGTTTGCCCAGCACCATGGCCGCGATGGAGGTTCTCGCCCGACTGGCGGCAGCCGCAGTGCCATCCGGAGCAACCGGTGCATGCCTCCTGGCACGTGAACGGTCCATGGTCCGCTTCAGCGACATGCCGATGACGAAGAGCGCTCCCGGGGCGGCCGCGGCGGATATCAGGTCGACGGTGTCGTCCACCGGCCGCGGCACGGGCACACCGAGGATTGCTACCGTGCCGCCAAGGGCCATGGCCCAGGTGACCGGGCTGCAAGCCAGGGCATTGCGGATGGTCCGGGCGATGCGCGCGGCGCTTGCCGGATGCTGGCCTCCTTTGCCGTTGGGCAAGAGAATTTGGGCGAGGATGGGGAATCCGACCATGAAGATGATGTTGTGGACCAGTTGCCCCATGCCCGCGGCGAACCCGGCTTCTGTGCCCATGACGCCGAGGATAATCGGGATTCCCAAGTACGACACGTTGCCGAAGCTGGTGGTCAGCATGCCGGCGAGCGCCCGCGCCCGGTTTGCGCGCAGCAGATAGCGGAAAGCCAGCCAGCTGAGCAGGGCGAAAAGCAGCGCGGAGACGATACTGATCCACAGGAATGCGAGCGGCACGCCTTCGCTGATATCCGCCCGGGCTACCACCTTGTAGAGCAGCGCCGGCAAGGCGACATAGAAGACGAACACATTCAGTGCCGGTTCCACGCTGGCCGGGAATTTGGGTGCATGGCTGGCGCCGTAGCCGATGAGCATGACGAAGAACAGCGGCAGCACGCCATAGAGCACGTCGAGGAACACAAGCCTCCTTAGGGAATGTTCGGCCGGGGTCGCGGGGACCGAGCACTTCAAGGTTAGTTGCTTGCCAGGCTGATCCGGGAAATGCGCTCGGGGGCGCTTCGCAACATGCAGGCGAAAACTGGGGTTTGGCGGCGCAAATTCCTAGGATGAGACCACGCGCCTCGTCCGATCACTGTTGAGCTTTCCGCAAGGAGAATTAATGTCCCACGCATCTGGAGTCCCGCAGGCCCCGCGCACGATTGCCATCACCGGCGCAGGATCAGGCATTGGCCGCGCCACCGCACGCCTGCTGCTGGCGCAGGGATGGAATGTGGTGCTCGCTGGGCGCACCGCGGCTAACCTGCATGAGACGGCGCAAGGCCACGGTTCCGCCTTGGTGGTTCCCACGGATGTTAGTGATCCGCAGGCTGTGGAACACCTGTTTGCCGAAGCGGCGCAACGTTTCGGCACGGTCAATGCGCTGTTCAATAATGCCGGGATTTTCGGTCCCTCGGCAGCCATCGATGAGCTGAGTCCGGCCCAGTGGGATGAGGTTTGCCGGATCAACCTCACCGGGGCCATCAACGCGGCCCGCACGGCCTTTGCCCATTTCAAGGCCAACGACGGCGGACGCATCATCAACAATGGATCGATTTCAGCGCAGGTTCCGCGGGTGAACTCCGTTGCCTATACCGTCACCAAGCACGGCATCGCCGGCTTGACCAAATGCCTTGAACTTGATGGACGGGAGCACCGGATCAGGGCCACGCAGCTCGATATCGGCAACACCGCCAGTGACCTGCTCGATGATTTCGGGGCCACCCAGGGTGCCCTGCAACCGGGCGGCCAACGGCTCGTCGAGCCGACATTCCCGCTGGCCCAAGCCGCTGAGGCCGTTGCGTACATCGCCGGGGTTCCGCTCGGTACCTCCATCAACCAATTCACCATCACTGCTGGCGGAATGCCCTACATCGGGCGAGGCTAGGGCGCAGGCAACCGGAGGAAGAAATTGGCGTGCAAGTCGATGCTCCGGTTGCGTGCGGCAATGCTCCGCGCCATCAGATCATCATGGGATTCTGGTTGCGCTACACGGCATGAACCTGCCAGAACTGCGCCAGTGGCCGCAGCGAAACGCCTTTCAGCCACGTGCTGCGCTTTGACTCCGCCGGCAAGAGCGCGAAACTGGCAGGCGTTCGCAGCTGCTGTGCTGGTTCTTCCCCTGCCGTACTAAAGGCCTAGAAGAATTCCGCCAGCAGCGCTTCGAGCTTCGCAAAAGCGGAATCCCATGCCTTGGTGCTGGATTCGAGAACCTCATAAGGCAATGGGGTTTGGGTCAGCGTCAGCATCGTCTGCCCGGCGAATTCCTTGAATTCGATACGGGTTTCGATCACGAGGTCCAAGGTCATTTCGTGCGGGCCGTCGGCACTGACCAGGCATTCGTACTCGTCGAAAGACGTCAGGACCGCCTTGAGCGGCACCTTGGCATCCGGGTTATCAGCCTGCACCATATTCAGCTCATGCCGGCCGCCGACCTTGGCTTCGAATACGACGGAATCTTCCTCGACAAGCCAGCCATCGGGACCCCACCACTGGGCGATGATTTCCGGCTCGACGAAGGCAGCCCAAACGGCGTTCTTCGGTGCGGAAAATTGCCGGGCGACTACGAGTTCAGTCATCGATTCCATAAGGTCAATATTATCGCGGCCCGCCATCAGGTTCACCCGCAGGGGCAACTACCCCTGCGGACGGCGAGGCTCCATGCGGCTCGCGGTGTACAGCGTTTGCTCATCCGGCGAGGTTCCGGCAGCTTCATGGGCGCGCATGACCTTCATTGCGCGGTCCCATTTGATGCGTTCGCGAGGGCTGGCGAGGACACGGCGCTCGGCCGGACCGAAGATGGACAATCCCAAGTACTTCAGACGCCAGAATATGCGGTAGCCGACGCTTAGTCCGGTGGTATCGGAAATGATCGGCAGGGGTGATTCATCCATGATCGTCGTCCTCTTCGGTCATTGGGTTTGCGAGTACTGGCACTTCAATCATACGTCATTAGTTGGTGCACCAACTAAATGGGGTTCTAGCTTTTCGGAGCGTTCGAACCTGCAGCAATAATGCGGTCCAGGATGCCGCGCAGCTCCAGCACATCCTTGTCGGTCAGGGCAAGCCGGGACATCATTTCGCGCGGCACCTCCACCGCTTCAGCACGCAGCGCGGCACCCTTCTCGGTGGGCTGAATGATGACGGCCCGCTCATCGTCCGGGTTCTTCGTCTTTGCCACCAAACCGGCAGTTTCGAGGCGCTTGACCAACGGGGAAAGCGTTCCCGGATCCAGGTGCAGATGCCCGCTGAGGGCACGGGCGCTGATCGGCCCCAAGTCCCAAAGGGCCAGCATCACCAGGTACTGGGGATGCGTCAGCCCCAGCGGATCCAGCACGGGCTTGTATGCCGAGATCACCGAGCGCGAGGCTACGGCCAGGCCGAAGCACACCTGCTTTTCCAGCTTGAGAAGATCTTCGTCGCGAAGAATAGCACTGTCCACGTTGTCGCAAGCTCCTTGAAAGATGCCTAATACCACTGCATTGATCGTACCGCGGTCGAGAATACCGTGCCCGGGCCGAAAGCTGCCCCGGGTCGCAGCGCCAATTCCAGTTGCGTTCGAATCGGTGGCGCAAGTAGTCAAAGCGGGCCACAGTGAATAGCCTTGGCATATGAGCAATCTTGAGCACCGGCCTGAGGAGATCGGCTGCAGTGCAGTGCGTTCCCAGGCAGAGGTTGAAATCCTGGAACCACGCGAAGTGCCCTTGGGCGGTCCGCGGGCAATGACGGTCTTCCGGACACTGCCGCAAAAGCAGCGAAGCCTGATCGGCGCTTGGTGCTTCCTGGACCATTACGGTCCTGACGATGTCGCAGTCACCGGCGGGATGAACGTGCCTCGTCACCCGCACACCGGACTGCAGACTGTCTCTTGGCTCTTCACCGGAGAGATCAACCATATGGATTCGGCCGGGTTCAAGGCGACCGTGCGACCCGGCGAGGTCAATCTGATGACCGCCGGGCACGGAATCAGCCATTCGGAGATCCTCACCGAAGACACCACCATCCTTCACGGCGCCCAGTTATGGACCGCGCTGCCGGATCATGCACGGGATATGGAACATACTTTTGAGAACTACCGCCCGGAAGCGCTCACCGCTCCCGGCTGGTCGCTGTCGGTCTTCCTTGGCACCTACGGGGTGTCGGGCAAGTCGTCCACCTCCCCGGTGAAGACGCACACCGAGCTCGGTGGCGCCGAACTGCGCCTTGAACCGAACACCGAGATCGAAGTGGTTGTCCCCGGGCACCATGAGCACGGGATCCTCCTGGACTCCGGCAATCTTGAAGTCAACGGCCATGAACTCGCTCCACGCGATCTCGGGTTCGTGCGTGCGGGATGCACGACCCTGCGCCTGAAGTCCGGGGACCAGCCGGTTCTGGCGCTGCTCATCGGCGGAGAGCCGCTGAAGGAAGACATCCTGATGTGGTGGAACTTCGTAGGCCGCACCCATGAGGAAGTCCTCGCGTTCCGCGCGCAATGGCAGGCCGAGATCGGGGCCGAGCCCGGGGATGCCTCCGAGGATCGCTTCGGGCCTTTCCCGCCTAATACTCCGGCAACCTTGCCGGCTCCAGCACTTCCCACCGTTCGCCTGCGCCCGCGCGTGAACCCCGCCTAACCAGTAAGGAACTCCCAATGAGCGACATCAAACCAGTATTCCTGCCCGAGCGCCAGCGCTTCGCCCTCGACGATGACGGCAAGATCATCGGAGCGGCGCACTACCGCGATTTTGATGGGGCCCAAGGCGTCGAGCGGATCTTCTTCCACACCACCGTGGATGAGGAATACGGCGGACAGGGCCTAGCCAGCGTCATGGTGAAATTCGCGCTGGAGAACACCATCGCCAGCGGTGCCAGGATCGTTCCGGTCTGCCCGTACGTGAAGGCCTACGTTGCCAAGCACACCGAGTATGCGCAGCATATCGTGGAACAGGACAAGGACCACCTGGGCATCCTGCCGCGCGGCTAAACCGGAGATCTCAGGGGTTCATCTTGAGGCCGCGTGCGGCCAGCTCGTCGCGGAGGATGCGGATGGCTTTCGGGCCGACGCCGTGCAGCGCGAGCAGCGCCGCGGTGCCGGCTTGCCCCGCCTGCTCGAGACTGGTGATGCCGGCCTGCTCGAAAGCCCTGGCGGCGGGGTTGCTCGTCTTGGGAAGCTCTGTGTCCATGATCCCAGCGTAGTCAAGCTGCTGGCTGCGCAACAGGTTTGGTGCGCGGCGAGATCGCGATCAGGACCAGAATCAGCAAGAGGCTGAAGCTGAAGACCGAGATGAACTCCATCCCGGTGGCGGCCATCGCGAAGATGACGCCACCGATGGCGGTGGTTCCGGCGTTGCCCAGGGAGTCGGCCACGGTCATTGCCGATGAGTTGAATCCCTGTTCATCCTTGGCAGACAGGGCCAGCATGTTCACGTTTTGCCGCGGGAAGATCATCCCCATGCCGAAGCCGCCCACGGCCCATCCGCAGACCAGCACGAGGACCGGCGGATGGAAGATCGCGGTGGCCAATGCGGTTGAAATCGCTACGCTGCCGGCGATCGCACCCACGGTGATGCAGGTGGAGGATTCCACCTTATCCCCCAGCTTTCCTTGCAGCCATGAACCCACCGACCAGCACAATGCCGAGGCCGTCAGGATCAGGCCCGCCCGGTCGGGACCCAGCTGGTAATCCTCGCGCAGCAGGTACGGCAGATAGACTTCCACGCCGAAGAAGGCCCCGGCCACGAAGATGCGGGTCATGATGGTGGACGGCAGCCCCTTGGCCAAGCTGAACGTGCCCTTGGGCAGCAACGGGCGAATTGCTGCAAGGGCTACCGCCAATGCCAAGACCAGTCCCAGAAGGGACCAGCTGCCCTGCGCATTGCCGAGCAAGTTCATGCAGATGACAGCCAGTCCAGCCAGGCCGGCCAGCATCAGCCGCTTCTTGGAAATCGGCCCCAGGTCCGGATTGCGCTGGGAGCTCAGCGACTTCAACGCCGGCACGATCCCGCAGAACGCGAGAACCACCAGCACCGCCACGCCGGAGAACACCCAGCGCCAACCGAGGTGCACGGCCATCAAGCCGGCCAGCCAGGGGCCGATCATCGCCGGGACCACCCAGGCGGTAGCGAACAGGGCGAAGATCTTGGAATGCAGATGCGCAGGATACGCGCGGGCAATGAGCACGTAGATGGCGACGGTGATCGCGCCACCGCCAATTCCCTGCAAGATGCGCCCGGCAATCAGGACCTGCATGTTCTCGGCTGAACCGCAGATCAGCAGCCCAATGCAGAAAACGGCCACGGCGATGGACAGCGGGTGCTTCGGCCCCCACCGGTCGGTGACTTCTCCGGCGGCAACCATCCCCAGCATCCCGCTGGCGATTGGCGCGGCAAAGGCCAGGGCGAAGTAGCGTTCGCCCTCCAGCAGCTCGCTGACCAGTGGCATTACCGTGGTCACGGCCATGGATTCGAAAGCGACCAGGAAGACGAGCACGAACATGCCAAGGGTGGTGGCAAGATACTGCGGAGCATAGATCGTTGACTCGGCGCGCTCGGCTGATTGGCTGCTGCGGTTCAGGGGCATGCATCCATGATCTCAGGTTTCCCCTAGCCGCCGATCACGTGCAGGCTGAAGGCCGCCAGGAAGCCCGAGGTCACCAGCAACCCTGTGTAGTCGAGCTCCACCTTGTAGGCTTCCGGAATCATGGTGTCGGCGATCATCGTCAAGATGCCTCCGGCAGCGACCGCGGTGGCGAAGGCCAGCACTTCACCGGGCATGGATTCCAGCAGCAGCGCTCCGAGGAAGGCAGCGATGCCGCAGGAAATGGCTATCGATCCCCAGAGCAAAACGATCGAGGACCCCTTGCGCCCGGACGCTTTCATCTGTGCGGTACTCGCCAGTCCCTCGGGGACATTGGAGATGAATATGGCGATGAGCATCGCCGGATTAATGCTCGCGGTGGCGACCACGGAAAGTCCAAGCGCCACGGACTCGGGAATGCCGTCGATGAGTGCACCGACCGCGAGCGCGGTTCCCGATGACTCCTGCTCTCCTGCGCGCTGCGCCTGCCGCTTTGAGGTTCTCCAGGCCAGCAGCCGGTTCGCGCCGAAATACAAGGCAGCGCCCACGATCACGCCGCCCAGCGTCGCAACGAGGCCGCCGGTTTCATAGGCTTCGAGCACCAGCTCGAAGGCCAGTGCGCTGACCAGGACCCCGGCACCGAAGGCCATGATGGCGCTGACCCAGACCTTGGGGATCTTCAGCCACCAGGCCGCGCCAGATCCCAGCAGCAGGGCCGAGCCGGCCACAGTGCCCCACAGCAAAGCCTGCATCGAAGCGAACATGGCACCCACTATAGCCAGCAATTCGCTGGCTTAGTAGGTGCCATATGAGTTCTGACTGGGACTAACCCTCGGTGGACATGTTATTGAAGCGCGAGTAGTGGCCCTGGAAGGCCACGGTGATGGTCTTGGTCGGACCGGCACGGTGCTTCGCGATAATCACGTCAGCTTCGCCCGGACGGTTTTCCTTGTCGTAGACGTCATCACGGTGCAGCAAAATCACCATGTCGGCGTCCTGCTCAATCGAGCCCGATTCGCGCAGGTCCGAAACCATTGGCTTCTTGTCGGTACGCTGCTCGGAACCACGGTTCAGCTGCGACAGCGCAATCAACGGAACGTCGAGTTCCTTGGCGAGCAGCTTGAGGTTACGCGAGAACTCGGAAACTTCCTGCTGGCGCGATTCCACGCGCTTGCCCGAGCTCATCAGCTGCAGGTAGTCCAGGATGATCATGCGCAGCTCATTGCGCTGCTTGAGGCGACGGCACTTGGCACGGATTTCCATCATGGACATGTTCGGCGAATCATCAATGAACAACGGGGCTTCGTTCAGCCGGCCCATGGTCGTGGCGATCTTGGTCCACTGTGCGTCTTCCACCGAGCCCTTGCGCAGATCCTGGAGCTGGATGGATGCTTCGGCCGAGAGCAGGCGCATCGCAATTTCATTGCGGCCCATTTCCAAGGAGAAGAACACGGTGGCCATATTGTGCTTGATGGCAGCAGAACGGGCGAAGTCCAGCGCGAAGGTTGACTTGCCCACCGCAGGACGGGCGGCGATGATGATCATCTGGCCGCCCTTCAGGCCCTGGGTCAGCTCGTCGAATTCATAGAATCCGGTGGGCACACCGGTAATGCCATCGCCCGCGTTGGCCGCGTTCTCGATTTCATCAACGGTGTCTTCGATGATGTCCGAAAGTCGCACATAGTCTTCACTGCTGCGGTTCTCGGCCACCTTGTAGACCTCTGCCTGGGCTTCGTTGACGATTGCGTCAACTTCACCATCTGGCGAGTAGCCCATCTGGACAATACGCGTTCCAGCGTCAACCAATCGGCGCAGCACGGCGCGTTCGCGCACGATTTCTGCGTAGTACCCGGCGTTGGCTGCAGTTGGAACCTGCTGGATGAGATTGTGAAGGTAGGCGGCGCCACCAATGCGCGAGATTTCGCCGCGCTTGGTCAGCAAGTCGGCTACGGTGACCGCATCGGCTGGTTCGCCACGACCGTAGAGGTCGACAATCGCCTCGTAAATTGATTCGTGGGAGGGACGGTAGAAGTCGGTGCCGCGAATGGATTCAACGACGTCAGCAATGGCGTCCTTGGAGAGCATCATGCCACCGAGGACCGACATCTCGGCCTCGATATCCTGTGGCGGCTTGCGCCCTGCGTCGGAATCTCGTCCTTCGTAAACCGGCTCAGCACTCATTGCAGACACTTCCATCCCCTATTGACCCGCTGGGAAAAATTATCCTTGCCTCATGGCAACGCTTCATCGTGTCAGTCGATACGGACATTTGGATGTCAGGCGCCTGTGGATATTTCTCTCCCGAACCCAACACTAGGGCTGTTATTAACAGGCGTAAACCTCATTATCCACAGAATATGTGGATAACACTCCTCTACCTGTGGAGTTCCCTGTTCACAGTCTGGGGAGAACTCTGTGGATTACCCCACTCTACGTATCATTAATATCTATTGACTTGGTTGTTTGTATTCGCACACCTGTGGACAGAAACTTAATTCATTGAAGCTCACGCCAACCGACCCAAGGTTATCAACACCCTTAATCGCCCAGTTCCCGGGGTTTTTCACCCTTTGTACACATTTGCCCACGTCTTGTCCACAGTTTTGTGGATAACCTTGTGGATACTGGTGAATTTACAAAACCCTAAGTCACCGTGGATTAAATTCGCCAGCAAGGCCGGATCTTCCAGTAGTCCACAATCGGCTAGGGTTTCTGCGTTCGGGGGCGGTGGATAACTTAATGTGTGCAACGACTCGGCGGGCGAACCTGGATCAGCGACTGGGCTGCCGGCGCACTCTCGCCACTTCGCGTCCGCGACGCGCGCCAGTGAAGACCCCATAAAGCGCCGGTTTCATTTGTGATGCGCAGCCTTTGCATGGCTCGGAAACCCCATCCGAGGGTTGCCGGCAATTCGCTGCCACTCTGGTCCAGCGTGCAGCGAGGATCCATGAGCTACCTGCGCGGTTCTGTTCGACGGCCCAGGCGGGTGGCGGATATGGCGAGTTCAAGGTTTCTCGCGACAGATACTTTGATGACGAGGTTATCGCCAAATGCCTGGGGCAGCTGGCCCAAGATGGCAGGCCATGAGATTGCCAGCCATCTTGCCACGTCTTCAGGGTGGCGAGAGAGAACGGGCATTGCCGGTGTCGAGGGCTGCGGGGAACGGCTCAACCCGCCTAACCGGAATTCAAAAAGCTCCGGCCAGATCGATGATTTGATCTGGCCGGAGCTTTGGAAGATGCGAAGCGCTTATACGAGCTCAGGAATCGGCAGCGAATGGAACCGCGAATCATGGAAGATCTGTGGCGAGTGCTCGGAGGTGCGGTGCCCGTGGACTTCCATCAGGACTACCCAGTGATCCCCCGCTTCGACCTCGTTGTAGATCGAAGTCTCCAGCCACAACGTGGAGTCGTTGACGAAGAGCGCGCCCTGGTCCGAGGAATAGGTATCGATTCCGCGGAACCGGTCGCCATTTTTCGACGCAATCTGAGCGCAGACACCATCATTGCGTTCGCTCAGCACTGAGACGCCAATGCGGCCAGCTTCGCGCAGCTTTGGCCAAGTGTTCGAGGACTTCTGCACGGCGAACATCACCAGTGCAGGTTCGAGGGAAACTCCCACGGTAAACGATGAAGCGACAATTCCGGTCTTCACGCCATCCAGTTCTGCACAGAGGGCGGCTACCCCTGATGGATGCTGAGCGAAAACCTTGCGCAGGGTCAACGGGTCAAGTTCAAGATTCAATGACATGGCTCGATTCCTTTGGGTCTTGCCCACCGCGCAGTAGCCTGCAAGCATTGGCTTCTCGTTACTCGAAGCCGCTTGGGCTGAAGTTCCGCGCCGTGTGCGGTACTTGTTCCAGCACATTTTGCGTGGAACCGAATCCTCACCTGGAGCACCCCACTACCGTTGAGAGGGTTGCCGATCAGCAAGCCAGGGCTTATAGCTGATGCTCTTGATTCTGTTTAAAACGATATGGCTCATGACGAACAGCCGTCAAACATTTCACTTCGCAAATCGCAATATTCGACGCAATATTCGATCCAAGGCCCCGCCAGAAGTCCTTGGGCAGTCTTTTATTCGCCATACGCCGCGCTTCTTGAACGCTTCGGCCCCATGATCGCAGCAGGCTTCCGCCGCTCTTGATTCGGCAGAACACTAACTCCTCCCCTGGGCTCGGGGCCCTGGCGCGAATTCCCTACCGCCCACCGTAATGAAACTTGGTTTCCCGGCATGACGCTGAGGTTCATGCCACTATTGGTCATGGAGTGCATTGAGTCACACTCCTGCTTATTGTTCTCCGTAACCATCGATGACGATTGAGGAATAGCCACACCATGGTAGAGATTCAGGCAAACCATTCAGAATTGACCCCACTGCGTTTCTTGGAACGCACAGCCGAGGCCTATCCGAAGAAGACCGCCGTCATCCATGGAACTCGCAGCTTCTCCTATGAAGAATTCGAAGCACGGGTGCACCGCTTTGCCCAGGCGCTGAAGGCTCGCATTGAGCCGGGCGACCGCGTGGCCGTGCTGGCACCGAATACTCCCGAAATGCTCATGGCGCATTACGCCGTACCGCTGGCAGGCGCAGTCCTCGTTGCCCTGAACACCCGACTCTCGGCCCACGAGCTGCAATACATCATTGATCATTCTGCTGCCAAGCTGATGCTTGCCGACACAGAGCTGCTGGAAAACACGAAGACCCTGCGCCGCGATAACCCAACGCTGGAGGCGCTCATCGAGATCACCGATGACCAGTACGCCGGAGAACGTCCGGACGTGCCCGTGGACGCCACCTTGGACGAGCTAATCGCACAAGCCTCGGATGAAAGACTTCCCTACGCCATCGCCGATGAGCGGGCTCCGATCACTCTCAATTACACGTCGGGCACCACCGGCAAGCCGAAGGGCGTGCTCTACTCGCACCGCGGCAGCTACCTGAACTCGTTGGGCGAAGCGCACCACCAGGGCTTCACCGCCAAGACCCGCTACTTGTGGACCCTGCCGATGTTCCACTGCAACGGCTGGTGCACTCCATGGGCCGTCACCGCAGCGGGAGGAACGCACCTGTGCCTGCGCGGCGTGCGCGAAGATTCCGTTTGGGATGCCATCGAGGATCTTGGAACCACCCACTTGTGCGGCGCTCCGACCGTCTGCTCCATCATCGCCGACTCCACCCGCGCCCACCAGCTCGATGCGCCACTGCGCATCACCACCGCAGGTGCTCCCCCGTCCCCGGCAATCATCTCCAAGCTGCAGAAGCTGGGTATCGAGGTAGTCCATGTATATGGCCTCACCGAGGTCTACGGACCGTACACGGTGTGCGAGTACCAGGATGAGTGGGATGCCCTCGATGGCCCGGACCGGGCCGCGAAGCTCGCCCGCCAAGGCGTTGGCATGATTACCGCCGAGTCCGCACGCATTGTTGACGAGAACATGAACGATGTACCGGCGGATGGACAGACCATGGGCGAAATCGTGCTGCGCGGCAATAACGTCATGATCGGCTACTACCGCGATGAAGCGGCCACTACCCAAGCTTTCCATGGCGGCTGGTTCCACACCGGCGATCTGGGTGTCATGCACCCGGATGGCTACATCCAGGTGCGCGACCGGGCCAAGGACATCATCATTTCCGGCGGCGAGAACATCTCCACCATCGAGGTGGAGCAAGCCCTCGCCTCGCACCCAGAGGTGCTGGACCTGGCCGTCATCGGCATCGCGGACGAGAAATGGGGCGAGCGTCCGGTGGCATATGTCATCCGCGCCAGCGGATCCTCCCTGGACGCGCAAACGCTGATTGAATTCGCCCGCGAAAAGCTTGCCGGTTTCAAGGTGCCGCGCACCATCGTCTTCCCGCAGGATCTGCCGCGCACCTCCACTGGTAAGGTGCAGAAGAATGTCCTGCGCGCCCAGGCGCTCGAAGCCAGCACACCGAACTAGCCTGAGGATCACCAATTGGAAAACACTGCACCGCGGATTCCCAACAAGACCAGCCGCTTCACCGAAAGCATCGGACTGGAATTCGACGAAATCACGGCCACGGAAGTACGCGGCCACGCGCAGCTGGACGAGAACCACCACACCCCTTGGGGCGTGGTGCATGGCGGCGTTTACACCTCGATCATCGAGAGCGCAGGATCAGTGGGCGCCAGCTACGCGGTGGCCGAACGCGGGCAATTCGCCGTGGGCGTGCACAACGCCACCGACTTCCTGCGCCCTTCCACCGGAGCACGGGTCCAGGTGATCGCCACCGCGCTATTCCAAGGGCGCACCCAGCAGCTCTGGGAGGTCATCATCACCGATGAATCCACCGGCAAGCAGCTATCCCGCGGCCAGTTGCGCACCCAGAATGTGGATTTGCCTGAGAATCCGGCCTAGCTGGTTTTCACACCGCGAGCACGGGCGTACGGTAGGTGGCATCTAACGCTCAAGCTCCAGGAGATTCGCCATGAGTGCGACCTATACCTTCGATGTGTTCAGCAGCCTCGATGGCTTCGGCAGCGCCGCCGGCGATTGGGGCGGCTACTGGGGAAAACAGGGGCCAGAGCTGTTAGCTCACCGCCTCGCGCTCTACACTCCGGCTTGCCGCATGGTTTTCGGGGCCAACACCTTCCGTCTCTTCAGCCGCTTCTGGGCAGAAATCGAGGCGAATCCCGAGGTTGAAGACGCGTGGGGTGTGGCCCTGCACGACAAGCCCGCCACCGTCATCTCCACCACCCTGGAAGAGCCGCTGTCCTGGCCAAACCCCACGCTGGAGCGCGCTGATGCACTGGAAGTCGTCGCACAGCTCAAGGAAGCTTCAGATGTGCCGCTGCGCTCCCACGGCTGCTTAGCGATGAACCATTCCCTGCTGGCGGCAGGTCTTGTGGACTTCATCCAGGTGACCATCTTCCCGGTACTGACCGGGCATAGCGGTTCTGCCCCGGTACTTGGCGGGGTCGATGACTACGATCTGGAACTTGTCGAGTCCAAGCTGCTGGACGGACGGATCCAGGAACTGACTTATCGCCCGACGCGCCATCAACCAGCCCATGCATAGCAGCTCGATGAAGCGCATTCTGGGTACCTGCCTAGTGCTCGGCGCAGTGTTCCTCGCCGGATGCTCCGCGCCAACCCCGCCTTCAGCTCCAGCTACCGAATCGCAAGCTGTTCCAGCACCACTGGCCACCGGACTCGAAGCCCCCTGGTCCATGGTCTACGCGCAGGGCAAGTTGCTGGTCAGCGAACGTGATTCCGGGCGGATCGTGGAGGTTTTGGAGTCCGGAGAACTGCGCGAATTAGCCCGGCTCGATGATCTGGTGGCGACCGGAGAAGGCGGACTGCTGGGCTTGGCCTTCCTCTCCCCAGACCAGCTTTTTGCGTATTCCACCGCTGAATCCGGCAACCGCATCCAGCGGTTCACGGTGCAAGGCAGCGCCAGGAATCTTTCACTGTCGGCCCCGCGCACCTTGATTGACGGGTTGCCCTCGGCCAGCATCCACAACGGCGGGCGGTTGGCCATCGGTCAGGACGGGATGCTCTATGCCACCGTGGGCGATGCGGGCAATCCCCAGCAAGCCCAGGACCTGCAGCAGCTGGGCGGAAAGATCCTGCGCATGGCACCTGACGGCAGCGTCCCGGACGACAACCCGTTCGAGAATTCCCTCGTCTACAGCTACGGGCACCGCAATGTGCAGGGCTTGGCGTGGGGTGCTGATGGCACCATGTTCGCCAGCGAGTTCGGGCAGAACACCTTCGACGAGCTGAACATCATCGAAGCCGGGGGAAACTACGGCTGGCCCGAAGCCGAGGGAAAAAGCGGCGGAAATCCGTCGTACACCGATCCGATTGCGCAGTGGTCCCCGTCCGAAGCCAGCCCCAGCGGCATCGCGATCCTCGATGGCACCCTCTACCTGGCGAATCTGCGCGGAGAAGTGCTGCGCGCGGTGGAACTGGACGAGCCGGCCACCGAGCATGAACTGCTCGATGGCCGGCTCGGCCGGCTACGCGACGTGCTAGTGGATCCTGACGGCGCACTGCTGGTGCTGACCAACAATACCGACGGGCGCGGCCAGCCAAGGGCGGGCGATGACCGCATCCTGCGCATCGATCCCCGCCTGGCCGGCGACTAGCTGGCCGGGCGCATGTCTCCGGTCTCCTGGAAGCGCTGGTGCCAGGACAGGGCCTCGCCTAGCAGATGCGGGGTGTGCTTGCCGTAGCTGTCCTTGCACGCACGGTCGAAGTAGTCCTGCAGCATCGGGCGGTACTCCGGGTGGGCGCAGTTATCGATGACCAGCTGCGCACGCTGCTTTGGCGAGTGGCCGCGCAGGTCGGCCAGGCCCTGTTCGGTAATCAGGATCATGGTGTCGTGCTCGGTGTGGTCCACATGCGAAGCAAAAGGAACGATGCCCGAGATCTTGCCGCCCTTGGCGGTCGACGGGGACATGAACACCGACAGGTAGCCGTTGCGGGCGAAGTCGCCCGAGCCGCCGATGCCGTTCATCACGTGCGATCCCAGCACGTTGGTGGAATTCACGTTGCCGTAGATGTCGGCTTCGATCATGCCGTTCAGCGCAATGCAGCCCAGCCGGCGGATGATCTCCGGGTGGTTCGAGATCTCCTGGGCGCGCAGCAGGATGCGCTCGCGGTAGTGGTCGACGTTGCGGTTGAATTCCTCGATGCCCTCCGAAGACAGCGAGAAGCTGGTGGCAGAGGCGAACTCGATGGTCCCGTCCTTGATCAGCTCCAGCATTCCGTCCTGGATGACCTCGGTATAGGCGGTCAGGCCCTTGTAGCCGCCACGGGCTAGGCCAGCGAGCACCGCGTTGGCGATATTGCCCACGCCCGACTGCAGCGGGAGCAGCTTCTCGGACAGGCGTCCGGCACGGATCTCGGAATCCAGGAAGGTCAGCAGGTGATCGGCGATCTTCTCGCTGGTCTCGTCCACCGGGGCGAAGGGGCTCAGGCGGTCTGGCGCGTCGGTTTCCACGACGGCGACGATCTTGTTGACGTCGACGTCAATGTACTGCTGGCCGATGCGGTCACGCACGGTTCTCAGGTCGATTGGCTTGCGGTGCGGAGGCAGTGCGGTGCCGTAGTAGACATCGTGCATGCCCTCCATGGCCGCAGACTGCTGGGAATTGACCTCGATGATGATCTTGTCGGCCATCTCCAGCCAGGTCTTGTTGTTGCCCACCGAGCTGGAAGGGATCAAGTCGCCCTCGGCGGTGACGCCGACAACTTCGACGATGGCCAAGTCGATCTTTCCGTAGAAGCCGAACCAGGCGTGCTGGGCGACATGGGACAGGTGGATGTCCATGTATTCCATGTTGCCCTCGTTGATGCGGCGGCGCAGCTCGGGGTCGGACATGTACGGCAGGCGCAGGTTCATGCCTTCGGCCTTGGCCAGCACGCCATCAAGCTCAGGGGCGGTGGAAGCGCCGGTAAGCACGTTGATCTTGAAGTCCTTGCCCGCAGCGTGCTGGCGCTCCATCTGCGCTGCCAGTGCCCCGGGCACGGCCTTCGGGTATCCTGCACCGGTAAAGCCGCTCATGGCGACAGTCATGCCTGGCTTAATGAACTCTGCAGCTTGCTCGGCGCTCATCAAGCGATCAGCAAAGGCCCGGTGGTGAATACGTTCGTGCAAAATAACCCCTTCAGAACTTCCTTGTGACACAGGTCTATAACCCGCGTCTCACCGGAATACTTTAGCTGGTCGGCACAGTGATTCAGGCCTCGCTGTGCGCTCCTGAGCGATGGGTGGCATATTTATCGATGAGGTGCGCTCTATTTGCGCTGACCGGTCGGTCAGGAATGGCAGCTTGGCAGCGACCGCCGGGAGCTCGATCGCTAGCCAAGTTCGGCGTGCGTGCCCTCGCGGATCGCTTTCACTTGCAGGCGGGCGCCCATGGCTTCTGCGTAGCGGCGCAGGGTGGCCAGCTGGACTCGATCAAGGTCCCCGGTCTCCATGCGGGCGATGCGGTCCACGCTCAGCTTCAGCACGGTGGCAAGTTCTACTTGGCTCAGTTCTGCCTCTTCGCGCAGCGCACGCAACGACAGGCGCCGGGACTCGCTTTGCACACGGCGCTGATGCTCTGCCACAGCTTCGCGTTGCGCCTCGGTCAATACTTCAGGATCCGCATACGCAAAACCCATTTGTTCCACCGCTTCTCTCGATCGTGCTGGCTTTGGACGTACTCATCTTCGAGGCTATTGCTGCAAATTGGCCAAGCCAATGATTATGACGCATTGGACGCAAGACGATCTGGTGAAATGTTAGCCACTTCTAAGTGACCATGACCAGTTCCGGCTCGGAATTGAATCGCCGGATGCTGCTAAGCCAAGATCATCCGAACGAAGGATAGAAATGCACCTATGTAGGATTCATACTTAAGTCATGTCACAGAGCAGAGTACTTCCACAGGTGAAGCGTTCCATGCTTCCGGTCGTTCTTCTAAGCTTCCTGGCAGAAAAACCCGAACACGGATACTCCATGCTGGCTAAGCTCGAAGAGCTCGGAGTGCCTGGCATCAAGAGCGGGACTTTATACCCACTGCTTCGAACCATGGAAGAGTCCGGGGACATCGTCTCCGACTGGCAAATCACCGCTCGCGGACCCGCACGCAAAATCTTCGAAATCACCAAGCAGGGTCATCAGACCCTGAAATCAGTCAAAAACTGGTTAGAACAGTTCAATTAGGAGCCTTCCATGGAAAGTAACCTCAAAACCTACATCGACGAACTGCGCTACAGCCTTTCACTACGAAACGTGGATACGGCCACCATCCGCGATATAGCCAGAGAGGTCGAGTCCGAAGCCACCAGCTACGAAGACGCGACAGCCAACTTTGGATCTCCTGCAGAATATGCGGAGTCCTTTCCCGCAACAGCATCTCCAAAGAGCCACTCTGCCTTCATTCTCGTAGGCGTGGCCTTAGGTTTTCTTTGGCCTTTGCTGGCGATATTCCTACGGGATCGCGAAACAATGGTTTTCTCCGGATGGGCGATCACCTGGTTACCTGCATTCGGATTTATCGTGGCAGGAATCATCACAGATTTCTCTCGTTCGCTGATTCGGTCTCGCGCCAGCCGGTAAGCGCCGAAAGCCTGAACGAACTCAAGATTCTGAATTGGCTTTGAGCCTATTCGAAGGTGGAACTTGCTATTCGTTGACCCGGAGGCCCAAAAGAAATCCGGTTAACGCCAAGAGGTGGCGTGCTCTCCTTGCGGAGTGCACGCCACCTCTTGAACAGAAGCTGAGTCTAGAAGACTTACTTCTTGGCAGCAGCTACAACCTGCAGGCGCAGGTTTGCAAGAACGTCAGCGTGAACGCGAACGGTTGCGGTGTAGTTGCCAGTCGACTTGATCTGGTCGTTGACCTCGATGTTGCGCTTGTCGATCTTACCCAGACCGGCAGCCTCTACGGCAGCAGCAATTTCGGTGGTCTTAACGGTGCCGAACAGGCGACCGTTCGAGCCAGCCTTCATGGTGATCTTCACCGGCTGGGACTTCAGCTTAGCTGCAAGTGCCTGAGCATCCTCAAGGTTTGCAACGGCGCGAGCAGCACGTGCAGCCTTGATCGACTCCACCTGCTTCTCACCGCCCTGGGTCCAGACGATTGCGAAGCCGCGTGGCAGCAGGTAGTTACGGGCGTAGCCGTTCTTTACCTCGACAATATCGCCAGCAGCACCGAGACCGGATACTTCGTGAGTCAGAATGATCTTTGCCATTTTGCTATCCCTCTTCCTTAGCCGCGGCCAGCGCCGGAGTAAGGCAACAGGGCTACTTCACGTGCGTTCTTGATTGCCTGTGCGATCTTGCGCTGTTCCTGAACGGAAACGCCAGTTACACGACGAGCGCGGATCTTACCGCGGTCGGAGATGAACTTGCGCAGCAGTGCGGTGTCCTTGTAGTCGATGACAGTGATGTCAGCGGCCTTCAATGGGTTGGACTTTGGTTTGGGCTTACGGATTTCAGCCTTAGCCATCGTGGAGCTCCTTAGCTTTGGAGCCCGCAGAGTGATCTGCGGGATGGTGAATAAATATTGTTTAGAAAGGCGGTTCGTCTGCGCCCGGGTTGCCCCAGCCGCCACCGTTGTTTCCGCCGGTGCTCCATGGGTCTGCGGCTGGAGCATTCCATCCGCCACCCTGCTGAGGCTGCTGCTGACGCGGCGCCTGAGCTGGTGCACTTTGCTGCGGTGCGTTGGAGAAACCTCCACCACCGTTGCCGAAGCCACCGTTGCCACCGCCGGAGCGCTGGGTACGGGTGACCTTGGCGGACGCGAAACGGAGCGATGGGCCGATTTCATCGACTTCAAGCTCCATGACGGTGCGACGTTCGCCTTCCTTGGTGTCGTAAGAACGTGAACGCAACCGGCCCTGGGCGATGACACGCATGCCCTTGGTCAGCGTTTCAGCAACGTTCTCTGCAGCTTCGCGCCACACCGATGCGCGCAAGAACAGGGCTTCCCCGTCCTTCCACTCATTGGACTGGCGGTCAAAGGTGCGAGGAGTCGAAGCGATCGTAAAGTTCGCTACGGCTGAACCGGACGGCGTGAAACGCAGCTCCGGGTCGGCAGTCAGGTTTCCGATAACGGTAATAACAGTCTCGCCTGCCATTGACTCTCCTTAAAAAGATTGAACGTTAATTCCTACGACGGAAGGTTGCGCGTAATTAAACGCGTGCCTCTTCCGGACGGGTGACCTTGTGGCGCAGGATCAGTTCGTTGATCTTGAGCTGGCGCTCAAGCTCAGCGGAAGCTGCTGGCTCTGCGGTGTAGTTCACCACTACGTAAGTGGCTTCTGCCTTCTTCTTGATCTCGTAGGACATCTTGCGACGACCCCAGACATCAACCTTTTCGATAGTGCCACCGTTGGAGCGGACAACCTCGAGGTACTTCTCGATGGTTGGCTCTACGGTGCGGTCATCGACCTCTGGATCAATGAGGACCATAAGTTCATAAGCACGCATGTGAACCCACCTCCTTTGGGCTAAACGGTCGCGGTATTTCCGCAACAGGAGGTTCTTGCGTTATCTGTGCACCAGACGCCCAACTTTCGGGCATGCAGTGGCACAGACCTTCCAATCCTACCCGAGAGACCCGAACTTGCATAAGCCTTGGTGTCCTAAATCATGCTGGGCTACTCGGAATCCAAGGCAGCCTCGATCCTTTCGCCAAAGATCGGGGCCAAGGTGCGCATGTAGGTATCGCTGATGTGGTGCTTGTCCCGGTAGACCAAGACATTCCCCACCACTGCCGGGCAGGTTCCATCCATGCAGAAGTAATCGCTGAAGTCGAGCACTTCGACGCGCGGCTCCAGTTCGGCGGCCTGCTTGGTGGCATCGCCCACTTCATAGGCTCCCTTTTCCGGGAAGGCGCACTTATCCGGGTCCTGCACGTTTTCTTCCACGCAGTCGCGCGCATAGGAATCCTGTGGCGGCCGCGGGGTGTCCACAATGGCGTAGACCGGCAGGCCCGCGTCTTCAAGGGCGGACCACGTCGAAGCCAGCCCCTGTGCCGCGTCAGTGGTAAAGGTGGCCCCTCCCCAATTCGAGGTGATCACCGCGTTGATGTCATCGCGCGCAGCCAGAGCTTCCATGGTCTGATCGATGGCTTCTTCGCAGTTGATGCTGCCATCCCGATCCGCCTTGCGCTGGGCCTCGGAGAACGGGCAGGAATTCTTCAGATAGGTCACCACTTTCCAGCCCTTGCTTTGGGCGTATCGGCTGACGGCCTGGAACCAGTGGGCTGCATGGGAATCACCCACCAGGGCCACGGTGTAGCTGGCGTCCTCGCTGCCAAATTCGCATTCCTTGATCTGGGTGGATTTCGGTTCTTGGACGCAATCTCCCAGTTCGGGCTGGTCCTCGGCGGCCGTCGCAGGAAGCGGGACGACCTGGCGATGGCCGGAAAGGTACGCAGGTGCGCCCTGGCCCACGGAGGCCGCGCCAAAACCAGCTGGCGGGTTTTGCATCATCGCGCCCAGCTCACGCTGCTCCTGGCCCACAAGATGCTGCTGCATGGCACCTGGCAATAGCGCGATGGACGCGGCCAGCCCGACCATCGCCGCCCCGGCAAGCAAGGAGCGGGCAGGAGAACCGGCTATGGGGCGGAAGTGGCGCATGGGAGTTTCGACCCACTTCAAGCTGGCCCAAGCCAAGAGCAGGGACCCGGCCAGCAAGGCCAGCGACTGCAATGGGTCCGGGTTGCCCCCGGCCAGTTCGATGAAGAATACGATCAGCGGCCAGTGCCACAGATACAGCGAATACGAGGCGAGGCCGACCCATTGAACGGGAGCCCAGTTCACCAGCGGGTGCAGGGAACCAGGTCCTCGCGTACTGCCTGCGGCAATCACCACGGCGCAGCCAAGAACCGGGAGTGCCGCCGCAATCCCCGGAAAGACTGTTGTGGCGTTGTAGCTGAATGCCGCGAAGCAGATCGCCGCCAAAGCCACGAGTACGACAAGGTTTCTGAACTGCCAGCTGGTTGCCCACGGTGGAAGCTTCAAGGCGCCGTTGGCGTGCGCCTGGACTGCCAAGGCCAGCAGTCCACCGACGGCCAGTTCCCAAATGCGGGTGGTGGTGATGAAGTACCCGGCGCTATTGCCTGAGTAACCGGCATAGGCCGAGTATCCCAGCGACAAAAGTGCGGTGGCTGAGAAAATGATCCAGAGCATGCGGCGCCGCGGGGCAAATCCATCGCCACTGCTAGCGTCCGCATTCGGTTTGGCCAACAGGCACACGGCCAAAACCAGCAACGGCCAGAAAAGGTAGAACTGCTCCTCCACGCCCAAGGACCAGAAGTGCTGCAACGGCCCGGGTGCTTGATCCGAAGCGAGGTAGTCGACGGAGTCGGCGGCGAGAACCCAGTTCTGCACCGAGAAGGCAGAGGCGATGGCCTGGGTGCCCAAGGCACCCCACTGGGTTTTGGGAAAGATCAGCAGGCTTGCCACGACAACTACCAGGATCACCAGCATGGCAGCCGGGAGGATTCTTCGCGCTCGGCCGGCAAAGAAGGCTGGGAGGCTGACCCGGCCGGTGCGTTCGGCTTCACGCAGCAGGTGCGAGGTAATCAGGAAGCCCGAGATGACGAAGAAGATGTCAACCCCGATATAACCGCCTGGAACTGCGGATGGCTCAAGATGATAGGCAACGACCAGCAGAACCGCCAAGGCGCGGAGCGCTTGGATCTCCGGGCGGAAATTCTTGACCTGCAGGGAATTCGAACTCATAGTCATTGATCAGACCAGCAGGGGGTAAACAGCAGGTTATCAATGGGCAACAGTCGGTCTAACGACCCGTGGGAACCTCATGGGCGGTGCCTGGGTTTGCGCTTCGCAGCATGGACCTAGCCCAGCAGTTTCCGATTTGCCGTGGACAGCGGGTATTTGGCGTCGAGTTTGGCATCCAGGCTCAGACGGAAAGCAGCCTCAAGCAGCAGCTGCCCGACGCCCCAGTACACCGGGATCAGCAACCAGATGTACCACCCAAAGTTGCCGGTGGTAGCCAAGATGACCGTGCCGAAAGTGACCAGGATGCCCAGCCCGCGGAACACGGCCAGGATCCCCTTGGTTGCCGAATCCCGACGATCTTGATCTGCTTGGGCCCGCGCTTCAAGCCCATCCACGGCCTCGGAGAACTTCGGAGTCTGGACGCTTTTGAACAGGTCTCCAACCGGCACCTCCAAGGCCTTGGCGACCAGTGAGATAGTCTCCAAGCTCGCATCATTTCCGGCTTCGAGCCGTTGGACCGTTCTGACAGTGATGCCGCTTTCGGCGGCTAGACGTTCTTGCGTCCAGCCCTTGGCACGGCGAAGCTCTGCAATCCGTGATTCATTCATGCCACTTACGCTAGCCAATGGCGCCCCGAAAGCACCACGACATCGACGTGACAGTTACCCGACTGCAACACGACAGCGGCCAAGAACCAAGGCTGGCCTGCGACGAAGAAGTATTCCTGGCGGCGACTACCTCAGCTCCGTTAAGAATTGCGCTGTTGCTTTTCACGGATCAAATCCAGTGCCAGCACCGAGCCGATCACTGCCTGGCGTTGCTGTGCGTTGAGGTTTTCCGCCAAGCGCAGGGCATAGGTTGACTTGCCGAGCAATGCGTTGCCCATCCCGGACCATTCTCGGGTCACGGTTCCCAGAACCCCGCCGGGACCGGTGATCTGGAAGTCGAAGTCCCAGATGCTGCCCAGTAATTCGAGCTCTTCGCCCAGCATCGAGATGGAGACCCTTGTTTTGAAGAAGGTGATCCTCTTGACCAGGCTGGCCAGCGGGGCAGCGTTGCCATCAAGGATTTCAAAACGATCGCGGCCCATGGTCATCGTGTCCTTGACGATGACAACCGGATTGCCTGGTCCATCGAAGACCGTGAGTTCGCGAGCCCCAACGAACATGCGGCCCAGCGCGCTTCCGCCGGTATCCACGTGGGCAATCTGCATCCCGGAAGAATCAAGAATCGCGAAGTCGTTCTTCGAGATGTTCTTCGTCTGCTGGAAGATCAACGTGTTCTGGTTGAGGATCGTCATGGTGCCGATTATGCCATCGATTAGGCACATCGGGCGAAGATCCCCCGGGGAGGCGAAAAGCCAGCCCGCAGGCCGGCTTTTCAGGTTGGACTTGCTAGGCTCCGAAGAACTCGCGAGAGACCTTGGACAGATACCAAGGGTCGTCAACGCCGCACATCTCGCGGGCCGAGTGCATGGACAGCAGCGCGACTCCCACATCCAGGGTGCGAATGCCCAGTCGGGTCGCGGTCAATGGTCCAATGGTGGATCCGCACGGTACGCGGTTATTGGACACGAACTCCTGGTAGGGAACTCCCGCCGACTCGCACCAGTTGGCGAATGCGGCAGCACCCACCGCATCGGTGGCATAACGCTGGTTCGCATTGATCTTCAGCAGCGGGCCGGCATTCAGCTGCGGACGGTTGGCTGGGTCGTGGCGCTCTGGGTAGTTCGGGTGAACCGCGTGGCCAGCATCGGCAGACAGGCATACAGAATTCGACAGGGCGCGAGCGGTGTCTTCAACTGAAGCATCCATGGATGCCTGGATGCGGTTGATCAGCTCTTCCAGGAATGGGCCGCAAGCGCCCGAGCGCGAGGAGGAACCCAGTTCTTCGTGGTCGAAGGCAGCAAGCATGGCAATGCGGTTGCCTGCTGGCTTGCGGGAATGGCCCGTCAGCGCAATCAGGCCTGCGTGCACCGAGGTGAGGTTATCCAGCCGGGCGCTGGCGAAGAAGTTCTTGCCCTCGCCAAAGACCTCGCCGCGCTGCGCGGGCGCGGTCAGGATGTCGTAGCCGGCTACCTGGGCCGGGTCGACACCTGCAGACTTCGCCAGGATCGCCAGGATGTCGGCATCCGCCAGATCGCCGGCGCCAAAGATTGGATTGGTGTGGGTCTGCTTGTCCAGGGTCAGGCCCTCATTGACCTGGCGGTCCAGATGGATCGCTAGTTGCGGGATGCGCAGGATTGGTTCGGTCTTCGCCAGGTGCTCGGAACCGTCCTTGAGTACCAATCGGCCGGCGAGCACCAGTTCGCGGTCCAGCCAGGAGTTCAGCAGCGGTCCGCCGTAGACTTCGACCCCTGCCTGCCACCAGCCGTTGGAACCGGTGGTTGGCTTCGGCTTGAGCTTGAAGCCCGGCGAGTCGGTGTGGGCGCCGAGGATATGGAATCCGCTGGTCGCAGTGGCAGCTTCTGGCTGCACCCAAGCGATGATCGCACCGTCGCGGACCACGTAGTAGGAACCCGGGACCAGGTTCCAAGCCTGCTTTTCGTCCAGACCGGTGAATCCAACAGCGTCCAAGCGCTGCGCGGCCGAGGCCGCGGCGTGGTAGCTCGATGGCGAGGTTGCGACGTATTCGGCCAGATCTGCAATGTGGGCCATTGCTGCGGCTTGTGCCATGGCTGGTTACTCACTTCTTTCTGTCAAGAGATGTTTGTCAGACGGTTCTTCAGGTTTTGGTTCCCGCCTGAAAAGTCGAGTTGCCTCCCAGCTTAGTAGCCTGAACCACATTTGCTGATGTCCTGCTGAGCCTGCCTCCGCCCTGGCAACCTGGCAGACACCCCTATCCGGGTCTTGACTTGGCACCTCGCTCTCGACGAAGCTGAAAGCAGTCCCGGAGACAAGGAAAGCGAGTTCATCATGGCTACGGCTGATCGAACACCAGAGCAAGAGAACATTCCAGCAGAATCACGCGAGGTCGAAGTGGAGACCACCGTACCGATGGATTCCAAGGTCCAACGGGCCAAACCTGCCGGTGCAGATAAGCTCCCAGCGACCAAGTTGGGTCGTATCTGGACCGCTACGATCTTCGGCTTGCTCGTGCTGATCCTGCTGATCATCTTCATTGCCCAGAACCAGGAGCAGGTGACCCTGAACTACTTCGCGTATCAGGGACAGGTCAACCTCGGGCTGGCATTGTTCTTTGCCGCTATTGGTGGCGCCCTAGTGGTCGCGATCGCCGGGGTGGCCCGCGTGATACAGCTGCGCTCTACGGCGAAGAAGCAGCGCAAGGCCAATAAGCGCTAGAAAGCTCCATGGCCGCCGGGCGGAACCCCATGGGGTTTCACCCGGCGGCCATTTTGCTGCCTCAGCGATGCCTAGTAGTCCAGGCCTTGGGATGGAATGACCAGCCCGGTCTCGTAGGCGTACACCACCGCTTGAACACGGTCGCGCAGATGCAATTTGGTCAGGATGCGCCGCACGTGGGTTTTCACCGTTGCTTCGGAAAGGAAGAAACGGTGTGCAATCTCGGCGTTGGATAGTCCCTCGGAAAGCGCACGCAGCACTTCCTGCTCACGCGGGGTGAGATCATCGAGCAGCGGGTCATGCGGAGTTTCGGCCGGCTGGTTCCGGTTCCCGGCGCCAGCGTTGCGCACATAGGTTTCCAGCAGGCGGGCAGTCACCCGGGGTGCCACCACAGCGTCGCCGGAAGCTACCAGGCGCACCGCTTGGACCAGTTCTTCCGGGGCCACGTCCTTGAGCAGGAACGCACTGGCTCCTGCCTGCAGCCCTGAGAAGGCGTACTCGTCCAGGTCAAAGGTCGTCAGGATAATGATCTTGGTTTCCGGATGGTCCTTGGCGATGCGTTCGGTCGCTTCCAAGCCGTCCATCTTGGGCATGCGCACATCCATCAGGACCACATCGGGTTTCAGTGCGGCCGTCTGGGCAAGGGCATCGAGTCCATCGACAGCTTCGCCGGCGATGACGATGTCGTCTTCACCTTCGAGGATGAGGCGGAATCCCATGCGTAAGAGGGGCTGGTCATCGACCAGCAGTACCTTGATTTTGTCTTCCACGCTTATTCCTTCACTGCCTTCTGGTTTTCGTTCTGCAAGCTGCATTCGGGTAGCTTGAGGACCGCTTTCACAATCCATCCGCCACTGGCTACCGGTCCGGCATCAACCGTTCCGCCAAAGAGCGCGGCTCGTTCGCGCATGCCGCGCAGACCGCGTCCGCTGCCGATACTCGGAACTCTCGTTGCATCTCCGTTGTCCATGATTTCCATGCGCAGTTCTTCGCGGCGCCGTTCCAGGCGAACCTGCACATCACTTACGTTACGGGCATAGCGCAAGGAATTAGTCAGGGACTCTTGAATGATACGGAAGACGGTCAGCTGGAAGGTGGTGTCCTCCGGCAGCGGATCGCCCGTATGGGTAAATGAGACCGGCAGACCTGCGGTACGGAATCCTTCGAGCAATTGCTCCACGTTCCCGCCGGTAGGCTGCGGGGCCAGCTCTCCGGATTCTTCTTGGCGAAGCACGCCCAGCATGCGGCGCATATCCGCCAGGGCGGCGCGACCGGTTCCAGAGAGCTCATTGAGCACTTCGTCGGCACGGACCTGATCGCGCTTGGCCACCACTCGTGCCCCCTCTGACAGGGCAATCATCACCGAAAGCGAATGGGCGACAACGTCGTGCATTTCGCGGGCGATGCGGTTGCGCTCTTGCACCTGGGCCAGTCCGGAGACCTGCGAGGCCCAGTGATTCAGTTCAGCTTCGTGGATGCGCGCGTTGCGCACATTCATGCCCACCGCGGCTGCGGCAATGTAGAAACCGATGACGAAGCTGCCCGAGACGGCGATGATGACGCGCGTGAAGATGGTTTCGTCGATTCCATCTTGCGGGTCGAATTCCATTCCGGCCATGTCGGGGAAGCCCATCAGCACCATCAGGACCGTCTGGAAGCTGCCGGCCAAGATGGCCAGCGGGATGGTGCGTTTGGCCGAATAGCTGGTGGCGACCGTGTACAGGGCGATAATCATGCCTACCCCGCCCAGTCCACCTTGCGGACCAGCAATCACCAGGGCCAGGCATTCGAAAATGAACACCAGGATGATCACCGTCATCGGCGCCCGGCGCCGGTACAACAAGGCAGCGCTGACGGCGAGGGTGACGACCAGCAGGCCGGTGGCGTTGGCTTCTGGCATCGCTGCCATGACCAGGACACCGGGCAGTGTGAGCAGCAGATAGATGACTACCGCACCGATGACCACCAAACGCGGGTGGGTACGCAAATAACGGCGTATCCGGCCCATGCGCTTGGCGGCCAGTTCATCGAAGGAAACCACAGTTTCCTGCAGCGTCGGTTGGCTCATGTTTCCAGTCTAGTTTTCTCGATCAATCCCTGCGCTACTTGATGTCCCGCTTGGTCAGCAGGATTGCACCCAATACCAGTGGAAGCACCACCCAACCCGCCACGCCCAGCAGTTGCTGCCAGGTCTCCAAGTCGGTGACAACACTTGCGGGCGTCGCCAACCCCATGCCCAACTGGTCAGGGGTGAACTTCGCGATATTCTGCGCCCAGTCGGTCAAGGCGGTCAGGATGGAAAGGATGATCGGCAGCACGAAGAACAGGGCAGCGAGGCTGGTGATGCCGCCGGCCGAGTTGCGCAGCAGCATCCCCAACGCCAAACCGATCAACGCCGCCATGGTCACCGCCAGCGTTCCGTACCAGAGCACCCGTTGGAAGGCATCGCTGCTGAATTCCAAGTTCATCTGGTAGTTCTCGGCAATCGGCTTGCTGATCGCGAAGGCCAAGAGCGAGCTGACGATCTGGACGACGGCAGTGAGCAGGATGATCAAGATGCCCTTGGCGGCCAGGACTCGCAGTCGCCGCGGGCTGGCCAGGAACGTGCTTACCGCTGAGCCGGTGGTGAATTCACCGCTGAAGAGCAGGACACCAAGCACGCCAAGGATCAGCTGGCTGAAGACCAGGCCCGAGCCGATGAGCTCAGCGGCGAATCCCGGGGCCGATAGGCCTTCCATGCCCGGCATCTGATCCGTGTCGCCCATGCTGGCACTGAGCGAACCAATGCCCCACGTGGCCACGGCTGCAATGCCCACATAGAACACGATGGCCAAGAGAACCAGGATGCGGGTGGAGTTCAGGGAGAAGAAACGGATGGACTCACTGCGCAGCACGCCGAAGAGGGTGACCTTGCCATGCGGTGCGGTTGCTAGATGGTTAGACATGTCCTTACTTCCCGCCGCCAGTCTCGGCAACTGTGTTCGAGTGGTATTCGACGGCATCGCGGGTCAATTCCATGTAGGCGTCTTCCAAGGTGCGTTGCAGCGGACGCAATTCGCTGAGCACCACCCCGTATTCCAAGGCACGGCGGCCAATGGATTCTGAATCGGGGCCGGTAACTTCCAGGCCATGCTCATCAATCCGGCGTAGCTGAATACCTTCACCATTCAACGCATTCATCAAGATCTCAATGTCGGCTGAACGCACAATGGTCTGGTCAAGACCGTTGTCGATGAATTCAGTGATCGGCGCATCGGCCATGATGCGGCCACGGCCAATCACGATCAGGTGATCCGCCGTCTGGGCCATTTCACTCATCAGGTGGGACGAGATGAAAACGGTTTTGCCATCGGCCGCCTGCTGGCGGGCCAGGTTGCGGACCCAAGCCACGCCTTCGGGATCCAGGCCGTTGACCGGCTCATCGAGGATCAGCACCTGCGGATCTCCAAGCAGGGCCGTGGCAATGCCCAGCCGCTGCCCCATGCCCAGCGAAAAGCCGCCGACCTTCTTGCGCTGCACGCTAGACAAGCCAGTCAGATCCAGCACTTCGTGCACTCGGGACTTCGGGATCCCCGCGGTAGCCGCCATGGCACGCAAATGCGCCAGCGGAGTCAGGGATTTGTGCACCGACTTAGCTTCCAGCAGGGTGCCGACTTCGGTCAGCGGGTGACGTGATTTCTTGAAATCGTGCCCGTTGACCAGCACTTCACCGCTGGTAGGTTTGGCCAGTCCCACGATCATGCGCATGGTGGTGGACTTGCCGGCACCATTCGGACCGAGGAACCCAGTCACCATGCCTTCTTGGACCGTGAACGACGCATTATCGACCACGGTTTTTCCACCGTATTTCTTCGTCAACTGCTCTGCCTGGATCATATTTCCAGCCTAGGGAATTCGAGCCCAGCTCTCACCGCCCCCAGTGCTGATTTATGGCTCAACCAAAAGGGTGATGGCAGGGAAGCGAAAACTGGGCCCATGCACCAGATGGTGCATGGGCCCAGGGTGCCAAGGAAGTTAGAAGGTCGTCGTGAGCACGAACATCATCCCTGCGACGGCTAATGCGAAGGGAAGGGCCAGCAAGATCATCAGCTTCTTTTGATCCCGCACGATCGCAACGCATTCCCTGAGGAAGGCACTCGGACGGTAGTAGGCCGCCGTTTTCCCGCCGAAGGCACGGGCATCCAGGCCGAGCTTGCGTGACGCCATCGCTGCACGCAGCGCATGATAGTCGCTGGTGACCAACCACAGCTGGCCATCCGGACGCTGGGCACGGACCAAGGCGTCGGAGAACTCCAGGTTCTCAAAGGTGTCCCTGGCCCGGTCTTCAACCAGAATCTGTTCATCGGCAATGCCCTGCTCACGCAGGTAGCGGGCCATGCTTACGCCCTCTGGTTCTTCCTCATCATGGCCCTGTCCCCCGGTCGGAACCATGAAGGGGCGAGGAGATGGCTGCAGTTGATGCAGGTCTATGCCCTTGTCCAAGCGGCCACGCAGCAACGGGGTGACCTTGCCGTTGATTGTGCGGGCACCAAGGACCACCACGGCGGCGGCTTCGCCCTTGGATGGGTATCTGGCGTGCACCCATGCGTACAGCAGCAGCATGGCGAACAAGCTCGCCGTGAAGACGGAGGCCATGAACAGGACGAAAGCCAGCGAATAGCTCCACCAGGATTCGATGCGAATCAGCAGCACCGCAATGACTGGCAGGACAAAGACGGATAGCCCGGCTGCCAACGACAGCAGATTCGCAGGTTTGGCTCCTTCGCGCCGGCACATCAGGATCCCGTTGTAGATCAGCGCGGCACCGAAGACAATGACCATCAGCGGGGTCAGCACCAGCACTATGGAGAAGAGGAACCCAAACCCGGGGATCACACTGGTCAACAGGTCGACGACCGCCGAAATGGTGAAGAACACCAGCGGCAAGAGAAGTGCAGCCAGACCCAAGCGGCGTGGGTCCTTGCGGTATTGCCGGATAAACAGCCACCAGAGTGCTGCCAGGAAGACCCAGCCAACGAGCTGCGCGAGCACTGATTCCATTGCCTCTCAGTTCACCGATTTCCAGTTTGCGATTCCGTATTCCCGTTTGAGCATCGATTGCGCTCCGAGGAATCCGCCCATGCCATGCACCGACGGCCCCGGAGGCGCAGCCGAGGATACCAAGTACAGTCCTTTGGACTGCAGGTACCACGGGTCGGCCGAGATCCGAGGCCGCTTGATGCTGCCCAGCAGGTCCATGGTTCCCCCGGAAAGATCGCCACCGACCAGTGCCGAGTTCTGCACTTCCAAGTCCTGGGCGGTGACAACATGGGATTCAATGATTGTCTCGCTGAAACCAGGGGCTGCCTGTTCAATCATTTCCTTCAGTTCCCTGCTCATGTCTACCGGAGAATCCAGTGGCACGTGGCAGTAGGCCCAGATGACGTGCTGGCCCTGCGGTGCCCGCGAATCATCAAATTGCGAGGGCTGGGCAACAATCATGAACGGCTTCGCCGCTCCCCCGCGCACTGCGGCGCGTTCGGCCTTCCCGACCTGCGCCGCGGTGCCGCCCAGGTGCACGGTGCCGGCCTTGCCCAGAGTCTCGTCGCGCCATGGAACCGGTGCCGAAAGGACGTAGTGCACCAGGCAGCTTCCCGGCGAGCGCCGGATGCTGCTCAACGCGTGCGAGAGCCGTTCAGGCAGGTGTCCTGTTGAAAGCTTGGCAGCGTTTTCGGCGGAGGTATCGAAGAGGATGCTCTGCGCAGAAAGCTCATCAACATGGTTGACGCGGGTGCCGGTAAGGATTTTTGCTCCATGAGCCATCGCTTCTTCGGCCAAGGCGTCGCTGATGGCTTGGGAACCTCCACGCGGGATGGCCCATCCCTTGCCGTGCGCTGTTGCTGCAAGGAACAGTCCTGCCCCGGCATTGGCCGGTCCGCGAGAGCCTCCCGCAACGTGGGCGGAACAGCCTGCGTAGAGCGCGGCGGCGCGTTCAAACTTTCCAGAAAAGAGTTCCTTGACGGCCATGCCCGCCACCGTGCTCACGGCAAAGGTCGCCAACGCTGCGGGGTTCGAGGGAACCCTCAGCAGAGGATTGAGCAGTGTCTGGCTGACCCCGTCAATCTGCTTGACCAGCGGGCCCAGGAGCCGGGTGTACATCTCGCCGTCCGCGCCTCCAAGTTCCTGCCCGGTGCGTTCCAGATCCTTGTACGCGTAGGCAGTCCGGCGATCCAGCACATGGGCGAAGGACAGCTCGGGGACGATGAACTCCACCTTGTCGTGGACGCCCAGTTCATGCATGGCTTGGGATTGCATGGCCATCGGATGCACTGCGCTGCCCAAATCGAATTTCGCTGCAGAACCATTCAGCGGCTGCGTTCTGGCGGCCCCGCCGATGGTGTCGTTGGCTTCATATACCGTGACGCTTAATCCAGCACGGGCAGCAACTGCTGCGGCTGCTAGCCCATTGGGTCCCGCACCGACAACGGCAACATCGCTCATGATTTATTTCCCGCCACTTCATTCGTTTTCTTGGATTGAGGCAGCAGTCCGCGCAGGGTCCAGCGGTCCTCCAGTCCGGCGAATGGGCCGGCCAAAGGATCATCCTGGCCCACGGCACGAATCGGGTCGTGGCGTGGATCAAGAATTGAACGTGCCACCAAGAACATCAGGTATCCCAGCATCACCATATGCGCCAGCACCAGCACCGCATAACCGGTCTCAGGGAAGGCCTTCTGCGCTTCTTCCGCAGAGAGGGAATCAAGGTAGAACCAAACAGCGTAGAAGTGCGCGATTTCCACGAGCATCCAGACAACGAATTCGCGCCAGCGCGGCAAGGCGAGGGCGAACAGCGGAATCAGCCAGACGATGAACTGTGGTGAATACACCTTATTGACCATGACAAAGGAAGCAATGATCAAGAAGGCCATGGAGGCCAGGCGCGGGGTGCGTTTAGCAGTCAAGCCCAGCACTGCGACGCCCACGCAGCACAGGAAGAAGAGGACCAGGCCGTAACGGGAAATCTGTTCGGCTTCAAAGAGCGGGACCCCTCCCCTGTTATCGGCGATGACATTCCATGCGTGCCAGAAGCTGGAGAAGCCTGCCCCGCGTTCAGAAGAGAAGTTGAAGAAGTGCATGAACGAGTCGGGGAACGCCAGCGCATAGGGAAGGTTCACCAGTGCCCATGTCGCCGCGGCGGTTCCGCCAGTCACCCAGAAGGTCTTGAGCCTGCCGGTGCGAATGGCCAATATCAGCACCGCGCCGAGGATGAAGAACGGATAGATCTTCATCGCGGCACCTAAGCCGATCAGCACCCCGGCAAGGACGGTGTGCTTTCGTGCGAATGCCAGCATGCCCAGGGCCAGCAAGGCCACAGCCCACATGTCCCAGTTGATGCTGCCGGCCAGGATGATGCCCGGGGCAATAGCCACCATTGCGGCATCCCACGGGCGGCGCCCGGTCATCCGCAGGGTGGCGATCACGGTGACCATCCACAGGATCGCAACGAGCAGCAGGTTGATGTCGAAGTACAGCAGCGAACGGTTTTCGATCCCCGTGGGGATGATCGAGGCAACGGCCGAGGCCACCGTGCTCATCAGTACCGGGTACTCGAACTGGGCGGTCGCGCTGAATGGCGCCCAGGGGTTCTCGGCGAAGCCGCGGGCGGAGAACAGCGGAACCCAGTCGCTGTAGCACGCATAGGCGTACGGGTTGTTGCCAGTCCACCCGTTGACCCGGCAGGGGTTCTTGGCAAGGAGCATCAGCAAGGCGCCCACGGTGGTCATCAGGATAATGACTCGTTCCACGCTGAAGAATCCTGGATCGACTCGGCCTGGATCGCTGTGTCGTCCCAGGCGGCCACCGATCATTGCGGTGAACTGTCGAAGGAACCCGTCAGCGCGTGATGGCACGGTAATCCGCAGGGGGCCACGCGTGGGCTGTGACTGGTTTGGCTCGTGCATACCCTCCAGCCTAAATGTTCTGTGCCTAAGCTCCGCCTTGCACACTCATGTTTCATTAGTCGCTTTGATCTTTTATGCGGTTCCGAGGGCTCAAAATCCCTCTTCCGGATTCGCCTACTGGTACGTAAAACGCTTGCTGACCTCGCATTCAGCAAACAAACAGGTGATTACACCGGCACTTCACCGTGCGTTAACCCAGATGCCCCCTCTTAGTTAACTTGTGCCCATAGCGTCTTACTCGTGAGCAAAACCAACCAGCCAAATGCCATGGCGATCATCCCCGCCAGGGGAGGATCCAAGGGCATCCGGCTTAAGAACCTGCGTGAGATCGGCGACAAATCGCTGCTGGGCCGCGCAATCGAATCAGCCAGATCCGCGGCGGCAGTCAGCGACGTCGTGGTCAGTACCGACCATGAGCAGATCAAGGCCGAAGCGCTTCGCTACGGGGCGCGAGTCATCGATCGACCGGCAGATATCGCCGGCGACACGGCCAGCAGCGAGTCAGTTCTGCTCCACGCGCTAGCGAATGCGGAATCTCAGCCAGAGATCACCGTGTTCATCCAGTGCACCAGCCCGTTCATCGATCCGGAGGATCTGGACGCAGCCATTGCGGCGGTTTCTTCGAAACGCGCCGACGTCAGCTTCGCAGCTGTAGCGGACCACGGTTTCCATTGGGGCCTGGATCCGCAGGGCGAAGCGGTCGCCGTAGGCCACGACAAGCTGCACCGTCCGCGTCGCCAGGATCGCGAACCGCGCTTCCGCGAAACCGGGGCCTTCTACGTGATGGATACCCGGGGATTCCGCGAGGCAGGGCACCGTTTCTTCGGAAAGGTCCGGGTTCACGAAGTTCCAGCAGAGCACGGCATCGACATCGATACCGAGGCAGACCTGCTGCTCGCTGGGCTGGCCGTTCCGGCCACCCGGGAACCGATCGAAGTCGACGCGGTCATCACGGATTTCGACGGGGTGCATACCCCGGACACCGCGTATGTCGATGAGCACGGAACCGAAACCGTGCGCGTCTCCCGCTCCGATGGAATGGGAGTGGCCCGGTTGCGGGCTGCCGGAGTGAAGTTCCTTATTCTCTCCAAGGAAATCAACCCTGTTGTCGCCGCCCGCGCCGCCAAGCTGAACGTCGAAGTGGCCCACGGAATCGACAACAAGGCCGAATACCTGGCCCGCTGGCTGGCTGACGAATCCATCAATCCGGCTCGTGTTGCCTACGTGGGCAACGACATCAACGATCTGGGCGCGATGGCATTGGTCGGCTGGCCGATCACCGTGGCCGATGCCCAGGAAGATGTGCACCGGGCAGCACGGTACAAACTGACCCGCAAGGGCGGGCACGGAGCGGTACGGGAACTAGCCGAACTGGTTCTCGCCGCACGCACCGCTACCAAGAGTTCTCCAAGTTTCACCCACTGAAAGGCAATACCCATGACTTCCATGACTACTGACATCAAGCCTGTTGCTATCGGCGACGTCCAGGTTGGCGCAGGCCAGCAGGTCTACGTCATCGGCGAGATCGGCATCAACCACAACGGCGACATCGAGATCGCCAAGCAGCTGATCGATATCTCTGCTGAAGCCGGTGCCAACGCAGTGAAGTTCCAGAAGCGCACCCCGGACATTTCCACCCCGATGGACATGCGCGACAAGATCCGCTCCACCCCATGGGGCGACATGACCTACCTGGACTACCGCTACCGCGTCGAGTTCGACCAGGCGCAGTACAAGGAACTCATCTCCTACGCAGCCTCCAAGGGCCTGCACGCCTTCGCCTCGCCATGGGATGTTCCATCGGTCGAATTCATGGAAGAGCAGGGTGCAGTCACCCACAAGGTCGCCTCCGCATCGGTCACCGACATCGAGCTGCTCAAGGCCCTGGCGCAGACCGGCAAGCCGATCATCCTGTCCACCGGCATGTCCACCATCGAGCAGATCGACAAGGCCGTCGAGACCCTGGGTACCTCGAACCTGGTCATGATGCACGCTACCTCCACCTACCCGCTGCCTCCTGAAGAGGCCAACCTGCGCATGATCGAGACCCTGCGCGACCGCTACCAGGTCCCAGTGGGCTACTCGGGCCACGAGCGCGGCCTGCAGATCTCGCTGGCTGCTGTTGCCCTGGGCGCAGTGACCGTCGAGCGCCACATCACCCTGGACCGCACCATGTGGGGTTCGGACCAGGCCTCGTCGCTGGAGCCAAAGGGCTTCGAGTCGCTGATCCGCGACATCCGCATCCTGGAGCAGGCCATGGGTGACGGCGTGAAGAAGGTCTTCCCAGGCGAGCTGGCACCGCTCTCGCGCCTGCGCCGCGTCGACGCCTAAGCACGCCAACGTATCCGGCGGTTGGACTCACCGACGGGTCCAACCGCCGTTTATTTTTGTCTGCATGAGGAAGGCCTTGAAGCACAGATGAGTTTGATCCCCGGGCGCATTTCCGTGGTTATCCCCGCCTATAACCAAGAAGCATATATTTGCGATGCCTTGTCATCGCTGGTCCGGCAGAAGCTGGGACGCTGGGAGCTGGAAGTGCTCGTGGTTGATGACGCTTCCGATGACCAGACTGCTGCCCTGGTTCGCAGCTACCAAGACCAATTGCCTGGCCTGAACCTGATCTCGCTGCCTGAGAATGCCGGAGTTTCTGCCGCCCGCAATGCCGGGTTGGAACAGGTCACCGGCGAATACTTCACCTTCCTCGACCCCGACGACTGGTACTCCCCCGAGCATTTGGAAGCCCTGGCGGAATCCTTGACCGAACTGCACGTGGACTTCGTGCGTTGCGATCATGTGCGTGTCACCGGCACCAATCGCGTCATCCACCGCGCCCCGCAGGCGTTGCGCGGCATGCCGCTGAACCCGGCCGATGACATTGAACCTATCGATTCGCCGTCCATGGTGGACTACGCCTTCGTGTGGGCGGGCATGTACCGCACCGACCTGATGCGCGCCCGCGAACTGATGTACTTCGACGCGCAGTTGCACAGCGCCGAAGACCGCCTCTGGCTATGGAAGCTGCATCTGAACACCGAGCGCTATTCCGTCGTTTCCTCCCCCGGGGTGTTCTACCGCCGCGGCCTGCCCGGCTCGCTGACCCAGGTCTTCGACCACCGTCAGCTCGGCTTCATTCCGGCCTACTCGCAGATCCTCACCGAGGTGCGCTTGCACCCGGACGCGGATCGCCACCTGCCCAAGGCGATGCGGCAGTTCTTCGCCATCGTGTGCCACCACGAGAAGCGCGCGAAGAACTACCCGCCGGAAGTCCGCTTGGAGATGAAGCAGAAACTGCGCCAGGTATTCACCACTATTGATGCGCCGATGGCCCGCCAGGTTGCCCTCGAGATGGACGTTGCCCGTCGCCGCCATATTCTCTCCTTCCTCCAGCCAGGTCAGATCGGGGCCGCCAAGTGATCGCACTGATTGAAGCCAGCAGCTATTTCCAGCTTGCTTCTCTGGCCGCGATGGCCGATGCAGGACTGCTCCCCGAGGCAGATGAACGAATTCTCGTCTTGGCTAACGGCTCGCAGGTTCCGGAACTGACTACTGCGTTGGATGAAGTCCCGGGCTTCGAGAAGCTTGCCGCCCGCTTTGACCGCGTGGTGGATTTCGCTGCGCTGACCTCCCCGCGTCGCCCGGCACAGTTCAACCCGCGTGAGGACGAGCTGCATATTTTCGAACGCCTCCTGCGCAGCGCTTGGGATCTGGGCAATGAACCCTTGACCTTGGTTCTGGAATCCATCCAGGTCAATCCGGCGCGTGCGCTGGCGCGTATTTTCTTTGATGCCCAGCTGTGGATCCACTCCGACGGCTTGATGTCCTATGGCCCAACCCGTAATCGATTGCCAATGCCGCTTCGCCAGCGCGTCATGGGCACCATCCATGTGGACTTGGTTCCAGGACTGCAGCCTCACCTGCTCGCAGAGCTCGAGCCGCGGCGCGAGGTCTTGGCCACCGGCGGCCTGGCTGCAATCTTCGGCGAACTGGCCCAGGGGGCAGAATTCGATCTGCCAACCGGCAGTGCGCTGATCCTCGGCCAGTACCTGGGTTCCTTGGGCCTGATGGATGCCGAGGAAGAATTCGAGCTGCATCTGGAAATGCTCAACGAGGTGGCCCGCCGGGAGATTTCCACCGTCCTGTTCAAGGCGCACCCATCGGCCAGCGCCACCTCAGCGGCACGCTTGTCTGCAGCCGCCAGGGACATGGGGCTGGATTTCCGGTTGGTCGGCACCGATCATCTGGCGGAAACCGTCATCGCGGCGGTACGTCCAGCCGTGGTGATCTCCTGCTTCTCCACAGGCTTGGCCACCGCCAAGTACATCCTGGATACCGAGGTCTACGCAGTGGGCACCGGCAGACTGCTCCAGGCGCTGGCTCCCTACGAGAATTCCAACCGCATCCCGTTGTCCATCATCCATGCCTTGTTCGTCCAGGACGTGCCGGTTCCGGCGCACGGTGGCGGCAGCGACCGCCTCACCGAACTGCTGGCTGCCGTGGCCTACTGCATGCAGGCCGCGCAGCTGCCTCACCTGCGCGAGCAGGCCGAGTCCTTCTTGTCCGCGCACTACCCGGAGTTCTCGGCTCATTTCAAGCGCCGGCGCATCACCAGGCTGGAGCTGCCTCCACGCTGGGCGCACATCAGCTCGCGCCGCTCGCTGCCTTCCAAAGTCCGCGGGGCCTCGCGCCGTGTGCTGCGCAATGGTTCCAAGCAGCTGGACACGCTTTCCAAATCCCTGAGCCGACTGGCAAAATGACCCTCACCATGATGAAACTGACTCAACATGACACCCACGAGGTGCCACGCCCGCGTTTCGGCACCGCGCACGTTTGGGTGGAGTCGCCACTGCAGCTGCTTTCGGCGGTAGAAACGCATGCCGCAGGGCTGCTGGGCACGGACATCCGGATCATCCCCCGTCAGGGAATGCCCCTGGAAGCCACGACGCAGGCAATGCTGAATCATGCCCCTGCAGGGGTTCATTTTGAACCGGCCGCTCGTAAGCCTCCGCAGCCCAAGGGCGCTGCCGATCGGTATGTCACTGGCGACGCCTACTCGGGCAAGATCCAGCGCACGCTGCTGGCAGGCGTACGGGCCAAGGAAATCGTGATCATCGATGACGGCATGGCTACGCTGGCCCTGATCAAGCAGCTCATTTCCGATGAGCCCACCCCGTTGGTGCGCGCCCGGACCAGGAATTCCGCAGCACGCGTGGCAATGGGATTGGCGACCTGGCATCGTTTGCGCCAGCTGGCCCGTGAAGATCGCCTGTTGATTGTTTCAGCGCTGTATGTCGACCCGGCATCCCGTCAGAAGATGGCTGATCTGAGGATCAAATTCGCGCAGCACAAGTTTGAATGGCTCGCTACCCAGCCGGTAGCCGAGCAGTTCACCGAACCTACCTTGCTGATCGGTTCGGCGATGGTGGCTGATGAGCTGATTTTTGAGCAGCCGTATCTGCGCTGGATTGAGCAGATCGCTTCCGAAGGCCCGGTTGCGTACTTCCCGCATCGCCGTGAAACTCCCGAATTGCTGGAGAAGATCTCGAGGATTGATCAGGTGGTGCTCAAGGAGCACACCGTTCCCATTGAAATGCGTTTGCGTGTCCTGCGACCAGGCCAGGAGATCCGCGCCTTGCCTTCCACGGTGATTCCATCCCTGCGCCTGCTGCTGGGTCCTGATGCCCGCTGCCTCTATCCGCAAGCCGTGATTGACAGCTGGTGGACCCCTGGTACCCCATCCGAGTTGCGCGAGCACCTATCCAGTTCATTGAAGGTGTGAATCAGCCGATGAAGCCATCAATACTTGCCATCGCCGACTCGGATTCCTATCTGAAGCTGGCAACGAGCTTCCTGAACCGCCTAGGTCCCGCATGGGATCGCAAGGTGTATTTGGCGCGGACCCCGGTGATGCCGACCGCCGACCAGATCGCAGCCGCCTTTGAAGGCACGGATCTGGATCCGGATATCCTGCAGGTGATTTCCGTATCCCAATTAGAAGCCGACACCGTAGATGAAGACATTGTTTTCGCTTCGGCCACCGGGCCGGTAGTTGCCGAGATCTACTCTCGCATGCTTCGCACCGAGCCGACTGATGGCCGGTGCACCGCACTGATTTCCGCCCTGCCTGGCGTGGCATTCCCCGCCACGCAAAAGGGGTGGAACTATCGTCGAGCCGGCGATGCGTTCATTTGCCATTCGCATGCCGAAGCCCGTGATTTCTCATTCATGATCGAAGGCCAGGTAGGGCACCAGCCGACCATCATGGTCAGCAAGCTCCCGTTCTTGCACTCGGCAGGATTCCCGCCAGCGCAAAAGCAGGTGGTCGAACGCTTGGTGTTCGCGCCGCAAGCGAAGGTACCTGCCCAAGAGAGCGAACGCGAGTCGATCCTGCTGGCTCTCGAGCAGGCCAGCAAGATGAATCCCGAACTTGAGGTGATCGTCAAGCTCCGCGCCAAGGCCGGTGAGCCCCAAACGCATCTCGAGGCGTTCCCGTACGATTCGCTGTTCGAAAAGTTGCAGTCCGAACGGCGGATCGGGACCGAGTCGCGCCTTCGCTTCGATACCGGATCGATGAGTGAAGCATTGGCCGATGGCAGCGCCTTGGTAACAGTGTCTTCGACTGCTGCCTTGGAATCCATTGATCGCGGGTTGCCAACGCTGGTCCTTTCCGACTTCGGCGTCAGCGCGCAGATGATCAATACGGTCTTTGTTGCCTCCGGCGTCATCGGCACCTTGGATGACGTCGCCGGCTTGAGCTTCGGTGAACCTACCAAAGCCTGGTTGCGGGAAAACTACTTCCACAGGGTGGACCACAGTTTCGTTCAGTCCCTCGAGATTCTCGCGCAGCGAGCTCGAGCTGGAAAGCTGCACACTGATCCGGAAATGCTGGCGCATATTCGCCGCCAGCCTTTGCGCCACCGCCTCAGAACCACGTTGCCTGCACCGCTAGTCAGGGTTTTGGTGAAGTTGCGGCACCAGTTCGGGCTAGCACGCAAAAATGGCGCCAACTCATGGTCATGACCAACTAGGTCTTAGCCCATGAAGTCACTTTAATGCCTGAATTGATCGTCACTGTCAGTAGTATCCAATCCTTAGGTGCTTTACCTGCTATTGGTGCAGCTGCGCTGAGACAGTGCAGTAATCACCTCGGTTTCGCTAGCCCAGAGAGGCCGCCCCGATAGTTATTCGGTGATACCGGGCACGATTGGGAATGTTTGCGCTCCATTAAGACTTAAGATCATTATGGGTCAATTTGCGCAATGCGCTTTTGCGCGCCCTATTGCCCAAAGGTTTTATACATTTCAATAAGGAGTTCATGTGTCGGCGAACCCGATTCGCGTTGCCATCGTAGGCGTAGGCAACTGCGCCACTTCCCTTATCCAAGGTGTTGAGTACTACCGAAACGCCGATGCTGATTCCACGGTTCCAGGTCTCATGCATGTGCAGTTCGGCCAGTACCACGTGGGCGACGTTCAGTTCGTTGCCGCCTTCGATGTCGACGCCAAGAAGGTCGGGCTCGACCTCTCGGAAGCCATCTTGGCCAGCGAGAACAACACCATCAAGATTGCCGACGTTCCAACCACCGGAGTGACCGTTCAGCGCGGCCACACCTTGGATGGCCTGGGCAAGTACTACCGCGAGACCATCGAAGAGTCTGCAGCCGAGCCAGTTGACATCGTCCAGTCCCTGAAGGACAACGAAGTCGATGTCCTGGTTTGCTACCTGCCAGTTGGTTCCGAGCAGGCCGCCAAGTTCTACGCACAGTGCGCCATCGACGCAGGCGTTGCATTCGTCAATGCCCTGCCAGTATTCATCGCCGGCACCCCAGAGTGGGCGCAGAAGTTCACTGACGCCGGTGTGCCAATCGTTGGCGACGACATCAAGAGCCAGATCGGCGCAACCATCACCCACCGCGTGATGGCCAAGTTGTTCGAAGACCGCGGCGTTGTCCTGGACCGCACCTACCAGCTGAACGTTGGCGGCAACATGGACTTCAAGAACATGCTCGAGCGCGATCGCCTGGAATCCAAGAAGATCTCCAAGACCCAGGCAGTCACCTCGAACACCTCCGCCGCCCTGGGCGAAGACGACGTGCACATCGGCCCAAGCGACTACGTTGCATGGCTTGATGACCGCAAGTGGGCTTTCGTCCGCCTCGAGGGCCGCAACTTCGGCGATGCTCCGGTCAACCTGGAATACAAGCTGGAAGTTTGGGACTCGCCAAACTCGGCCGGCGTGATCATCGATGCCGTACGCGCAGCGAAGATCGCCCTGGACCGTGGCATCGGCGGTCCGATCCTGTCGGCTTCGAGCTACTTCATGAAGTCGCCACCAGAGCAGTACGACGATGAGACCGCGCGCAACAAGGTGGAAGCCTTCATTCGCGGCGACATCGAGCGCTAGCCCTCCGCGTTAGCGGAAAGGCAATGGCCAGGACCGTTCGGTCCTGGCCATTGCTGTATTCGACGGTGCTCTGGATGCGGAGAAGCCCGCCGGCTTGCAGGCCGGCGGGCCTCTTGGCGATGCCTTGCGAGTTCATCATGGGTACCTCGGATTCTTGTTAGCGGGCAACGGTAATGGCGTTGCCGGCCTTAGCGAATTCGAAGGTACATTTCTGGTGGCACGTGGTTTTTCAGCTCACGCTGACGCATGCGGCGGTTGAACTCGGTGCTATCAAGGTTGGTGAACTTGCGCTTGTCTTGACGCTTTTTCATTTGCTGTCCCTCCCTTCGGTCAAAGTAGAAGGGGAGGGAAGATCTTGGCGCGTAGTTGAAATGGCGCGAGCTTTCAGGCTTTCTGGTCCTGCGAAGATTAATTCCGAGGTGCGAACTGCCCGTTGAGCGGATGAGGAGAACAGTGGACTAGGCATGAAAAAAGTTCCTAAGGATGAGAGTCGATTACTGACCTGCAACCTCAGGAACTTATGCGGGATTTACCGTGAGTTAGGAATCCGCTTGTCCGGAGGTTGGGGAAATGAGCTTGCACAGACGAGACATGGGAGAGCCGCCAATAAATCGCGCTCCGCGATGAGTCTCTGTGTACCAATTGGTATTAATCATTTCGCCACCTCCTAAAATCTGCTCTCGGCCGGCCATGGATGCCATGGGGCCTCTTTGAAAAGTTTTCTCGATCCGCAAGTCTCATTGAGACTTCCCAATCACAGTATTCAGCATACATGGATTATCCCCGATGCGCTACAAATTTGCGCAGAAACTTTAAGCACTTTCCCGGGGACGGCAAAAGCACCCGAATCCATGCGGATTTCAGGTGCTTTTCCCTTGGTGCTCAGGTCAGAGGTTACCCCTCGGTAGCCGATTCCTGGGCTTCAGGCTGTTCTTTCCACCAGGCGCGCAAGCGCTCAGTGGCGATTTCCGCGCCCAGCGGGCCTTCGTCCAAACGCAGTTCCAAGAGGAACTTGTATGCGCGGCCAACGACCTTGCTCGGCTTGATTCCCAACAGGTGCATGATCTGCTCGCCGTCAAGATCCGGGCGGATTGACTGGAGCTCTTCTTGCTCGGCGATCTGCGCGATGCGCGCCTCGAGGTCGTCGTAGGCAAAAGCCAGGCGGTCGGCCTTCTTGCGATTGCGGGTGGTGACATCCGAACGGGTCAGGCGGTGCAGGTGCTCGAGCAGGTCTCCAGCATCGGTGACGTAACGGCGCACCGCCGAGTCGGTCCAGCCGGCCTCGCCGTAGCCATAGAAGCGCATGTGCAACTCGACCAGTCGGGCTACGGACTTGGTGGTGTCCTTGTCGAAACGCAGGGCGCGCATACGCGCCTTGACGAGCTTCGAACCCACCATGTCATGGTGGCGGAAGGATACCGCGCCGCTTGGTTCAAATTTGCGGGTCGCCGGCTTACCGATATCGTGCATCAGCGCCGCGAAGCGCAACACGAAGTTCGGGCCGGGAACAGGTCCCTCTTCGTCGGTTTCCAACGCCATGGCTTGTTCCAGCACGGTCAGCGAATGCTGGTAGACATCCTTGTGCCGGTGGTGCTCGTCAATTTCCAGACGCAGTGCCGAGACTTCGGGCAGCACCTTATCGGCCAGGCCAGTTTCCACCAGAAGGTCGATTCCCGCGCGCGGGTCTGCACCGTTGATCAGCTTGACCAGTTCATCGCGAACCCGCTCGGAGGAAATGATGTCGATCCGATCGGTCATTCCGCTCATGGCTTCGCGCACCTCTGGACTGACTTCGATCTTCAGCTGCGAAGCAAAACGGGCAGCACGCATCATGCGCAGCGGATCGTCAGAGAAGGAGATATCAGGTGCACCAGGGGTGCGGATGGACCCGTCTTCCAGCGAGCTTACGCCGTCGAAAGGATCCACCAGCTCGAGCTGCGGCAAGCGCAGAGCCATCGAGTTCATGGTGAAGTCCCGACGGAAGAGATCGTCGTGCAGGTTATCACCGAAGGCAACGATCGGCTTGCGCGACTCCTTGTCATAGGCATCAGCGCGGTAGGTCGTGACCTCTAGCGTGTGTTCGCCCTTCTTGAAGGCAATAGTTCCAAACTCGCGTCCCACATCCCAAACGTTATCGGCCCAGCCGGAAATCACCTTGATGGTTTCTTCCGGGCGAGCGCTGGTGGTGAAATCGAGGTCCGGGGATACGCGTCCCAAGTACAGATCCCGAACCGGCCCACCTACCAGCGACAATTCATGGCCCGCCCGAACAAAACGGTCGGCCAAGTCGAAAATAACCGAGGGCAGGATTTGACGCAGTGCGTCAGGCGAGGGAAGTGCATGCATAGTTACTTAAGCGTGCCAGAAATCCCGGAAGAATGCTTGAAATTCCGACGGATTTGCCTGCGAGATAACTTACTTGTCCACGTCGATCAGGCGGCGAACGGTACTTTCTCGATAGAGTGGTTCCATGAACCGACCGATCCCGTCTGCCCCAAAGCGCACCCCATTGACTGCGTCAATGGCTCGCGCGCAGGCAACTGGCGGTCACACGAGCCTGCCGACCGTGGAAGAAGTCTCTTCCGGCGGCATCGTGATCGACTTCAACGACCCCACCTTCCCAGTGGCCATCATTGCCCGGTACAACCGTGGCGGACGGCTGGAATGGTGCCTGCCCAAGGGCCACCCGGAGGGCGTGGAAACCAATGAGGAAGCGGCTATCCGCGAAATCGAGGAAGAGACCGGCATTGCCGGACGCATCCTCGCCCCGCTGGGTTCGGTCGACTACTGGTTCACCGTGACGAATTACCGTGTGCACAAGACCGTGCACCATTTCCTGCTGGAAGCTACCGGCGGGCATCTGACGATCGAGAATGATCCCGATCATGAAGCCGTCGATGTTGCCTGGGTCCCCATCGGTTCCCTGGGCAAGCGCCTGTCCTTCCCTAATGAGCGCCGGATCGCTGATCTGGCACGCGAGGTCCTTACAAAGCATGTCTCAGGTTCCTAATCCATCTGCGGGCTCCGATCAGCTACACACCGGAGCCATGGACGTAGTCGCCGGACCTCCCCCGCAGCAGGCAGCTCAGCCTGTTGGCTCGCGCTCCAGGATCTATGCCCTGATGGCCTCCGGCACGATGGTCTCCCGCTTGCTGGGCTTCGTGCGCACGGCCTTGCTGGCGATGGCCATTGGTTCGGTCACCTCGGTGGCTGACATCTTTGAAAAAGCCAATATCATCCCGACTATCATCTACATGCTGCTGGCCGGCGGCATTTTCAACGTCGTGCTGATCCCGCAGCTGATCAAGGCCTCCAAGGCGAAGGACCGCGGCGCCGCGTACACGTCGAAATTGGTGACGCTGACCGTCGTGGGCATGGGTATCCTGACGCTGATCCTCACGCTCTGCGCCAGGCCATTGATCACAGTGCTCACCAATAACTGGACCGAGCCGATGATCGCGTTGGGAACGGCCTTTGCCTACTGGTCGCTGCCGCAGATCTTCTTCTATGGGCTCTACGCAGTGCTGGGCCAGGTGCTGAACGCGAATGGCCGCTTTGCCGCATTCATGTGGGCTCCTGCGGTCAACAACATCATCCAGCTGATCGTCATTGGCGCTTTCATCCTGACTTTCGGCGCCTACTCTTCGGGCGACCCGATGCAGGATTGGAGCGGGGTCAAGACCATGTGGCTGGCTGGCGGTGCCACCTTGGGTATCGTATTGCAGTCGGTGGCGCTGTTCTGGCCACTGAAGAAGACCGGGCTGAAACTGACACTGGACTTCCAATGGCGCGGCATGGGACTGCGCCACGTGGGCAAGCTGGCGATCTGGACCCTGGCGGCCATGGTGATCGGCAATCTCTCCTCGCTGGTGTACTCCAAGATCGTGTCCGGAGCTACCGCGGCTCGAGCGCAGCTGCCTCCCGAACAGGCCGCCTCGGTAGCCGGCGAGTACGCGTTGAACACCTCGCAGTTGATCACCGTGCTGCCGCACTCCCTGTTCGCGCTGACCGTCGCCACCGTGCTGTTCAACGACTTCGCCCGGGCTTTCACCGAGAACCGCCGCAAGGATGTTGGCAAGCTGCTCAATCAGGGCATGCGCTCCACCGCAATCCCTATCGTGTTCTGCACGCTGGTCTTCATCGTGCTGGCCGGACCGCTAGGCAGGCTCTTTGCCGGCAACTCCGAGAATGCTGCGCAGGCCGCGGGCGCTCTCGGGCAGCTGCTGGTGCTCACCGCGCTTGGGCTGCCGTTCAAGTCCTTGCAGTTCTTCATGCTGCGTGTCTTCTACGCAGAGGAAGATACCCGCACCCCGATGCTGATCCAGTCGGCCACCGCCGGGCTCGGATTGATCTTGGCGTTCGCCGCTGCCGCCGTGGTCGATCCGCTGCATATCGCCGCCGCCATTGCCTTCATCTACGGCTTGACCAACGTGCTGACCTGCGTCGGCACCCACTATCTGATCAAGCGCCGCTACGGCAACTACGGTGTTTCCTCTGTCATCGACACCTACATTCGAGTCGGTTGGATGGCTACGCTCTCCTCCATCATTGGATGCATCGCGCTCTGGCTGCTGGGTGGATTCAACTTCGGATTCGCCTACGACTCCGTATTCAGCGCCCTGGTTTCGGTGGCTATTGTCGCGCTGGTGATGGGCATCGTCTTCATTGGCTTGCTGTACAAAACCAAGGTCCCGGAGCTCCAGTCGTTCCTGGGTCCGATCCTTCGCAGAATCCCGGGACTCAATCGCTGATGGTCCGCTGAAACTTGCTAGTGATTCTGGGCAAATAGGCACCAAATAGCTTGATCTGACCGGTAACATGGCAGGTGGTGGTCCGTGGACCGCCACCGAACCAAAATCAACCCCTTGGAGATGCACGTGTCGCAGCCAATCGATGTCGGCTCTGTCCTCAGCGGTCGCTACCAAGTAACCGAGAGTGTCCTTTCATCAGCTGAAGGAGACTTGGTACTCGGTGGCGTAGACCAGGTACTGAACCGCTCGGTCAGCATCATGGTGGCTTCCGTGGAGAATTCATCGCAGCTGGCAACGAGCGCACGCGAAATCGCCATGGGCGAGCGCGCTTCGAACGTTCAGGTGCTGGATCTGGGCATCACCGATGCCAACCAGACCTACCTCGTCGCCAACACCGCGCGTTCCTCGGACCTGCTGGACCTGGTATTGGAAACCGACGACGCTCCATATGTTGAGCCGTTCTTCACCGACACCCTGGGCACCGAGATCTTCGGCGAGTCCCGCCAGGCCGTCCCTGAGACCTACGAAGACGACAACGAGTACTACGACCAGCTGCAGTACGAAGACGAACCAGAGCAGCAGGGCAAGATCGGTTCCGCCTTGGCTGGTGGCTTCGCAGGACTGAAGAACCGGTTCGGCAAGAAGAACCAGGAACAGCCTGAAGAAGAACAGTTCGACCAGACTGCGCCTAATGAGCAGGTTCCCGCCACCATGGCTACCCCGGTTGCGCCAGCTGAAAAGCCAGCGGCCGAAGACAAGCCGAAGGTCTCCCGCCTGGAAGACGAAGACGAGCCTAATGTCACCGCAACTGCGGCACTGGCTGCCGCTGCGCAGTCCAAGGGCAAGACGCCGGCCAAGCCTACCCAGAAGCCTGCCGAGGAAGATGAGAAGCCGGCAAAGAAGAAGGCTGCAGCAGCTGGAGCCGTAGCCGGCGCAGGCGCCGCTGCGGGTGCCGCCGCTGCCGCTGCCCCGAAAGCCTCGACCTTCCCCGCAGCTGCCAAGAATGCTTCTGCCCAGGACCCCCAGGTCGGCGAAGAGGAAGAGGAAGAAGGCGGTTCCAAGGGAACTCGCCTGCTGGTTGGCGCCGTCTTGCTCATCGTGCTGATTGTTGCAGTCGTGTTCGCTTTCAACTTCCTTGGTGGGGACAAGAACACCACCGCCGATGGCGAGCAGCCAACTGCCGTGGAGTCCCCGGAAAAGCCATCCGAGACCGAGAAGGAAAAGGACTCAACCGAGGACGCCTTGCCTGCTCCGAAGATCGACGACGTATCCCGCCTGGTTCCCGGCAATCAGCAGCTGAACTCCGAAACCGATGGCAAGCTGGGCCAGATGATCGACGGCAACGCCTCGAGCACCTACTCAACGTACTCGTACACCACCGCTGATTTTGGCGGCTTCGCTTCCAACATGGTCTTCATCCTGGAACTGGACGAGCAGTCCAAGATCTCCGAGGTCAATCTCGAGGGCCTGAACGGCACCGGCGGCAACTACGAAATCCTCGTCGGCGAATCCGAAGACCTGGGCGATGCCAAGTCGGTAGCCAAGGGTTCATTCTCCGGTCCTTCGGTTTCGGTAACTGCCAAGGACGACGACAAGGACTACATGGAAGGAACCCACGTGTTCCTGGACATCACCGACCTGCCTCGCAAGGCATCCGGCGGCAATGATTCACGTCCATTCGGTCTCCAGATCGGTGAATTCTCCGCCAAGTAATAGAAGCGGAATTTTTTACGAAAGCAATGCGTTGAGGTGGATAGTGAGGTTAGACCTTGCTATCCACCTCGCATTATTAGAACGAAAGGGTTCTACCCCCGTGACTTCAGCACAGAACGACGAAATCCGCGACGTCATCATTGTCGGCTCCGGTCCGGCCGGTTACACCGCCGCGGTTTACACCGCCCGTGCGAATCTGAACCCACTAGTCATCGCCGGCTCAGTCACTGCCGGCGGCGAACTGATGAACACCACCGACGTGGAGAACTTCCCAGGCTTCCCCGAGGGCATCATGGGCCCAGACCTGATGGACAACATGCAGAAGCAAGCCGAACGATTCGGCGCCGAGATCCTCTTCGACGACGTCACCGAAATGAACCTCGAAGGCGAAATCAAGACACTGTCCCTGGCTGACGGCACCATCTACCGTGCTCGTGCTGTCATCGTCTCCACCGGCTCCGCCTACCGCGAGCTGGGCCTGCAGGACGAAAAGCGCCTCTCTGGCCATGGCGTCTCCTGGTGCGCCACTTGCGACGGGTTCTTCTTCCGCGATCAGAGAATCGCCGTGATCGGCGGTGGCGACTCCGCCATGGAAGAAGCACTGTTCCTGACCAAGTTCGCCTCCAAGGTCATCGTCGTGCACCGCCGCAACGAGCTGCGCGCTTCGAAGATCATGGCCGACCGCGCCCTGGCCCACGAGAAGATCGAGTTCATCTGGGACTCCGAAGTCATCGGCATCAACGGTGCCGATAAGGTCGAAGGCTTGGTCGTGAAGAACCGCACCAGCGGCGAAGAATCCACCGTGGATGTCACCGGTATCTTCGTGGCCATCGGCAACGACCCACGCGTGGATCTGGTCAAGGACCAGCTGCAGCTGACTTCCGAAGGCACCATCGCCGTTGAAGGCCGCACATCCAAGACCTCGCTGCCAGGTGTCTTCGCCGCCGGCGACGTCATCGATTCCACCTACCGCCAGGCCATTACCGCGGCCGGCTCGGGCTGCGCCGCGGCCCAGGACGTGGAGCACTACCTGGCCAACGTTTCCGAAACCCTCGCTACCGCCTAATAGTTTTCTCAGAAAGGGGTTGTCTCTCATGAGCAACGCAAAAGCAGTAACTGAAGCAACCTTCCAGGCCGATGTCCTGGATGCCGACAAGCCAGTGATCGTCGATTTCTGGGCTGAATGGTGCGGCCCTTGCCGCCAGCTCGGTCCAATCCTGGATCAGATCGCAGAAGAGCACGCTGCGAAGGTCGACGTCGTGAAGGTCAACGTCGATGAGAACCAGGCAATTGCCGCGAAGTACGGCATCACCAGCATCCCAGCCGTATACGTCTTCAAGGGCGGCGAGCATGTCGCTACTTCCATCGGTGCCAAGCCGAAGGCTGTCATCGAAAAGGACTTCGCAGAATACCTGTAAGCCAAGAACATGATTGAAGTGGGGATCAACCGCAAGGTTGGTCCCCACTTCTTATTTAACCGTGGCGCCGCGAGAAGTTCACTTGCTTTCGTTTTCTGGCCGTTTCCGAGCCTTACCCCAGCTCAGGTTGAGCCGGTTCTTCATCTGAAGGCCCTTTTGACATGCTGTTGCGAATATCCAAGTTAAAATATTTGTTTTTATTATTCTGGCTCTGTTCTATGACGCTTTGCACAGTTCTTTGGCACCCGTCAGCCAAGATGCGCATTTCATGCTCAGCAATGGACCCGGCAAGTTCGGGTTCGCATTTGATCGTTTCTCTGGCCACCTAGACAGGTTCCCGAATTCTGAATCTTGATGTCCTATGCAAAATTCAGCGATCCGCAATCGCCGTATTTCTAGCCCTTCAACTTCGGCCCACAATTCCAGACTGCACTGTGAAGGGCCGCGGAAACGCATCCGGATACGCCGCACATGCTAGCTGATTGGATGTGCTTTCTGAGAGGCAGCCAAAACCAATTCCTCATGGGACTATCCGCTTCCGGTCGAAATTGCGTCAAATTCTGTCCATGGATAATCCAGGCCATGCCGACTGCCGCATCCCCGTGTCGCCGCGACACTCAGTTTTCATGGGCGTCTTTAGCTGGAACAGCATCTCTTGGTCTTGATTATTGGGGAGGGTTCAACGCGCATTGAGAACTGCCAGGGCTAACGGAGTTCCAGGGAATTAGCGGAGCACTCCCCTTCCGCGTATCCACTGGTTGCTCACTGAGCCTACTGTTTCGCCGTCAATCGTCAGAATCCATGATGCTATCTCCTCCAAAGTCCGAACGGTTCAGCAACGAGTTCCTGAGGACGTTCTCTGGCTAAACTGGCACGCAGTAAGCAGAACAGAATCTTTCGGCTTGTGAGTTGTTGTCGTAAGTCAGTTGCTGCGGCCCAAACCATGTTTCGTGCCGATACGTCATCACCCACTGCGCAACTGTCACATGGGCCGCTGGGTAATGATGAGGTGCGACCTGTCGAAGATTGAATGAATCTGAGGTCGATTGCCGTGGAGCGAACGAGCCATATCATCGCTGAATAGCTGTTCATACCCATCGGGGCGAAGCTTGCCGGTAGAACCTGCATCAGGGACAAAGGCCATAGACTCATGCTCGTTGCCCTACTGTCGACTCGCGAAGAGAAGGCCTGAATCTCCAATCTGCTAGTGATCGGAGGGGTTTCTCTCTGATCAGGTCATTGCAATTCTGCACTAGGTCCTAGTGCAATCAACTAACTCTGAACAGCGCGCTACCTATCTTTCGGGAAGTCGGTTTCCCCGAGGGCCAGTACTAACCCCACATATAAGTTCTTTCATTCACACGCTTCCCTCCTTCAGGTTCTCTTGCCTTTCAATTAATGGAGGTCTTCGCCCAGTTCTCCAACCCTGAGAAATTTAGGTTGATCACTACTACGGGCTTCGGCACCTGGGGCTTCGCACTCCACGGCATCATGCCTACCTATTGCGCGGCTGGTGCATGGACAGCTTGGTCCGAATTCCCGCGCTATTTACCTTGGGGCTTTTTTTCTAGTGAATAGTTCCTTCGAACCGGGACAAAAGCAGGAGCGGGTTGAGCCGGGTTTGCGGAGACTCTAGTGAACCTATTTCACCGCTAATCCTCCTACTCTCTTGGATTGAAGGTTGTGATCCTTCTGGATTTCCCTTCGCTCACCTTGCTCATGAGCGGGATCTGGAGCGCTGCCGGGCCGCTCATGCCCGACAGGGCTCCCGGAGACCCATACATCCGCCTAGGACGCGCTTCTGCAGCCTCATAAGTCACTCCTAAGGCTTTCTGGCCATCTGTTGCTCGACCCCTCCCTAGGGCCTTGGCGTCATTTCCTCCTGTCAGCTGCTGGCGTTGAAGTGGTTGGACGATCGTATCCAGGCTTCACCTTCCGCGCGTATGGGACCAAGGGTCAAGTTATCCCTCGGCATCTCGCGACGCTCTTACTTTCCTGCACGCCGTGCGTGCTCGCCGGGTTTTTGGCGCTGGAACGAACTTCCTCATGTCCGCGCCGCAAGCCGCAGGCTGATCACTGTCCTCTCACGTAGGCACCGGCCAGACAGGTCCTCTCCGGCGCTCGTACAGGCCTACGCATGTATTCAGCAAGCTTCTTATGCCTCATCTCAGCAAAGGCTGTCAGCCTGCGGGTAGTGGGTATAGCATCATTAGCTATTCATCTCGGGGGCGGGGTGCCCAGGTCGTGCGTGGCCGCTCCATTCTGTGCAACGTCAACCCTGCATGTGCTTTCAGGTCGTTCTGGTTGTTTCACGTGAAACACCAAGCGCATCGTTGAGTTCAGGACAATCAAAGGGCGGTCAGGTTAATGTTTCACCTGAAACACGTTTCGCTTCGCAGACGTCAGCAGGTTCGAAGGGTGGTCTGGATCATGTTTCACGTGAAACGTTGCTTCAAGGCAGCTGCTCTCAGTGTTCATGTTGCGGTTCCGCCCCCCACCAGTCGCAGTCGCCGATTCAAGAAATTCGAGAGACGGTGACACGATTTCATGACAGCTCGAACTCGGATTTCTAGAGATCTGGATGTCGGTTCGGCAAGGGTGCGCACCAATGTTAATCCCACACCTGCGTCAGGAATCTTAATGGAGTCGTTGCTTCTCATCAGCGTGCCCTGGCTCAGGGTGCGCGTAATGGCTTCGGGAAGGGCTAGTACCACTCCCCCATCGCACGGCATGGCGCATTCGACATAAGAAGTTCCGGTCATGCCCGCAACACCAACTGAAAATCGCCTTCTTATCGTCAAACGGAATCGGACCTGTACCGTCCAATTCTCCCTACGCCAGCTCGACATTGGTCAGCAAACCGGACGGTTCTTCGCCCGATATGGATGGTTAGGCGAAGACAGCCTCTCCTCAGGGTGAACCAAGCAATCAGTATTCGCCGAGGCATCAACCTCGTCACCATTGGCCTCACCCCAGCGGACAATCGGCGGATTGGACCTGGTTAGCACCGACTTCTGTTAATAACGATCAGCTGCATCAACGGCCGCAGTACCGAATGGAATGTAATCCACCTTGACGATGATCAACAGTTTGTATTGCATAAGACGCAGCAACTCATGAGTCGATTTCCCTCCGTGATGCGCCGCCACCAACCTTTACGCGCAGCCAGAGCTGTTCATCGAAGAGCATTGGATACCACTGCCGGCAGGCTTTGACACCCAGCGCAATACGCGAGTTAGTATTCACGGCCCATGGCGGTCCTCTACAGGTCACGAGCATAGCTGTCGGGATGATCGCCGTCCTGGCCCGGCAGGTTCACGAGTCCATCCCTCATCATGTGCTGGATCAACATGCTACTTGCACGTCCGACAGATTGATGGCATTTTCATGGCTCTCGCCAACTGCTCAATCGTTTCTTCCGAAGTACGCATTACTGGACATCATGAAAGTCGTGGATGTCCAGGCAAGGGATTCTATTGCCGGCCGATACCTGGCGTGACGCGACCACGCAGCCGTGGTCGTGGCCAAATAACGGTTGTGCGTCGAATCTTGCTCAACGCACAACGCAGTAATCTGCACATGTGCCGGATCGGTAATCATCTGGTGCTTGTGAATATTCGGTGGTTTGAGAGCCACCCAATATTGCGCTTCTGGGCCAGTCGTTATTGTGGTTCAGATCCACCCAATAGTCTCCCTTAGAACCACCTGCCGGATCATCAGTCCGGCAGGCAGTCCTGAACGAGGATTCCATCGAATCAACGCCCCGTGGCTAATGCTCCGGCCGAGAGTACACCTCACACATGTTGCGCCCACCGGTCTCAACCCAAATCGTATCGTGCACGACATGATCCATGATCGCGTCGGCCAACGCATCAGCGTCCAGCCGGGCACGCCAATCCGATTGCTTGTACTGCGTACAGAAAATGGTGGATGCAGCGTCATACCGCCGCCCTATGAGCTCGAAGATGATTCTCAGCAACCCGCCGGCTGGAGGATCCAAAAGCCACTCATCCATCAGCAAGACGCAACCACCGGCGCGCGCGGACAGAATACTGGGTGGCTCAGAACCGCAATATTGGCGGCTCTCGAAAAGTCCAATATTCAGCTTGTCCAGCACCGCGGAGGATCAGCCACCACCGGCTGGCCGCAGACCCTCTATCCATGGTCACCGTGGAATCAACAATCCGGCCAATGTCTGAAGGATGCACCAATTAATTATTGCGGCCCAGACTCATGCTATAGGTCCTTCTCCATCGTGCCCGATGGCTGAGCCCGGTACTGATGGCATCGAAGGCGAGATGATCATTGTGCCTAGAGCCTACGGCGACCGGTCGATGCTCCGGACCTGGATCGGGCTGAACGGTGTACATTGGCTTTCGGTAGACACCCGTCGAGCTGTTTGCTGAGATTCTGAAGGAAAGAGGATTCAAGCAACTGGTTGCATTCGGTTTGCTCTTTGAACTCAGAATCTCTCGGTGGAGCCAGAATGCTCCTGCTAGCCAGCGGCTCGGCAAGCACTGAATTGACTTCCGTGTCTTTCCTTTTGCTTCCGAATCGCGGATTCACGGTCCCAGATTCTGCTCTTGAGGACCGCGTCATCATCGTCGTTCTAGCTCCACATCCCAACGCTCAGATCCGGGCATTGCCAACTAGGAATCATCAGCGCTTTGAACACCCTCAAATGCGACAGCCTCATCATCAGCTCCGGCAGCATCAGAGCCTGGTCGGATCCGACAGATGTCCGTGGCTTGGGGAACCACAGATCCACTTGCGCGGCTTGCCCTGATTCGTGGAACATCCGGTCCGCAGGGCCCACGTTCGTGTATTCCGGACATGTCAGTGCGACCCGGTTCTTCAACGTGGAGATGGAATTCGTTCATTCGATTCGTTCGTCGATGGCCGTCGCCGGCATGCGCGGATACTCGCAGACCAGCCTGCGGGTTTCTGGTTCGAAAGCGTCAGCGATGGAACCACGCTTCGTCTGCAGGTCATTTGCAGACTCGGTGACTGCCAATGCTGAACATACGGTGTTACGTGCGATGCCAAGTCGCCGCGAGATCGCCGTTATTGGCACGCCTTCTGCTCAATGCAGTCGACGGATCTCTGCGTACTGCTCCACATTGATCCTTCCCTCAGAATGTCTGTTGAATGGATCAGGTGGGGTGAATATTCAAAAGTCGTTCAATGGTTAGCATTCAGTTAGCGTTGGCACCCCTCCGAACTTGCCCCCGGTTGGTCCTGCCATAAGTCCATAGCGGCCTTCCTTGGCCCTTCACGGCCTTCGTGCGAGCCTTCCTCTCCCCTACCCGACTCCCGGCTCTCGTGGCGTCGCTATACGCCCACCTTGCTGCTCAGAGAGTCATCACGGTATGCCTGACTATCTGATCTTGCTGTTCCAGAACATGCTGTATGCAGTCCTTACTCAACGCCGTTGCATATCTGCCCTAAGCAAGAACGATGAAACGTACCCTTGGAATCGCCCGATACGGCTTCTCGGTCCAAGGTTTTCGGAGTTGTGCTCAGTTGCGGACAGCATCCTGGCTCCCTTGCACATCACTCCTCGAACAATCTAAGAAGCATGGCTGACACATGCCACTGCGCATTAGATGGAGTAGAGCCAGGCAGGGATAGACCGCGAAAACCATCAGTGCCTCTACTGATCGCACCTTGTGTTCTCCTTCGCACTGGAAGGTAGCCGGAATGCTGTGCACCAAATGCGGCACCTATCGCCCCGGATGTCCTACCAAGCAGAATACTGGCGGCCCAAATCCGTATCCGCTGGGGTAGTTCCCGCAGCCAGGCGGGTCGAATCATGCGTTCTATCCTCTTCCCGTTCTCCGTAGAATTCATTAAGTGGAGGCATTTCGGTGACCTAAACTGAATGGCTCGCTGATCCTCAGGAGCAGGCATCGGAGAATGGTTACGAAGCAAGGTGAAGGGCTCGGCTCAGCGATGCGGTGCCAATCCCGAACCTGGTACGGTGTGTCCTGCTTTCTCTACATTTCTGGACAGCGTCGTGGCTACTTCGTGCTCATCCCATCGGCATGTACGTTCCCTCTTTGATAAGCCAACGGCGGATGCCAACAATCAGTTTTATGCTTGCTGTGGTTCATGATCCATTTGATGCGAAAGCTATGCGGGCACACCTAAGTATCCGTTTATGGGCAGCAGCGGTTTCCTACCCACCAACGATTCGTCTCCATGTGCCGCCCTCATACTTGGTTGGCAGTAACCTCGCATGGAGTATTTGTTTCACGTGAAACACAGGCTCTAGATACAAGAAAGGCGCATGTTTCACGTGAAACATGCGCCAGTTCATGAAATTACGAGTTCATAGTCGGATCAATAACCTGCATGATGCGGTTCAGATCATCCACCGAAGCGAACTCGATGCTGACTTTGCCCTTGCGGCTGCCAAGCTGAATCTTGACGTTAGTGTCCAAGCGGTCCGCGAGCGAAGTTGCCAGGAAGTCCAGGCGTTCATTGCGCTGGGTCTCTCGCGCCTTCTTTGCTGGCTTTCGTGGCTTGTCGTCACTCAGTGCCACTGCTTCTTCGGTCGCGCGCACGGACAAGCCCTCATTGATGATTCGCTGAGCCAGCTGCTCGATGACTTCGTTGTTCGACAGTCCTAGCAACGCGCGCGCATGACCGGCAGAAAGAACGCCAGCCGCAACACGACGCTGAACGAGTGGAGGTAGTTTCATCAAGCGAATCGTATTGGAAATCTGCGAACGGGATCGTCCGATTCGTTCCGAAAGCACTTCCTGGGTGCAATTGAACTCTTCTAGAAGCTGCTGATAAGCAGCGGCCTCTTCCAGTGGATTCAGTTGTGAGCGATGCAGGTTCTCGAGCAAGGCGTCGCGCAACAGATCGGTGTCATGCGTGTCGCGGATAATGGCCGGGATAGTCGCTAGGCCAGCCGCCTGTGTCGCGCGCCAACGGCGTTCACCCATGACCAGCTCATACGGAGCGTCATCTTTCTCGCGGGAAGGGCGGACCACGATAGGTTGAAGCAATCCAATTTCGCGGATCGAATGGATGAGTTCATCCATGTGCTCCTGATCGAAGTTGGTACGCGGCTGCTTGCGATTTGGGTGAATCAGCTGTACGTCGAGTTCAGCGAACTGTGCGCCAGGAACTTCGACAAGATCGGGAGAGTCTGATTTTACAGGTTGCGGCTCGGTCTTCTTAGGTGCTGGTTTCTCAGCTGATGCGTCTTCCTGAGGTGCAGAGGTATTCTTTCCCCCAAGAGTTGTATTCAAGCCAGGCATAGTTGCGCGAGCGCGCTTTGCCGGCTTTGCGGGAGTGGTTGGCGCCTTAGGTGCCGAGGACTTGCGTCCCGGTTCGAAGAACATATCGACAGGACGTGTAGCGCGCGACTTCGACGCTTCCGCGGCCGGATCTACAGGAGCTGTTTCACGTGAAACATTCTGGTTTTCCTCAGGAGCCGCCGTCGCCGGTGAGCTGGAAATAAGGGCACCCAGTCCCCTGCCCAATCCCCGCTTCTTATCTGCCATGTTCTTCGCACGCCCTTTCATCCGAAATTTCAGCCCGAGACTAGTCTACTGTTTTTTGGCTTTGAACCGGGGATGCGCACAGTGCGTCAGCCGTGGCTCTCACCGTACGAATCTCGCATCCGCATCAGATAGATCTGGAAAAACAAACGAAAATCTAAGGGGATGATCTTTTCCAGCGTGAAACGTATTTATAAGGTCTTACGCGCCTCGTTCAGCCATCTCTACGGCTGCTTCGGAGTACGACAATGCACCAGTCGAATTTGGATCATAAGTAATGACGGTCTGCTGGTAGCTCGGCGCTTCAGAGATTCGTACCGAACGAGGGATGACGGCCTTGAGCACCTGCTCTGGGAAGTGCTCACGGACTTCGTTGGCGACCTGCGCGGCCAAATTCGTGCGACCGTCGTACATGGTCAGCAGTATCGTCGAAACCGTCAGCTTGGAGTTCAAATGCTTCTGGATCATTTCAATGTTCTTCAGTAGCTGGCTCAGGCCCTCGAGCGCATAGTACTCGCACTGGATTGGGATGAGAACTTCACGAGCGGCAACGAAGGCGTTAACGGTCAGCAGGCCTAGGCTTGGCGGGCAGTCGATGAAGACGTAGTCCAAGCGAGGCAGCCCCTTGCGCTGGCGGGTACGCGCGTAGTCATCCAGGGCGCGCTGCAGGCGCTGTTCGCGGGCTACTAATGAAACCAACTCGATTTCAGCGCCTGCCAGGTGAATGGTTGCAGGAGCGACCTGCAGGGTTGGCAAGTCTGGGCATGTAGCTACTACGTCAGCCAATGGAAGATCATTGATTAACACGTCATAAATGCTGTCTACTTCAGCGTGGTGTTCAATGCCCAGCGCGGTAGAAGCGTTGCCCTGCGGGTCGATATCAATGACCAGGACGTTTAGCCCGCCCTTGGCTAGGGCGGCGGCAAGGTTGACCGTGGTCGTCGTCTTGCCTACGCCACCCTTCTGGTTGGAAATGGTGAAATAGCGGGTCTTCTCAGGCATTGGCACCTTGCGGGCCTCCAAAGCTTCGCGACGACGATGTTCACTAGCTATCTGAGTAGCCAAAGGCGAGGACGAGTCGTTGAAATCAAACGCGCTATCCGATGAATCCTTAGTCTTAGACAAAGGTAAAACTCCTCCTCGTGAATTGATGCACCTAATGCTCATGGCGTGCACCGATAATGTTTCACGTGAAACATTCAAAACAAGTCATGCAGATTGCGAAATGGCTTCATCCTCGAAAACTATGAGGATGAAAGCCATTTCGCTTCTATAACTATTTAACAGACTATCGCGTCAACCTTAGCCAACCTTGATGCGAACCACCGTGCTTGGCTCTGCAAGGATGCTTTCGCCCACAGTGAGCACTTCGGTTTCCCTGCCGCCAAGCTTGCGGATCGCCTTGGTAGCCTTAGCGATCTCTTCGACAGCGGAGCGGCCCTTGATGGCGATGAGCTCGCCCTGTCCGTGTAGCAATGGAATAGTCAGTCCAGCCAAGTTGGTCAGAGCAGATACGGCACGGGCCGTGACATAGCGTGCGTTGACGACGTCGACCATCTGCTCTGCACGGCCACGCATCACGGTGACGTTGTCCAGACCCAGATCATCGATAACCTCGGAGAGCCAGATGCAGCGGCGCTCCAGAGGCTCAATAAGCGTCAATTTGAGGTCCGCGCGGGCAATTGCCAAGCAGAGCCCTGGAAGGCCAGCACCGGAGCCTACGTCGGCTACCTCGGCGTCCTTCTCCATGACCTCTTCGATCACGGCGCAGTTGAGCACGTGACGGGACCACAGACGGGGTACTTCCCGTGGGCCAAGAAGCCCGCGCTCAATGCCCGAGGTCGCCAGATGCTCCACATAGCGCTTGGCAAGATCCAGGCGGTCACCGAAGATCTTCTCGGCAGCCAGGGTCTCTTCTGCAGTAAGGCTGAGGTCCTCAGTCATGGTCGTTGGTCCTTAGGTCGATCAGCACGCTCTCGCGTGATGGTTCTTAGCTGTCCAGTACCGAAATAACGATATGGCGTCGGGTCGATTCACCCTCGGATTCCGAGTGCAGTCCTGCATCGGCGATCACGTCGTGCACGAGCTTGCGCTCGTAGGCGCTCATTGGATCCAAGTGGGTCTTCTCGCCGGTTTCGCGTACCGACGCAATAGCATCTTCAGCGATCTTGCGGAGCAGTTCTGCGCGCTCTGCGCGGTAGCCGGCAATATCCAGGATCAAGCGCGAACGTTCACCGGTAGCAGTGAGCACTGCCAGCCGGGTGAGTTCCTGGAGGGCATCGAGGACTTCTCCATCCTTGCCTACGAGGCTCTCCAACGAGGCGTCTGCGTCCTCGGCAAGGATCGAGATGTAGGTGCGGCCACCGCGGATCTCGATGTCGATATCGCCGTCCAGATCTGCAATGTCCAGAAGCTCTTCGAGGTAGTCGGCGGCGACGTCGCCCTCGTCCAGAACTTCCTGGTCGTCTTCGATCTGGTTTTCCAGTTCTGGTGCGTCGATGTTCTCAGTTGCAGTCATGGCTACTTCTTCTTTCGACGGTTCTTGCGCTGCGGCTGTTCACGCTGGCCCTTGGCCTGTTGCTCCGCCGCGGCGGCGGCAGCGGCGTCAGCGTCTTCCTTCTTCACGCCTACTGGAGGCAGGCCCTTGGCGGCGCGGCGAACGTTAAGTTCGCGCTCTGCTTCCGAACCAGGGGTCGGGTTGTTGCGGATAACCCAGAACTGCTGGCCCAGGGTCCACAGGTTCGAAGCGGTCCAGTAAATCAGCACACCGATTGGGAAGTTGATACCACCGATACCGAAGACCAGGGGCAGGATGTACAGCATCATTTTCTGCTGCTGCATGAACGGGCCCTCGAGGGCCTCCTTGCTCATGTTCTTGGTCATCAGCTGTCGCTGGGTGAAGAACTGCGATGCGGTCATTGCAAGGATCATGACAACCGCAACGATGATCACTGCCCAGTTGATGGCACCGGAATTGATGGTGCCCAAGAAGGTCTCCGACAGCGGAGCGCCCAGGATCGAGGAATTGTCGAAGCTGCGGATGTGCTCAGCGGACAGAGCGCCGATCGAACGTCCATCATCGCTGGCGCGGGAGGCTTCGTTCAGAACGCGGAACAGCGCGAAGAAGAACGGCATCTGCACGAGCAGGGGCAAGCAGGAAGACAGCGGGTTGGTCTTATGCTTCTTGAACAGCGCCTGCTGCTCCTGAACCATAGCCTGGCGCGACATCTGGTCGGTCTTGCCCTTGTACTTGGCCTGCAGCTTGCGCAGATCAGGCTGCAGTGCCTGCATCGCGCGCTGGGACTTGATCTGCTTGACGAACACTGGGATCAGCAAAGTACGGATCAGCAGCACGAGGAAGATGATCGACAAGGTCCAGGTAACACCCGAATCCCCGTTCATTCCAATCGCGGTGAACAGTTCGTGGAATGCCCACAGAACCCACGAGACTACGTACGTAAACGGAGTCAGTATCGTGTCTAGGAAGTTGTTCATCAGTGGTCGAGCTCCTTGCGGCCGCTTTCCGCGGCGTCTTCATCGTCGGGAATCACAGGATGATTCAGAACTATGATCCTCGGCAGTTTGCCTTCTGGCCAAATCCTCGGTCCCTCAGGAACGTGGTCGACGCCTCCGTGGGACCACGGATTGCATCGGAGAATCCGCCAAGTGGTCAATCCGGCGCCTTTGACAACGCCGTGCTGAGTCACTGCTTCGAGCCCATAGGCAGAACAGCTAGGAAAGTATCGGCATACATCGCCATATAGTGGCGAGATGAGTTTTCGGTAAGTCTTGAGCAGCCCGATAACGATGTTGCGTGGGATATCGATGATGAACCACAGCAAACCGGTACGCGGAGCTAAGTCCTTACGCATCAGCGCGCCTCAATCTTGCGCAAAACAGCGGAGAAGGCTGAATTGACCTGGGAGTTGAGTTCTTCCCAAGAGAGTTCGGCGGCGCCAGGAAGTGCACGGAAGACGAAATCGACGTCGCCGTCCACGCGCCGCAGCTCGTGGGCGATTTCCCGCATTCGTCGTTTGGTGAGGTTCCTTTTAACGGCAATACCTACAGCCTTGGAAACAATGAATCCAAACCTGTCACCAAGGAACTCTTCGGTTTCTCGGTGCCGTGCATATAGCACGACGTTCCGGCGTCCGCTTCGGACGCCGGAACGTACAGTGGCTGTAAGGTCTTGCGCTAGGCGCAGTCGCTGATTCTTAGGCAACATCGGCTTCGGGTTGCTCTTTAGCTGAGCTCGTTGAAGTCATGCTGCCAAGAGCTGTTTCGCAAATTTATGCGGACAGCTCGGTGCGACCCTTGCCGCGACGTGCCGAAAGGATGGCACGACCTGCACGGGTACGCATACGAAGGCGGAAGCCATGCTTCTTCGAACGACGACGGTTGTTAGGCTGAAAAGTCCGCTTGCTCACGGTGACACTCCAAAACGTTTTAGATGATGCGTACTACCCGTTACTAGCTAGCTGGATAACAACAGGATGACGCTCGTGCTTTTTATAAAATGCGCTTTTTTCGCGGGCTCTTCCAAAAATGAGCAAGTCGCAAAAAGATGCGCATAGGACTGAATAACAATAGAAAACTATGCGCGCAAGGTCAAATTGGCGCAAGAGTTCTGCCCATGCTCCCTGCTTCGAGAGTCGGCCTGTGAATAATCTACCCCAGACTTGTGGATTAAGGCTGTGCATAACGAAAGAAAATTCACAGTTTTCCGCAAAACAGCTAGTCATCTCGCAGCGAAAAACGCTTGATTTCAAGGGAAAACCCGTTTTCCACAGTAATAACACCCGGTTTTTCCACGGAGCTGTGCATAACTGTGTGGATGATGGATAGAATCAATGCAGACGTGGTCCAGAAAACGACGTTTTAGAAGCCTGGAAACAGGATTCTTGTGACCAAGATTGCATTTAAACGGAAGCGGGGCGCCCTTAGTGAGCAGCGACGAAACCAATAGCATTGGTAGCTCTTGGCGCCAAGTCATCCGGAAGATCGAGGATGATGATCGCGTCAAGGCGCGTTACCGTGCCTTCGTATCGCTGGCTAAACCTCAGGGACTAATCGGTACGACGCTCTTAGTTGCGGTACCCAATGACCTCACCCGCGATATTCTGCAGACTCAGCTGCGCGAGCCGCTGGATGAAGCACTGCGAGAAGTCTTCCAGGACGAGATCCGTTGCGCCGTCAGCGTTGATCTCTCGCTCTCGGATGAGCTCGAAGAAGATGAGCCTGAAGCCAAAGCCGCCGCGCCGTCAGCTCCAGCAGTCGTTGAGACTCCTGGTCCGCGCCCCCAGCCAGCACCGCAGCCAACTCCCCCATCGAATTCGCAGGAGTTCGGCCGGCTGAACCCGAAGTACATTTTCGACACCTTCGTGATCGGCTCATCGAACCGCTTTGCCCACGCCGCAGCCGTTGCTGTTGCCGAAGCGCCGGCCAAGGCCTACAACCCGCTGTTCATCTATGGTGATTCAGGTCTGGGCAAGACTCACTTGCTGCATGCCATTGGCCACTACGCACGCCATCTCTACAAGGGCATCCGCGTGCGCTACGTGAACTCCGAAGAGTTCACCAATGATTTCATCAACTCGATCCGCGACGACGAGGGCGCAAGTTTCAAGCAGACTTACCGCAATGTCGACATTCTGCTCATTGACGACATTCAGTTCTTGGCCAACAAGGACGCTACCCAGGAAGAGTTCTTCCATACCTTCAATGCGCTGCACAACCACAACAAGCAGGTTGTCATCACCTCTGATCTGCCTCCCAAGCAGCTGCAGGGATTCGAAGACCGCATGCGTTCGCGCTTCGAGTGGGGCCTGCTGACCGATATTCAGCCACCAGAGCTGGAGACGCGTATTGCGATTTTGCGTAAGAAGGCCGACGCCGAAAATCTTTCAGCTCCAAGTGATGTCATGGAGTACATTGCTTCGCGTATTTCCACGAATATCCGGGAACTCGAAGGTGCTTTGATCCGTGTCACCGCTTTCGCGTCGCTGAATAACCAGCCCGTGGACCTTGCATTGGCCGAAACCGTGCTCAAGGACTTGATCAGCGAAGACGGGGCCCAGGAAATCACGCCGTCGACCATCATCAAGCAGACCGCAGAGTACTTCGGACTGAGTATTGATGAGCTGAACAGCAAATCGCGAACTCGTACTTTGGTCACCGCGCGCCAGATCGCAATGTACTTGCTGCGTGAGCTTACCGACATGTCGTTGCCGAAGATTGGTGCAGAACTTGGCGGCCGCGACCACACCACCGTGATTCACGCAGATCGTAAGATCCGTGAGCTCATGGCTGAGCGTCGAGCGATCTTTAATCAGGTCACCGAGCTAACCAACCGGATTAAGCAGAGCCAGCGGGAGCACTAGCGGCGAGAAATCACAGGTGTGGATAAGACTGTGGATGATTTGGTGAAGACCTGCGGATAAGTGCGCAAACCATGTGGACGTTAAAAATCGTGGAACTGAGTATCAACAGGATGGTGGAACTGAGTCTCACGTTCAACCACAGATTGTTCACATGCACAATCGTGGGCGGGTCTGGGGTTACAGGCCTTATCCACAGTATCCACAAGGGTTATTAACACTTCTCCTTTAAACCCTTAATCATCCAAATAACGAGTCCACTCCACACCCTCGAGCCAAATCCTGTGCAGAACAATTTTTTTGTTGCATCGTCCACACTTCGTTCATTGAGCAGACGTTGCGCTATCAGGGCGTGGCAAGATTAGATGGATAAAACGTGCAATTACCTGCTCTATGCTTAAGAACTTGGCGAGGGAACAACCTTCTTGGCCTGACTTAAGACTTATGGGTTCCGAAAGGCGGATTTTTCGTGAAGTTCAGCGTTGAAAAGGATGTATTGGCAGACGCCGTATCCTGGACTGCCCGGTCCCTGGCACAGCGACCACCATCACCTGTTTTGGCTGGCATTCTCATCACCACCCATGAAGGCCTGGTTCGGCTCGAGGGATTCGACTATGAGATTTCCTCGCATATTGAGATTCCCGCGGACATTTCTGAGCAGGGTTCGATCTTGGTTTCCGGCAAGCTCTTGGCTGAGATCACCCGATCGCTGCCTAACTCGACGGTCACCTTGGAGACCGAAGGCTCGAAGATCTCGCTGACCTGTGGCCGTTCACGATTCCACCTGGCCACCATGCCAGTTGATGAATACCCAACCCTGCCTGAACTTCCAGCTATCGCCGGCACTATCGATGGCCAAGCATTCTCCGAAGCTGTATCGCAGGTTATCGTTGCGGCGTCCAAGGACGACACCTTGCCAGTTCTCACCGGCATCAAGGTTGAAATTGAAAACGACCTGATCACGTTCTTGGCCACGGACCGCTACCGTCTGGCTCTGCGTGAACTCAATTGGACTCCTAACCAGGCGGAAATCTCGACCTCCTTCCTGATCAAGGCCAAGACCCTCAACGAAGTTGCCAAGACTCTCTCGAGCTCTGGCGAGCTGAAGCTTGCAATGAGCGAGAACGGCGAAATGGTTGGCTTCGAAAGCTCCAACCGCCGGACCACTTCGTTGCTGATCAATGGCGAATACCCGAAGATCCGCTCGCTGTTCCCAAGCGACACCCCAATCCATGCCACCGTTCGCACCAGCGAGCTGATGGAAGCTGTTCGTCGTGTATCGGTGGTTGCCGAACGCAATACCCCAGTTCGCATGGCTTTTACCGATGGTCAGCTGACCTTGGATGCCGGCACCGGCGAAGACGCGCAGGCTGAAGAAGCTATTGTTGCGTCTCTTCGCGGCGAAGACATCGTCGTGGCCTTCAACCCGACCTTCTTGTCCGAAGGCCTGAACTCCTTCAATACCGATTTCGTGCGCTTCTCCTTCACCAGTGCGCCCAAGCCGGCCATGCTGACCGGCCAGAAGAAGCTGGATGAGGATGACCAGGACCAGTATCGCTACCTCGTGATGCCGGTTCGGTTGCCCAACTCGAACTAAGCCAATTTCGTGGTGGATGGCTTTAGCCATCCACCACCTTCTTTCTGTCAGGACCTCGGTGTATATCTCGCAGCTTTCACTCACGGGCTTCCGCTCGTATGCGCAGGCCGACGTGCACCTGGCCCCTGGGATCAACGTTCTGATCGGCCCCAACGGCGTCGGCAAAACCAATATCGTTGAGTCCGTTGGCTATTTGGCCAATCTCTCTTCGCATCGCGTGAGCAATGACGCCCCGTTGCTGCATTTCGGTTCTGAGCGCGCGCTGATCCGCGGCACCGTGCATCGCGGCCCGCAAACCACGGTGATCGAGGTCGAAATCACCAGTGGCAAGATCAATCGTGCCCGCATCAACCGGGCCAACCCGGTTCGCGCTCGGGAGATCCTGGGCATGGTGCGCACCGTGCTCTTCGCCCCGGAGGACATGGCACTGATCAAGGGCGACCCGTCCAACCGCCGCAAGTTCTTGGACGAGCTCCTGGTAGCCCTGCGCCCGGTAGAAGCCGGCACCAAGAACGACTACGACCGCATCGTGAAGCAACGCAATGCCCTGCTCAAATCCATCCGCGGCAAGTCCAAGCTGAGCACCTCGCAGGAAAACACCCTCAAGGCCTGGGATCTGCAGTTGGCCTTGACGGGCGCTCGATTGATCCGCGGACGCCTTGACGTCCTGGCCTTGATTCGCCCGTACATGCAGGCCGCCTACGCGGATTTGGCCGATGGCGCGAAGGAAGCGCGCGCCGTCTACCGGTCCTCGCTCGAGGGCGAACTCGATGAAAACAGCCTGCCGGCAGAGGACCTTGAATCCTTGGACCAAGAAGAAATCCAGGAACTGCTGCTGAACGCCATTGAAGTTAATCGCGGTCGGGAAGTCGACCGCGGAATTTCGCTCTTTGGACCGCACCGGGACGATCTGACCCTGATCCTGGGACCGACCCCTGCCAAGGGCTATGCCTCGCACGGGGAAACCTGGTCCTTTGCCCTGGCCCTGCGCCTTGCCGCCTACCGTGTTTTCGGCGATGACGATCCGCGCCCAGGTTCCGGACCCATCCTGATCCTTGATGATGTCTTTGCCGAACTGGACACCACCCGTCGTGATCGTCTGGCGCATATCGTTGCCGGAGCCGAGCAGGTTCTGGTGACCGCCGCCGTTGTCGAAGATGTTCCAGAAGCACTGAAGGGACATTTCTTCCAGGTCTCCCCTGGCCAGGTTGTCGATGCATGAGCCATCAGAACGGGATGAACACCGCTTCGATCCAGAGATCGATGCGGCCAAAGCACTGCTCAACCGCATGCGGAAGCTCGCCGAAGAACGTGGCGAGAAGCGCATAGATGCGGCGCGCATGGACAAAGTGCGCAAGCGAAAAGCCGCCCGCCGCGGATTCGCCGCTGAAAAGCCGGAATCCGCCGAGGGGGCGATCCGCGATCCGCGCGCCATCGGCGAAGTAGTCTCCCGCTTGTCCAAGTCCCGCGGCTGGAACACCCAGGTCGCGGTCGGATCGGTACTCGGCCGCTGGCCCGACATCATTGGCGTGGAGAACGCGAAGCACTGCAAGCCGGAATCCTTTGAAGACACGGTGGTGGTGATGCGCTGCGATACAACAGCGAGAGCTGCGCAAATGCGCCTGCTCAGCCACGATATTCTGAAGAAATTCGATGCCGAGTTGGGTCCCGGGATCGTCACCGTGATCAAGGTGCTCGGGCCTAATGCTCCCTCCTGGCGCCATGGCATGCGTTCGGTGGCCGGCCGGGGTCCACGCGACACCTACGGGTAGAAATTGCTGGCACGGCATATGGCGCACTCACGGACCCGGAGGGTGGATCCCCCCACACTTGATCGCCCCAACTGCCTCAGAACGTCAATTAGCAGCTTTTGGTGGGCGATTTAGGCCTCAAAGTCACCGTTTATTTTGGTCTACGCGGTAGAATTAGAGGTAGTGAAATGACTCCGCTGCGGGCTTGCCCGGCGGCGGTGTCCCTCCAGACCATGATTGCCTGACGCGCTGAATCCATCGCAGCGGGCAATCGCGCGCCAAATCCGAGGAGTTCGTAGCACCCGTGTCTACCGAAAATGCTTCACCGCAGGAACCGGCTGAAAGCCAAGCCCCCGCGGAATCGATGACTTCCAAAGTCGAACACACTTACGGCGCCCAGGATATTACCGTCCTCGAAGGACTCGAAGCGGTACGCAAACGCCCGGGCATGTACATCGGTTCCACCGGCCCTCGAGGCCTGCACCACTTGGTCTACGAAGTCGTCGACAACTCCGTCGATGAGGCGCTGGCTGGCTACTGCGACACCATCAACGTCACGCTGCAGGCCGATGGCGGCGTGCGCTGTGAGGATAACGGCCGCGGCATCCCAGTAGACATCCACCCAACCGAGGGCAAGCCAACCGTAGAGGTTGTCATGACCATCCTGCACGCAGGCGGCAAGTTCGGCGGCGGCGGCTACGCGGTCTCCGGCGGCCTGCACGGTGTGGGCATCTCCGTGGTGAACGCCCTGTCCGAGAAGGTCAACACCATCGTGCGCCGCCAGGGCCACGCTTGGCGCATCGGCTTCGGCAACGGCGGCCACACCGTCCAGGAGCTGACCAAGGGCGAAGAAACCGAGCTGACCGGCACCAGCCAGACCTTCTACCCGGATCCGGAAATCTTCGAGACCACCGAATTCGATTTCGAGACGCTTCGCGCCCGTTTCCAGCAGATGGCCTTCCTGAACAAGGGCCTGCGCATCACCCTCACCGATGAGCGAGTGCAGGACAACGAAGAGCCCGAGGCCGAGGTCGAGGAGGAAATCGAGAACCAGGTAGTCAAGCCGCGCACGGTGGACTACCTGTACAAGGACGGCCTGCTGGACTACGTCAAGCACCTGAACGCCGCCAAGAAGATCGAACTGGTCCACGACGAGGTCATCGCCTTCGAATCCGAAGATGCTGCCCGCGGCATCAGCCTGGAAATCGCGATGCAGTGGACCAGCGCCTACGCCGAATCCGTGCACACCTACGCGAACACCATCAACACCCATGAAGGCGGCACCCACGAAGAGGGCTTCCGCGCGGCCCTGACCGGCCTGCTCAACCGCTACGCACGCGATAACAAGATCCTGCGCGAAAAGGACGACAACCTCACCGGCGAGGACGCCCGCGAAGGGTTGACCGCCGTGATTTCGGTCAAGCTCTCCGAGCCCCAGTTCGAGGGCCAGACCAAGACCAAGCTGGGCAACTCGATGGCCCGAGGCTTCGTCCAGGGCGTGGTCAACGAGGAACTGGGCGACTGGTTCGAGCGCAACCCGAACGTGGCCCGCGACATCATCCGCAAGGCCCAACTGGCTTCGCAGGCCCGCATGGCCGCCCGCAAGGCCCGCGACAACGCCCGCCGCAAGTCGCCGATGGAATCCTTCGGCATGCCGGGCAAGCTCTCGGACTGCTCCTCGAAGAACCCTGCCGAGTGCGAAGTGTTCATCGTGGAGGGCGACTCCGCAGGCGGCTCCGCCAAGCGCGGACGCGACCCGCACACCCAGGCCATCCTGCCACTGCGCGGCAAGATCCTGAACGTGGAACGTGCCCGCCTGGACCGCGCGCTGGGCAATGCCGAAGTGCAGGCGATGATCACCGCCTTCGGCACCGGCATCGGCGAAGAGTTCGACATGGCCAAGCTGCGCTACCACAAGATCGTGCTGATGGCCGATGCCGACGTGGACGGCCAGCACATCACCACGCTGCTGCTGACCTTGATCTTCCGCTTCATGCGCCCGCTGATCGAGCACGGCTACGTCTACCTGGCAGCCCCGCCGCTGTACCGCATCAAGTGGTCCAATGCGCCGCATGACTACGTGTTCACCGACAAGGAACGCGACCAGGAGCTGCTTGCCGGCCAGGCCGCCAACAAGCGCCTGCCCAAGGACAACGGCATCCAGCGCTACAAGGGCCTGGGCGAGATGGACTACTCGGAACTGTGGGACACCACCATGGATCCGGAGCACCGTACGCTGCGCCAGGTCACCATGGATGACGCGGCCGCCGCGGACGAGGTGTTCTCCGTGCTGATGGGCGAGGACGTCGAGTCCCGCCGTAACTTCATCCAGCAGAACGCCAAGGACGTGCGCTTCCTGGATATCTAGCCGGCCGCCGCCACCACAGATATCCACCGAAGACTTTTTTGACTTGTAAGGGAAGAAATTGAGCGACGAGCAAACCCCTGAGAACGCACCAATGGACGGCGAGATCATCGAGCCGGTCCCAGAAGGCGGTCGCATCGACCAGATCGACCTGCAGACCGAAATGCAGCGTTCGTACCTCGACTACGCCATGGCCGTTATTGTCGGCCGCGCGCTGCCGGATGTGCGCGATGGCCTGAAGCCGGTGCACCGCCGCGTGCTGTACGCAATGTACGACGGCGGCTACCGCCCTGAGCGCTCGTACAACAAGTGCGCCCGCGTGGTCGGCGAAGTCATGGGCCAGTACCACCCGCACGGCGACACCGCGATCTACGATGCGCTGGTCCGCCTGATCCAGGACTGGGTCATGCGCTACCCGCTGGCCCTGGGCCAGGGCAACTTCGGCTCCCCGGGCAACGACGGCGCCGCCGCCCAGCGTTACACCGAAACCAAGATGGCCCCGCTGGCCATGGAAATGGTCCGCGACATCAACGAGAACACCGTTGATTTCCAGGACAACTACGACGGCAAGAACCAGGAACCAACGGTTCTTCCGGCGCGTTTCCCCAACCTTTTGGTCAACGGCTCCTCCGGCATCGCCGTGGGCATGGCCACCAACATCCCGCCGCACAACCTGCGCGAAGTCGCCGAGGGCGTGCAGTGGTACTTGAAGAACCCGGAAGTTTCGCGCGAGGAGCTGCTCGCCGAGCTGATGCTGCGCGTGAAGGGCCCGGACTTCCCATCCGGCGCCATGATCCTGGGCACCAAGGGCATCGCCGATGCCTACCGCACCGGCCGCGGCTCGATCACCATGCGCGCAGTGGTCAACGTGGAGGAAATCCAGGGACGCACCTGCCTGGTGGTCACCGAACTGCCGTACATGGCCAACCCGGATAACCTCGCGGTGAAGATCGCCGAACTGGTCCGCGACGGCAAGATCGCCGGCATCGCCGACATGCGCGACGAGACCTCGGGCCGCACCGGCCAGCGCCTGGTCATCGTGCTCAAGCGCGATGCCGTGGCCAAGGTAGTGCTGAACAACCTGTACAAGCACACCGAGCTGCAGTCCAACTTCTCGGCCAACATGCTCGCGATCGTCGACGGGGTGCCGCGCACCCTGCCGCTGGATGGATTCATCCGCCACTGGGTCACCCACCAGATCGAAGTGATCGTCCGCCGTACCGAATACCGTCTGAAGAAGGCCGAGGAAGAAGCCCACATCCTGCGCGGCCTGCTCAAGGCCCTGGATGCCCTGGACGAGGTCATCGCCTTGATTCGCCGTTCGGCTACCACCGAGGCGGCGCGTGACGGGCTGATGGAGCTGCTGGACATCGACGAGAACCAGGCCCGCGCCATCCTCGATATGCAGCTGCGCCGCCTGGCCGCCCTCGAGCGCCAGAAGATCCAGGACCGCCACGCCGAGCTCGAGCGCATGATCGCTGAATTCGAGGCGATCATCGCCGATCCGGCACGCCAGCGCCAGATCGTCTCCGAAGAACTGCAGGAAATCGTCGACAAGCACGGGGACGAGCGCCGTACCAAGGTGCTGATGGGCTACGACGGCGACATGAGCGTCGAAGACCTGATTCCCGAAGAGGAAATGGTCGTCACCATCACCCGCGGCGGCTACGTCAAGCGCACCCGCATCGACAACTACCGTTCGCAGGCACGTGGCGGCAAGGGCATCAAGGGCGCGAACCTGCGCGGGGACGACGTCGTGGAGCACTTCTTCGTCACCTCGACCCACAACTGGCTGCTGTTCTTCACCAACCACGGCCGGGTTTACCGCACCAAGTGCTACGAGCTGGCCGAGGCCGGCCGCGATGCCAAGGGCCAGCACGTAGCCAACGTGATGGCCTTCCAGCCGGACGAGCACATTGCCCAGGTGCTGGACCTGCGCACCTACCAGGATGCGGCCTACCTGATGCTGGCTACCCGCAACGGCTTGGTCAAGAAGACCCGACTGGAGGATTACGACACTAACCGCACCGCCGGCGTGATCGCGATCAACCTGCGCGAGGACGATGAACTGGTCTCCGCGCAGCTGGTCAGCGAATCCGATGACGTGATGCTCGTCTCACGCAAGGGCCAGTCGGTCCGCTTCACCGCCACCGATACCGCGCTGCGCCCCATGGGCCGTGCAACCTCGGGCGTGACCGGTATGAAGTTCCGCGAAGACGATGAACTGCTGGCAGCCGATGTGGTCCGCGAAGGCTCCTATGTCTTCACCGTGACCAACGAGGGCTACGCCAAGCGCACCACCGTCGAGGAATACCGTGTGCAATCCCGCGGTGGTTTGGGCATTAAGGTGGCCAAGCTCAACGAGGAACGCGGTGAGCTGGTTGGCGCGCTGATCGTCGACGAGACCGATGAGGTCTTGGTGGTGATGGGCTCGGGCAAGGTGGTCCGCTCGGCCGTTTCGCAGGTTCCTTCCAAGGGCCGCGACACGATGGGCGTCATCTTCGCCAAGCCGGACAAGAAGGACCGGATCCTTGCGGTTGCCAAGAACTCTGAGACTGAGCTCGAAGAGAACTTGGAGGAAGATGCCGTAACGTTGGACGCAGAAAACACGATCGATGAGTCATCGGCTGTGCCAGAAAACGAATCCGGCGCGGAAAATGATGACAATACTAACGGAGGTAACGCATGAGCACGCCCTCGACGCCACGCCCCAGCGGCGGTGCCCCGAAGAGCGCAGCGCCGCGACCTACCCAGGTAAAGCGTCCAGCTCCGACCGGTACTGGCGCCCGTCCGGCTAGCGCCGGCGCACGACCAGCAGCAGGCCAGGCACGTCCAGCGGGCCAGCGCCCGACAGGAGCGCCGCAGCGCCCAACCAGCCAGCAGCGTCCGGCCAATGGCCAGGATCGCCTGGTTCGTCCAGCGCCCAAGGCGAAGGTCCGCAAGGCCCGCCTGCTGGTTTCCAAGGTGGAGCCCTTCTCGGTTCTGAAGCTGGCCTTCCTGCTCTCGGTAGCTTTCGGTGTGATCACCGTGGTTGCCGCCGTGGGCATCTGGGCTGTCTTGGATCTGACCGGAACCTTTGATGCGTTCAACCAGCTGATGCGCGAGGCCATTGGCGCCGACGGCAACTTCGACCTGCGCGACACCATGTCGCTGGGCCAGGTGGCTTCCTACGCGACGATCATCGCAGTGGTGAACGTAGTGGTAATTTCCGTGGTCTCCATGCTTGGCGCGGTGCTGTACAACATTGCTGCTTCACTGGTCGGCGGAGCCGGAGTGACCCTCACCGACGACTAGGAACACCCCAAGTCGAGCCCGGGATTCATGCTGTGATGCATGACACCCGGGCTCGATTTGTATCTTTGGGAGAACACCGGTAAAGTTTTATTTCGTTCCGAAGGGAACAAAAACAAAAGCAAGGGCGTATAGCTCAGGCGGTTAGAGCGCTTCGCTGATAACGAAGAGGTCCCAAGTTCAAGTCTTGGTACGCCCACGGAAACCTTGCTGGAGAGAAAGAGGGAGTAATGAAAAAGTTCCTGGTTCTCGCATCGATCGCGGCTGCTGCAGTAGTCTTGGTCAAGAAAGCGAAGGCTTCGTCGGAAACGAAGGAAACCTGGCATCAGGTAGCCGATAAAGTTTCCTAAAGCTTTTGGGGCCTTAGCTCAGTTGGTAGAGCGTCTGCTTTGCAAGCAGAATGTCAGGAGTTCGATTCTCCTAGGCTCCACAAAAGAAAGTGGCGGAAAGTGAAAACTTTCCGCTAATTCTTTTTGATTGATCCGGTTGGATTGGTCTTGGAGTGGAAACTTCAAAATTGAATACGGGGCCTTAGCTCAGTTGGTAGAGCGTCTGCTTTGCAAGCAGAATGTCAGGAGTTCGATTCTCCTAGGCTCCACATTTGCCAAAAGGCGGAAAGTGAAAACTTTCCGCCTTTTGCGTATCCAGAAGAAAATTCTATTTCGCTAGTGCGGGATCCGGGCCATCCGGACATGCTCATAGTGTCCAATAAGCTGCTCGCCAATGCTGTGCCAGGACCGATCCTGGACACTGCTAAGCGCAGCGCTGGCAAAAGCCAGCCGTTTCGCATCGTCATAGGCCAAGTCGCTGACCCGACTGCGCAGCTCACTAAGGTTTCCTGGCTGATAGAGCCAGCCCGTGCGCGAGGAATCCACCAGATCCAGCGGTCCCCCACGGCCTACGGCCACGACAGGCACACCACAGGCCATGGCTTCCTGAATGGTCTGGCAAAAGGTCTCTGAGGCGCCAGGATGCACAAAGATGTCCATCGAAGCCATGACCTCGGCCAAGCGTTCCCCGGAAAGGAAACCGGTGAAGTGGGCGTTGGGCAAAAGGCTGCGCAGTTCGTCCTCGAGTGGGCCGGAACCGACGATCACCAGCCGAGTATTCTCAAGACTCGCCAGGGCCTGCAGGTCCGCGACCTGCTTCTCTGCTGCCAGCCGGCCGACGTAGCCAATGACTACCTCGTCATTCGGGGCAACCGCCTGCCTGAACTGCTCGCTTCGCCGTCTTGGCGTGAACTGCGCTGTATCTACTCCCCTGCCTGAAATGGCAAGCCGCGGAACGCCCAGAGATTCGAGCTGGTGGTAGGAAAACGTGCTTGGAACCAGAGTGAGGTCCGCACCCGTGTGGATCGCTCTGACGTGCTCCCAGAGCCTCTGCGTCAGCCACGGCATTTTGTAGCGTGCCGCGTAGCTGGGAACCTCGGTCTGATACAGCGCCACGGTGGGCAATTCGAGTTCCTGTGCAGCGCGCAGAGCCTGCCATCCAAGGATGAACGGGCTAGCCAGATGAACTACGTCGACGCGCTCTCGAGCCAGCATCTTGCGCAGGCGCGCCACACTGGTGGTAGCGACCCGAACCTCGGGATAGCTTGCCAAAGGCATCGACGGAACTGTGAGGATCTTGAAGCCCTGATAGAGCTTTGGCACGCCATGGCCCGACAGCTCCCCTGCCAGCGAGCCTGCAGGGGTAATGACCACGGCCTCCTGGCCAGTCTGCCTGAGGTGATCCAGCGTCTTGAGGATTGAGTTGGTGACCCCATTGAAATGGGGAAGGAACGATTCAGCGACGATTGCTACCTTCACATCTTCAGCATGCTTTTCGTCAATTACACGCAAGTGAATATGACAAGGGTAGTGGATTAACTTCAGCTGTCTCGTTGTGGCCGCAACTCTTTAGTGGCAAAATACCTAGGTGCCCTATGAACAGTCCAGCCCTTCCGCCGTGGCGGTAAATGCCAATAAGAACGAAAAAGACTCCCGCATCGCGGTGTTGCTCTTCCCTGTGCTGATTTTGCTGGGCGGACTGTGCGGAATGCTCGTTCCCCAAGCGTTCGTGGGGTTTTCCGGATGGATAAATCCCCTGCTGATGGTGATCATGTTCTGCATGGGGCTGACGCTGACCTTGCCAGACTTCGCCCTGGTGTTCAAGAACCCGTTGCCGGTGCTCGGTGGTGTCGCAGCGCAGTTCATCGTGATGCCATCCATGGGCTGGCTGGTCGCCACGCTGCTGCAGCTTGAACCTGCCTTGGCCGCCGGCCTGATCCTGGTTGGCTGCGCACCAGGTGGCACGGCATCGAATGTGGTTTCCTACCTGGCTCGAGGCAATGTCGCCTTGTCCGTTGCCATGACGTCCGTGTCGACCTTGCTCGCACCGCTGCTGACCCCGGCGCTGGCCTTGTGGCTAGCTGGCCAGTACATGCCGGTCGATGCTGGATCCATGGCCGTCAGCGTCATCAAGATCGTACTGATCCCTGTGGTCCTAGGCATCGTCCTGCGCATGCTGTTCAACCGGTTCGTGGCGAAGATCGGTGGTGTGCTGCCATGGCTGTCGGTGCTAGCCATCACCTTCGTGGTGACGGTCATCGTCGCGGGCAGTGCACAGACGATTTTGACTGCTGGCCTGCTGGTCCTGGTTGCGGTCATTTTGCATAATGCCCTGGGCCTGGCTTTGGGGTATGCCATGGGTGTCCTGTTGCGCGTTCCCGAAGCTTCCCGGCGCACAATTGCCATCGAAGTCGGCATGCAGAATTCAGGCCTCGCCGGTGGGCTAGCGAAGCAATACTTCTCGCCTGAAGCCGCTCTGCCAGGTGCCGTATTCTCTGTTTGGCATAACTTGTCCGGCGCATTGATCGCAGCTTATTGGCGGAGAAAAGACGCTAAATAGCTCGAGAGTGCGGGCACGGATAAAAGTATTCCATCATAAGAATATCTTGATCTGTCCAAGTATTCGCCGGATCCGGCACGTTCCGAGTTCGAATGAAGCCCATGCGCTGGGAAACTGTAATCTTGGTTGGTGACCATCTTGCTTGCCTTGGTCGGAATTCTCGGGATTTCGGCATCCGGCCCCATTATTGCCGCCTTCCCTGGTGTCCCGGTTCTCTCCATGGCCTTTTGGCGCAATGGAGCTGCGGCGGCCGCGCTCAGCGCACCGGCACTGCGAAAGAACTCCAAAGCTTATTTGCAGATGACCGGGCGAGAATGGTTCTTCACCGGGGTAGCAGGTGTAGCTCTCGCACTGCATTTCGTGTGCTTCATGTATTCGATGCGACTAACCAGCGTGGCTGCTGGAACGGCACTGGTGTGCATCCAAGGTGTCTGGATCGCGATTTACCAGGTTCTTCGCGGAACCAAATATCGAACGCAGGTTTTCCTTGGCATGGGCATTGCGCTGCTTGGTGCAATCATCATCACGGGATTCGACATGGGGCTGGGACGTGATGCCATCATTGGCGACCTCTTGGCACTAGCCGGTGGCGTCTTGGCCGCTGTGTACACGCTGGCCGGATCCGTGGCTCGCAGGACCTTGGGAACTACAACGTATGCCTCGAGCTGCTATGCCATTACCGCCGCAGTGCTGCTAATCCTGTGTTTCCTGACTGGAACGCCGATTTGGGGTTTCGACGCCCGAGGATGGATGGCGATCATTCTGCTGACGCTTTGCGCGCAGATCTTTGGCCATACCGCCATGAATCATTTGCTCAGCGTGCTCGGTCCGCTCACGGTCTCGACGCTGATTCTGCTCGAGATTCCTGGCGCGGCAATCCTGGCGGCAATGTTCTTGGGGCAGGTAGTTCCTATCGCTACCTATGCCGGGTTGGCCGTGATACTTGTTGGGCTTGCCCTCGTGATTCGAGGGCAAGCCCAACCAAAAGCAGCCTAGACGGCTTTATTTGTCATCTTCGAGGATTTCGCGGATTTCTTCCACGCTGGCTTCACGCGATTCAACAGGCTCGTGCGGTTGTGCAGGAAGTGGTTCGTTTTCCCATGGATCCTCAATTGGTTTCGAGGCCTTCCACACAGCTACCAGCACTGCGACAAGTCCCGCAATCAAGCCAACGGCTAGTACTTTTCCTGCTTTGCTCTTCTTGCTCATGCATTGCTCCCGATCCGAAAAAATTCACGCTAACCGACAGTTCAAGACTAGGCAGTTCTATGCCCAGTGGCCAGCAGTATCGGACAAGCAACCTAAGAATGGTCCAAATTTTCTCTCAACGCGTACGTCAGTATTTAGCGGGTCGAGCATAGATCATGGAAGAATGAAGGCATGACCGCAAACGCAACTCATAAAGCCACGATTCACACTACTTTGGGCGATATCGTTGTCGATCTCTTCGGCAACCACGCACCAAAGACCGTAAAGAACTTCGTTGGCCTCTCGACCGGTGAGCAGGAGTGGGTACACCCAGAATCCGGTGACAAGAAGACCAACACCCCGCTGTACAGCGGAACCATCTTCCACCGCATCATTTCTGATTTCATGATTCAGGGTGGCGACCCACTGGGCCAGGGCTTCGGCGGCCCAGGCTACCAGTTCGATGATGAGATCCACCCAGAACTGAACTTCAACGAGCCTTACAAGCTGGCCATGGCCAACGCGGGCATCCGCATGGGCCGTGGAACCAACGGTTCGCAGTTCTTCATCACCACCGTTCCTACCACCTGGCTGCAGGGCAAGCACACCATCTTCGGTGAAGTCCTTGACGCTGACTCGCGCAAGATCGTTGACGCGCTGAACGCCGTTGCTACCGATGGCCGTGACAAGCCACTGGAAGACGTCGTTATCAACTCGGTCGACATCGAGACCCTGTAACAACACAGGCGCACCAACCCGAGGCTCCGACGATTCCCTAGCGGCATTGTCGGGGCCTCGAGTATTTAATCCTTCTCCCCCAACTCAAGGCAGGTACTGATGTCCTTTGGACAGGTTTTCCCAGAGGGCCAAGCAACTCCGACGTGCTATCGACACCCGCAGACGGTGTCCTATGTTTCGTGCCACCGGTGCGGACGTCCGGTCTGCCCGCAGTGCCAGGTCTCTGCGCCTGTAGGTGTGCAATGCGTAGACTGCGTCGCGCAAGCCAATAAGAACCTGCCGCGGCAGAAGACCCAATTCGGTGGCCGGGCTCGATCCGGTGCTCCTGTTATCACCTACACTTTCATCGGCCTGAACGTGCTGGTGTATCTGCTGCAGTGGATCATCCCTGGATTCACCAATCAGCTTGTACTTGCGCCGGCTCTGGCCGCCTATGAGCCATGGCGCCTGATCACCAGCGCCTTTGCCCACTCGACGAGCTCCTTCTTGCACCTTGCCATGAACATGTACGGCGTCTACATCTTCGGCACCATGCTCGAACCAAGGATGGGACGGCTGCGCTTCACCTGGCTATACCTGCTCAGCGCTTTTGGCGGTTCACTGGGCGTTCTCCTGCTGAGCAACCCGATCAGCGCCACGCTCGGCGCTTCGGGCGCACTGGCAGGCTTGTTCCTCGCAACTTTCGTAGTGTTCCGTTCCAACAAGCAGGCACTTCGCTCCATGGGAATTATCCTGGCGCTGAATGTCGTTCTCGGCTTCGTTATTCCCAGTATTTCGTGGCAGGGGCATCTGGGCGGAGCGATATTGGGTATCCTCGCAGCCTGCTGCATTGTGCTGATCCCGCGAAGTAATCCACAGCGTGCGCGTAACCAGATACTTTTACTCACGGCCTTGTCGATTGCGTTGCTGGCAGCCCTTTACCTCTCCACGGAAGCAGTGAAGTGGCCCTTGGGATAGTTCGAAAAGAAGCAATGCAGTTATCCACACTGCTTATCCACACTGTTAATAACTTACAAGCGTGTAACTCTCGAGGCCTAGTGGTTATTAACAGCCCCAAGACCCCGTGATATCAGGGATATTCGCCTTGGAGTACCCAATACTCACAACCTTGTCCCCAGTTGTGGATAACTTTTTAACAACCCCTGTAGATAGTGCATATACGAATCCACCGACTGTTAATAACTTCGGGTTCGAAAGTTTAAACGAATCATGAGAATCACGGTTCAATAAGCGGAATTACGCCTTATCCACAGCCGGAATCCACAGTGTTAATAACTTACAAGCATGTCATTTCAGTTTCCAATATCCCCGTTGACCTGTACTTTATCCGAAAAATCGTGAACTCTACCCAAGTTCTCCCCAGCTGTGGATAACTTTGTGAACAACTGTTTATAAAAGTTGTTCACAGTCACTGTGGATAAGCGTGTTTGCCTGTGGATTACTTGGTGAGAACTGGCAGGATCAGCATGCTGGCAAAGATGAGCATGACGATTCCGATAAGTACATCAAGTACCTGCCACGCCTTGGGGTTGGCAAAGAGCGGGGCAAGGAAACGTGCGGCGTAGGCAAGTGCGAAGAACCAAGTGAAGCTGGCAATGATCGCACCAGTGGCGAAATAGGGTGCGCCTGCGGCTTGGGAAGTAGCAATTGAACCAAGAAGCAGTACCGTGTCGATATAGACATGTGGATTCAGCCAGGTGAGGGCCAACGTCGTTCCGATGATCGAGACGGCTGTTGTTGCACCGGGGAGCCCTGAGACTTTCAGCGCCTCGGGCTTCAGTGCTCGGCGGAAAGCGAAAATCGCGTAGCTTGCCAGGAAGATGAAACCGCCTATTCGCGCAATCACCAATATCCAGGGCGCTCGGTCGACAAGCGCTCCCATGCCGCTGGCTCCGGCGGCAATCAGGATCGCATCTGATAATGAGCACACCAAAGCGGTGATGAAAACTTGCTCTTTCCTGATTCCCTGGCGCAGCACAAACGCATTTTGCGCACCGATGGCGACGATGAGGGACAGGCCAGTGGTAAAGCCGAAGAACAAGGATCCAGAGAGCATGTAGAAACTGTAAGAGATTAGCTGATCTGCGTCGAACTTAAGTTTCTGATTCTAGATTAGAGTTCCTAATGTGAACATGGATGTGGAACACCTCGAAACCCTGCTTGCGGTAGTTGATGCGGGAAGCTTCGATGATGCCTCGATTGATCTGGGAGTGACCGCTTCGGCCGTCAGCCAGCGCATCAAGGCCTTGGAGAACCGCCTGGGCGCAGTCCTGCTCGTCCGCAGTCGCCCGGTTAGGCCTACCGAGCATGGACTGAAAGTTCTGCGCTATGCGCGACAGATGACGCTGCTCAGTGCAGAGTTCTCCAAAGAGATAGCCTCCGAAAATCCGATCCCGATCGCCATTGGAGTCAACGCGGATTCGCTCTCCACTTGGTTCGGTCCGGTATTCTACGAGCTCGCGAAGTTCGAAGACCTCTCCTGTGAAATAGTGCGTACCGATGAAAACAGGGGACTGGAGCTACTTCGAACCGGTCGCGTCAGCGCCGTGGTCACCAATGCGGAGGAGAATATCCAGGGTTGCATCAGTGACAAACTGGGTGCACTGCGCTATCGCGCAGCCGCGCAAGCTTCGGTGGTCCAACGCCATGTACCTACTGGGGCCGTGGAAGAGCTCATTCGCACTCCGATGGTGGTCTTCGATCGTGAGGATCCCTTGCAGCATGAGATGCTCCAGCGGGTTGCCGGGGCTAAAGCGCGACCGGAAGGCCAAGTCCACCATGTTCCCGATTCCATGCAGTTCGTTGCGGCCATAGAAGCGGGGATGGGGTGGGGGATGATTCCAGAAACGCAGCTGCAGAAAGCCAGCGGGCTGCAGGTACTCAACGAGCAATGGTTTATCGATGTGCCACTGTATTTTCAGCGCTGGGCTGTGGACTCGCAGATCCTCGCGAGGATAGGTGGCATTTTGGTCACAGCCGCGAGACAGCAAGGCCTGCATTTGCTAGCCTGAGGTGGTCACCAGCAATCATTGCTTGGACCCGGACGAGGGAGCCGTACCCGGAGCGCGACAAGACGGCCAGAAAGTATCTGGCATGCATTGGGTAATTTTGATCGTTTCCGGACTATTCGAAGCGGTATGGGCCATCGCTCTTGGCATGAGCGAGGGGTTCTCCAAACTCGTTCCGACCATCGTCTTCTTCGCGGCGCTGGTTGTGTCCATGGGTGGACTGGCCTACGCCATGAAGGAAATTCCCGTCGGCACTGCATATGCCATCTGGGTAGGCATCGGAGCCTCGCTTGCCGTCATTTACTCGATGGCCACCGGACAGGAAGCCTTCAGCGTACTGAAGATGGTCTTCATTCTCGGATTGGTTGGTTGCATCATCGGCTTGAAAGCCGTCAGCCACTAATATCAAAAGCCGCCATTAAACAACTTCGCCGGCCCCCTCAGCAGGGGGCCGGCGATACGGCTATTTCCAGCCCGTTGTCATGAAAAAGCCGACCATCGCAATACCGAAGCCGACAACGATGTTCCAACCGCCGATATTCGGAATCGGGTACAGGGTCTGCGAAACGTAATAAACGATGATCCACAGCAAGCCCAGAAGCATCAGTCCGAACATGACTGGCTTGTACCAGCCCGGCATCGGCTTATCGATGGCATGGGCGCTCTGGCGCGTCTCCTGCGGCTGTGAATTCTTCTTGCGTCGTGGCTTTGACTCCGGCACTCGAATGCTCCCTCGGCTTCATCTGCTTAATGTAGTAAATGTGGGTGACCTTCAGGTCTTCCCGGTAGGCTTGGGTGCAAGAATGCTGAGAACTGCTTAGTGCATTCCTACGTAGCTTCCATACTAGCCGTTACCCGCTGGAACTCTGGGTTTTGGCCAGTATCGACCCATCTTAGTTGACCTATTTCGCGCATTTCTTTCCCTTAAGGAGCCAGACCGCCGTGAACCGATCAGCCACTGCGCAGGGACGTCGCATGCAGCACCGACGACCGTCGGCAGGAAACCGTATTGCCGGATTCTTTGGCGAACTGCTGATCACCCTTGGCATCTTGCTGATGCTCTACGTGGTGTGGGAACTGTGGTGGACGAATATCGACTCGGCCCAGGCCCAGAAGGAAGTCACCGCAAACCTCGTGCAAGAACTTGGCGAGGTCGTGGTGCCGGAAGGCAACGAGGAGGAAGAGGAGAAGGACTACGGTCCGGCTCCGGTCACGGAATTGGCTCCCGGAGAAACTTTCGGGATCATGTATTTCCCGCGCTTTGGCGCTAGCGGATCGCACCACCCGGTGACCTACGGAGTGGAAGACCACGTGATCGATAACCTCGGCATTGGCTATTACCCGACCACGCAGCAACCGGGGGAGCTGGGCAACTTCGCCGTAGCGGCCCACCGCCAGACCCATGGCCAGGTCTTCTGGGATATTGACAAGCTGCAAGACGGCGACAAGATCTATCTGCAGACTGCACAGGGGTATTACACCTACACCTGGTACGCCACCGAGATTGTGGCTCCATCCAATGGCGATGTCCTGTTGCCTACCCCGCACCAGTGGGGAGTGGAACCAACGAAGTCCATCTTGACCATGACCACCTGCCATCCGAAGTACTCGACCCAGCAACGCATGATCGCGTATTCGGAACTCACCGATTGGCGTCCACTGGATGCAGGTCCGCCGAAGGAAATCCGTGACATGGTCATCGACGCAACGAGCTAGGAGAAGAGATGTACGCCTGGATATTTAGAAATCTGCCCGGCCCTTTGTGGCTTCGTATTTTTGAAGCATTGATTCTCATTGCCGCGATCGTGCTATTACTGATGATGTACGTTTTCCCATGGCTGAACCAGTACATCAGCCCATTCACCGATTCAACGATTGGCCAGAGCACCCCGTGAGCAGCACCAGGATCCTCGTGATCGATAATTACGACAGCTTTGTGTACACCCTCGTGGGTTACCTGCAGGAGCTGGGCGCGGAAACCACCGTATACCGCAACGACGATTTGAGCGTTGGGGAAGCAACTAAGTTGGCTGCGGAATACGACGGTGTGCTGATCTCCCCGGGCCCGGGCGAGCCTGCAGGAGCGGGTGTCAGCATCGATCTGATCAAGTGGTGCGGGCAGCAGCGCAAGCCAATGCTCGGTGTCTGCCTTGGGCATCAGGCGCTCGCTGAAGCCTATGGCGGCACGGTCACGCACGCCGAAGAACTAATGCACGGCAAGACCTCGCTGGTGAGCCACGAAAACCACCCGGTCTTCAACCAGGTAGCCAACCCCTTCACCGCAACGCGCTACCACTCCCTGGCAGCCGTACGCGAGAGCATCCCTGCTGAGCTTGAGATCATCGCTGCTACCGCCGGGGGAGTCATCATGGGGCTGGCGCACCGGGAAGCACCACTATGGGGCCTGCAGTACCACCCAGAGTCGGTGCTGACCGAGCAGGGATACCAGATGCTGGGCAATTGGCTGGAATTCGTAGGACTTCAGGGGGCAGCCAAGAAGGCCACGACCCTGAGCCCGCTCTTCAGCGGAGAGTAGCCTAGCAGCCTATCGGTCGCGCCCGTTTTCCCGTGGCGGGTTAGTCCGATCTGGCGGGCCGTTCCCATTGGAAGGAGCCGGAGCGTCACTGGTAGGCGAAGCACTGTCGGACGGATCATCGGATTCTTCTGAATCTGGAGATTCGGTCTCGCTGGGCGATGGTTCTTCACTTGGTTCTGGTGCCGGCGGAGCCTTGGCCACAGAAATCTTCACCAGGCTTCCCTGAGCCACGTCCTCGGAGGCCTCGGGGGACTGCTTGAACAAGGTTCCCTCAGGGTAGTCGTCGGTTGCCACCTCATCGAACTGAACTTCCAACCCGATGTCGTCCGCAGAGAGCTTCTCTTCAGCTTCCTCACGGCTCATCTCGGTAACGACCGGAACGGTCACCATGCCGGTAGAAAGGATCAGGTCGACTTCGCTGCCGGCCTTCACCTTGGAGCCCAGCTCCGGGCTGGTGCCAATAACCCAGTCGGTTGGAATGGTTGCAGAGTTCTCCCGGCTGACGTCACCCACTTCGAGGCCAGCTTCACGCAGGGCATCGCGGGCAGCCGTCTCGGACTGGTTCGCCAGATCCTTGGGAATCGTGCGCTGTTCCGAACCATCGGAAATGAACAGCGCAACCGTGGATTCCTTGGAAACCATGGACCCTTCTGCCGGGTCGGTTCGGGTCGCCTTGCCCTGCTCTACTTCATCACTGAATTCCCGCTCTACACGCACCTGGAAGGTGGAATCGCGCAGCAATTCACGTGCGTCGTCTTCGGACATCTCCAGGACCTTGGGCACAGTAACTGGGGCACGCTTTTCAGTCTCGGCCTGGATCGAACGGATCACCAGGAAACTGGCGATACCCACAGCAATCAGGGCAATGATGGTCAGCAGGATGATCAGGCCGCGGTTGGACTTGTGCCGTGCAGGAGCTTCGGGAGCCTCATCTTCGACGAAGACCGGGTGCTGGCTGGTGCCTAGCGCTGACTGCGCGATGAACCCGGTTTCAGTCTCGCCGTGCATGCCGTATATCGGCAAGGTGTGGGTTGATGGTGCCGGTTCGTCATCATGGAATTCAATGCCGTTCAGTGCATCTTCCAACGCTGCCGCGAAAGCGCCTGCGCTCTGGAAACGGTCATCGCGTTCCTTGGAGAGAACCTTGGAAACGATCGGGTCGAAGATCGGGTCAACGTCGTGCTTGACCTCGCTGGGCGCCGACGGAATCTCGCCAACGTGCTGGTACGCGACCGAAACCGGCGAATCACCGGTGAACGGAGGGCGCTGGGTCATCAGCTCGTAGAACAGGCAGCCAACAGAGTAGATATCCGAACGGAAATCGACCTGTTCGCCGCGTGCCTGCTCAGGAGAGAAGTACTGGGCGGTTCCCACCACAGCGGCGGTCTGCGTCATTGTCGCCGAAGTGTCCAAGGCACGGGCTATGCCGAAGTCCATCAGCTTCACGTGGCCGGCATCGGTCACCATCACGTTGGCCGGCTTGATGTCGCGGTGGACGACATTGTTATTGTGCGAATGATCCAGGGCATCGCATACGCCGCGGGTGACGTGCACAGCGAAGGAAGCGTCGACATCGCCCGAAGCGATCACCTGCTTCAGAGTCCGGCCGGTCACGTATTCCATGACCATGAAGGGCAAGCGCTCACGGCTATGATCGGTAGCAGGCAGCTCACCGGTGTCGTAGACGGCAACGATATTCGGATGGCTCAGGCCCGCGACGGCCTTGGCTTCACGGCGGAATCGATTGACCACCATGGGGTTGCTTGCGGTATCCGGGCGCAGCACCTTGACCGCGACCTTGCGCGAAAGCACATGGTCGGTGGCAAGATAGACATCCGCCATGCCGCCGCGGCCTACCAGCGATTCGATCTCGTAGCGATCGTTGATCAACCGTGGCAAGCCGGGGGGCAAGGCTTCGACTTCACTCATGGCGCTTCGCTTTGGTCCGGCTCTGCAGCTTCTGGGGATTCAGATGCCGACGGGGTAGCGGACTCGGATGCTTCGGGTTCTTCTGGGCCCATGGAAATATCCAGGGTCACCGTGGTGCCCGGCTCTACTTCGCTGCCGGCTGGAACGTCCTGCGCAAGCACCGTGCCAGCGACCGAAGAGTCATGGCGTTCCTCGCCCTTGGCCACGGCCAGCCCAGCGTCCTGGATGCGCTTCTGCGCGGCTTCGTAGCCCATGCCGGTTACCGAAGGAACGCCAACGGTTTCGGGAGCCATGGCGTAGGTAATCGAAATGGTTTCGCCCTTTTCGACGCTGCCGGTCGGGTTCAGCGAAATGACTTCGCGTGGGTCGTACTCATTGGTTTCCTGCGGGGTCGCGTCAACGACCAGGCCCTTGCCCTCAAGCTCTGCCGTCACGGTGTCGATATCCTGGCCCACCAGCGAGGCCGGAACCTCTACGTAGGTCACGGTTTCACTCGGGGTCGGGGAAGAGGACTCGGAGGTCTCCGATGCTTCGGTGGTTTCCTCCGAAGGATCGGTGGATTCCTCGGTCGGAGAAGGGGATTGGGAAACATCGGTGCTCTGCGTGACCGAAGCCGTCGGCTGATTGTCCTTGTCGCTGCTCATGGCAGGGATCAGCCACGCCAGCAAGGCAATCACGGCGGCCAGCGCGATGATCACGATCAGCGGGATCAGCCAAGGGCTGCGTTTGGCCCCGGCCTCGCCAGCCGGATCCTGGGTATCCACGTCCTCGTCATCGAATCCGCCGGCTGCGGCACTGGACCCGGATAAACCGCTGGTAGCGCCGGCAGGTTCCACCACGGTTGGCATCGCATTGGTCATTGTCGGCGCGGAATCAGCACGCGGCACCACCTGGGTGGCGTCGTTACCCATGTTGACCACTTGGGTTGCGTCGGTGGCGATACCGGTGGCCAGCATGCCGGGAACGGCCAAGGTCGCGGTATTGGTATCACCGGAGCGCAGTGCATCGGCGGCCTTCGCCAGCGCCGTTGCGTCCTTCGGGCGATCCGACGGGTTCTTGGCCAGCATCGACATGATCAGCTGGCGTACCGGTGCCGGGATGGTGTCCGGCAGCGCCGGGGGAGCATCGTTGACCTGTGCGAGGGCGATGGCGATCTGCGATTCGCCGGTGAACGGGCGGCGTCCTGCCAGGCACTCGTAGCCGATCACGCCCAAGGCGTAGATGTCAGAGCTGCCGGTGGCGATCTGCCCGGTGGCCTGTTCCGGGGCCAAGTACTGGGCGGTTCCCATTACCTGCCCGGTGGCGGTCAGCGGAACCTGGTCAGCAAGCCGGGCAATGCCGAAGTCGGTGATCTTCACGACGCCCGAAGGCATCACCAGGATGTTACCCGGCTTCACATCGCGGTGCACCAGGCCGTGCTCGTGGGCTGCTGCCAGCGCGCGGGCGGTCTGCGCGATCAGCGAGAGCGTACGGTCCACGTCGAGCTTGCGCTCGCGCTCGATAATGGTGGACAGCGGCGGGCCGGGAACCAGTTCCATCACCAGATAGGCGGAGCCCTGTTCCTCGCCGTAGTCGAAGACGCCAGCGATTCCAGGGTGGTTCAGCAGCGCGGTGTGGCGTGCTTCCACGCGGAAACGCGTCAGGAAGCTCTCATTATCGGTGTATTCCTCTTTGAGGATCTTGATCGCTACCAGACGTCCTAGGACCTGGTCTCGTGCCTTCCAAACTTCGCCCATGCCACCGATCGCAATGCGGTCGGTCAGCTTGTAACGACCGCCCAAGGTGGTGCCGGTTACTGGCCTCACTTGTTGAACACCGCCTCTAACATCGTCTTCATAAGTGCACCTGCCGTGTTGTGGCCGGTGTTGTAATCTACGTCTTGAATATTGACCGTGATGGCAACCTGCGGATCATCGGCCGGTGCGAAACCGGTCATCCAGGAGTTCACCATGCGGACTCCGTTCTCTGATGGTCGCTGCGAGGTGCCGGTCTTGGCTCGGAAATCCACGCCGGGAACGCGGGCATTCATGGCCGTACCGCTCACAACCGGGCCTTCCATCAGCTCGGTGAGCTGTTCGGCAACTTCCGGGGTGGTGGCCGTGGAGAACTTCTCCGGCTTCGGGTCCTCGATAACTCGAAGATCCGGCGCGATGACCTTGCCGATCAAATTCGGCTTCATGATCACGCCGTCATTGGCGATGGCCATGGCGGCCATGTTCATCTGCAGCGGAGTAGCCTTGTTTTCCCATTCGCCGATTGCCATCTGCGCCATCTGCGCTTCATTGGCCTCAGCAGAAGGGAACTCGCTTGGAACAACATTCTGCGGGATGCTCAGCTGCTGCCCGTAGCCGAAGCGCTCGGCAACCTCGGTGAAGGCATCCTTGCCGACGGTCTGGCTGATTTCCATGAACGGGGTGTTGCAGCTCTGGGCAAAGATGAACTCGAGCCTTGCCCGGGTATCCCGCGCGCAGATGCCCTCATTGAAGTTGTTCATCTTAGCGGTCGAATGCGGATAATTCACCGACACCGGATTGTCGATGGGGGTTTCCATATCGAACTTGCCTGATTCCAGGGCCGCAACGGTGCTGAGGATCTTGAACGAGGAACCTGGGGTCACCGGGTTGCTGATGGCCGGGTTCCGGTAGGGGCTCAAGCCGTCGGTGTTGCTGATGTCCTTCAGGTTCTGGGCCGCCTGGGAGGTCGAGTGCACCGCCAGCAGGTTGGTGTTGTAGCTTGGCTTGGAAGCCATCGCCAGGATGTCACCGGTCTTCGGATTGGTCACGATGATCGTGGCCTTCAAGTTGTCAGGAATCGCTTCGAAGGCAGTCTTCTGCAACTGCCCGTCAATGGTCAGCTCAACCGAGGCGCCTTCGGAACGGGTACCGGTGAACATGGCCGACAAGCGGTCGAAGAGCAGATCCGAGCTCGTGCCGGTCAGCCAGTCGTTCAGCTGCGATTCGAGCTGGGTGGTGCCATTCGCGAGCGAATAGTAGCCAGTCAGGTGGGCGTAGGTTTTCGCGTCGTGGTAAACACGCTGGAATTCGAACTGGCCATCATCGGTCGGAACGGATTCGGCAATCGGCTTGCCGTCGACCAGGATCGCGCCGCGGGGCAGGTCGAACTCGCGGTAGAGTTCGCGCTTGTTCAGCGCATTCTCCGAGAGCGGCTTGGCGTCGAAGAACTGGATGTAGCTCAGTCCACCCAGGCAGATGACGAACAGGACGGTTAGCGCAACCCAAACGCGCTTGATTGCATGATTCACTTTTTCGTCACCGCCTTGGTGCTGGAGGTAAGGGCCGTGCTGGCACTTGCAAATTCATCGGTTGGTCCTACGCCGCCAGTCTTCGGGCGGCGCGAGTTGTGGGAGATCAGGAGCAGCAACGCGATGATGATCCAGTTCGCCAGCAGCGATGAGCCGCCGGCGGCCATAAATGGCGTTGCCAGGCCGGTCAGCGGGATCAGCCGGGTGACGCCTCCGATGATCACGATGCATTGCAGGCCCAGGGTGAAGGACAGGCCTGCAGCCAGTAGCTTGCCGAAGGTATCGGCCGAGCCCAAGGCGGCCCGCAAGCCACGGGAGACCAGCAGCATGTAGAGCAGGATGATCGCGGCCACGCCGATCAGGCCAATTTCTTCGCCGAAGGAGGCAATGATCATGTCGGAGTTGGCCAGCGGAACACGGTAGGGGGAACCCGCGCCCAGGCCGGTGCCGAACAAGCCGCCGTCAGCCATGCCGAATAAGCCTTCGACGATCTGCATGCTGCCACCCTTGGCCTGGTAGATCGCAGGGTCAAAGGCGTTGAGCCAGACGTCCAGGCGGCGGGTCACGTGGCTCATGGTCAGGCCCGCGACGATGCCGCCGGCGACAACCATCAAGGCACCGATGAGCACCCAGGAAATACGCGCGGTTGCCACGTAGATCATCACGATGAACAGGCCGAAGAAGAGGATCGCGGAACCGAGGTCTCGCTGCACCACGAGCACGCCGATGGAGAGCAGCCAAGCGATAACCATCGGAGCCATATCCCGCAGGCGGGGCAGCTGCAGCGGTCCGAACTTGCGGCCAGCCATCAGGATCAAGTCGCGGTTCGACGAGAGATAACCGGCGAAGAAGATCGACAAGGTGATCTTCGCGAGTTCGCCTGGCTGCAGTGAGAACATGCCCATGCGGATCCAAATGCGGGCACCGTTGATCGTGACACCCAGTTTGGGAATCAACGGAAGCAGGAGCAATACGACCGATAGCAGCAGGGCGATATAGGTAAACCGACGCAGCAGGCGGTGGTCCTTGATTGCCCAGAGAACGACCGAAGCAATGACGATGGCAATGGCAGTCCAGAGCAGCTGGCGCGCCGACTGGGACGTTCCTTTAGCCAGGTCAATGCGGTGAATCATGGCTAAGCCAAGGGAGTTCAACGCAATCGTAATCGGAAGTATTACTGGATCGGCATATTTGGCGAAGATGCGCAGCAGCACATGAACCGTCAGGGATAGTGCCGCCAGGATGCCCATCTGCACGTAGAAGTCGGTGCTGTCGACATCCTCGGTGGAGCTGCCCACCAGATAGAACGCGGCACCGCCCACGCAGAGGGCCAGCAGCACCAGCAGCAGCTCGAGATTGCGCCGAGGCACCGGTGCGGTTTGCACTTCGGTCATTGCATTATCTCCTGGCAGTAGGCGGGCAGTTCGAGCTGGTTGGCGGAATCCGAGGATCCGGGAACGGTGACCGGGCAGTTCTGCTTCGCGGTGACCAGGAGTTCCTGGATGATCATCTGGGCATGCTGCTGGTTCTCTGCCGAGATGGTCGATTCAACGCGGTGGCGTGAATACTCCGGCAGGGCTTCGAGCGGCACCTTGCTGACTGTGTCGACCTCGGAGAGCGAAATCGGTCCGAGCTCCTGGGGAACGCCCTTGTAGATTGCGACCTTTCCATCGACAGTGCCAACAAAGTACTGGGTCTGGGTCCACATGTAGCCCCAGACGCCCAGGGCAATGACGAAGAAAGCCGTCAAGGTCAGCAGGATCGGCATCATCCAACGGCGCTGCTGCACCGGAGCATCCAGTGGATCCAGCACCTCGCCGGCCGCCGGGGAACGGTGGGTCAGCAAGGCAGCTGCACGGCGTTCGCCGGTGTGCTGGGTCACCACCGGGATCTGGCCGGTTTGCGTCGCAAGCTGGGCGGCGCCCACCAGCAGGTGGGGACGCTGGGAAATCTCATGGCGGAGCAGCGAAGCGCTGGCTTCGACATCGCCTTCGGCGGCAATGGTGAGCTGGCCGGTATCCGGTGCGGGTTCTGGTTCGGCGGGCGCTTCGCCTTCGACGACAGCGTTTTCGACAACCTCGAACATCACCACGGTGACGTTATCCGGCGCACCATTCTTCAAGGTGATGGCAACCAGGTCGTTGACCGCTTCATCCATATCGGCGGTAGTGCGGATGATCTGCTCGATTACCGGAACCGGCACCGCGTCGGTGAGTCCGTCAGAGCACAGCATCCAGCGTTCGCCGGGTTCTGCCTCGAATTGGTCGACATCGAGTTCCGGGGAGGCATCCGAGTCGCCCAGCACGCGCAAGAGCACGTTCTTATGCGGGTGGACCTCGGCCTCGGCCGGCTTGATGCGGCGTTCGTCGACCAGCCGCTGCACGAAGGTATGGTCCTTGCTGATCTGCTCGAAGACCCCGTGCTTCAAGCGGTAGGCGCGGGAGTCGCCGATGTGCGCCATGTGCAGGGTACTTCCCGAGAGCAGCAGGGAAGTGACGGTGGTACCCATCCCCGAAAGCTTCGGGTTGGCGCCGACGAGTTCATTCAGCACCAAATTGGCGGCCTGGATCTCATCCGGCAGGGCATTTTGCGGATCTGCGGTGCCATCGTGGTCCAGATGCACCAAATCAAGCACGGTGGAGGCTGACGCCACGTCACCGCCGACGTGTCCGCCCATGCCATCGGCAAGCACCGCGAGGTACGCGCCGGCGTAGGCGGAGTCGTCATTCTTCTTGCGAACCCGCCCCACGTCGGATTTCGCAGCAAATTTTAGTTTGAGGGCCATAGGCTAGGGCTTCAATTCCAGGACAGTCTTTCCGATGCGGATTCGCTGGCCGGGCTCCACTGCCTGGGCGCGTGAGAGCTGGTTGTCACCCACGAAGGTGCCGTTGGTTGAGCCGAGATCTTCAATGAACCAGCGCGATCCCTGCGGGAACAGGCGGGCATGGCGTCCCGAAGCGTAGTCATCATCGAGAACGACGGTGGCATCCTGAGCTCGCCCGAACATGATCGGTTGGCCGCGGAGGGGAATGCTGCTGCCGGCCAGTGGGCCCTCAACAACTTCCAATGACGTGGCGGCCTTGCGCGCAGGCACTTCTGGTTCCGCCAGCTCTGGATTCTTCTTCAGTTCCCGAGCGCTGGGCTTGCCGGTGCGGGCCCGCGATCCGATGGCCAAGTCGCGGCGCATCGATCCGACAACGCTTAATACGAGCAGCCAGATGAGGACCAAAAAGCCCAATCGGAACAAGCTTAGAACCAGGTCGTTCACGCGCGGCCTCCGTTGTTCGAGGTAATCAGCCGAAAGACGATTTTTGTCTGTCCGATAGTAATGATCGAACCGTCAAATATACGGGTTTCTTCCGAAATCTTCTTGCCGTCCACGTAGGTTCCATTGGTTGAACCCAGATCGGTGACGACGAAACTGGTTTTGCCACGGGTTTCGACGCGCACATGCTGGCGGGAAACGCCGGAATCATCCACGGGAATATCGGTGCTGGCCGAACGGCCCAGCACGATGGAGTGGTGATGCAGGGCGTAGCGCTGTCCAGCGACCTCAAGAATTGCCTGCTTCTGCATGGGCTTCTTGGGGATCTCTGCAATCGGACGGACCGATGGACGTGGCTGTGCGGTTGTCGGCGGGGTGGCGGATGGCGCTGCGGGCGCTGCTGCTCGCTCTTTTACCGGAGCCGAGGCTGCTGGGCGCGAGCTGGACTCCTTGACCGAGCTGGCAATCTCCATTTCTCCGGGCTTGAAATCGTCCTTGGAAACAAAATGGATCGTGATGTCGCCGTGGACCGAGTAGTCCTGGGCTGCCGCATGCTCAGCGGTGACCTTTGCCATTTCGTTGACGACGCCCCGCCCCCAACCCTGCGCGGTGTTGTAGTCCTTGGTGCTCAGCGAGACAACGAAGTCATTGGCTGCAAGGCTGCGGCCCTCGCTGATTGGCATGATTCCGCGGTCCATGTCATTGCGTAGCGCGGTAGTCAGTTCGACTGGCTTGAGATCTGCGGTGCTGGTGCCACGAAAGAAGCTAGTGACGACCTTCTCTAAGCCGCGTTCGACATTGTCGAGAAAGCCCATTATTCGTGCTCCTTCCTTAGGGTCCATGGCTGGTTATTGCGAGCCTGCATTCACGCCGTCCAAGCTGTGAACACAGAACTTCATATTCGATCTTACTGTTTTCAGCTGTGCAAATGCCGAAAAATCATTGAGCGGCTCAAGTGCGTCAATATCAACGATAAATGCCCCAAAAAGGTTTCCCATGTGTCCCTAACCACAAATCAGGGTTTCGATTAGGTGAACGGAAAATGAGTGTGTAAGCTATTTCTTGTTGCAAAGAACGATGGCAACGAAAACAGAATATGCGCGAGTGGCGGAATTGGTAGACGCGCTGGCTTCAGGTGCCAGTGATCGCAAGGTCGTGGGGGTTCAAGTCCCCCCTCGCGCACAAATGGAAAATAACCCTTGATCTTCGGATCGAGGGTTATTTTTTTGTTTAAAAGAGCAACTGAATCGTTATCTTGCAGGGTGTGTCAGTTTGCCGGTGGCGCGCTGACATTGACGCCCCGGCGCTTGAGCAGGGCGGCCAGTACGCCATCGCCTGCAACGAGTTTTCCGGTGTGCGAGCCATCGTAGATGGTGCCGCAGCCGCACGAGGGGCTGCGATCCTGCAGGATCGCCTCGGTGATTCTCTGGTGCTGGACTAGATCCGAAACCTTCTGGGCACCAGCTATGAACTGCCCGCTGATGTCCTCGCCGTTGATGTCGATCACGCAGGCCCGGCCTTCCAGCACGTCGTGGCCATCGCCACCGACAATCTCCGCTGGCGGACGCGGAGTAGGGAGCTCGCCCAATTCCTCAGCGCAGGCCGCAACGGCTTCTCCTCGTGCCACGGCCTCGACGATGGCAGGGTTTGCCTTCGCCTTGCCGTTGTAGCGGCAAGGGATGCCGGCCAGGCAGGAACTAACGAGCAGCGGAGGTTGGGTCATAACAGCAGTCTAGCCACGTGGAAGCGCAATGCCGCCGTGCCATAGACTGCCCTTGGACAACGGAGAAGGGGAATTCCCATGGCGGTATCCAATGAGATATTCGAACTGAATGGAACTGCAGATCTGGTCAACGATCGGAAGATAATCAGGCTCGACCAGGAATCCAGCGACAAGTTGCCAAGCCGCGGACAGGTTGCGGTGGAACTTCTCCAGGCGCATGAAGGCCACGTGGTCGTAATAGATCCCGACGGGCGCCGAGGCCACTGGTTGGCCCTCGATGGACAGGGCGCGCCCCAGCTGTTGGCCGAGGCGGGGGATCAAGTGGAATTGACCGCCCGGGTCGCTAGAACCTGGCCGGAAACAGGGATTCCGCAAGACCTGGCCAGTGCCCTGGGCGAGGCTGGGGATCTGGATGAGATGTGGGCAGGGCTCACTGCCATGGCCCGCTGGGAATGGGTACGCTGGATCGGTGCGACCAAGAACCCTTCCACGCGCGAACGCCGAGTGGAGGCCAGTATTTCCAAGCTGCGTGATGGCAAGCGCCGGCCGTGCTGCTTTGATTTGTCCTCATGCACCGATCCCGAAGTTTCGAAGAGCGGAAAGCTAATCCAGTAGCACCCAGCTGCGCGCGGCGGATTCGATGCCGGTGCCCGGTGGGGTTGCCGGGCCGGTAATGAGGCCCAGCACTCCGCTGGACATGACGATCAGGCCCAAAGCAATCAGCAGGGCGATGGCGGCAGTGACCTTGGCAGGCCATTTATGCATGTTCACCGGCTAGTCTCCTTTGTTGCCCAGCGTCGATCCGCGGACAATCAACGAACTGGGCAGCATTGTCTGCAGTGGGTCAGGGGTTTTTCCATCGAGCAGCGCGCGCAGCTTCAATGCGGCCTGGCGCCCGCCTTCCTGGGCGTTGAGCTGCACGGAAGTGATGGAAGGGCTGGACGTCGCCGAGTAGGGAAGGTCGTCGAATCCGGCCACCGCAAGCTGCTGCGGAATGCGGATACCAAGCAGGCGCGAAGCATGCAGCACGCCGAAAGCGTGGTTATCGGTTGCGCAGCCCAGTGCGGTCACGCCCGATTCATGCCACTTGGGCCAATGCTGGCCAAAGGCTGCTGAAGCCTCAGTGACGTCGATCATCGAGCTGGCAACAGAAGATGGCAGCACTTCGATGCCGTACTCCCTTGCCGCCGCCAGGAAGGCCTCGCGGCGCACTGCCAGGGTCTCGGTGCCGGTGCTGGCATCCAGGTAGGCGGCCTTGGTGTGTCCCTGTGCAGCGAAATGGGCTACGACTTCCCGCGCTCCCTGGGCGACGTCCATATTCACGGCAGGAATCGATGGATCGATGCCCGGGGCATCCAGGGCCACCAGCGGGAGGTTGCTCGAAATTTCCTCGAGGAAATCCTGGCTTGGGGCATGGACCAGCAGCCCGGCCGGACGGAGGCCCATGATCTTCCTCGTTTCGCTGGCGCTGGGGGAGACGCCGGCATCCGTGACCGAGAGCAGGAGCTGGTAGTCGCTAGCCAATACCGAGCGCACGCCAGCGATCACCTTGGCAAAGAAGGGGTTGGAGATATCCGGGGCCACCAGGACCACCAGCGAACTGACGCCCTTGGCCAGCGAGCTGCCGATGCTGTCGACGAAGTAGCCCAGTTCGCGAATTGATTCACGCACGCGCTGCTCATTCGCGGCCGAGACCCGGCCCGCCGACTTCCCGTTGGCAACAAGAGAGACCGTTGCGGTGGAAACGCCGGCGTGTTCGGCTACCATCGCTGCGGTCACGCGGCGTGGAGCGCGCGAGTTGCCGGACTTCTCACCATTCTTCATGGCTCCATCGTAGTCGGAGTTGTGACACGCGACAGCTTTGCGTTAAGCGCTTGACGATAGCATGGGGACGCGAAAGAATTATCAAAGGATGCCTATCCGCCCCCACGACTTAGCTACCGGCCGCCAGCTGGCAGAGCGAAGGAAGAAGCCATGACCCAGGACAGCAATGCCCCGCGCAAGATCATTTTGGACTGCGACCCGGGTCATGATGACGCCGTGGCAATGATTCTTGCCCATGGCAATCCCAAGATCGACCTGCTGGCCGTGACCACCGTGGCCGGCAACCAGACCCTGGATAAGGTCACTGCCAACGCGCTGGCCGTGGGTACCATCGCCGGCATTACCGGCATTCCCTTCGCGGCCGGCTGCGCCCGTCCGCTGGTGCGCGAAGTGGAAACCGCGGGAGACGTCCACGGGGATTCCGGGATGGACGGGCCGGCCCAGCCGGAGCCGGGCATCGAACTCGATGGGCGCCACGCCGTGGACGTCCTCATCGACCTGGTGATGAGCCATGAACCCGGCGAAATCACCTTGGTGCCCACCGGCGCATTGACCAATATCGCCTTGGCGGCCCGGAAGGAACCGCGCATCGTTGAACGCGTGCGCGAAGTGGTGCTGATGGGCGGCGGCTACCACACCGGCAACTGGTCGGCGGTGGCAGAATTCAATATCAAGATCGATCCTGAAGCTGCGCACATCGTCTTCAACGAGGCCTGGCCGGTGGTGATGGTCGGATTGGACCTGACCCACCAGGCGTTGGCCACCTCCGAGGTGGTTGAACGCATCGAGAAGATCGGCACCGGCCCATCGACCTTCGTGCGCGAGCTGATGGACTTCTTCGCCCGGGCCTACCGAGACCACCAGGGCTTCGATGCACCGCCGGTGCATGACCCATGCGCCGTGGCCTACGTGATCGACCCGGATATCGTTCGCACTGTCAAGGCCCCGGTCAGCGTTGAGCTGCGTGGCGAGCTGACCTTGGGGATGACCGTCACGGACTTCCGCGCGCCGGCTTCCGCCGACTGCAATACTTCCGTGGCGGTGGACCTGGATCACGAAGGCTTCTGGAATCTGGTGGTCGATGCGCTGGAACGTATCGGCGAGGTCACGCTCGGAAAATAGAACAACTTTGGCGCAATGTGGGGCAGGTCAATGCCAATGGCGTCCAGACCTGCATAAACTGGAGGCACACGCAGAGCAGGAGGCACCATGGCGGACAAAACCCCGCACCAGAACGTGACTTTCCCTTCTTCAGGCGCGCAAGCGCATGGCTATCTCGCCTTGCCGGAGTTCGGCAAGGGCCCTGGGGTCATCGTGATCCAGGAATGGTGGGGTCTGACCGACCATATCCGCGACGTTGCCGACCGGCTGGCCGCGCAGGGCTTCGTGGCTCTGGCTCCGGACCTCTATGGAGGCTGGATCACCCACGACGGTGAAGAAGCCGGGCAGATGATGTCCCAGCTCCCGGAAGCCGCCGGGGCCCAGCTATTGAGCGGTGCCGTGGACTACCTGCTGGCCAATGAGCACGTCACCAGCGAGAAGCTGGGCGTCATCGGCTTCTGCATGGGTGGCGGTTTCGTGCTGCAGATGGCTGCCCAGCAAGGCGGGAAAATTGCCGCGGCCGTGCCTTTCTATGGCGTCGGTCAGGGTGTGCCCAACGATTTTTCCGGAGTCCGCGCGGCCATCCAGGGCCACTACGCGAACCTGGACCAGATGTACTCGCCGGCTCAGGCGAAGGCTCAGGAAGAGCAGATTCGCCAGGAATCAGGCGCGGAAGTCCAGTACTTCTACTACGACGCCGATCACGCATTCCACAACGACGAGAACCCTGCCGGCAACTACGATCCCGAACAGGCTGCCATCGCATGGCAGCGCGCCGTGGACTTTTTGCAGGCTAAAGTGGCCTAAAGGCCATAAAGTGTTACCCATCACTTAATGCATCACTCATATAAGGAGAACAATATGTCTGAAACCATCATCGTAGGCGTAGACGGTTCCGAAACCGCACAGCGCGCAGCCCGCCGCGCTGCAGAACTCGCCGTCAAGCTCGACGCTGACCTGGTGGTCATCACCGCTCACGCATCGGATAACACCGAGGTCGTTTCCATCGGTTCCGATACCTGGATCCTGGACGACGCAGAGCAGGCCCGCAAGCTGGCCCAGCGCGTAGCCAACGACGTGAAGAACGCTGTGCCAGGCGTCAAGATCACCGCTGCTGCCGGCCACGGCAAGCCAGGTGACGTGCTGATCTCCGACGCCGAGGACCGCAAGGCTTCGATGATCGTTGTCGGCAACGTGGGCATGAAGGGCCTGGGCCGCGTGCTCGGTTCGGTAGCTTCCTCGGTGGCCCACTCGGCACCATGCGACGTTCTGGTCGTCAAGACCGACAAGTAGGCCTCCCCGGCTTGCGCGGACGCAGGCGGGCACCGGTTCACCGGTGCCCGCCTGCGCCATTTAACCCGGCAGAGCGTAGGCTTAACCCGTGCAGAAACTTCGAATCGCCTACGCAACCGGCGTCACCCCCGGCAAATGGATGGACCGCTTCCAGGAACGCTATCCTGCCATCGAGCTGAAAGCCTGGCGCCTGGATGAGGGGGAAATCCTGGATCTGCTGGCCAATGGCGAGGCTGACGCAGTATTCGTGCGCTATCGCGGCGACTCGCCCAAGGACGCAACGCGCCACGTCATCCCGCTTTACGAGGAACTCGAAGTGGTCTGCGCGGGCAAAGACCACGACGTGGAGTACTTCGAAGAATCCGTTCCGCTGGAGACCGTAGAGTCCTTCCCGCAACTCGACTTGGCCGACTACCCGGAATCCGTGGGCGGCATTCCGGTAGCGATGGAAGTTGTCGCTTCCGGCGCCCAGGTGCTGCGCACCACGCAGTCCATTGCCCGGCTCTTCGCCCGCAAGGACGTGGTGGTGCGCTTCATTGACGACGGTTCGCCAACCCAGGTGGGCATCGCCTGGCCTACCGCCACCGAAGACACCGCCTTGCTCGAAGAATTCATCGGCATTGTGCGCGGACGTACCGCCAGCTCCTCGCGCCAGACTTCGGTGCGCAACCAGGAGCAGAAGGCCAAGCGCGTCAATGAGCAGAAGAAGGCCAAGGCGAAAGCCCAAGCCAAGGCAAAACAGCAGGCCAAGAGCTCATCCAAGAAGCCGCAGGGTGCCAAGGCAAAGCCACGCAAGCACCGCTGACAATCCAATACGTGACGCGCGTTACGTGAGAGAGTTAGGGGTATGAAGCAATTCGATACCCTCAGCCTGAGCACCCAGGGCTCGGCCCTCATCCTGACCGTCAACCAGCCGAAGTCGCTGAACGCGTTGGCAAAAGAGGTCGTCAACGACCTTGAAGCCTTCCTGGACTGGTTCGAGGCCACCGGCTATGAATACCGCGGCGTGATCCTCACCGGTGCCGGCGAGAAGTCCTTTGTCGCCGGCGCCAATATCGTGCAGCTGCGCGAAATGGACCCGGCGGCGGCGCTGGCCTACGGGCGCCAGATGCACGCGGTCACCGAACGCCTGGAGAAGCTGCAGGTTCCAGTGATCGCCGCAGTCAACGGCTTCGCCCTGGGCGGCGGCTGCGAACTCGCCCTGGCTTGCGATTTCATCTACGCTTCCGAGACGGCCAGCTTTGGGCAGCCGGAGGTCAACCTCGGGCTGGTGCCCGGCTTTGGCGGCATGGTGCGCCTGCCGCGACGTGTCGGCAACGCGATGGCCCGTGAATTGGTTTTCACCGGCCGCCGCATCAAGTCCGAGGAAGCATTGCGCATTGGCCTGGCCAACCGCGTTGTCCCGGCCGGGGAACTGATTGACCAGGCCGTGGCCACCATCGAGGAGATCGCGAAGGTGGCACCGACGGCCGTTGGCAATGCCAAGGCCGCGATGGTGGACATGGACGCGCTGAACACCCATGACGCCCTGCTGGTTGAAGCACAGTCCTTCCAGCAGGCCTTCGGAACCGCCGACTCGGTGGAAGGCCGTGCCGCCTTCGTCGAAAAGCGCGCCGCGGTCTTCCCGGGCAACTAGCCGGGGCGCCGACCATGCACTACGGGGCGCACCCGGACCAGCAGGTCCAGTTCTACGAGCCGGAACGCACCACCGCTCGCGGAGCGGTGATGATCATCCACGGCGGATACTGGCGTGAAAAGTACACCGCTAGCCTCGGCGTGCCCCTGGCAGAGGATCTCGCCGCCCGCGGGATCCCTGCCTACAACCTCGAATACCGGCGTGGGCCGGGCAGCGCGGCGAAAATGCTGGCCGATGCCCGGCTCGCGCTGGGCCTGGTCAAGGAAGAAGGGCCGATCACGCTGATCGGCCATTCAGCCGGAGCGCAATTGGCCTGCGTGCTGGCCGCCCATGATGCACGGGTCTCCCAGGTGATCAGCCAGGCCGGGGTCCTGGACCTTGAAACGGCGCAGCGCCTGAAGCTCAGCGGCAGCGCAGTGGACGAGATGCTCGCAGGCGCGCCATTGGGCGCCTGCAATCCGGTGGAATTATGGCCAATGCATGCCCGTGTCGTAATCTTTCATGGACGGGACGATGGCGATGTTCCGGTAAGAATTGCCCGTATCGCAGCCCAGAAAGCGGCTGCGCTCGGACAGGAGCACAGCTTCTCGCTGTTCGCGGGCGACCACTACACCTGGATCGATCCGCACAGCAGCCAATGGGCTGCCTGCGTGCGTGCCCTGTCCCCACTGCACTACTGAAGGAGCAGCATGAACCCGACCGTGATCGGCGAGGCCCTCGTTGACGTCCTGGCCTCCGGCATTGCCCCAGCCCAGGAGTTCGTTGGCGGCAGCCCGTTGAACGTCGCGGTTGCGCTCTCCCGCCTGGGGTACCCGGGAACCTTGATTTCCCGCTGGGGCGCCGATGACAAGGGCCGCAAGATCGAGGATTACCTCAAGGACAACAACGTGGCATACCTGGGCGGAGCCGATGACCAGGCCACCGTCATTGCCCATGGCATCCTCGACCCGGCCGGCGGCGCGGCCTTCGCGTTCAACGCCTACTGGCAGATGCCGACCATCGGGCCGGAGCTGGCCCAGGATGCCGAGCTGGTGCACACCGGCTCCATCGCCACCCTGTTCAGCCCCGGAGAACTGCTGCCGCTGCTTTCGGCCGCGCGCACCCATGCCACCATCAGCTACGACCCGAACCTGCGCCCGTCGCTGGTCACCAACCATTCGCAGACCGTGGCCGAGGTCGAGCGATTCGTCGGCCAGGCCGACGTGGTGCGGGTCTCCGGCATCGACCTGAAGTGGCTGTACCCGATGCGCTCGGTCCAGGACTCGGCCCGTGCCTGGCTGGACATGGGTCCGGCGATCGTGGTGTCCACCGCAGGCTCGCGCGGGTCCTGGGGCGTCGTTCGCGCCGGCGACGCCGAATTCACTGCGCCGTCGGTGGAAGTCACCGATACCGTGGGTGCCGGCGATACCTTCACCGCCGCGCTGCTGTGCTGGCTGGCCGAACATGGACTGATTGGCGCGGCCAACCGCGAAAAGCTGAACCAGCTGCAGATTGCGGAGCTTTCGCGAGCCCTGGAATTCGCGGCCCTGGCCGCCGCGGTGACCGTGCAGCGTGCCGGGGCGAACCCGCCACGCCGCGAGGAGCTGTAGATGATCAAGCTGATCGCCTCGGACCTCGACGGCACCATTGTCGCCAAGGACGGCACCATCTCCGAACGCACCCAACGTGCCTTCATCCAAGCCCGCGACGCTGGCATCCAGATCGTCTTTGTCACCGGACGCCCCTTCCGCTGGCTGAGCCCGATCATTGAAGCCTTCGGCGGGATGGGCACGGTCATCTGCTCCAATGGCGCGGTGCTCTACGACCTGGAACAAGACGAAGTGATCTGGTCGCGCACGCTCAGCGCGGCTACCGCGCGGCGGGCGAGCGAAATCATCCTGGAGCTGGAACCGCGCGCGTCCTTCGCTGCCGAGACCACCAAGGGGCTGCACCTGGGTGAAGGCTTTGCCGACCGCCACCACAACTTCGGGGTGCAGACAGTCCTGGATCTGGCTAGCGAGTCAATTGATTCCGAGGGCATCGTGAAATTCCTTGCCCGCTCCCAGCACCTGCCGATAGACAAGTTCTATTCCTCGGTTGAGCCGCAGCTGGCAGAACTGGTATCGGTGACCCACTCCGCCTTCGACGTTTCCCTATTGGAAATGGCGCATGTGGATATCCACAAGGCCACCACGCTGCATGAATACTGCCAGCGCCTGGGAATTGCCGCAGCTGAAGTGATGGCCTTCGGCGACATGCCCAACGACATCGAAATGCTCGAATACGCCGGCCACGGCTACGCGATGTCCTCCGGACACCCCATGGCGCTGGCTTCCGCCCGCTTCCGTGCACCCTCGCTGGCCGATGACGGGGTAGCCCAGGTCATTGAAGGCCTGCTGAAATGACCTACGCCTTTTCGCACCGCGGCGTACGCACGGGCAACGAGGAAAACACGCTGGCAGCCTTCCAGCGCGCCGCAGACCTGGGCATCACCCATCTGGAGTCGGATGTGCACGCCTCCGCCGACGGCACGGTCTACCTGTTCCATGACCAGAGCCTGGACCGGGTAACCGACGCGAGCGGGAATTTCAACGACTTCACCGACGAGCAGCTGGCAACGGTGCGGGCCGGCGGGGAACCGCTGTGCACGCTTGATGAACTGCTCGACGCGTTCCCGCACGCCACACTGAACCTGGACGTCAAGGACGAGCACGTGATCGGCCCGCTGGCCGAGCTCATCGAGCGCAGGAAAGCCCATCGGCAAATTGCCCTCGCGTCCTTCTCCACGGCACGCAGCGCCGCGGTCGGCCACCTGCTTTCCGCTCCGATACGGCGCTCGCCGGGTCAACGGGAAATTGTCGCCATCTGGCTGTGCGCCCACCTGCTGGGCTGGGTTCCCAAGCGGCTGCTGGCAGGCTTCTGGGCGGTCCAGGTGCCGCTGAACCAGGGCATGCTGCCGGTAGCGACCCGTCGATTCATCAAGGCGGTCCACCGAGCCGGCGCCCAGGTGCATGTCTGGGTCATCAACGACGAGCCGACCATGCAGCTGCTGATGGAGCGCAAGGCCGACGCCATCATGAGCGATGACGCGGCCTTGCTGGCCAGGGTTCTGGGCTCTTGAACTGCGGCCCTAGGAGATATCCAGGGTTCCCAAAACGGTCTCGGCGTGCTCCTGCAGTTGCTCGTCGCTGGCATCCAGGAGCAGGCGCAACCAGGTCTCGTGCTGCGACAGCGGCGCAACCAGGCAGGCTGGATTAATCAGGTCGTACAGCTCATCTGCTGAGCCGTAGGCAGAGAACTGGTCCAGGTACGCGAAAAGCACCTTCATCACGCGCTCATCACCGGTATCGCAATCCCACGCTTCGCACATGGCGGCCAGCGGCGTGTTCAGGGATGAGAAGGGGTGAGCCCAGTGCGCGGAGGACAGATTCAGGATGCGGCCGTGGTCTCCGGCTTCGGCAGGAACCACCACCTGCGACAGATCGAAGTTGCCGTGCTCGATGCTCAACGGCACCGCACCGGCATGAAGGGCAGCGGTGGCCCTCCTCAACTCATCGAGATGAGAAACCATCTTGTCCGCCATGGATCCCTCCAGGTACAGCGGGTGTGCCGGGTCCAGGGACACATGCATCATCAGCGCCTGCTCGTACTGCTCGGGCAGGAACTGCGGGTCCACTACGGTGACCCCGGAATCAAAGAATTCTTCCTCGTGGCCCATCAGCGCGACCTGGAAGGAACCGAGCGAGGCCATGGCCAGCTCCCAGTTCTCCACCGAATCGCCCAGATCCGCCAGGGTGTGCCCGAAATCCGGGCTGAGCATGTAGCCGGCGATCCGGTCGATAGCCAGTGGCATCACCACGCGATCGGGCAGCAGCTGGCCGGCAGCGACCGTGGTCGCTGGTTCCGAAGCCAGCCCCGGAGCGTTGGCGCTGAAGATCAGATCTGCGGCACCGGTCTGAACCGCCGCCTGGATCTGGTGCAAATCTGCGGGCCAAAAATCCGGTCCTGCGGTGCGCTGAATGCCATATGCCTCGCACGCAGCATCGATCCACTCGGCGGTTGCCTCACGCCAGTCTTCGCTATTCCATACATCTATCCACTGAGCCACATTCTTATCGTAGTATGTCGAAGCAAGCGCGTTCAGTTGCTACGGTAAGGACTACGGCCAGTAATTCGCTCCTCTTTCGAAGGATTTCGATTGTGAACGCTTTTCGTCCTGAGTACCGACATCGTGATTACAAGGCCGTCCTCTTTGATCTGGATGGCGTGATCACTCCTACCGCGTTGCTGCATCGCAAGGCGTGGGAAGAACTTTTCACCACCTTTTTCGACAAGCACCCGGGCGTGGCCCCATACACTTCCGAGGACTATTTCAACCTGCTTGACGGCCGTCCGCGTTATGACGCGGTGGCGGCCACCCTCGAATCCCGCGGCATCAGCTTGCCCCGCGGGGATGAAAGCGATCTGCCGGGGGAAGGCAGCATTTGCGCGCTGGGCAATATGAAGAACGAAAAGTTCACCCAAGTGCTGCAGCGCGACGGGATCGACCCCTATGCCGGCTCCGTGGCCTACCTGCAACAGGTGCTGGATGCCGGGCTGGACGTCGCGGTGGTGTCCTCCTCGCGCAATGCCAGCGTGGTACTGGCTGCCGCAGGACTGGCCGAGCACTTCCCATTGGTGATGAGCGGCCAGGAAGCTGCTGCGCGCCGGCTGGCGGGCAAACCGGCCCCGGACACGTTCCTGGCTGCCGCCGCCGATCTGGGTTGGCGTCCGGAAGAATGCGCCGTCATCGAGGATGCCACCAGCGGGGTGAGGGCAGCGCGTGCCGGAGGCTTCGGAGTCATCGGCGTGGCCCGCGAAGGCAATGAGGCCGCCTTGCTGGATGCAGGGGCCCATTTTGTGGTTCATGACCTTTCCGAACTGGTCTCCGAGCAAGCAGCCAAGGCCTGGGAAGAGGACTCCTGGTCGCTGTGGCGCGGGAACCAGCGTGACAGCGATGGCGCCGAAGACACCGTTTTCTCCTTGGGCAACGGTTTTCTGGGTGCACGGGCTGCGCAACTGGGTCTGGGGGACCAAGGAGGCGGCACATTCATCAACGGGCTGCATGAGACCTGGGAAATCCGCCATGCCGAGAGCGCCTTCGGGCTGGCCGAAACCGGGCAGACCATGATCAGCGCCCCGGATTTCCGGACCATGCGCGTGTTCATCAATGACGAAGCCCTGGAAGTCGGCCGCACGGAGATGCTGCGTGATGAGCTGCGCCTGGATTTCCTTGACGGGACGCTGACCGCGCACACCCTGTGGCGAACTGCCGAGGGGCACCGGGTAGCCGTCACTGCCCGCTCAATGATTTCCTTCACGGATCGCCACGTGGCGCTGCAGGACGTGCATGTGCGCCTGCTCGATGCTCCGGCGCAGGTGCTGGTCCAGTCTTCGGTCATCGGGTACCGCTCCAGCCGGAAGGTGGCTTCCCCGGAGGAAACCGATGCCGGGGTTCCTGCCGATCCGCGCAAGAGCGAGGAAGCCAGGGCCAACCCGCTGCATCCGGCGGGCACCCACCGCGATGGCGCCCGGCTGGGCATCTCGTACCAGGTCTTCGGATCCGGGATGTCGGTAGCAGCAATGGTGGAGCACGAGGTGGCCACCACTGGCGGAGCGCAGGCGGAGCTGTCCGTGGTCCGCAAGGTGGACGATGACCGCGCGGATGAAGTGATCAGCACCAGGCTGGAAGCCGGGCAAGGCGTGCGCGTCTCCAAGTACGCGGTCTACCACTCCTCGCGGCGCCATCCTGCCCAGGAGATGCTCTTGCGTTCTGAGCGGGCCTTGGAGCACCTGGTGCCGTTGGGGATTGACGAGCACTTCCGCACCCAGCGCCGTTTCATGGCCGACTACTGGGACCGCAGCGATGTGGTGGTGGAGAGCGATGAGCCCGAGCTGCAGCGCAAGATCCGCTGGAACCTGTTCCAGCTCGCCCAAGCTGCCGGACGTGCCGACGGCCTGGGCATCAGCGCCAAGGGCGTGAGCGGCAACGGCTATTCCGGGCACTATTTCTGGGATACCGAAATCTATGTGATGCCGTTCTTGACCTATACGAACCAGCAGTGGGCGCGCAACACGCTCCGCGCCCGGGTCTCGATGATTCCTGCAGCGACCCGGCGGGCGCTGATCATGAACGAGGAAGGCCTGCTCTTCCCATGGCGCACGATTAACGGCGAGGAAGCCAGCGCCTATTATCCGGCTGGCACTGCGCAGTACCATATCAATGCCGACGTGGTGTATTCGCTCAACCGGTACCTCGGGGTCATGGAGGATGACGAGTTCCTGCTGGCCGGCGGCGCCGAAATCCTCGTGGGAACTGCGCGCATGTGGGCCTCGCTGGGGTTCTGGCGTGGCGAGCAGGGCAATGAGCGCTTCCATATCCATGGGGTCACCGGGCCCGATGAGTACACCGCGGTAGTCAACGACAACCTCTACACCAATGTCATGGCGCGCTTCAATTTGCGCCGCAGCGCCCAGCTGCTGGCCGAAATGGCCCAAGAGCATCCGCGCGAGTTCGCGCAACTGGCCAGCAGGCACTCATTGGAAAACGAGGAGATCGCCCTGTGGCTCAAGGCCGCTGATTGCATGCACATCCCGTATTCCGAAACGGTCGGGATCCACCCCCAGGACGAGCACTTCTTGAACCGCGAAGTCTGGGACCTGGTCAATACCGGTGCGGATAAGCGGCCGTTGCTGCTGCACTACCATCCGCTGGTGATCTACCGCTTCCAGGTCATCAAGCAAGCCGACGCGGTGCTGGCTTTGTGGCTGCGTTCCAGCGACTTCACCGCCGAGCAGAAACTTGCGGATTTCAACTACTATGACCCGCTGACTACGGGCGACTCGACACTGTCGGCGACAGTGCAATCGATTCTCGCCGCCGAGGTGGGCTACCGCGATCTTGCCTGGGAGTATTTCGAGCACGCGCTGAACGTGGATCTGGAAAACCTGCATGGCAATACCGCTGACGGCGTGCATGTGGCATCGACCGGTGGCGTCTGGTCGGCGCTGATCTACGGCTTCGCGGGACTGCGCGACGATGACGACCAGCTGCGCTTTGATCCGCGGCTCCCGGAGAAATGGCGGGCCCTGCGCTTCAACCTCGGGTGGCGGGGCATGAGGATTTCCGTGGGCTTGCGGGCTGAAGCCATTGATTTCACCCTGCACGGAGCCTTCTCCCGTCCGATCTGGGTGCGCGGCCAGCAGGTGGATCTGCAGCCGGAGCAGACAGTCAGCGTGGCGCTCGCCGGCCAGGGCCCGACGCTGGAAGGGCGGCCAAGCTTGGAGCATGTGCTCTCGCTGCAAAGCGACGTAGGAGTGGATGTGCCCAACAAGGCCTGGTAAGCATCCGGGCACGCAAAAGGAGGCAGGAACCATCTTGGTGCCTGCCTCCTTTTGCGCAATCCGCAATGCCCTGCGGGTGGTGCCTAGAGGGTCATCTCCTCGAGTTGGCGCCCCTTGGTTTCCTTGACCAGGAAGATCACGAAGATCAGGGAAAGCAGCGCGAAGAATGCGTAGATGCCGTAGGCCAATGCCAAGCCTGCCTCGGCGAGGGCCGGGAAGGTGGTGGAAACGGCGAAGTTGGCGATCCACTGCGCCGAGGCTGCCACTCCGAGTGCCATGGCGCGGATCGAGTTCGGGAAGATCTCGCCGAGCAATACCCATACGGCCGGACCCCAGGTGGCGCCGAAGCCGACCACGAACAGGTTGGCCGAGACCAGGGCGACGATGCCCCAGCTGCCCGGCAGCGACACGGCGCCGTCGATGGTGACCGACTGCGCGAACGCTACCGCCATCATGCCCAGCGACACGGTCATGATGGCCGAGCCGATGGTGAGCAGCAGCTTGCGTCCCAGCACGTCGATCAGCAGCACCGCCACGATCGTTGCCAGCACGTTGGTCGCCGAGGTGATCAGCGAAATCGTGAAGGAATCCGATTCGGCAAAGCCGACGGACTTCCACAGCGTCGTGGAGTAGTAGAAGATCACGTTGATGCCGACGAACTGCTGGAAGACCGAGAGCAGGATGCCGACCCACACCAGCGGGTGGAAGCCGAAGCGGCCCAGCAGGTCCTTGAAGACCTGGCGGCGCTCGATGTGCACGGTGGAGCGGATCTCTTCGATCTTCTTTTCGGTATCCGTGCCGGCGTTCATGCCCATATCGCGGGTCAGCACGGTAGCTGCTTCAACGAAGCGGCCGCGCTCGACCAGGTAGCGGGGAGATTCGGGCAGGCGCAGCGAGAGCAGGCCGTAGAGCACTGCTGGAACCAGCAGCGACAGGTACATCCAGCGCCAGGCCGTCAGGCCGAACAAGCCGACGGCATCCGCCGAGCCCATGACGAAGACCAGCAGCGCGCTGACCAGGAAGGCCACGAAGATGCCCAGCACGATGGCCATCTGCTGCATGGTGCCCAGGCGTCCGCGATGCGCGGCCGGGGAGACCTCGGCAATGTAGGCAGGGGCGATCACCGAGGCGAAGCCCACGCCGATGCCGCCGACAATGCGCCAGATGATCAGGTCGGTTACGCCGAAGCACAGGCCGCAGCCGATGGCTGATGCTGCCAGGAGGATGGAGGCGAAGAGCATGGTGCGCACGCGTCCCACGCGTTCGGAGACCACACCCGCTATCCAAGCTCCCAGTGCTGCGCCGAGCAGGGCGCAGGAAACGGAGAATCCGATGGTTACCGCGTTGAGCCCGAATTCGTGCTCGACAGCGTCCACGGTGCCGTTAACGATTGATGAGTCATATCCGAAAACGAACCCACCCAATGCCGCCCCGAGGGCGATGAAGATGAGTCGCGCGGAGAGTTTTCCGTCTGATGTAGTCGCAGTCACAATGAGCCATGCTATCGGATTCGAGAGCCGCAGAATCCCGATTTCCCGATTTTTTATGGGAGATCGATCACAAATTGGAAGGAGTCCTTACTTCAAGACCGGGGGAGGCCCAGTGCGCGTCGCCGGTTCATGACTGGCCAGCTCCCGAATTCTTGGCAAAAAAGCAGGCCGGCATTGCGAGTTATCGCGATGCCGGCCTGCGGGGAATTTATTTGCTAGCTATCCGCAGGCTTCTGCGAGTCCGCCAAATCGTTGCCGCGCATCTTGGCGACGATACTCATCAGGTGGAAGACCACCAAGGTGGCGATCGAGCCCAGGGCGATGCCGCCCAGCTGGAGCTGGCCGAAAGCGATTTCCTTGGTCACCGCAATGGCGATAATCAGGCCGGTGCCGGCGGTCATCAAGTTGATCGGGTTGCCGAAATCCACCTTCGCCTCGATCCACAGGCGCGCGCCGACGATGCCGATCATGCCGTAGAGCACGATGCCCAAGCCGCCGATCACGCCTTCTGGAATGGTGCCGATCAATGCGCCGAACTTCGGCAGGAAGGCCAGGGCCACGGCCACAATCGCAGCGATCCAATAGGCCGCGGTCGAGTACACGCGCGAAGCGGCCATCACGCCGATGTTCTCGGCATAGGTGGTCGTGGCCGAACCGCCGCCGAAACCGGCGAGCACGCTGGCAGCGCCATCGGCCATCAGCGCACGGCCGTTGAACTTCGACAGGTCGCGATTGGTCATCACGCCCACGGTGCGCACATGGCCGATGTTCTCGGCGATCAGCACGAACACCGCAGGCAGGAACATCAGCGCAGTGTCGAAGTGGAAGGTCGGGGTGTGGAATTCTGGCAGTCCGATCCACTCTGCGGCAGCAACCGCCTTGAAGCTCACCTGCCCCTGGGCCAGTGCAACAAGGTAGCCGCAAAGAAGTCCCATGAGGATCGACAGCCGGCCCAGCAGGCCCTTGAACGCAACGGTCGCGACCACGGTAAAGATCACCGTGAGGAAAGTGGTCAGCGGGAACTCGGTCATGGGAACCAGCGTTGCGCTGGCCAAATTCAGGCCGATGAGCGCCACGATGGTGCCCATGACCACCGGCGGCATCAGGGCGTGGATCCAGCCGGTGCCGGTCTTCTGCACGATCAGCCCGACAACGAACAGCAAGGCCCCGGTCATCACGATGCCGCCCAGCGCGCCGGACATGTTGTGCGACTGGGTGGTCGAGAGGACCGGGGCAATCATCGCAAAGGACGAGCCGAGGTAGCTGGGCACCTTGTTCCTGGTCATCAGCAAGAAGATGACGGTGGCCAGGCCGGTGAACAGCAAGGTCGTGGTGACCGGGAAGCCGGTGATGGTTGGCACCAGGATGCTGGCGCCGAACATCGCCAGGATGTGCTGGGCTCCGATGGAAACGGTCTGCGGCCAATGCAGCCGCTCATCCGGGGCAACTACCTCACCTGGGGTGATGGTCCTGCCGTTGCCGTGAATGCTCCAACTCATGATTCCTCTTCCCGGGCCCTGCGGGTTTTAGGCCGTAGAGAAGTCTACTCGGTTCTCGTGCGCCTGCGCGAAGAAAGAGCGCTCATGTTCCGCGGAGCGGATGAAAGCGGCCTCCATGCGGGCCCGCAGCTGCGGATCTGCCTGCTCGAACGCCTGGCGGACCATTTCGATGGCCTGCTCGGTGGCGGAATCGAATTCCTCGGATGCATAGGTTTCCAGCCATTGCCGATAAGGATGCTCGGCATGGTTGGCTGCCGCCAGCCGCTTGCCGATGTCCTGGTACAGCCAGTAGCAAGGCAGGATCGCGGCAATCAGCTCCCCGTAGCTCTCCTGGCTGGCGGCCAGGTGGTTGGTGTAGTTCAGCGTGGTGGCGCTGGGCGTATCAGCGAACTCATCCAGGTAGCTGCCGTGCAGCTGCAGCTCGCCATCGAGGATGCCGTTGGCGCCACGCGACCAGAAACGCTGGGCACCGAGATCCGGCGCCATCGAGCTGGCTAGCGAAAGCACCTTGGCGTAACGCAGCAGATACAGCGCATCCTGGGCGATGTAGTAGTGGAAGTCATCCCGGTCCAAGGTGCCCTCGGATAGCCGGGTGATGAAATCCAGCTGGTCGATTTCCTCGCGGATCGGCTGGATCTTCTGCCACCAGTCGCCCATGGGATCTGCCGTGCCGAAGAAGTCGATGAAGTGGTTGACCGGGCCGTGGCCGCTGCCCACCTGCAATTGGTCGGCCGCTGCGATGGCCTTGGAGAGGTAGGACTTGGACTGCTCCAACGCGGCGATCCAGTCTCCAGTGGCAGCGAAGCGGGTAGCCAGAGTGCTGGAAAGGGTGCAGCCGGTGCCGTGGGTGTTCCTGGTGGCATGGCGCGGTCCGTGCAGCTCCAGCTGCACCCCGCCCGCCGACACCAGGGCATCGGGGCAATCCGCCCCGGCCAGGTGCCCGCCCTTGGCCAGCACCAGCGTGCCGTGCTTGGCAGCCAGCCGCTGGGCCTGGCGCAGGGCTTCGTCCCAGGAAGGGGCCACAGGCTCGCGCAGCAAGCTGGCCAGCTCCAGCAGGTTCGGGGTAATCACCGTGGCGCGATCCAGCAGCGAATCAAGGGCCGATTCGTCGTCGAGCAGGCGATCCCCGCTGGTCGCCACCATGACCGGGTCCAGCACGACGGGGGCGTCAACAGTTTCCAGCCAGCTGGTGACTGCGCGGATCACCTCGGCGTTGGCCAGCATCCCGATCTTGATCGCATCGATGCGGATATCTGTACTCACGGCTTCGAGCTGCGCGAGGACGAAATCGCCGCTGATCGCCTGAACTCCGGATACCCCATGGGTGTTTTGCGCAGTCAAAGCGGTGATCACGCACATTCCGTAGCCGCCGTTGGCGGCAATGGCCTTCAGATCCGCTTGGATTCCGGCGCCGCCGGAAGGATCGGAGCCTGCGATGGATAGGATGTTCATTTCGAGGCCTCCCAGGCTGCGACCAGCTGCGCGCTGGCAAGTTGCGGATCTTCGGCGTTGCAGATGGCGCGGACCACGGCCAGGCCTGCGCCGCCGCCGGCGCGGATCGCGGCGGCATCGTCTTGGGTAATTGCGCCGATCGCTACGCAGGGCAGCTTGGCCAAGGCAGCGGCTCGCGCAAAGCCGTCCAACCCCAGGGGAGCAGGATGGTCTTTTTTCGTCGGAGTGGCGCGGATGGCTCCTACACCGAGGTAGTCGATCACCGAGGCGTCCTTGTTCGCCTGGGCCAGCTGCTCATCGCTGGAAGCACTCAAGCCGATGATGCCCTCGCCGATGATCTGGCGAGCCAGCTGTACCGGCACATCTTTTTGCCCGATATGGATGCCGTTCACTGCTGCGCCAGCAGCCCGTGCCGCGAGGTAGACGTCAATGCGGTCATTGATCAGCAACTGGGCTTTGCCCTCGGTGAGCTTGGCAGCCGCGCAGGCCAGCTCGACGAATTCCCGGGCGCTTTCATCCTTGGCGCGCAGCTGGATCCACCCGATCCCTCCGGCGACGGCTCCCTCGATAACTTCCAGGGTGCTGCGTGGGGTGCAGCTGGCAGTGTTGGCTACTAGATAAGCGCCGTAATTATGCATGGTTCAATTCCTCGTACTTCAAAGTTTTCAGTTCCCGGGGATCGGCAGCCGACAGCGCATCAAGGAAGGCAACTGCGAAGCTGCCCGGACCGGAGCTGCCAGCCAGGGCCTTTTCCGCGGCCAGGCCATAGAAACCGTGGGCTGCGATGGTGGCCTCGAACGGGTCATCGTGGACCGCAACCATCCCGGCGCAGACCGCGCCCAAGGCGCAGCCGCCACCTGTCATCCGGGTCAAGCCAATTCCGTTGGTATGCACCAAGACGGTACGCGTGGCGTCGATGATGGCGTCAGCCTGGCCGGAAATGGCCACTACGCAGTCGTGCTCCGTGGCCAGTTCGCGTCCCGCCGCCAAGGCGGCAGAAACCTCATCCAAGGCATCGACACCGCGCGAAGCAGATTGCCGGCCGGCCAGAGCCAGGATTTCCGAGGCGTTGCCTCGAATCAGGGTCGGGCGTTGCCGGACAATGCGCCGGGCAAACTCCGTGCGCACCGGAAGCGCTCCCACTGCCACTGGATCCAGGACCCACGGGGTGCCTGCAGCGCTCGCCGACTGCACAGCTTCTTCCATGGCGGTCAGCTGTTCAGTGCTTGGAGTTCCCAAATTCACCAATACGGCTGACGCTGCCTGCGCGAATGGACCGGCCTCTCCGGGCAGATCCGTCATGGCCGGAGAAGCCCCGGATGCCAGCAGGGCATTGGCAGTGAAATTGGATACGACGGTATTGGTCAGGCAAAAAACCAAAGGTGATTGTTGCCGGTATTTTTGGGCAACTGCATGCAAAGCCATGCGACATCCCTCCGCTAGCGTGAACTAGATCAGGTTCTACGGGTCTTATCTCAGTCGGTTGATCCGACACCCCGTGTCACTGCCATAGAGCGTACGCACAACCGGTTCCGAGGACAAGTTACTTACGCTCGCGCCGCGCCACCAAGGCCTTGAGCGTGGCCGCATCCACCTTCTGCGCGGCCGCCAGCGCCCAGAGGCGATCCACGGCGGCCAGCAGATCTTCCCTGGTGTCCACCGGCTGCGGCCGCTCGTTGACCACTGTGCCGGCCCGGCGCCGGGAGGTGATCAGCTCTTCGGCTTCCAGCTCCTTGTAGGCGCGCGCCACTGTACCGACAGCGACGCCGAGGTCCGTGGCCAGCGCACGCACAGTAGGCAGCTTGCTCCCCGAGGGCAGATCTCCCAAGGAGATCAGTGAAGCAATCTGCGAGCGGATCTGCTCATAGGGCGGGGTAGCTGCTTGGAGGTCAACACTGATCTGCGTGCTCATGAAGTAGCTGCCGGCTGATGTTCCCGCACGAAGGCGCTACCGGGGCGCTCTAGGAAAATGACTGCTGGGACAACGAAGATGAGCAATGCAAAGAGTCCCAGCCCGGCCGGGAATCCGTAGCCAATGAGCAGCATGGCTACCACTGCACTGGTGTTAACACGCATTGAACGCAGTTCCAGGACCTTGCGGTACCAGATTTCTTCGGCCGACGAGACAGCCCAGGGAATAATTGCCCGGCGGGAGAACCAGACGAATCCAAGATGGGTTGCCAGCAACAGCAGGATCAAGCCTGCAACCATTGTCTTGCCTGGAGGCACGAAGCCCCACAAATAGTCCAGCGGCGGATCGAGCAGAAAATAGGTGCTGGTGGCAAACAGCAAGCCAGCGGCGATGTAGGACCACAAGGGCAGGGGCGCGTGGTACTTGGGTGCTGCAGACGCCTGCCGGGCCACCGTGCTGACGTAGCTGAGATAAAGCGCATTGAGAACGGCATAGCTCAAAGCCGCACCGGCAAAGATCATTAAGATCCACGTAGTTCGCTCATTGGTAGGCATCTGGAGCTCGTCATCCAGTGGCAAGAATGACCAGCCGATTGCAACGCTGAGCAAGGTGAGTGCTGCAGTTACGTATTGCAAGGTGAATAGTTGATCACGCAAACGCGAGAAGGCGGTCCGTTCCCTGGTGGTGGATTGAGCTGAGAATGTAGAGCGCGGTCCCCAGAAGAGCAACGTGAGGGCGACCGCAAGGGCGCCATAGCTAACGAACTCGTACTGTCCATCCGGCGAATTAGCCTGCGAGTAATTGACCACCGACACGGTGAAAGCCAGCAAGACGATGCCGATATTGCGCATCAAGCGGTTGAGCCAGACCGTGCGCAACGCTTGGTTGTCTTCGACCGAGATGCCGGCCAAGGCAGGTCTTTTCAGGATAACTACGGTAATCACAGCCGCGGCCACGATGATCCCTGCCAGGGCCACGATGAATACCGGGAGCATCTGTGTGCCCGGCAACCGCCCATCATACGGACCCTCCGACGTGTATGAATGGATGCCGTCAAAATCAAAGGTCGTGAATTCCGAGGCCGGAACGCCAACGAGCCCTTCGACTTTGGAGGCCGGCCACAGGGAGCCGACTGCGATCAGCAGCAAAAGCCCAACGAAAGCCCCTAGGGCCTTGGGAAATGGAGTTGTCAGGCTGCGGGCCTCTAATGAAGCGGTGCGCACGGGCTGGAGTTCCTTGGGCCAAGTGAACAAGCCGATGAGGTATACCAGAAGAACCCAGATCCCCGGAGTGAGTGCTTCAGCGATAGCCGAACCTGAATTGGTTTCGGTCATTGAAACGCGCCAGGTCTCGGACAAATCCCATGAGGTTGAAGCAAAGAATGCGATCAATGCGCACCAGAACGAGTGGGATCGGGCCCGGTCGATAGCTGGTGTTCCACGCCTGTGCGCCACCGAACGCAACCAAACGCAGATGATTGCGGCAACGAAAGCGATGGATATGGCGCTCGCCGAGAACTGGTTCATGGACATCAATGTATCAACTATTTGATACATATTGAATCCTCTGGCGAATTAAACGATGAAAAATAGTCCCAGTGACGTACGCTCAAATCATGGGTCTGTTTACTTCCACTCCGTTGCCCGAACCGGTCGGTGATTCCGCACCTCCGGTGGACGAGCATCCATCGCGCATAGCAACAGTTCTGAGTCATTTGCGGCGTTCTGCGGACACGCGGATCACGCATCCGCGACGCTTCCGCCTGCAGCAGCTCAAGGCACTGGAGAAGATGCTGGAAGAGCATCTGGAAGACTTCGTCCAGGCCTTGGCCGAGGACTTGGGCAAGAGTGCCACCGAAGCCAAATTCTCCGAAATCGACGTGGTGCGCGCGGAAATAGATTTCGCCCAGCGCCACCTCGTTGAGTGGATGGATTCCACCAGTGTCAAGGTTCCGCTGGCCTTGCAGCCAGCCATGGCCAAGGTCGAGCCGCGCCCGCTGGGGGTCGTGCTGATTATCGGAGCCTGGAACTATCCGGTTCAGCTGGTGCTCGCACCGCTGGTCGCGGCCATTGCTGCCGGCAACGCTGCGGTCATCAAGCCATCCGAGCTGGCTCCTGCGACCTCAGGCGCCTTGGCCAAGTTCCTCCCGGTCTACCTCGACGAACGGGTTTACGCGGTAGTTGAAGGCGGCGTGGATACCTCCACGGAGTTGCTTGCCGCCCGCTGGGACCACATTTTCTACACCGGCGGCGAACGCGTGGCCAAGATCGTGGCTGCCGCGGCCGCGAAGCATCTGACGCCTACCACCTTGGAATTGGGCGGAAAATCGCCGGCCGTGGTGGAGAACGATTCGTTGGCTTCCGCGAAGCGCTTGGCTTACGCCAAGTTCATGAATGCCGGCCAGACCTGCGTGGCGCCGGATTACGTATTGAGCGTGGGCGACTCGTCTGAGCTCATCAGGCGCCTGGGCCAGGCCATCTCCAGCTTCTACGGCAAGGAACCGCTCACCCATCCGGACTTTGGCCGCATCGTCAGCCGCAAGCACTTTGAGCGGCTGCTGTCGATGTTCGAGCAAGGCGAGGTGGTTTTCGGCGGCGAGTACGACGAGGATACCCTGCGCATAGCGCCGAGCATCATGCGCAATGTGGACCTCGAGGGAAGTTTGATGACCGAAGAGATTTTCGGTCCGATCCTGCCGGTGATCGAGGTGGAAACCTTCGAGGAAGCACTCGAATTCATTGCCCGGCGGCCGTCGCCGCTGGCCGCTTACCTGATGAGCGAAAGCCCGCGCCTGCAGTCGATTTTCTCTGACCGGGTGCGAGCCGGCTCCATTGTGCATAATGCTCCGTTGGCCCAGATGATCGTTCCAACCCTGCCTTTCGGCGGCGTGGGACCGAGCGGAATGGGGGCCTACCACGGCAAGCACGGGTTCGAACGGCTTTCGCAGATGCGCTCGGAATTCAACAAAACAACCGTCGTTGATACCCTGAGCGCGATATATCCTCCATATTCATGGGCCAAGCGAAAGATTATTGATCGCTTACTGTAGCGCGGTTCATAGCTTTATGGCTTGTCAGGGTGCTTGGATTGATAGGTTGGAAATTTTCAAGCATCAGGAGATGTAACGCATGACTGAGCCCGCACCGTCCCAGGACGGTCTGAAGCGTGGCCTCAAAGCTCGCCATATGCAGATGATTGCCATTGGCGGCTCGATTGGTACCGGACTATTCGTCGCGTCCGGCGGCACCATTGCCCAAGCTGGCCCCGGTGGCTCGCTGGTGGCCTACGCGCTGATCGGCATGATGGTGCTGCTCCTGATGCAGTCGTTGGGAGAAATGAGCGCCCGGCTTCCGGTCGCCGGTTCCTTCCAGACCTACGCAACGGTCTTCGTGAATCGCCACTTCGGCTTCGCGATCGGCTGGAACTACTGGTTCAACTGGGCCATTACCGTGGCTGCCGAGCTGGTGGCAGCTGGCATCATCATGTCCTACTGGTTCCCTGATGCCCCGGGATGGATCTGGGCGGCCATCTTCCTGGTGCTGCTCACCGGATTGAATGCGCTGTCCGCCAAGGCCTTTGGCGAGGGTGAATACTGGTTGGCCGCGATCAAGGTCATCACCGTGGTGGTCTTCTTGATCTGCGGTGTCGCGATGATCTTCGGCATCCTGGGCGACTCCACCCCTGGCTTCAGCAATTGGACCGATGGCGAAGCGCCATTTGTTGGCGGCTGGCTGTCCATCGTATCGGTCTTCATGATCGCCGGTTTCTCCTTCCAGGGAACCGAACTGATCGGCGTGGCCGCCGGTGAAGCCGAGAACCCCCAGCGCGATATCCCACGCGCCATCAAGGCGATCTTCTGGCGCATCATGCTCTTCTACATCGGCGCGATCTTCGTCATTGGCATGCTGATCCCGTATGTGGATCCATCCCTGCTCTCTTCCGAGGCATCGGATATCACCACCTCGCCATTCACCCTGGTCTTCGAGCGTGCGGGCGTAGCATTCGCCGCGGCACTGATGAATGCGGTGATCCTGTCGGCCATCCTCTCCGCAGGCAACTCCGGTCTATATGCCTCTGCGCGCATGCTTTATTCGATGGCGTTGGACGGCAAGGCTCCAAAGATCTTCGCCCGCTTGAACAAGCGCGGCGTGCCCATGCCGGCAATGCTGCTAACCGCCTCGGTAGGCCTTTTCGGCTTCCTTACCGCGATTGTCGGCCAGGGTTCGGCATATACCTGGTTGCTGAACGTTTCGGGTCTCTCCGGCTTCATTGCCTGGGTGGGTATCGCGGTGTGCCACTACAAGTTCCGCAAGGCATATATTGCCAGCGGGCAGGATCTCGCGAACCTGCCGTACAAGGCGCCACTGTTCCCGCTGGGACCGATCCTGGCTTTCGTGATCCTGATCGTGGTGATCGTCGGCCAGAACTACCAGGCGATCGTGGATGGAAACTTGCTGCAGATGGCTTCGAGCTACATCGGCCTGCCGATCTTCCTGCTGCTCTGGCTGGGCCACTGGCTGGCTACCCGCAAGCAGCCAGCCGTGGCCATCGATCCATGGACCGCGAAGCTGAACTAGCCAGCTAGCGCAGCATCAACAATCACCCGAGCTTCAGCCAGCACCTGCTGCAGATGCTCGGGTGATTTTGTTGATTCTGCATAGATCTTGTAGATGTCTTCTGTGCCCGATGGGCGCGCGGCAAACCATGCGTGCTCGCTGGAAACCTTCAAGCCGCCAATGGGGAAGCCGGCCGCTTGCGTGGCCTTGGCGGTAATCGGATCCGATGCCAGTTCGGTAGCGGTGACCATCGATGGATCCAGCTTGCCCAGTACGGCCTTCTGCTCGCGGTTTGCGGGCGCGTCAAAGCGGTCGTAGAAGCTGGGGCCGTGGCGCTCTACCAGTTCGGCATGCAGCTGGCTGGGGCTCTTGCCGGTTACTGCGCGGATCTCGCTGGCCAGCAGGGCCAGCATCAGGCCGTCCTTGTCGGTGCTGAACGCCTTGCCGGAGAAGTCCAAGAAGCTCGCGCCGGCCGATTCCTCCCCGCAAAAAGCGACCCTGCCGGAAGCCAGCGGTTCAACGAAGTACTTGAAGCCCACCGGTACCTCGCGCAGGGTCCGGCCGTGGGAAGCCACCACCTTGTCGATGAGCACCGAGGAGACCAGGGTCTTGCCGATCTGGGCATCAGCCGGCCACTGCGGACGGTGGGTGAGCAGGTAGTCGATGGCCACGGCCAGGAAATGGTTCGGATTCATCAGGCCGGCATCCGGGGTGACAATGCCGTGGCGGTCAGCATCGGCATCGTTGCCGGTCGCGATGTCGTACTTCTCGCGATTGGCCACGAGGGAGGCCATCGCATGGGCGGAGGAGCAATCCATGCGGATCTTCCCGTCCTTGTCCAAGGTCATGAAGCCGAAGCGCGGATCCACGGACTCGTTGACCACTTCGAGGTTCAGGCCGTATCGGCGGCCGATTTCGCCCCAGTAGTGCACCGAAGCCCCGCCCAGCGGATCTGCGCCAATGGAAATGCCGGACTCGGCGATGGCCTTGAAGTCGATGACTTCAGCCAAATTGGCGATGTACAGTTCGCGGAAGTCGAAGGGCCGGGCATTCGGCTCGCCGCGCTTGACCGCTCCGCTGGCCAGCAATTCGTTGGCCCGTGCAGCGATGGGTCCGGTGATTCCGGATTCTGCCGGTCCGCCATGCGGCGGGTTGTACTTGATGCCGCCGTCGGTTGGCGGGTTGTGCGATGGGGTGATGATCAGGCCATCGGCCTGTTCGCCGCCGCTAGCGTTATGTACCAGGATTGCGTGGCTGACCGCTGGAGTGGGAGTCAGTCCGTCATCGGCGAGCACGGTGACGCCGTTGCCTGCCAAAACTTCAAGGGCGGTGCGGTATGCGGGCGCGGAGAGTGCGTGGCTGTCCTTGCCCACGTACATCGGGCCGGTGATCCCCGCACCGTTGCGGTAGTCGACCACGGCCTGGGTGATCGCAGCGATATGCGTTTCATTGAAAGTGGTGTTCAGGGAGCTTCCGCGATGTCCCGAGGTGCCGAAAACGACGGCCTGGTCGGGGTTGCCGCTGGAAGGAACCAGGGTGCTGTAGGCATCGAGTACCTCCTGCAAATTGATCAGGTCTGATTCTTGGGCTGGCTGGCCAGCTCGGAGGTGTGCCACAGATTGCCTTTCAGATTGATGCGCTTATCGCAGTTTCGTAGAAGAATGGTAGGCAAATGAGCTACTACCAGTATCCGCAGAACCCCTACCAACGACCGCCTGAATCCGCCGGCCTCTCGGTGGCTTCCCTGGTGCTTGGCATCTTGTCGTTGCTAGGCTTCACTGTCATTATCCTTGTTCCGCTGGCCGGAGTCATTACCGGGCACCTGGCCTACCGGCGTGAACCCAGCTCCCGGGGCCTGAGCCTGGCCGGGCTAATTACCTCATGGATTGGATTGGCACTAGCCATAGTCATTTATGCGGTAGCCATCTGGTTCTTCTGGGCATTGTCAACCGGGTTCGGCTACGACTCGTATTACGACAACGTGACCTTCTCACAAGGGCTTCTTCGATAATCCCCGGGCATGAAAAAAGCGGTTGGTTCAAATGAACCAACCGCTTTTCGCATGATCGAACGCCTAGAGGATCGGGCCCATCAGCTTCTTCAAGGCCGGGGTAGCTGCCATCATGGCAATACCCAGGACAACAGCGGTGCCGCCCATGGCGATGAAGTACGGGATCTCGTTGCCCTCGGTGTAGTAGCCGGCCAGCACACCCGACAGGGTGGTGCCCAGCGAAACCGACAGGAAGAACAAGGCGATCATCTGGGTGCCGAAGGCGGCTGGAGCCAGCTTGGTGGCAATTGCCTGGCCCACTGGCGAGAGCAGCAGCTCGGCAAAGGTGCACAGCAGCAGGATGCCGACCAGCGCCAGCAGCGGGGTCTTCACGAAGGATTCCAGCGGGATGAACAGCAAGAAGGCCGCACCCACAACCACCAGTGCCAGGCCGAACTTCATTGATGTGCGTGGCTGGCGCTTGCCCAGTTTGGTCCATAATGCGGCGAAGATACCGGCGAAGATGATGATGAAGACCGGGTTGATCGAGGTAACCCAGCTCGGTGGCATTTCCCAGCTGCCCAGGTGGCGGTCCAGGCGCTGATCCGAGTAAGCGGCAATGAAGGTGAACTGCTGCTGGAACAGGGCCCAGAAGGCAGCCGTACCGATGTAGAACGGAATGAATGCCCAGACTTGCTTGCGCTCGGTGGCGTCAACCTTCTTGCTGCGCAGGATCAACGCGAAGTAGATGATCGAAGCGGCGATCACCACGTAGGCGATGGTGCTTGCCAGATTCTCCGGAGTCACGATCTTGGATGCGAAAGCGGCAATGATCAAAACGATCACGGCAGCGAAGATGACCACATAGCGGTTGCGCTCAGAGGCAGGCAGCGGGTTGCTTGGGATGTGGCCGGAGTCCGGCAGCTTCTTGCGTCCAAGGGCATAGATCCCCAGGCCGATAGCCATGCCGACCGCGGCAGCGGCAAAGCCGATGTGGAAGCCGTACTGGACCTGCAGCCAACCGGTGAGCAGTGGGCCGAGCAGCCCGCCGATGTTCACGCCCATGTAGAACAGGGAGAAGCCGGCATCGATGCGCGGATCTTCCTTGGAGTATAGGGAGCCCACCAGGGCTACAGCGTTGGCCTTCAGGCCGCCGGAACCGACGGCAACGAAGATCAGGCCGATAACCAGTCCGGCATAGCCGGGCAGGAGCGCCAGGCCAATATGGCCGATCATGATCGCGATGGCCGAGAAGAACAGGACGCGTTCCGAGCCGAACAGGCGGTCGGAGAGCCACGCGCCCAGGATGGTGGACAGGTAGACAGCGCCGCCGTAGGCGCCGACCAGCGACAGAGCCAGACCCTGGTCCATGCCCAGGCCGCCGTCGGTGACCGAGTAGTACATGTAGTAAGCCAGCAAGCCCTGCATGCCGTAGAAGGAGAATCGTTCCCACATTTCCACGCTGAAGAGGCTTGCGAGCGCACCGGGGTGACCGAAGAAGGTCTTTCCGGAAGCTTTGGTGCTCGTTGTTGCAGTAGACATACGTAATATTTTTCGCCCTTGCCCACCCGAGTACCTACTTATATGGGAAAGGTCACACCTGCATCTGGGCTGCCAGCGCGAGCAGCAGTCCTTCGTCCGAGCGCGGGGAAATCAGCTGAATACTCATTGGTAACCCCTCGTTGGAGTGGCCTACCGGAACGGTGATGGCCGCTACTGAGGCGACGTTCACCATGGAAGTGTAGGGGGTGTACTGGCACTGCAACATATAATCCACATCGGCTGTGGATTGTGTATAGTGCCCGATCTTCGGCGGGATCGAGGCCATGGCAGGGGTGGCCACGACATCGTAGGCGGACCATTGGCGCACGAAGTCGGCCGCAATCTGCTTCAACCTCGAACCTGCCTGCAGGCTCTGTTCCAGCGAGCGGTCGGCGGCGCGTCGGCGGAAATCCCTTGCCAAATCGCCGAGTAGCGAATCATCCGCGACCGGAACGTCCTTCAGCCCATTGGTCCACACCGCCGCGAAGGTTTCCGGATAGTCCGTGGCGTAGTGCAGGTTGGCCGGCTGGACGCGATGCCGTTCTCCAAGGCGTTCAAGGCCCTGGGCAAATGAAGCCCGGGCTTCTTGCGCCAGGGTAATTTCATAGACCGGTTCAAACGGGGAATGGATGCTGTACCCAATCTTCAGCCCGTCCAGGCGCTGGGGGTAGCTTCCCTGCAGCAACGGCAGATAGTGGTCCTTGCCGCGCATGGCGTCAAGCAGCAAAGCCGCATCCAAGGCATCATGGGCCAACGGTCCGCTAACCGCTAGCTTCGGTGCGCCCATGGGATCGGTGTAGCCATCAAGGATGTCGCTGGGAACGCGGCCCAAAGAAGGCTTCAGGCCTACCAGCCCGCAGGCGGCCGCGGGGATGCGAACCGAACCGCCGCCATCAGAGCCCGGACCCAGCGGAATCATGCCGGCGGCAATCGCCGCGGCCTGCCCGCCAGAGGAACCGCCCGACGAGCGCGTGGGATCAAAGGGATTGCGTGATGGGGGCGCCACGAGGTTCTCTGAATAGCTGCTCAGCCCGAATTCCGGAACCTGCGTCTTGCCCAGGACCACCACGCCCTCGGCGCGCAGCCTGGCCACCAAGGAGTGATCACGTTCAGCGACCATCGCAGGCATCGCCGCAGTGCCATAGGTGGTAGGCATCCCGGCCACGTCACTGAGGTCCTTGAACGCGGTGGGGAGCCCATGCAAGCGGCCAATGTCGCCACGGGCATGCGCCTGGTCCGCCGCTGCCGCGGCCTCCATCGCATTTTCTGCCACGTGGACGAAAGCGCCAAGGTCCGCTTGCTCTTCGATGCGCTTGAGGTAGTGCTCGGTGACCTCGCGGCTTGAACGCTCGCCGCGGGCCAGCTCGTCTCGCAATTTCAGGGCGCTTGAGGGAAACATGTCGGCTTTCGACGCAGGAAATGACTAGTCTTATAAGCAAACACCCTATGTGAGAGGAATGCTAGCCGTGAGCGATTTTGAGACTGTTTCGGTCAATGATGTCCCGAAGGATGCCTTCATCCTTGACGTGCGCGAAGACTTCGAATGGGAAGCAGGCCGTGCTGCCGGAGCAACCCATATTCCCCTTGGCTCCTTGCCAGAGAAGATTTCCGAGCTTGACCCGGATGTAGACACCTACGTCATCTGCCGTACCGGTGGCCGTTCGGCCCAGGCCGCATCATGGCTCACCGTGATGGGCTACACCGCCTTCAACGTCGCCGGCGGTTCCGATGCGTGGATCGAAGCGGGCTTGCCAATGGAAGCGGATAACGGCCAGGAGCCAACCGTACGATGAACTATGCCTATCTGGGACCTGCTGGCACTTTCACCGAGTCGGCCCTGCTGCAGGTTCCCGGGGCTACCGAGGCGCAGCGGATCGCGGCCTCCAACGTCAACGTGGCGCTGACCATGGTGCGCGAGGGGACCGCGGACGCGGCGATGGTCCCGATCGAGAACTCGGTAGAAGGCGGCGTTTCGGCCACCTTGGACGCCATTGCGCAGGGCGAAGCCCTGCAGATTGTTTCCGAAATCCTGGTTCCGATCACTTTCGTGCTGGCGGTACGCCCCGGCATCGACTCGCTGGAGCAGATCAGGCAGATCTCCACCCACGGGCATGCCTGGGCGCAGTGCCGCTTATGGGCCGAAGCGAATATTCCCGGGGCCGCATTCACCCCGGCTTCTTCCACGGCAGCCGGCGCCCTGGCTCTCGAAGAGGACGAACCGCCGCATGATGCGGCGATCTGCTCTCCGCTGGTAGCCCAAGAGCGCGGCCTGAAGGTGCTGGCCAGCGGGGTCGAGGACAATATCGGCGCGGTGACCCGCTTCATCCTCGTGACTCGTCCGGGAAGGATTCCGCAGCCTACCGGCGTGGACAAGTCAACGCTGATCCTGCCGCTGCCCGAGGACCGTCCCGGTGCGCTGATGGAAATCCTCGAGCAATTCACCGCGCGCGGCGTGAACCTCTCGCGCATCGAATCGCGTCCTACCGGCAAGAGCCTGGGCGAGTACTTCTTCTCCGTCGATATCGAAGGCCACGTGGCCGAGGAACGCGTTGCCGCCGCCTTGTCGGGGCTGCACCGGCTGTCCCCGCAGCTGCGCTTCCTCGGTTCCTACCCAGCCGCCCAAGGCCTGGAGCCGGCCGTGGATACGCATAATTCAGATGCGGCCTTCAGTGAAGCCCGTGCCTGGGTGCAGTCGCTGCGCGACCGGCTTTAAGCAGGCAGCGCGAAGGCCCGGCCTAGCTCCCCGCAAGGGGAAATCGGCCGGGCCTTCGGCATGCGCTACGGGGTGCGCAGGCGCAGGGCGCTCGGGTTCACGGACACCTGCAGTTCGTTGACCTGGCCGGTGGGGTCCCCGTCGATCTGGGTATTCATCGGCTCATCGCAACGCAGCGACACGCCAGAGGTCTGGTAGAAGCTCATCACCGGAATCTTGTTCTTGGCGCGGAATGCGGTCTTGAGCAGGATCCAGGTCCAGCCGGCGGCCGAGCGGGGAGAAAGGATCACTGCGTCGAGCACGCCGTCGTCGATCTTGGCGTCGGGCACGAAATCCAGGCCCTGCAGCTTTCCGCAGTTGGCGAAGAGCACCGAACGGACCTTGCGGGTCTGCCAGCTCTCGTCGCCCGAGAGCTTGAAGCTGACCTTCTTGCGCTGGCCCGGCAACTGGCGCAGGCCGGCTTCCGAGTAGGCCAGCCAGCCGACCTTGGATTTCAGCTCTTCGTTGGTGTCGTCAAACAGGTCGGCGTCGGTGCCCACGCCGGCGATGACCAGGAAAGCATGATCCGCCTCCTTGCCGTCCAGCAGCTGCAGCTTCATGTGCCCGACGTCGATCCGGCGAACCATCCCGCGCACTGCCACCAGCGCCGCGGTGTGCAGGTCATCGAGCGGAATATCCACGTTGCGGGCCAGCAGGTTGCCAGTGCCCAGCGGCAGGATTCCCAGGGATGCGCCGGTGCCTTCGAGCACTTCCGCGACGGCGCGGATGGTTCCGTCGCCACCTGCGGCAATAATTGTGTCGCATTGCGCATCGAGTGCTTCACGGGCTGCATCCTGGCCGGCGTTGTCCTTGGTCGTTTCAAGGACCAGCGGTGCTTCCAGGCCCGCTTCAGCGCAGACGCGGACCACGGCTTCCCTTGCTTCGTCAGCACCTGACTTGGAAGGATTGATGACCAGGGCCACCTTGGTAGCCGCTGCCTGTTCAGCCGCTTCGGGCTGCTTGATCAGCGGTTTGCTGTAGTTCGAAAGCTTGCGCACCGAATACCAACTGGTCGCCGCGGCGGCAGCTGCAGCAGCCACGGCAGAGAAAACGATCACACGATTTGTCTGCATAATGCTCTCATCGTACTCATGATTGCTACCCTTAACATGTGATCGACCTGAAAATGCTCACCGAAAATCCGGATTTGTACCGTGCCTCGCAACGCGCGCGCGGTGCCGACGAGTCGTTAATTGACCAGCTGCTGGCAGCTGACACGGCACGTCGTGAAACCATCGCCACCTACGAGCGCCTGCGTGCCGAGCAGAATGCGTTCTCCAAGAAGGTCGGCAAGGCCAAGGGCGACGAGCGCGCCGCCCTGCTTGCCGAGGTCAAGGAGCTCGCTGCCGCGGTGAAGTCCGCCCAGGCCGAGTCCGACGCGGCCTCCGCCAAGTGCACCGCACTGCAGCGTTCCATCCCCAACCTGATCATCGACGGCATCCCGGCCGGCGGCGAGGATGACTTCACCGTCGTCAAGCACGTGGGCACCGCCCGCGACTTCAAGGCCGAGGGCTTCGAGCCGCTGGACCACCTGCAGATCGCCGAGAAGCTGGACGCCATCGACATGGAACGCGGCGCCAAGGTTTCAGGCTCGCGCTTCTACTTCCTCAAGGGCATCGGCGCCCGGCTGGAAATCGCGATGATGAATATGGCCCTAGATGTGGCCATGGCGCACGACTTCATCCCGATGATCACCCCGACCCTGGTCCGCCCCGAAACCATGCAGGGCACCGGCTTCGATGTCGAGCACGACGACGAGATCTACAAGCTCGAGCGCGACAACATGTACCTGGTCGGCACCTCGGAGGTGGCCCTGGCCGGCTACCACGCGGACGAGATCATGGATCTGGCCGACGGCCCGATCCGCTACGCCGGCTGGTCCTCCTGCTACCGCCGCGAGGCTGGTTCGGCCGGCAAGGACACCCGCGGCATCATCCGCGTGCACCAGTTCAACAAGCTGGAGATGTTCGTCTACGCCAGCGTCGAGGATGCCGAAGCAGAGCACCAGAAGCTGCTGGCCATGGAAGAGGACATGCTCGGGCGCATGGAACTTCCCTACCGCGTGATCGACACCGCCGCCGGGGATTTGGGCATGAGCGCCGCGCGCAAGTTCGACTGCGAAGCCTGGGTTCCTACCCAGGGCACCTTCCGCGAACTGACCTCGACCTCGAACTGCACCACCTTCCAGGCCCGCCGCCTGAATATCCGCGAACGCGAGATCATCGACGGCAAGGCCGGCAAGACCCGTTCGGTGGCGACGCTGAACGGCACCCTGGCGACCACCCGCTGGCTCGTGGCGATTCTGGAAAACCACCAGAACCCGGACGGTTCGGTCAACGTGCCCAAGGCGCTGCAGCCTTACCTTGGCGGACTCGAAGTACTCAAGTAGCCAATGACCGGCCATTTGCCGGCTGCCCCTCGCGGGCAGCCGGCAAATGCTTTTAACCGGTTGTTCACTTGGCGCTGTGCCTTGGGTCATCGCCAAAAACCCGCGGTGGTGGTTAACTTGAGCCATGACTGTTATGACTAAGCTCGGCAACGATGACCGGCTGACCAAGCAAAAATTGATGATTTGCCTTGACGTGGATGGCACCATCGTCAACCACCAGGGGGAAATGAGCCAGCGCGTGCGCGATGCCGCGCGGGCTGTAGTGGCCCAGGGCCATGAGGTAATCATCTCCACCGGCCGCTCCTTGGGTGCGGCCCTGCCCATCATGGCGGAACTGGGCATCGACCATGGCTATGTCGTGGTCAGCAACGGCGGCGTGCTCGCAAAGGTGTGCCAGGATGAAGTCGAGATCCTGCACCGCGAGATCTTCGACCCGTCGACAGCGCTCAAGGCGCTGCGCGACCAGCTTCCCAAAGCCAAGTACGCCTTGGAAAACGAGCGCGGCGAATTCCTTTCCAGCGAAACCTTCGGCGACATGAGCTTTGGCGCCGAGAGCAAGGTCGTTGATTTCGGCGAGCTGGTCAACAGCAAGGCCGTGCGCGTGGTGGTTTTCTCCACCGACAACACCGCCGAGGAATTCGGGCATGCCGTGCAGAGCCTGGGGCTCTCCGGGGTGACCTACTCGGTGGGCTGGACCGCTTGGCTGGATATTGCCGCCGAGGGTACCACCAAGGCCAGCGGCCTGGAGCGGCTGCGGGCGATCCTGAAGTTCGATTCGAAGGACTCGCTGGCAGTAGGCGATGGCCGCAATGACGTCGAAATGCTGCAGTGGGCCGGACATGGCGTGGCCATGGGCCAAGCGCCGGATGAGGTCAAGGCAGCGGCCGACGCCGTGACTGAAGGCGTTGACCAGGATGGCCTGGCCATCGTCCTGGAAGGGCTGCTGGGCAGCTAGCACCAGGGTCTAGAGCTGGTCGGTGTATTCCAGCAGCCGGGCGATCGCTGCCCGCGCGCCCAGCTCGTCGTTGTAGCCCGAACGCACGATCGCCGCAGATACTGCCTGGGGAGTGATTCCCAGGATCCCGGCGACCGCTTTTTGCTGCCCGCGCACACCGGGAGTCAACAGGTCAACGACGGACCATTCGGCCTCGGTGCGGGTGCGGATCCACTGTCCGAGCATGCGCAACAGGCCCTCGAGCTCGCCGTCCATCTCGTCATTGCCCGAGGAAACGCAGATCGGGACCCTTTCGCCGCGGTGGCTGGCCGCCTCCAGCGCGCCGAGCGCGCGCCGCGCCGCCCTGCCCTCGACCAGGTCGGCCTCTACGGGCACCGGCTCGTACAGGCTGCCGATGCCCAGCCCGATATTGCAGAAGTTCAGCCGTGCCACGCGCAGCAGCGCGTCGACGGCGGCATCGGGGTCACTGGGCACTCCGAGCAGCAGCTGCCCGCTGAGCGCGGTGAACGGCGCGTGGGTGTCGACTTGTTCCAGCTGGTGCCAGAGCTGCTCGCTGGCGGCGGCAACATCGGTGACCGAGCGGGGCCGGGGGCTGAGCGCAACGACAAACATGATTCAAGTATTGCGTGTGCAACCGGGTTTGTCGCGCACTGTGCGGCACTTGGCGGCTAACGGTGCTGCTCCAGCCTGATGCTGGTCCGCCGGCTGGCGGGATCAGGAGGAACTAGGACAGGGTGCTGCTGGGCGCGCCCTGCTGGGCGGGCAGCGCAACGGTCGTGTACTTGAAGAAGAACTGCGTAGCGGGGCCAATCAGCAGCGCATAAGCCACCGTGCCCACGCCCACCGGACCGCCGAGCAACCAGCCGATCCCCAGCACGCACACCTCGATAATGGTGCGCAGCAGGCGGATCGATTTGCCGGTGCGCAAATGCAGCCCGGTCATCAGGCCGTCGCGCGGGCCGGGGCCGAAATGGCAGCCGATGTACAGGGCGCCGCCAAGGCCATTGACGGCGATGGCGCCAACCAGGGTCAGGATCTGCCAGCCCAACCCGTGGACATCAGGGATGAGCCAGAGAAAGAAGTCCAGGCCAAGCCCGATGAGCAGCACATTGGCGACGGTGCCCAATCCTGGCCACTGCTTGAGCGGAATCCAGGCCAGCAGCACCACGACGCCGACGATGATCACTATCGTTCCCAGCGACAGCGGAATGTAGTTGGCCAGGCCCAGGTGAAGCACATCCCACGGATCCACGCCGAGCTGGGCGCGGATCAGCAGTGCCATGGCCAGCGCAAAAAGCATGAGGCCGATGAACAGATTTGCAAGACGCAGGGGGAGCTTTCCGGCACGCAGCTGATCGAGCGGAGTGAGATTATGCAGGGTCATGATGCTTCAAGGCTAGCCCTGCGCTGAACCCCGGCAGTAATCCCGCAAGTATCAGATGGTCACATTCCTAGTCCCAGTCCAGCCATGGTGCAGCGAGCCCCGAGACAACCAGGGCGAAAGCTCCGATGAAAAGAAAGCCGATGGCAAGCGAAAAAAGAACCATCCAGCGGGTGGGACTGCTATTCATTATCGGATCCAGGCTTTCGTTTCATCATGATCCCGGTCAAGCGGGCCACCGAGTAGACGGCGCCAAACAGGGGAATAGGCATGGCTAGGGCCAGCGGTATGGCGGTGCGCACACAGCGTTCGCGGAGGAACTGCACCAGCACAAAGAGCGTGCCCAGCGCCCACAGCACCAGAATGCCAACTTCCAGGCCGTCCAGTGCCATTACCGCTTCCATGAAAGCAGTCTATCCACCGGGGGCGAGGCTTCCCAGTATCGCAATGCCCAGGGCCGACGATAGCTGGCTCAGGTCCCCGGGCCGAGGTTGGCTGGCCGATGCGTCGGTTTCAGCACCAACCGTGGCTTGAACCCCTGGCGGGCGCAGTGCGGGAACATGGATGAACAATGCCGGGACCGGTTGGGAATACGCCAAATACGCAGTGTGGTTGCACACGAAACGCCCGGCATCCTCGGAGACCCTTGCCTCATAGCCTGCGGCGAGCAGGGCGCGGACGGCCGCTGCTGGATCAAGTGTGGCATCCAAGCGTCCCGGCGCATTCGCCTTGATGGCCGCTGACCGTGGCTGGGCGCCATCATTGTCGGGGATGCGGGCATCATCTTCGTTAAAAGCCCATCGCTCCGGCGTGATTGCATTCCGGCCGCCGGCTTCGCCGACGCAAATCAGCGCATCGGGCTGGTGCTTCGCCAAGAGCGATTCGAGTGCTTTGCCGGAGGCCGCGAAGGACACCGGAAGCATGGCGGTGAGGACCTGATGCTCGCCCAGCTGCCTGGGAAGGCTGGAAACGGCTTCCTGGCTGGCATTGAATTCGTCGTTGCCGAACGGCTCGAAACCGGTGACCAAAATATGCATGGACCCATTATGGGCCCAAACTGTCGGTGTCCGCTGATAGGACTGAGGCAATGGTCCGCTCGACAGTTCTTGGTTAGGTGCTCATGGTAATCGCGGTTTTTGCACTCGTCATCCTGAATATTCTGGCAACGGCATGTATTGCCTTGCTGCTGGTGCGCAGGACATCCGGCTCTGATGACACCCAGATCCAGGACTCGGTGCGTGCTGCTAATGCGGAGCTCCGGCAGGAACTGGGGACCCAGCGCACCGAACTGCGCCAGGGGATGGGCGAAGTGCGTACCGAGATCGACGCCAAGCTGACCGCGATGGCAGAAGCCAATGCGAACCGCCATCTGCAGGTCCAGGGGCTGCTCCAGCAGGAAATGGAGAAACTGCGCTCGGGCAATGAAGCCAAACTCGAGAAGATGCGCGAGACGGTGGACGAGAAGCTCCAGGGGACCTTGGAGAAGCGGCTGGGCGAATCCTTTGAACTGGTCAGCAAGCGGCTGGAAATGGTGCAGAAGGGGCTGGGGGAAATGCAGAGCCTGGCCCAGGATGTCGGCGGGCTGAAACGCGTGCTCACCAACGTGAAGAGCCGTGGTTCATGGGGCGAAGTGCAGCTTTCGCGCCAGCTGGAAGACATCCTCACCGCAGAGCAGTACGAGCAGAACGTGGCGGTCGTGCCCGGCAGCCGCGAGGTCGTGGAGTTCGCGGTGATCCTGCCCGGGCGGGATGCCGGAACGATCTATCTGCCAATCGACTCCAAGCTGCCGCAAGAGGACTACGAGCGCCTGCTCGATGCCCAGGAGCACGGCGACAAGGCCGTCATCGCCGCTGCGGGCAAGGCGCTGGACCGGGCGATCCTTGAGCAGGCCAAGCTGATCTCCAGCAAGTACATCGCCCCGCCGTACAGCACCGACTTCGCCATCATGTACTTGCCCACCGAGGGGCTGTTCGCCGAGGTTGTGCGCAGCCCGGGGCTGGCCAGCAAGCTGCAGGCCGAGCACCGGGTGCTGGTCACGGGGCCGACCACCCTGATGAGCCTGCTGAACTCCTTGCAAATGGGTTTCCGGACACTGGCCATTGAGAAGCGCAGCAGCGAGGTGTGGCAGGTGCTCTCGGCGGCCAAGGAAGAGTTCCGCAAGTACGGAGATGTCTGGGACAAGCTGGGCAAGCAGCTGGCCACGGCGCAGAACACGGTGCGCGATGCCGGTACCCGGACCCGTGCGGTGGAGCGGAAACTCAAGGACGTGCAGACCCTGGAAGTTTCCGCGCAGGAAGATGTGCTCAGCGGAATGCTGCCTGAAGCCTAGCGCCGGGCAAGTCCGGGTCTCCGGCAGTGAACCGGCAGCAAAAGCAATGGCGGCGACCCCGATTCGGGGGTCGCCGCCATGTTCGGCTTGAGCCTAGTGGCTAGGCCTTGAAACGCTCGATGGAGCGAGCCAGCTCGGCTTCGGCAGCCTCGCGGCCTTCCCAACCCTCGGCCTTGACCCACTTGCCTGGTTCCAGGTCCTTGTAGCGGGTGAAGAAGTGCTCGATCTCCTTGATCAGCCATTCGTCGATGTCTTCAAGTTCCTTGATGTGGTCAAAGCGCTTGTCGGCAGGAACGCACAGCAGCTTGGCATCGCCACCGCCATCGTCGGTCATGTTGAATACGCCAATTGGGCGTGCTTCGACAACAACACCTGGGATCAGGTCAACACCCGGGATGAAGACCATGGCGTCCAATGGATCGCCATCTTCGCCCAGAGTATCGTCGAAGTAGCCGTAGTGGGTTGGGTACTGCATCGAGGTGAACAGCACGCGATCCAGGCGCAGGCGGTGGGTCTCGTGGTCGATCTCGTACTTGACGCGCGATCCGGTGGGGATCTCGATGGTCACGTCGTGGCTCATGAAAAGCACACTCCTAAACTAGTCTTAGGGATATCCGCTAATAAGGGTATCGCCCCATTGCGCCTGATGGATAAAACTGCGAGAGGAATGTAACCATATGAACACTGCCGCCCGACGCGCTATTACGCTGGGGGTGGCGATTGTTGCCATGGTTGCAGTGATTGCCGCGATGCTGCTGGCCCCGCGATTCTTCACCGGAGAGCCCGAGGCTTTCTACACCCCGGCCAGCGCGCAGCTGGCCGATAAATCCCCAGTCGCCGTGCGGGACCTGGACCCCAACGCCGCGCAACCGGACCCCGGGATCCTCGCCGCGAAGCTGGATAGCATCCTGGCGGACAAGCCCGACCGGACGTCCTTCAACGCCCAGGTGGTCGACGTGGCCACGGGCACAGTCCTGTATGACAGGAACTCCGAAATAAATGGCACCCCGGCCTCCAGCCTGAAGGTAGTCACCGCCATCGCGGCCCTCGATGCCCTCGGCGGCGACACCCAGCTGTCCACCAGCGTGCTGCTCGATGGCGGCACATTGATCCTGCGCGGCGGGGGAGATGTGCTGCTGGGCGACGGGGAATCGGACCCGGCGCACCCCAAGGGCTATGCAGGACTGGCAACCCTGGCCAAGCAGACCGCCGAAGAACTTGAAAAGCGCGGCATCAGCGAGGTCAAGCTGTGGCTGGACGACTCGCTGTTCGGCGATGCGCACAGCAACCCCGCCTGGGACAAGTCGCTGTTCACCTCCAATAACATTGGCCAGGTCTACCCGATTGCGCACTACGCCGGGCGTGCCGGGGAAAGCACCAGCACCGCCTACCAGTCCGACCCGGCCGCGCAGGTCCGCAAGGTCTTCGCCCAAGCCCTGGGCGAGCGGGTCAAGGTGGATGAGGGTGGCCGCGGCCCCTATGCGGGGGGCGAGCAGATCACCGAGGTGAAGTCGGCACCGCTGCGCGATGTCATCAAGCACATGCTGCTGGTTTCGGATAACTACATTGCCGAATCCATGGGCCGCCTGGTGGCGCTGGACCGCCAGATGCCCGGGGAGCAGGCAGGGGCCGCCGTCGCTGCTGTGGCCCAGGCCCATGGGGCTGCTGGCCACACGCTCGTGGACACCAGCGGCCTGGCTGCCAGGAACCGGATTTCGCCCGCGGCGCTGACCGCGGTACTGCGCTCGGCCGCCACCAGCAAGAAGCCGGAATTGCGCGAGGTCGTCTACTCGCTGCCGGTCGCCGGCTACAACGGCACCTTGATGAACCGCCTGGGCGGTGCCGGAACACTTGGCCTGGTCCGCGCCAAGACCGGCTCGCTCACCGGCGTGGCCACGCTGACCGGCATGGCCATGACCGAAGACGGGCGCCTGCTCGCCTTCTCGATCTATGCCGATCAGCCCAACGGAACACTCGCACCCCACAAGCCAACCATTGACTCTGCTGTCACCGCCATCCGTGGCTGTGGCTGCCGGAGCTGAACGCCGCAGGAGCAGCAAATGAACCAGTTCGTCGATTGGAAGCTGGCGGCCAAGGCCGCGAAAACCCTGATGCCCGCCGGGCCGGGGATCCAGGCCCAGGATGCCGCACGGATCATCGAGGAACTGCGCATCGCCGCCGGCGAAGGCCTGGTGGAGGCCGAGAAGGTTTCCAAGCTGGCTGCTTCCGCGCCCTCGCAGACCCTGGTGGTGGACCGGTCCGGCTGGGCCAAGGCCGTCAGCCAGAATTTCGCGGCCCTGCTCCCGGCAGCGCGCCAGGACGTCCCCGGGGTGGTCCCCTTGATTGCCGGCGCAGAACTTGGCGCGGTGCTCTCGGTGCTGGGCACCCGGGTGCTGGGCCAGTTCGACCCGTTCGTCGGCCCGCGCCTGCTGCTCAACGCCCCGACCATCACCCAGATCCGCGGCGAGCTGAATGTGAACGCCCGCGACTTCTACCTGTGGATCGCCACCCACGAGCAGACCCACCGCCTGCAATTCGAGCACGCTGCCTGGATCCCCGGGGTCATGAAGCAGACCCTGGCCGAGGCCTTCGAGCCGCTGGCCGGCACCACCCACTCCATGGGCGAACTGGGTGAACGCCTGAAATCCATGAAGTCCGAGGTCAGCGAACTGACCAGCATCATGTCGGTGCTCGAAGGCCACGCCATGGTCGTGATGAACGATGTCACCTCGATCCGCAGCATCAAGACCATCCGCCGCCGCTTCGAAGCCCGTGGCGAGAACCGTTCGGCCCTGGCGATCCTGCTGGGCAAGCTGCTGGGATTGGATGCCAAGGCGCTGCAGTACAAACGCGGGGCAAAATTCGTGCGGCATATCGTCGACGCGATCGGCTACGAGGGCTTCAACGAAATCTTCACCGCCCGCGAGATGTTCCCGAGCGCCGGGGAACTCGATGACCCGGAACGCTGGCTGGCCCGCACCCGATGAGCCGCGCCCTTCACCTTGCCCGCGCCGCCATCAGTGCCAGCAGCGCGCCCGGGCTGAACCTGATCGGGGTTTCCGGCGGTGCCGACTCGCTAGCCCTGGCCATTGCCGCGGCGACGCTGCCCGCTTCCTTCGGCGCCGTGGTTATCGATCACGGCCTGCAGCCCGGCAGCGCCCAGGCGGCCGAACGCGCCGCCGGGCAATGCCGCGAGCTGGGATTGGACCCGGTGGCGGTGGTCCAGGTCGAGACCTCGGATGACGAGGCTTCGGCCCGCACGGCCAGGTACCAGGCCTTTGAAGCAGCCCTGCAGCAGTTCAACGCGCAGGCATTGATGCTCGCCCACACCCGCGACGACCAGGCCGAGCAGGTGCTGCTGGGGCTGCTGCGCGGATCGGGAACCCGCTCGCTGGCCGGCATCCCTGCCCGGCGCGGAGCCTACCGGCGCCCCCTGCTGGAACTGTCCCGGGCGCAAACCGAGGAAATCTGCCGGCAGGCGGGGCTTGGCTACTGGGAAGATCCGAGCAACGCGGACACCGGGTACAAGCGCAACCTCATCCGCCATAGGATCCTGCCCTTCTTGCGCGAGGAACTTGGCGAGCATGTTCCCGAAGCACTGGCGCGCACCGCCAGCCTGGCCGCCGCCGACGCCCAAGCCCTCGACGAATGGGCCCAAGCGGCCAAGGACGAGCACGGGTTGGCGATCCCGGACCTGGCCACGCTGCCGGTGGCCATCAGCTCGCGAGTATTACGCCTGGCCGCCATGGAAGCCGGGGCCAGGAATGTGGGCCATGAGCGAACGGCGGCGCTGTGCGCGCTGGCCGGGCTCGGCGTCCCCAAGTCCAAATCAGCTGGTCCTGTGCAGCTGGATGGCAGGATCAGCGCCTTCCGGCGGCAATCGGTGATCGTTTTCACCAACACCGGCTAAACAACCTTCCGCTAAATGTGGCACTCTAGGTAAGTACCACACCTCTAGAATCAGGAGAATTCTCGTGGATTCCAATGCAGTCAAAGCCGATCTTGCGCACGTTCTGTACACCAAGGAAGAAATCCAGGCCCGCGTGGAAGAACTTGCCGCGCAGATCGACAAGGATTACGAAGGCCGCGACATCCTCGTGGTAGGTGTGCTCAAGGGCGCCGTGATGATCATGGCTGACCTGGTTCGCGCACTGAACTCCCACCTGACCATGGACTGGATGGCAGTGTCCTCCTACGGTTCGGGTACCCAGTCCTCCGGTGTGGTGCGCATCCTCAAGGACCTGGATTCCGACCTCATGGGCAAGCACGTGCTGATCGTCGAGGACATCATCGATTCCGGCCTGACCTTGTCCTGGCTGAAGTCCAACCTGGAATCCCGCGGCCCGGCCTCGGTGGAAATCTGCACCCTGCTGCGCAAGCCGGAAGCAGCCAAGGTGGAAATCGACGTCAAGTACGTCGGCATGGACATCCCCAACGAATTCGTGGTGGGCTACGGCCTGGACTTCGCGGAAAAGTACCGCAACCTTGATTGCGTGGGCACCTTGGCCCCGCATATTTACCAGTAGGGAACTTTTCTCGCCAATGGGGCGTTGAGAAATATCGAAGGTGGCGTGACCCGGACGCCAGAGCAGTGCGTGAGGGGGATGCGCCAGGCGCGGGGCCTGTCGGATCAATGAAAACGAAGAAGCTTTTTAACAGCTGGATCATTTGGGTCCTGGCCGGCGTAGTCGCCGTGGTGTTGTTCCTGCCGATGGTCTTCGGCAATAACTCGGCCAAGGTGGACACTTCCGTAGGCCTGCACCAGCTCACCAGCGGCAATGTCACCGAAGCGAAGATGTTCGACGGCGACCAGCGCGTGGATCTGAAGCTGCGCGACTCGCTGAAGGTCGATGGCGTGGACAAGGGCACCTCGGTGAGCTTCTACTACTCCACCGCCCGTGCCGAACTGGTGGTCGATGAGATCAACAAGGCCAACCTGGGCAAGTTCACCGACCAGCCGGTGGAAAGCAACTGGCTGCTGTCGATGCTCGGGATCATCATCCCGTTCCTGCTGATCGCCGGCATCTTCTGGTTCATCCTCGCCCGCTCCCAAGGCGGCGGCTCCAAGGTCATGCAGTTCGGCAAGTCCAAGGCGAAGCTGATCACCAAGGACATGCCGCAGGTGACCTTCAAGGATGTCGCCGGCGCCGACGAGGCCGTGGAGGAACTCCACGAAATCAAGGAATTCCTGCAGGAACCAGCCAAATTCCAGGCCCTGGGCGCGAAGATCCCCAAGGGCGTGCTGCTCTACGGCCCTCCGGGCACCGGCAAGACCCTGCTGGCCAAGGCCGTAGCCGGCGAGGCGGCGGTACCGTTCTACTCGATCTCCGGTTCGGACTTCGTGGAGATGTTCGTCGGCGTGGGCGCCTCGCGCGTTCGCGACTTGTTCGAGCAGGCAAAGACCAACTCCCCGGCGATCATCTTCGTTGACGAAATCGACGCCGTCGGCCGCCATCGCGGCGCCGGCATCGGCGGCGGCAACGATGAGCGCGAGCAGACCCTGAACCAGCTGCTGGTGGAGATGGACGGCTTCGACGCCACCACCAACGTCATCCTGATTGCCGCGACCAACCGCCCCGACGTGCTGGACCCGGCGCTGCTGCGCCCGGGCCGCTTCGACCGCCAGATCCCGGTGGAGGCACCGGATCTGAAGGGCCGCGAGCAGATCCTGGCCGTGCACGTGAAGGGCAAGCCGATGGATGCCACCGTGGACCTGAACGCCGTCGCGAAGAAGACCCCGGGCTACACCGGTGCCGACTTGGCCAACGTGCTCAACGAGGCCGCGCTGCTCACCGCCCGCTCCAACGCGAACCTGATCGACGACCGCGCCCTGGACGAGGCCATCGACCGCGTCATGGCCGGCCCGCAGAAGCGCACCCGCCTGATGGACGAGCACGAGCGCAAGGTCACCGCCTACCACGAGGGCGGCCACGCGCTGGTGGCAGCGGCCATGAACCAGACCGCACCGGTCACCAAGATCACCATCCTGCCGCGCGGCCGCGCGCTGGGCTACACCATGGTGGTTCCCGAATCCGACAAGTACTCGGTCACCCGCAACGAGCTGCTGGACCAGATGGCCTACGCCATGGGCGGGCGCGTCGCCGAGGAGATCGTCTTCCACGATCCGTCCACCGGCGCCAGCAACGACATCGAGAAGGCCACCGCCACCGCGCGCAAGATGGTCACCGAATACGGCATGAGCGAGAAGGTGGGCGCCGTGCGCCTGGCCGGCTCGGCTGCCGAGCAGGGCATGGGCACCGCCTCCCGCGACTTCTCCGACGAAATGGCCCACCTGGTGGACCAGGAAGTGCGCGAGCTGATCGAGCAGGCGCACAACGACGCCTACCAGGCGCTGATGGCCAACCGCCATGTGCTCGACCGCCTGGCCCTGGCGCTGCTGGAGCGCGAGACGCTGAACCAGAAGGAGATCGCCGAGATCTTCTCCGACCTGGTAAAGCGCGACAAGCGCGAAGTCTGGCTGAGCAACGAGGCCCGTCCGGTGCACCAAGAGGGCCCGATATTAAGCCCCAAGGAGCGCGCAGCTTCCTCGACCGACTAGGATCGAAGCGTGAGTGAACTACAAGAGATTGATCAGCCGCGGATCGCGGCAGCCGTGCGCGAGATCCTGGAAGCCATTGGCGAGGATCCCGACCGCGACGGCCTGGTAGACACCCCGAAGCGGGTGGCCAAGGCCTATGCGGAGTTCTTCGCCGGCTTGCACCAGAAAGCGGCAGACCACTTGTCCACCACCTTCGACATCGAGCACGATGAGATGGTGCTGGTCAAGGACATCCCGTTCTACTCGACCTGCGAGCACCACCTGGTGCCCTTCTACGGTTCGGCGCATATCGGCTACATCCCGGGCAAGGGCGGCAAGGTCACCGGCCTGTCCAAGCTGGCCCGGCTGGTCGAGGTGTACGCCCGCCGCCCGCAGGTCCAGGAGCGCCTGACCACCCAGATCGTCGATGCCCTCGTGGAGCACCTGAACCCCTCCGGTGCGATCGTCGTCGTTGAATGCGAGCACATGTGCATGTCCATGCGCGGGGTGCAGAAGCCCGGCGCGAAGACCGTGACCAGTGCGGTGCGCGGGCAGCTGCGGGAAACCGCCACCCGTGCCGAAGCCATGAGCCTGATCCTCGGAAAGTAGGAACCCCCATGTCGCTTGGAGCGATCCCGGGCACCGGCCCGAACACCAGCCCATTGCCGGTGATCCGCAAGTCCAGCAAGAAGACCATGGCCGACCTGCCAACCGGCCGCACCCTGGTCATGGGCATCCTGAACGTCACCGAGGACTCCTTCTCGGATGGCGGGAAGTACCTGTCCGCCGATGCCGCGATCGACCAGGGCCTGAAGCTGCTGTACTCGGGTGCCGACATCATCGACGTGGGCGGCGAATCCACCCGCCCGGGCGCCACGAACGTGGATCCTGCCCTGGAGCGCGAGCGCATCATCCCGGTCATCGAAGCCCTGGTGAAGGCCGGCGCGGTGATCTCCGTGGACACCATGCATGTCTCCACCGCCCGCGCGGCCATCGCCGCCGGCGCGCACCTCATCAACGACGTTTCCGGCCTGACCTATGAGCCGGGCATGCCGGAGCTGATCGCGGAAACCGGCGTCCCCTACGTATTGATGCACCGCCGCGGCACCGCGCAGGACATGGTCTCCGAGGCCAACTACCAGGACGTGGTCACTGAGGTCATCGGCGAATTGCGCATGCTGCGCGATGAATTCGTCGCCAAGGGCGTGGCCCCGGAGCAGATCATCATCGATCCGGGACTGGGCTTCGCCAAGGATGCGCAGCACAACTGGGCGCTGCTGGCCAACGTCCCTGCCATCGAGGAGCTGGGCCACCGGGTGCTGATCGGCACCAGCCGCAAGCGCTTCCTGGGCGAACTGCTGGCCGAAGGCTCCAAGAGCCGCGCGCCGATGGAACGCGATTCCGCGACCGCAGCGACCACCGTGCTGGGCGCCCGCGACAAGGTCTGGGCAGTGCGCGTGCACGATGTCACCGGCAACCGCGACGCCATTGAAGTCGTGCAGGCCTATGGATCGCATTAGCATCTACGGAATTTCGGCCACCGGCTACCATGGCGTTTTCGACCATGAGAAGCGCGACGGCCAGGAATTCATCATTGACGTGGTGCTGCACGTGGATATCTCACGTGCGGCAGCCAGCGACAATGTTCTTGACACGGTGCACTACGGCGAAGTCAGCGAGCTGGTAGTCCAGCAGATCCAGGCCGGCCCGTGGGACCTGATCGAGAAGCTGGGCAGCGAAATCGCCGAGGCGATCCTCGCCGCCTACCCGGGCGTGTTCACCATCGACGTGGTGGTGCACAAGCCGCAGGCTCCAATCCCGGTACCGTTCACCGATGTCACCATCTCGCTGACGCGGCACCAGAAGCAGCACACCGCGATCATCGCGTTGGGCGCCAACCTGGGTGATCCGCAGGCTACCCTGGCCGCCGCGGTGCAGGACCTCGGCGCAGAAGTCGAGCTGCTCAAGGTTTCCCCGCTGGCCATCACCAAGCCGGTAGGCGGTCCGCCGGAACAGCCCGATTACACCAACCAGGTCGTCCAAGTGCGTACCCGGCTGGCCCCGCATGAGCTGCTGGATCTGTGCCAGTGGATAGAAGCCAAGCACCACCGCACCCGCGAAGTGCGCTGGGAAGCGCGCACGCTGGATCTGGACCTGATCGCCTACGACCAGCTGAACCTGGATGATGAGCGGCTGACCCTGCCTCATCCGCGCGCCGCGATCCGCGGCTTCGTGCTGGCCCCGTGGAGCTGGATGGATCCGGACGCGGTGCTGAACGGGCAACTGGTTTCCCGTTTGGCCGCCGAAGCTGCCGATACGAAGGACATCATCCGGCTATGGCCAAGCTGAAGCTGCGCTGGCTGCTCTGGTGCGCCGGGCTCGGGGCCGTGGCCGGCTGGATCGCGTTGCGCCTGCTCACCGCGGCAGGCAGGTACGCGCCGGTGCTGGACTACTCCGCCCTGTACTCGCTGGGCGCAGTCTGCGCGGTGATCCTGTTCCTGGGGATCCGCGTGAAGCGCTCCACCCTGGGCAAATCGGACTTCGAGCCGATCGCCGCAGCTCGTACCCTGGTTCTGGCCCAGGCCTCGGCGTATGCCGGTGCGGTGATTGCCGGATGGCATGTTCCGGCCATCATCACCCTCTGGGCGGCCACTGGGATCACCCCCACCCTGACCCGCGGCCTGGTGCTGACTGGTGCTGGTGTCCTCATGGTGATTATTGGGTATATTGTTCAGCAACTGTGCAAACTACCTCCAGAGGATACCGATGGCAACAGCGACTCCGTGGTCACCGAATAACTTCACCCCAGCCCACCGGGACTACGCCAAGCTCAAGTTCACCACCTGGGCAATCACCTGGGGCCTGTTCCTGCTGGCGGCACTGGTCCCTGCCGTGCTGGCAGTCACCGGCGTCGGCATCCCGCTGTGGCTGGTGCTTTCCCCGGTCCTGCTGGTGCTGGCGATCGCGTTGCCGGCATTGCGCATCATCCGCCGCCAGGTCGCCGCACTGGGCTATCTCGAACGCGAAGAAGACTTCATCGTCCGCTCCGGGGTGATGTGGCGCAAGCAGGTGGTCATTCCCTACGGCCGCATGCAATACGTCGAGGTCAACAGCGGGCCGCTGGAGCGCCGCTATGGGCTATGCCAGCTAACGCTGAACACCGCCGGCAGCGCTGCCACCGCGCACGTCTACGGGTTGCCCGAGCGCGAAGGGCAGGCCCTGCGCGAACGGCTTGTGGCCGCCGGCGAAGAGAAAATGCTATGAGCCAGGCCGAAGAACTGGCCACCGGAGACAGTGCCGAGCCATGGCAGCGGGTGCATCCAGCCAGCCCGTTCGTCCACGGCTGGCTGGCCATCATCGGCCTGGGCTACATCTACTGGCAGAACACCGACGACCTGTCCTGGGCGGAGCGCTTCTCCGGCACCAGGTTGATGTGGACCGTCGCGGGCGCCGGCATCGCACTGGCCGTGGTGCTCATCTTCTACTTCCTTTCCTGGTACTTCACCCGCTATAAGCTCACCAGCACCCACGTGTACGTGAATTCCGGGATGCTATTCCGCAGCCAGAAGCAGGCGCGCATCGACAAGGTGCAAGGCATAGACATTGCCCAGCCACTGGTAGCCCGGCTGCTGGGTCTCGCCGAACTGCGCTTTGACGTGGCCGATTCCTCCGAGTCGGTGCTGCGCCTTTCCTTCCTGCGCAAGGCCGATGCCCACGCGCTGCGCGTGGTCATCCTGGAGCGGGCCCGCGGCGAAGAACCTGCCGCTGCCCAAGAAAGCGGCTCCCACGACGCGGCGGATCGCGCGGCAGCCCAGCCGCAGGCCGCCGCGGACGCATTGCCGCTGATGGCCAACGTGCCCATTGGGCGCCTGATTGGCTCCATGTTCCTGCAATTGCCGGTGATGTTCGGGGTGCTCGCATGCCTGGCGATGCTGGTGCTTTGGCTTGCCGGGGTCGACGGAATCATCGCGGCCCTGGTCCCCGCGGCCTTGGCCTTCGGCAGCTTCTACTACAAGCAGCTGAACCAGGGCTGGAACTTCACCGCCAGTGCCTCGGACACCGGCATGCGCATCAGCTACGGACTGGCTGACACCCGCCAGCACTCCATTCCTGCCGGCCGCGTCCAGGCCATTTCGGTGACGGCACCCTTCTTCTGGCGGATGCTGGGCTGGTACAAGGTGGAAGTCAACGTGCTGGGCACCAAGAGCGATGACGCGGATAACCTGCAGGTGCTCCCGGTGGGCGACTTCGAGTCGGTCGCCCGCATCATGGGGATCCTGCTGCCGGATCTTGGCGTCGCCAACCAGCGCGAGGTGCTGGCCACCGCGGTGAGCACCGGATGCGAACACGGTTTCACCGGCTCCCCGGAACGCGCCAAGCCGCTATCGCCCGGGGCATGGAAGCACCAGGCGTTCCTGGCCACCGGCACCACGGTGATTTCCCGGTATGGCTGGCTGGCCCGGCAGGCCAGCTTCGTGCCGCATAACCGGGTGCAGGGCATGAGCTGGGGCCAGGGACCATGGGAGCAAGGACGTAAACTGGCCGGTGTCCGCTTGCACTGTGCCGGCGGAAACATCATCGGATACCTGCATCAGATTGATGCGGACACCGCAGCAGAATTTATTCGGGCGCAAACCCGGCGCCTGGTTGAAAGGTAGAAGTGGACGCACCACGCTTGGGAATCGGCATCATCTCCGCCGGCAAGGTAGGCACCGTGCTTGGTGCGGCGCTGGCAGCCAGCGGACACCGGATCACCGGAATCCACGCCGTTTCGGAGGATTCGCGCGATCGCGCCGACGCCTTGCTGCCCGGCGTGGAACTGCTGGACCCAGCAGAAATCCTGCGCCGCAGCGAGCTGGTGCTCTTTGCGGTACCCGACGACGTGCTCGGCGAACTGGTGTCCGGACTGGCAGCGGGCGGCCATATCGCCGCCGGGCAGTTGATCGCGCACACCGCCGGGCGGTACGGCACCTCGATCCTTCAACCGGCCTTGGATGCTGGCGCCTTTGGACTGGCAATCCACCCGGCCATGACCTTCACCGGCATGAGCATGGACCTCCAGCGCCTGACCGACTGCGTCTTCGCGGTCACCGCGGACGAGGCCATCCTCCCGGTAGCCCAGGCGCTGGTGGTGGAAATGCGCGGGGAGCCGGTGGTGATCGCCGAGCAGGATCGTGCCAGCTACCACGCGGCCCTGGCCCATGCGGCAAACCACCTGAACACCATCACGGCGCAATCGGCGGACATCCTGCGCCGGATCGGCGTGGAAGAACCATCCAATACCCTGCGCGCCCTGATGTACGCGAGCCTGGATAATGCCCTGCGTTCCGGCGCGGGCGCACTGACCGGCCCGGTAGCACGAGGCGATAGCGGAACGGTCACCGCGCACCTGCAGGCGCTGGCCGATGCCCCGGCGGAAACCAACAATTCCTATCGGAGCCTCTCGCGCGCTACCGCGCTGCGCGCCGCAGAACGCGGACTGATCTCCCAAGCCACGCTGGAAGAGCTTCTGCGAGTTCTAGAATAGAAGCGTGAAAACCCCGAAGATTGTAAAGACCCGTGCCGAGCTGAAGGCTGCTATTGCCGCAGCTAACCCGGGATCGCTGGGCTTCGTGCCCACTATGGGAGCCCTGCACCGCGGACATGCTTCGCTGTTCAAGGCCGCCCGCGCAGAAAACGAACTGGTAGTCATCTCCGTATTCGTCAATGAGCTGCAGTTCAACGATGCCAGCGACTACGCCACCTATCCGCGCCAGCTCGACGCTGATGTGCAGCTGGCCGCGGCCGCCGGCGTCGATCTTGTCTTTGCCCCGGACGCTTCCGAGATCTACCATGCCGGCCTTCCGCTGGTGAAGTTGAGCTCCGGCGCGCTGGGCGAAATGTATGAAGGCGCCTCGCGTCCAGGCCACTTCGATGGCATGCTGGCCGTAGTCGCCAAGCTGCTGCACTTGACCGACCCGCGTCGGGGCGAATACCGCGCCTACTTCGGCCAGAAGGATGCCCAGCAGCTGATGCTGATCCGCCGCATGGTTGCCGACCTGGACTATCCGGTAGAACTGCGTGCGGTGCCGATCGTGCGCAGCCCGAAAGGCCTGGCGCTTTCCAGCCGCAATGCATTGCTCAGCGAGGAAGAGAAGGAAGCAGCCTTGGTGCTGCACCGTTCGATCCAGCTGGTTGCCGACCGTGCGGCACACAATGAACCGCTGTACATCGAGGATGCCATCGGCATGTACCAGATGGCCCCGCTGGTGGAGCTGGACTACTTCGCCGTCGTTGACCCGGATACCCTGCAGGAACTGGCATTCAACTGCCAGGACACCCCCTTCACCGGCGAGGGCTTGATCCTTGTCGCGGCGAAGGTGGGCAACGTCCGTCTGATCGACAACCAGCCGATCTAGGCAAAGCGTCGAGCAGCCTGCCCGAGGACCTGGCGGAAGCCGCACAGCTCCTGCATGATTTCGGCGGCGGGCTGCTCGGCGCCAACGAACTGCACTGCCTCACCGGCATAGACCGGGGCTATGTCCGTCAGCGCTTCGGAGCGGGCCTGATCCATCTGCTCGCGCAGCGCATCGTTCGGCTCCCAGCTGGAAAGATCCGCGTGCTTGTCGCTGAACTCATTGCGCAGCGCCCGTCCGCCGAACTCGGGCGCCCATGGCAATTGCTGGGCGAGATCGAAGGCGCGGGTATAGATAGTGTCATCCAGGCCCGCATTGCGTGCTGCGCTCTTCATGTTCCCGTGCCCGCTGGACTCTGCTGCCGAGAGGAAACGGGTCCCGATCCAGGCAGCTTCCGCGCCAGCTGACAGCACCGCGGCGATACCTCGCGCAGTGCCGATGCCTCCGGCCGCCACCACAGGCTTCTGGTGCTGGGCGGTTGCCAGCTGCAGCAGCGGCAGAGTTCCGGCTTCATTGCGGCCATGTCCGCCACCTTCTGCGCCACGGGCAATGATGATGTCGATGTCATCAGCCATCGCGCGTTCCAGATCTGCCGCATTGCCTACCTGCATGGCGGTCAGAACTCCAGCCTCATGGGCTACCGCCGCGGCCCGGGTGACATCGCCGAAGCTCAAGGTCACCAACGAGGGCCCGAACTCCAAGAAGGCCTCTAGCGGGGAGAGATCCGTTTCCAGCGCCCAGGCCATGAAGCCGACGCCCCATGGAGCACTCAGGGATTCAACGAATTGCGTTTGCTGTTCAATCCAGTCAGCTGTGGGAGTTGCAGGCGAACCGATCATCCCTACACCTCCCGCGTGGGAAACAGCTGCAGCCAAGGCGCCGCCAGCCGCGCCAGCCATAGATGCATTGAAGATGGGTTCACGGTATCCAAGGAGTCTTTGCAGGTCGCTCATGAGCCCAGACTAGAACAGCGAAATGAATGTGACCTAGAACGCGGCCCCTCGATTTGTAAGTGCCCAAGAACCTGTGTATAGTTTTTATCTGTTGCCGGAACGGAAACAACACGGAATCTACCGATTGTTTACCCGGCAGCCAATCACTTTTCACTGAAGGTTTTCCGCCGATTTTGATCGGATCAGAAACTCTGGTAAGTTGGAAAAGTTGCTCCGGAGCGAAGCAGTCATCGAAGTCTTGATGGTTGTGGTGTCGAGAGTGTTTGTTGTTTGAGAACTCAATAGTGTGCCAAGTTTGTTGATACCGAATATTTTTATTTGGTGAATACATAACATTTGCTTGAGGCATTGCA